>NC_007406.1:1334273-2023546 GCF_000012725.1 Nitrobacter winogradskyi Nb-255 | reverse complement strand
TCCCGATCTCGTAAAGCATGTTCAGCGCCGCCTCGTTGGCGCCGCCGTGCGCGGGTCCCCACAGGCAGGCGATGCCGGCCGCAATGCACGCGAAAGGATTGGCGCCTGAGGAACCGGCGATGCGCACGGTCGATGTCGATGCGTTCTGTTCGTGGTCGGCGTGCAGAATGAAGATCTTGTCGAGCGCGTCCGCCAGAACCGGATTGATGTCATAGTCCTCGCACGGCACGGCGAAGCACATATGAAGGAAGTTCTCGGCAAAGTTCAGGGAGTTCTTCGGATATATGAACGGCTGGCCGATCGTATACTTGTAAGCCATCGCAGCCAGCGTCGGCATTTTCGCGACCATGCGCATCGACGCGATCATGCGCTGCTTGGGATCGTTGATGTCGGTTGAGTCGTGATAGAAGGCGGCGAGCGCGCCGACCGCCGCCACCATGACCGCCATGGGATGGGCATCGCGGCGGAAGCTCTGGAAGAACCGCGTCATCTGCTCATGAACCATGGTGTGGTGCGTGACACGCTCCTCGAAATCGTGCTTCTGCGACTTCGTGGGCAGTTCACCGTAGAGCAGCAGATAGCAGGTCTCGATGAAGTCGCCTTTCTCCGCGAGCTGCTCGATCGGGTAGCCGCGATATTCGAGCACGCCTTCGTCGCCGTCGATATAGGTGATCTTGGATTGGCAACTGGCGGTGGATGTGAAGGCAGGATCGTAAGTGAACATGCCTGTCTGCGCATAGAGCTTGCCGATGTCGACGACATCAGGCCCGACCGTGCCGCTCAATACGGGAAACTCGTAACTCTTGTCATCGACCGTCAACGTTGCGTTTTTTGTGCTCGTTGCGTTCATCGTGAAGCCCCCCGATGAGATCGTTGCGGATCACCCGGTCTCTCTCGACGAGAGAAACCAGCCGGTCATTCAAAAGCGCCGCGCAAAGGGGTATCGTATTGGTGTTTGCACCGCAAGATCGCCCAAATCTGGATGGCGGTCGCTATCGTGAGCCTTGATCGCCGAGCCGGGCCAGGCACGTCTCTTTTCCGAGCGCGGCAAGAACGTCGAATATGCCGGGCGATGTCGTGCGACCGGTCAGGGCGATTCGAAGCGGCTGCGCGATGGCGCCGAGTTTGAGATTGTTCTGTTCCGCAAAAGTCCGCATCGCCGCTTCGGTCGTCTCCGCGTTCCATGACGTCACGGATTCAAGGGCCGCGCGAAGCCTGTCGATCAGCGCGCGTGTCTCGGGCGTCAGCAATGCGGCGGCTTTGGCTTCTATCGGCAAAGGCCGATCGGCGAAGATGAATCGCGCGCCCTCGATCAGCTCGATTAGGGTTTTGGCCCGCTCCTTGAGGCCCGGCATCGCGCGCAGGAGTTGCGCCCGTGTGACATCGTTGAGTTTTGGCTTGAGGTCCGCTCCGCCCGGAACGAAATCAAGCGCATTCTCGAACAGCGTCATCAGTGCGGCATCGTCGCAATGGCGGATATAATGGCCGTTGAGGTTCTCGAGCTTGGCAAAGTCGAAACGCGCGGCGGAGCGCCCGATGGCGGGCAGGTCGAACGCGTCGATCATTTCCTGCGTGGAGAAGATCTCCTGATCGCCATGACTCCAGCCGAGCCGAACCAGATAATTGCGAAGCGCCGCCGGCAGATATCCCATCGCTCGATAGGCATCGACTCCCAGGGCGCCGTGACGTTTCGAAAGCTTCGAGCCGTCGGGTCCATGGATAAGCGGAATGTGGGCCATCGTCGGCAGCGCCCATCCTAGAGTATCGTAAATCTGCTTCTGGCGGGCCGCATTGATGAGGTGGTCATCGCCGCGGATGATGTGCGTCACGCCCATGTCGTGGTCATCGACCACGACGGCGAGCATGTAGGTCGGCGTGCCGTCGCCGCGCAGCAGCACGAGATCATCGAGGTTCTCGTTCTGCCAGACGATGCGCCCCTGAACCTGATCCTCGATCACGGTTTCACCGGTCAGCGGGGCCTTGAGGCGGATGGTTGGCTTCACGCCCTGCGGCGCTTCGGACGCATCGCGATCGCGCCAGCGGCCGTCGTAAAGCTTGGCGCGACCTTCGGCCCGCGCCTTCTCGCGCATCTCGGAAAGCTCTTCCGTAGTCGCATAGCATCGGTAGGCCTTGCCTTCGGCGAGCAACTGCTCGGCGATCTCGCGATGCCGCGCGACGCGGGAAAACTGGTACACGACGTCGTCGTCCCACTCGATTCCCAGCCACTTCAGCCCGTCAAGGATCGCGTCGATCGCCTCCGGCGTGGACCGTGCGCGATCGGTATCCTCGATCCGCAGCAGCATCCTGCCTCCGTGCTTGCGCGCATAGAGCCAATTGAAAAGCGCGGTCCGGCCGCCGCCGATGTGAAGAAAGCCGGTCGGGGATGGCGCAAAGCGTGTAACGACGGGTGTTGTCATTATGGCGGATCTGACACTTCGGAGGATGGTATCGGCGGGGGTGCTTATCACGCCCGGGATTCGCATGCACGGCTAGCTGGCCTGCTTCGTGGCGTCAATGTAGCGAAGGGCTGTTTTGTCGGTTTCTATTTCCATGAGGGATTTTGGAATGGCGCTGTTCCAGGCTGCCGGCGCATCGGCCCTTGGCGGGCGCTCGCGGATTTGGCACATAGGGTCCGAGTGAAAGGCGCACAATGACCGACGAATCGACCGCCGAGGCGGGCCGGGATTTCATACGCGATATCGTGGCCGCCGACCTTGCGTCCGGAAGGCACAAGAGCATCGTCACCCGGTTTCCGCCGGAGCCGAACGGCTATCTGCATCTCGGACACGCCAAATCGATCTGCCTGAATTTCGGCATCGCCGAGGATTTCGGCGGACGGTGCCACCTGCGCTTCGATGACACCAATCCGGCCAAGGAGGAGCAGGAGTTCATCGACGCGATCCAGCGCGATGTCCGCTGGCTTGGCTTCGATTGGGGAGAGCATCTCTATTATGCCTCGGACTATTTCGAGCAGCTCTACGCCTGGGCGCAGCACCTCATTCGCGAGGGGAAGGCCTATGTCGATGATCAGACCCAGGAGGAGATCCGCCTCGCTCGCGGTACGCTGACCGAACCTGGAAGGAACAGCCCGTTTCGCGACCGTCCGGCCGATGAGAATCTCGATCTATTCGCGCGGATGCGGGCGGGAGAGTTTCCCAACGGCGCGCGGGTCCTGCGCGCGAAAATCGACATGGCGGCCGGCAACATCAACCTGCGCGACCCCGTGCTCTACCGCATTCTCCACGCCACTCATCCGCGCACGGGAAACGTGTGGAGCATTTATCCGAGCTACGATTTCGCCCATGGGCAGTCCGACTCGATCGAACACATCACGCATTCCGTCTGCACGCTGGAGTTCGAGGATCACCGGCCGCTCTATGACTGGTTTCTCGACAATCTTCCGGTGCCGTCGCGACCGCGTCAGTACGAGTTCGCGCGGCTCAACGTCACGCATACGCTTCTGTCGAAGCGAGTGCTGACCGAGCTCGTTCGCGGCGGTCACGTCGCGGGCTGGGATGATCCGCGCATGCCCACGCTTGCCGGCCTCCAGCGGCGCGGCGTGCCGGCCGAGGCGCTGCGCGAGTTCGTCAAGCGGATCGGCGTCGCCAAAGCCAACAGCACGGTCGATGTCGGGATGCTCGACTTCGCCATTCGCGAGGCGCTCAACAGGAGCGCGTCGCGCCGCATGGCCGTCCTGCGCCCGCTCAAGGTCGTGATCGAGAATTATCCGGAAGGCCAGAGCGAGGAGCTTGAGGCGGTGAACCATCCCGACGACCCCTCGCAGGGCACGCGGCGGATACGGTTCGGGCGGGAGATCTATATCGAGCAGGAAGACTTCATGGAGAACCCGCCGAAGAAGTTCTTCCGCCTGTCACCGGGCAGGGAAGTGCGGCTGCGATACGCCTATTTCATCACCTGCCGCGAGGTTGTGAAGAACCCCGCGGGCGACGTGCTCGAACTTCGCTGCACCTACGATCCAGCCACCAGGGGCGGCAACGCGCCTGACGGCCGTAAGGTGAAGGCCACGATGCATTGGGTGAACACGGCGGACGCCGTGCCGGCCGAGGTCAGACTCTACGGCCATCTGTTCGAAACCGAGCAGCCCGACGCAGCGAACTTCGCATCCGAACTCAATCCGCAATCGGTTCAAATCCTTTCCGGCTGCATGGTCGAGCCCGCTCTCGCCCGAGACGATGCCGGAGCCGCTGTCCAGTTCGAGCGGCAGGGCTATTTCTACCGGGACAGGGATTCCGCGCCCGGCAGGCTCGTGTTCAACCGGACGGTCGGCCTGCGCGACACCTGGGCCAAGGTGGCGGCGGCCGGCTCCTGATTTCGCCGGTATTCCGTATCCGTTCCACTGTTCTCCGCGCGGCTTCTTCCGCTAGCATCGCCGCGAGGGCGTAGAGGATCGGCTGGATGGCGGAGCGGGGCAGGGCTCGCGATCGGAGGGGAGGGTACGCCGGAACCTGGCCGACGCGGCAAGCCGTCGCCGCGCCTTCGCAAACCCCTTCGGAAGCCTTGCCGGCAATCGTCGCGCGGCTGCGGGCCTGGGCGAACGCCGAAGCGGCAGCCGTTCGCCTCCTGCCATGGGTCCCGGTGGCGTTCGGCGCGGGCATTGCGATCTATTTTGCCGCCGATCATGAGCCCGTTGCCTGGGTTGTCTCCGTGACCGCCGGAGCGTTGTTCGTGTCGGCGCTGCTCCTGCGCCGGCATCGGATATTTCCCGCCGCCGTGATGGTTGCGGCGGTCGCCGCAGGGTTCGCTGTCGCCACGATCAAGACGGCGCATGTCTCGCACGCTGTGCTGACGCGGCCGATGTACACGCCGCTGCTTCAGGGTTTCGTCGAAACCAGGGAAGTGCGCGAGCGGACTGATCGATTTATCCTGCGCGTCGTTCGGATGGACAGTCGGCGGCCGCACGTCAAGCTCGATCGCGTCCGGCTGTCCGTCAGGAAGGGCGCCGCGCCCGCTGTCGGCAGTTTCGTCGAGTTGAAAGCGCGGTTGCAGCCGCCGCTTACGCCTGTGCGGCCCGGAAGCTACGACTTCGCCCGCGATATGTACTTCCAGGGTATCGGCGCTTCCGGCTTCGTCATGGGCGCCATCAAAACCGTCGCTTCTCCGCCTGCCGGCGGGATTGCTTTGCGCTATGCCGCGCTGATGCAGGAGTTGCGCGACGCCATCGACGCCCGCATCCGGCTTGTTCTCAGCGGCGATTCGCGGGCCATCGCTACCGCGCTGCTGACGGGACGGCGCGACGCCATCACACCGCCCGTGAATGAGGCGATGTTCATTTCGGGGCTGGGCCATGTGCTTTCGATCTCCGGCTATCACATGGCCGTCGTCGCCGGCGTGGTGTTCTTCGCGGTGCGGGCGCTGCTGGCGCTGGTCCCGGCGCTGACGGCGACCTTCCCGATCAAGAAGTGGTCCGCGGCGGCGGCGCTCGCGGCCGCCGCTTTCTATCTTCTGCTGTCGGGCGCGGAAGTCGCGACCCAGCGCTCGTTCTTCATGACGGCGGCGGTGCTGATCGCGATCATGGTGGACAGGCGCGCCATTACGTTTCGCACGCTCGCGGTGGCGGCGATGATCGTGCTTGCGATCGCGCCGGAGTCATTGATCCATCCGAGCTTTCAGATGTCGTTCGCGGCGACGCTCGGACTGGTGGCGCTGGTCCAGGTGGGCATGCCGAGGATGCTCGCAACGCCAGATCACTCGCCGACGGCGAAGGCCGCCCTGTGGGGTGGACGCGAAATCGCCATGCTGGCGCTGGCCTCATTCGTGGCCGGACTTGCGACCACGCCCTATGCCGCGTTTCATTTCCATCGCGTGACGCCATACGGCATGGCTGCGAACCTGCTGGCGATGCCCGTGATATCGGCGCTGGTGATGCCGGCGGGATTGCTCGGCCTCGCGGCGATGCCGTTCGGCTTCGATGGCGTGTTCTGGCGGCTGATGGACTTCGGCATTGAATGGATGGTTGCCGTGGCTCAAGGGGTCGTCGAACTGCCGGGCTCCATCGGCCGCATCGCTGCATTCGGAACGGGGCCGCTGCTCGCGGCCACAGCGGGCATCGTCCTGCTCGGACTCCTGAGAACGCCGCTGCGCTGGGGCGGCGCGATCGTTGTGGGGCTGGCGATCGTGTGGTCACTAGCGGTGAAGCCGCCGGATATCCTGATATCCGCTGAAGGTCGCAACGTCGCCGTGAGGGGCGGGGACGGCCGGCTGCGTCTCATCAGCACGGGCAAGGATTCTTTTACGGTCAGGGAATGGCTTGCCGCCGATGGGGACGTGCGTGGGCCCACGGATCCCACGCTGGCGGAGGGCGTCTCGTGCGACGATGCGGGCTGCGTGGTCAAGGCGAGTGGAGGTGGGATCGTCGCTCTCACGCGGCATCCGGAGGCGCTGCAGGATGATTGCGCGCGTGCGGAGCTTATAGTGACGCGGTGGCAGGCTCCGGAAGGCTGCCTCGCGCATGTGATCGATCAAAACCGGCTGCGGCGTGAAGGCGCTCTTGCCTTATGGCGGACCCCGAATTCTTCCAGACAAGATGCTTCGAGACTCGATGTTTCAAGATCCGGCGCTTCAAAGCCCGGCGCTTCAAGACCCGGCTTCGCTGTCGATGCCGTCCGTCCTGCTGGCCTCAAGCGTCCCTGGTCATCCGCCGCCTTCGATGAACAGCCGGCACGACCGGGATCGAAGCCGGAGCCTTCGGTCGACGCCACGCCTGATCCCGAGGATCTCCAGCCGGACGATTGAACGGCGCGTCCGTGGTTGGGTGTTTCGCGGGTGTTCATACTCGTGATCAGAACCGGCCGCACAGTACGTTAGCGTTTCGAGCGAAGTGCAGACCGGTTCGCGTGAAGAAAACGCGTTAAACCAAGATTATAAAGCCTCGCTTTTGATTCCGTCAGAATCGGAAAGGCTCTACCGCATTTCCTGAAAGCGCGCTGCTGACGACGTATGCGTAATTCTAGAAAACCATTCCACAATACTTCAGGCTTACGTACAAACCGGCAAGTATCCAGAACGGTGCCATCAGCCATGGGAGGCCGGTACAAAGCATATGACCATACTTGTGATGCAAGCCTGAGCCAATGATCGGCAGCTTGCCGCGATAGTCAGCGGTTTCTATGTTCCCATAGCTTTTAACCAGGCTTCTTATTTCCGAATGAGCGGCCTCAATCGCCAAAAGAGTCAATGTAGCGGTTGTTGCTCCGATAACTGCGATAATCACGCAGAAAAGCAAACGGGTGAGATTAATGATCTCCAGATTTGCGATGCCAAATCCCGCGAACAATGCGGTTTGAGACAATGTTCCCACATCATTCTATGATTGATAACTCCATCTTCCTCTACAATGCGGCGGCGGAACCTCTCGTAAATCTCTTTTGCTTCCTTGATGGCCGGTTCATCACCGACATGTTGTCCGCTATTCACCTGAACGATTCCTAGTACTTGCGGTAAATGCCGACCAGCCGGCCCTGGATCTGGACGCGGTTGGGCGGAAGAATGCGAACTTCATAGGCCGCGTTCGCCGGCTCCAGCGCGATCGAAGCGCCGCGGCGGCGGAAGCGTTTCAACGTCGCTTCCTCGTCGTCGATCAGGGCGACGACGATGTCGCCGGTGTCAGCGGTCGGATTACGCTGGATCAACGCCATATCGCCATCGAGGATGCCGGCATCGACCATGGAATCGCCGCGCACCTCGAGCGCGTAGTGCTCGCCGGCGCCGAGCATGTCGGGCGGCAGGCTGATTGTGTGACTGCAGGTCTGCAACGCCTCGATCGGCGTGCCGGCTGCGATCCGTCCCATCACCGGAACGGCGACCGGACGCTCGGCCTCGTCAGCGCCGCCACCGCCGCCGCGGCGAACCTTGCCGAGATTGCCTTCTATGACGCTCGGTGTGAAACCGCGACGTCCGCCGCCGCTTGCGGCCAGTTCCGGCAGCTTGATGACTTCAATGGCGCGTGCGCGGTTGGGCAGGCGGCGGATGAAGCCCCGTTCCTCCAGGGCGGTGATCAGGCGATGGATGCCGGACTTCGAGCGCAGGTCGAGCGCGTCCTTCATTTCATCGAACGAAGGCGGCACACCGGACTCCTTCAGCCGTTCGTTGATAAAACGCAGGAGTTCGTACTGTTTGCGCGTGAGCATTCCCGACCCAATCCCTAGTTGATGGTTCCTGCCGATGACGGACGACATCGGGCCTTACAGCCCTATGCGCCAACTCCGCGGCACGAGAACTCGAAACAAATCATGAACATACACTATATGTTCGATATGTGTTCCGCAACCCTTAATTTAAGGTCAACAACGCGAGACTTTATGACAGGGAGAGCTTGATGACGGTACAGGGCGCGCCTTTGCTGGCGGCCGGCGCGAATGGCGCGCGGACCACGAGTGCATCCGCCGCGGCAAGATTTCCCATCAGCGAACTGTCCTGATGCGTAACCGGCGTTGCGATCGGCAGGCCGTCCGTTGAGTACGTGAGTCGCGCGCGCAGATAATCCTGCCTGGCCTGATTGGCGGCGACATCGCCTCCGAGCAGCGCCGGTTCAACACGGTGGTGCACGTCTACACGTCCCGATAGCGCGCGGATCAGCGGCACCATGAACAGGAACGCGCAGATGTAGGCCGAGACGGGATTGCCGGGGAGGCCGATCACCCGCATCGCGCCGAGCCGGCCATACATCATCGGCTTGCCGGGCCGCATCGCGATTCGCCAGAACGTCATCTCCACGCCTTCCGCCTCAAGCGCGCGCTTGATGAAATCATGGTCGCCGACCGATGCGCCGCCGGTGGTGACGAGGATATCGGCGCCGCTGTCGCGGGCGCGGCGGATGGCGGCCGTCGTGGCGTCCATGGTGTCGGCGGCCAGGCCGAGGTCGATCGCCTCGGCGCCTTCACCTCGGGCGAGGGCGCGAAGCGCGTATCCGTTGGACAAGATGATCTGGCCGGGACCGGGCGTCGCGCCCGGCAAGACCAGTTCGTCGCCGGTGGCGAGCATGGCGATGGTGGGACGGCGGTGCACCGGCAGGTCCGGATAGTTCATGCCGGCGGCAAGCGAGAGATGGCGGTCGGTGAGGCGCGTGCGCGCTCGGATGAGGACGTCGCCTTCGCGAAAATCCACCCCTGCGGGACGGATGTTCTTGCCGGAAGCCGTGGCCTCCTTGACGATGACGTGGTCGCCGTCGCGGTCCGTGTCTTCCTGAATGACGACGGTGTCGGCGCCGTCCGGCACCACCCCTCCGGTAAAGATCCGCAAGGCCTCGCCCGCACGCAGCGCGCGATCGAGCGGCCGACCCGCGGCGCTTTCGCCGATCACGCGAAGACGTGAGGGAATTGTCGCGATGTCCGCGGCGCGCACGGCATAGCCGTCCATCGCCGACATTGCGACCGGTGGCTGGGTCCGGCGCGAGGGCAGATCGCGCGCCAGCACCCGGCGATGCGCCGCTTCGAGAGCCGCTGTTTCCTCCGGGAGTGGTTCGACTCCGTCAAGAACAGCCGCAAGGGCATCGGCGACCGCCATCAGGGCCATGACCATATTCTCCTATAGCGTTTTCGAGCGAAGTGGAAACCGGTTCGCGTGAAGAAAACGCGCCAAAACAATAATCTGGAACTTCGCTTCTGATTCAATCAGAAGCGATAATGCTCTAGTGTCCAATTCCGAAGTCGCATACTCTTGCCGCAACCTTTGATGTCACTTGACGGACTCGATGGGGCAATGAAGCGCTTCTGAACCACCGCATTGGGACGCGCCTGGCGGGCGCGTCAATCATCTACCGAACTTTCGGCTCGCATACAACGGTGCGATGAGCCGGATGTCGCCCGACGGCGCGTTCACGCCGGTCACTTATCATTCTGGAGCGTTATCCGTCACGAGATAGTGGCCGGACTTGCCGCCCTTCTTCTCGACCAGATGAATGCCCTCGATACGAACGCCGCGTTCCACGGCCTTGATCATGTCGTAGATCGTCAGGCAGGCGACGGAGACCGCGGTGAGGGCTTCCATCTCCACGCCGGTCGGGCCGGAAACCTTGACGCTGGCGCGCACCCGGCAGCCGGGAATCTTCTTGTCGGTCTCGATATCGAGCGTGACTTTCGACAGCGCCAGCGGATGACAGAGCGGGATCAGTTCCGAAGTGCGCTTGGCGGCCATGATGCCGGCGATGCGCGCGGTGCCGAGCACGTCGCCTTTCTTGGCGTTGCCGCTTTCGATCAGGGCCAGCGTCGCCTTGGTCATGACGACCTGGCCTTCGGCAACGGCGACGCGTTCGGTTGCGGGCTTTGCCGAGACATCGACCATCCGCGCCTCGCCTTTGACGTCGATGTGGGTGAGGGCGGGTTTGTTTTTCTTGTCTGCCATATCAATCAAATCCTATAGCGTTCTCAAGCGAAGTGGATACCGGTTCGCGTGAAGAAAACGCGTCAAATTAGAATCATGGAATTCCATCGGAAGTGAAGGCTCCAGGCTGGTTGCTTCCCTCTCCCACAAGAGGAAAAGGAGGCGAGACGGAGGCTACGCATGTTTAAGCAGCGTGCGCGTTGCGGCCGTGACGTCGGCTTGCCGCATCAGGCTTTCGCCGACCAGAAAAGTGGAGATGCCGACCCGTTCGAGCCGCGCGAGATCGGCGGGCGTGAAGATACCGCTTTCGCCGACCATGAGCCGTTCTTTCGGGATGTACGGCGCCAGGCCTTCGCTGGTTTCGAGCGTCGTCTCGAAGGTGCGCAGATTGCGGTTGTTGACGCCGATCATCGGCGAGCGAAGCTTGAGCGCACGATCCAGTTCCTCGCGGTTATGGATTTCGAGCAGCACATCCATGCCGAGATCGAGCGCGGTCGCCTCGATGTCTTTCGCAGCGTCATCATCGAGCGCGGCCATGATGATCAGGATGCAGTCCGCTCCATGCGCCCGCGCCTCGACGACCTGATAGGTGTCGAATATGAAGTCCTTGCGCAGCACCGGCAGCGATGTCGCGGCGCGGGCGGCGACCATGAAATCGAGATGGCCCTGAAACGACGGCGCATCGGTCAGAACGGAGAGGCAGGCCGCGCCGCCGGCCTCATAGGCGCGGGCGAGCGACGGCGGATCGAAGTCGGCGCGGATCAGTCCTTTGGACGGTGAGGCTTTCTTGATCTCGGCGATCAGGGCGTAATCGCCTCGCGCGAGTTTGGCGCGGATGGTATCGGTAAAACCGCGCGGCGGCGGGGCGGCCTTCGCGGCGGCCGTGACCTCGCCGAGGGGACGTGCACGCTTTGCGCTCGCGATCTCCTCGCGCTTGTAGGTTTCGATCCTGGTCAGGATGTCGGCCACGCCATCGTCCTCAACCGTTGGAAACCGCGATCAATTGCTTCAGCTTGTTCAGCGCGCCGCCGCCGTCGAGCGATTTCGCCCCAAGCGCGACACCCTCCTTCAAGGTCTTCGCCTTGCCGGCCACGATCAGCGCCGCCGCCGCGTTGAGCAGCGCGACATCGCGGAAGGCGCCCGGCTTGCCTTCGAGCACCGCGCGCAAGGAGGCCGCGTTCGCCTCGGCGTCTCCGCCTTTCAGCGCGTCGCCGTCGGCGCGCTCCAGTCCCGCATCTTCAGGCGTCACCTCGAAGGTGCGGATATTGCCGTCTTCGAGTGCGGCGACGAATGTCGGGCCGGCGAGGGTGATCTCGTCCAGGCCGTCCGAGCCGTGAACGACCCATGCCGATTCCGAGCCGTGATTCTTGAGCACCTGCGCCAGCGGCTGCACCCATTGCCGCGAGAACACGCCGACCATCTGCCGCCTGACGCCCGCGGGATTGGACAGCGGTCCCAGCAGGTTGAAGATGGTGCGGGTCGCGAGTTCGACGCGGGTCGGGCCGACATTCTTCATCGCGGGGTGATGCGCGGGCGCGAACATGAAGCCGATGCCGGCCTCGTTGATGCAGCGGCCGACCTGTTCGGGGGTGAGGTCGATCCTGATGCCGAGCGCGGCGAGACAGTCGGCGGCCCCGGATCTGGAGGACAGCGCGCGATTGCCGTGCTTGGCGACGGTCACGCCGGCGCCTGCGACGATGAATGACGCGCAGGTCGAGACATTCACCGAGCCCGAGCCGTCGCCGCCGGTGCCGACGACGTCGACCGCATCCACGGGCGCCTTGACCCGCAGCATCATGGATCTCATCGCCGAGACCGCCCCGGTGATCTCGTCGACGGTTTCCCCGCGCACGCGCAGCGCCATCAAAAGGCCGCCCATCTGCGAGGGAGTCGCTTCGCCGGACATCATGCTGTTGAACGCGGCGGCGGCTTCCTCCCGCGTCAGTGTCGCGCCGGTGGCGACCTTTCCAATGAGAACCTTGAGATCGTCCATCGGATGCTTTCGGGATGCGGCGCTCGCCGGTTCTCGTCAGAAGTTGCTGCTGGCGCCGGTGATCTGCGCCACCGCCGCCTGATTGATCTTGGTGCCGATCTCGGCTTCGAGCTTGACGATGTACTGGCCGATATACTCATCCGACAGGCCGCGCTGGACGCCTTCACGCAGCTTTTTCGTCTCATCGGAGGCGAGATCGAGCGTCGGCACCTTCACGTCGGTGACGCGGAAAATGAACCATTCGTCATTGCCCGCGCCGGGCGCCTGGCCGGCTGCGTCCTTGGCGGCGCGGCATACGGCGGCGACCACGGCGGCGGGAAGGGCGGTCGTCGTGGCGTCCCGCTTGATCGCGCTCGCGCTCTCGACCTTGAGACCGAGGCTGGCCGCCTCGTCGGCGAGCTTGCCGCCCTGCTCAAGTTTGCGGATCGTATCCGTCGCTTTGGTCATCAGGCGGCTGCTGATCTGGTCTTCGCGCCACCTCGCTTCGACCTTGTCCTTGACCTCGTCGAGCGTGCGGTCACGCGAGGGGGTGACGCCGATAACGTCGAACCAGATGAAGCCGTTGTTGCCGAGTTGCAGCGTGTCGTTGTCGACGCCGACATCGCTGGCGAACGCCTGCGCGATCAGGTCGACGCCCTGCGGAATTCCAGACACGGGTTTGCCGTCCGGCGCGCGCCCGGAGCGGTCGGTGGCTTCGATGGTGACCGCGGACAGCCCGACTTTCTTGGCCGCTTCGACAACGCTCGCGCCGCCTCCGCGCTCGTCCTCCATCTTGTTGTGGAGGTTGTTGATTTCAGCGCGCGCGCGGTCGAGCGCGACGTCGCGCTTCAGTTTTTCGGCAACGCTTTCATAAGTCGGCTGGTTGCCCGGCTCAATGCGGCCGACCTTGATCAGCGCGACTCCAAATCGACCCTGGGTCGGCTGGCTGACTTCATCGCTGTTGATCGAGAACGCTGCATTGGCGATGGCGGGATCGATGATCTCGGCTTTCGAGATCGTGCCAAGGTCGATGTCCGAGGTCGCAAGGCCGCGCTCCCTGGCGATGTCGTCGAACGACGCGCCGCCGGCGATCTTCTCCCGCGCGGCCTGGGCGTCCGTGACGCTGGGGAACATGATCTGCCGGAGTTGTCGCCGTTCGGGCGTGGACAGCTTGTCCTTGCGCTCCTCGTAGATTTTTCTGGCGTCGTCGTCGGACACGGCGGTCCATTTGGCGACTTCCTCGGGCGTCAAGACCACGAAAGCCACCTTGCGATATTCCGGCGCGCGGAACTGCACCTTGTGGGCGTCGAAATATCCGGACAACTGGTCCGCCGTGGGAGGATCGATGGTTCCGGCCTGCGCCGCGCCGAGCTTGACGTAGTCGATGGTCCGCTGCTCGTTCTGGAAGCGGTTCAACGCCTCCAGCAGCGTTTTCGAGGGCTCGACGCCGGCCGTCATCGTTCCGACGATCTGGCGGCGCAGCGCCATGTTTCGCTGCTCGGCGACGTAGCGCTGCTCGGTGTATCCCAGCTGGCGGATGAGGCCGGCGAAACGCGCCGCGTCGAAGGCGTTATTCGCACCCTTGAAGTTGGGATCGCTCTTGATCTGTCGGCCGATCTCCTCGTCCGACACCTTGAGACCCTTGCGCTGGGCGTCTTCGTCGAGCGCTGCCTCCGCGATCACCTGCTGCAGGATCTGGCGGTCGAGGCCGAGAGCCCTGACCTGATCGGGAGGCAGCGGGCGGCCGAACTGGCGTCCGATCTGTTGCAGCCGGTCGTTGTAGATCTGCCGGAACTGCTCGGTCGAAATCTCGGTGCCGCCCACCGTGGCCAGCGCGGACTGGCCGAAGCCGTGAAAGATGTCCGCGATGCCCCAGATGCCGAAGGCGACGATCAACAGGCCCATCACGATCGTCATGAGGGTCTTGCCGAGCCAGTTTGATGAGGCGTTGCGTATTCCTCGAAGCATGAGTCCGTCTTTTGCAGGAGGGAAGCAGGTCGTATGGGAAGCAGGTCGTATGGGAAGCAGGTCGTATGGGAAGCAGGTCGTATGGGAAGCGGGTCGCACTTGAGCGGAAGCCGCGCGAGGGCGTCACCAAATTGATAACGCATCATAAAGTGGCAAGCGCGCCGTCGCAACCTCGGCCGAGCGCTCGACCATAAGCCGCGGCGTGCGCCGGAGACTGGCCCCGGCCGATAACCTCTGCTAGCAAGGTCCGTGAACTTCGGGCGCCGGATTGCCGGCACGCCGAAATGACGCAACGTCAAAATCACCTATGATGAGAGATCCATGACCGGGCTGCGACCGCTGATTGCTGGAAACTGGAAGATGAACGGCCTGAAGGCTTCGGCCAGCGAACTCGGCCAGATAATTTCAGGAGCGGCTGGTCCCGCGCAAAAAGCCGATCTGCTCATTTGTCCGCCGGCGACGCTGGTGCTGGCGTTCGTGGGAGCGGTGCAGGGCTCGCCGGTGGGAATTGGCGGGCAGGATTGCCACCCCAAGCCGTCCGGAGCCCACACCGGCGATATTTCCGCCGAGATGCTGGGGGACGCGGGCGCCACCGCGGTCATCGTCGGCCATTCCGAGCGCCGCGCAGATCATGCGGAGAGCGACGCTCTGGTGCGGGAGAAGGCCGAAGCCGCATGGCGGGCGGGGCTGACCGCCATCGTCTGCGTCGGCGAGACGCAGGACCAGCGCGATGCCGGTCAGACGCTCGATGTGGTCGGTCGGCAGCTCACGGGCTCGCTGCCGGATGGCGCGACGGCCGCCAATCTCGTCGTGGCCTACGAACCGGTCTGGGCGATCGGCACCGGGCGCACACCGACATCGCAGGACGTGCAGGAAGTCCACAGGTTTATCCGCGAAAAGCTCGCGGAACGGTTTAGCGCGGAAGGCACGAAGATTCGCATTCTGTACGGCGGGTCGGTGAAGCCGTCGAACGCTGCGGAGTTGCTCGCGGTTCCGAACGTGAACGGAGCGTTGATCGGCGGCGCCAGCCTCAAGGCGGCGGATTTTCTGGGGATCGCCCAGGCCGTCGCCTGACTGTTTCCTGCAATGGCCAGCCGCCTAGAGCGTTTCGAGCGAAGTGGAAACCGGTTCGCGTGCAGAAACGCGTCAGAACAACAATCTTGAGCTTCGCTTCGGATTCAATCAGAAGCGAAAAGGCTCTAGAGCGGCGGCCGATTAAATGGAATCAGCGCCGCCGCTCCAGTTAATTGATTGAGCATCGGATTTATCCCGAAACCGGTTCCCACTTTCGGGTCCGATGCTCTAGCGGGGGCGACCCTGTGGGGGTGACAACGCCGCGCCTGATCGTGTAGATACCCCGCCGAGTGGAGTGGGTTTGATATTCGCGACTCCTTGGCCGTTGGCCGCGCGTCCCGGATGCGAACGTCGGAGCCGAACCCACTAGAGCGGGATGAGGAAAGTGTGTAGCGGTTTTCGCCCGCATCCCGCTCTAAGACATTAGAATCGATAGAATCGATCACGTTCATGGTTTTGGATCGATTCGATCCGAAACCATCGTGATCTAGTTCAAGCCCCGCAAGCCTGTGATGTCCGGCCGTCCGGCGCGCACTTGTGATGGAAGGCCAGAGATGCAGACCGCAGTTATCGTCATCCATTTGATCATCGTCGCGACGTTGACCGTCGTCGTTCTGCTGCAGAAATCCGAAGGCGGTGGCCTCGGCATGGGCGGCGGCGCCGGTTTCATGTCAAGCCGGGGCACGGCGAACCTGCTGACGCGCACGACGTCTTTTCTTGCGGCCGGCTTTTTCGTGACCAGCTTGCTCCTGTCCTGGCTTGCCGGCGTCGAACAGAAACCGGGCTCGATCCTGGATACGGCGCCGGCGTCGCAATCGCAGCCGGCGACCCCGGTCGCCCCGCCGAGCGGTGGCGGTTTGCTCGATTCGCTGAAGCAGTCGGAACAGGCGCCGGCCCCCGCCGGTCCGCAGGCGCCGCGTTCCCAGTAAATCAAGGACGTGATGCAGGGCGGGGCCGCCATCCTGCATCAGCAGTTTCACCAAGGGACTGCAAGATCGTTTGAATTCTGAAGTCGCCCACAGCCCTTTCGCATTCCGGCTGGAGGCCGCGATTGGTTTTGGCGAATCGACACGGGAGCCTTAAAGGTTGAGACCCATGGCGCGGTATATTTTCATCACCGGCGGCGTGGTCTCCTCGCTCGGAAAAGGTCTGGCGTCGGCGGCGCTCGGCGCGCTGCTGCAGGCGCGCGGCTACAAGGTCCGCCTTCGCAAGCTCGACCCCTACCTCAACCTCGACCCCGGAACGATGTCGCCGTATCAGCATGGCGAAGTGTTCGTGACCGACGATGGCGCCGAGACCGATCTCGATCTCGGTCATTACGAGCGTTTTACCGGGCGTCCCGCCACCAGGCAGGACAACATCACCACCGGCCGCATCTATCAGGACATCCTGACCAGGGAGCGCCGCGGCGACTATCTCGGGGCCACGATCCAGGTGATTCCCCACGTCACCAACGCCATCAAGGCGTTCATCCTCGACGGCAACGATGACCATGACTTCGTGCTGTGCGAGATCGGCGGCACGGTGGGCGACATCGAGGGCCTGCCGTTCTTCGAGGCGATCCGGCAGCTCAAGAACGATCTCCCGCGTGGTCATGCGATCTACGTCCACCTGACCCTGCTGCCGTTCATCCCGAGCGCCGGCGAATTGAAGACCAAGCCGACGCAGCATTCTGTGAAAGAACTGCGATCGATCGGCATCCAGCCCGATATCCTGCTGTGCCGCACCGACCGGGAAATCCCCGCGGAGGAACGCCGGAAGCTCGGATTGTTCTGCAATGTCCGGGAAAGCGCCGTGATCGAGGCGCGCGATGCCGATAACATCTACGCCGTGCCGGAAGTCTATCACGCCGCGGGACTCGACGACGAGGTTCTGGCGGCGTTCGGAATCGAGCCGGCCGCGCCTCCGGCGCTTAAGGGCTGGCACGATATCAACGAGCGTATCCGCAATCCGGAAGGGGCGGTGACGATCGCGATCGTCGGCAAATACACCGGCATGAAGGACGCCTACAAATCGCTGATCGAGGCGCTGTCCCATGGCGGTATCGCCAACAAGGTGAAGGTCAACCTCGACTGGATCGAGAGCGAGGTGTTCGAAAACGAAGACGCCGCGCCGTTCCTCGAACATGTCGACGGCATTCTGGTTCCCGGCGGATTTGGCCAGCGCGGCGCGGAGGGCAAGATCAAGGCGGCGCGGTTCGCCCGCGAACGGCACGTACCCTATTTCGGCATCTGCTTCGGGATGCAGATGGCCGTGATCGAGGCGGCGCGCAACCTGGTCGGAATCTCGGACGCCAACTCGACCGAGTTCGGCCCGACTCGCGAGCCGCTGGTCGGCTTGATGACGGAATGGCTGCGCGGCAGCGAACTGGAGAAGCGCTCCAAAGCGGGCGACCTCGGCGGCACCATGCGGCTTGGCGCTTACCCGGCGATGCTCAAGCGTGGCAGCCGCGTCTCCGGTATCTACGGTGGGGCGGTCGAGATTTCCGAGCGGCACCGCCATCGCTATGAAGTCAACACCGCCTACAAGGACCGGCTGGAGCAGCACGGCTTAAGGTTTTCGGGCCTCTCGCCCGATGGCGTGCTGCCGGAGATCGTCGAATATCAGGATCATCCCTGGTTCATCGGCGTGCAGTACCACCCTGAACTTAAATCGCGGCCGTTCGAGCCGCATCCGCTGTTCGCCTCGTTCATCCAGGCGGCGGTCGTGCAGAGCCGGCTGGTTTAGGTCACTATCTTGCACATCCAGACGGTTGGTCGCCCTGGCGCGCCATTGGCTTGCCGTTGATGAACACGCCATGGCCGCCAGAAGTGACCGAGCCGCCGCATCCGGTTCGGTTGCCGATCACCGTGGCCGGTTTGCCGTTGATGAAGACATTGGACGATCCTTCGATCAGCGCGCCGCCGGTGGTAGCGTCGCCCTGACGCGCGGCGGGTTTGCCGTTGACCATCACGTTCTGGCTTCCGCCGGTGATGACGCCGGGCGATTGCGCTAGCGGGTTTGGCGTTTGACTCCGCGCCGGTCCCGGTTGAACCGTACCGATAAAGGCGGATGCTGTGGCGATCGAAACAACAAGGGGCAGGCGCATTTGCGGCTCCGGAAAACGGCGGCGTACAGCCTATCAGGCCTGACCTGGCGGAGCTACGGCCTACCTGTGAACGGCGGCTGCCATTCGATGCGACAAGCGGGTTGATCCCGCCGCCGCGGCCCGGCATGGTCCGCCGGCAAAGGAACTCACCTTGAACCAGCCCGTCTCCGCATCGCCCGTCGTCTCCGTCGGCTCCGTGACTTTCGGCCAGGACCGGCCGCTGTCGATTATTGCCGGTCCGTGCCAGATGGAAAGCCGGGCCCACGCGCTCGAGGTGGCCGGCGCGCTGAAGGACATCGCCGCGAGGTTGAACGTCGGCCTTGTGTTCAAGACGTCTTTCGACAAGGCCAACCGCACCAGCGCTTCCGGCGCGCGCGGGATCGGCCTGAAGCAGGCGCTGCCGGTTTTCGCGGACATTCGGTCGTCGCTCGGATTGCCGGTGCTGACCGATGTTCATGAGGCAGCCCAATGCGCCGAGGTCGCGCAAGTGGTGGATGTGTTGCAGATTCCGGCGTTCCTGTGCCGGCAGACCGACCTGTTGCTGGCGGCGGCCGCGACAGGCAAGGTCGTCAATGTCAAGAAGGGGCAGTTCCTGGCGCCATGGGACATGGGGAACGTGGTCGCCAAGATCACCGGCGGGGGCAACCGCAATATCCTGGTCACCGAGCGCGGCGCGTCGTTCGGCTACAATACGCTGGTGTCCGATATGCGCGCGCTGCCGATCCTTGCGCGCACCACCGGCGCGCCGGTCATTTTCGACGCAACCCATTCCGTGCAGCAGCCGGGAGGCAAGGGCGCCTCAACCGGCGGTGAGCGCGAGTTCGTGCCGGTGCTGGCGCGCGCGGCGGTCGCGGTCGGCGTCGCTGGCGTGTTCATCGAGACCCATCCCGATCCCGATCATGCGCCGTCGGATGGCCCGAACATGGTGCCGCTGCGCGAGTTCGAGGCACTGGTGCGAAGGCTGATGGCGTTCGATGCTCTGGCGAAGGCGGCCGACCCGGCCTGCCCGGAATGACATCGGCTGACCCGGCAGCGGCCGGGAAGCCTAAATTGCCGCCGCTCCTGAACATCATCGCGCTGGCGACCTTCGCGGCGAGCCTATCGACGCGCGCGATGGACCCGGTGCTTCCGCATGTCGCCGAGGATCTGTCGGTGACGGTCGCGACCGCCGCCGGCCTGTCCGCGGTCACCGCCTTCTCGTTCGCCATCGTGCAGCCGCTGATCGGCGCGGCCGCCGATATCTTCGGCAAGGGGCGGCTGATGCTGGTGTGCCTGGTGCTGCTCGGCATCTCGAACGTCGCCGGCGCGCTGTGCACATCCTATGCCGCGCTGTTCGTCACGCGAATCTTCGCCGGGATCGCATCCGGCGGTGTTTTTCCAGTTGCGCTCGGCATGGCGAGCGACCTGGTGCCGGTGCCGCAGCGACAGGTGGCGATCGGCCGGACCATCGCGGGTACGATGGGAGGCAACCTGCTGGGCGCCTCTTTCGCCGGCGTGATCGGTGATCTCGTCGGCTGGCGAGGCGTGCTCGTTGTGCTCGGTGCGCTGGTTCTCGCGGTGTCGATCGCGGTCGGACTCGGATTTCAACGCGGCGACGCGATCGCGACCTCGCGACGGATGAAGTTGACCGATCTGCGGCAGGGCTATCGGCAGATCTTCAGCAATTCGAACGCCAGGGTCTGTTATTCGGCCGTTTTTATCGAAGGCTGCTGCGTGCTCGGGCTGTTTCCCTACGTCGCGGCGTTCCTGTTCGAACTCGGTGAAACCCGGCTGTCGATCGCGGGCATCGTCATCGCCGGCTTTGCCGTCGGCGGCCTGTTCTACACCATGACGGTGTCACGGTTTCTGGTGCTGCTCGGCGTTCGCGGCATGATGATTTCCGGGGCCTTGCTGGTGGCGGCGCAGATCGTGGCGGTCGGCCTGGGCCCGGACTGGCGCATCCAGCTTCTCAGCTTCGTTGCGATGGGCTGGGGGTTCTACATGCTGCACGGCTGCCTTCAGGTGTTCGCAAGCCAATTGTCCGAGCAGGCGCGGGCGACCGCGCTGTCGCTGCATTCGTTTTTCTTCTACATGGGGCAGACGGCAGGCCCCGTCGCCTATGGCCTGAGCCTTTCATGGGTCGGAAAATTTCCCACGCTCGCTGTGAATGCCCTCGTCATCGCGATTCTCGGATTGGTCTGCGCGCGGCTGCTGGCCGCGAAGGCGTGATCGCGGGCCGTAACTTTCGATCCGCCAAGAAAAGCCCTTAGGAGGATGGTAACCATACCAAACGGATAATCTCTCACAGATTTGTGGAGATAACTGACAATGATGTTACGTGGATTGTTAGGTTTGGTAACCCTCGTGACAATCGCTTCTCCTTTATCTGCCCTCGCGGCTGAGCCAGGCTTCTTCGCCGGGCTGGATGTGTCGGGGGGAGCGGCATTCGGATCGTCCAGCACGGTTAATGGCGGCGCGCCCTTTGCCGGAGGCGGTGTCGTCGGCAACGTGAAACTGGGCAACTTCGTGGGCGGCGGCGGTCATGTCGGCTATCGGTTTGATTCAGCCATGTCGGCTTTCGTCAGCTACCAGCATGGCCAGGGAGGTATTGGCTGGGATGCGAATTTCCCGCTGTACGGGGCTTCATCAAGGTTCGACGGCACCGCGATCAGCAACGCGATCCTGGGCAATGTTGCGTATGAGATTCCCCTGACGGATGTGATCTCCATGAGAACCACGGCGGGTCTCGGCATAACATTCAATACACTGTCCCGAGTGATCGAGACCAATAAGGCGACTGGGATTTTCCTCGCCGATCTGGCCACCCACACCAGGACCGGTACCGCCGCCCAGGTCGGGCTCGGATTCCGGTACAAGATCGCGCCCAGTGCTGAGGTGGGACTGGACGGCCTGGTCGCCTACGCCGGTGGGTTTGAAACGGGTAGCGCAAGAAGCGGTAATCTGGGAATCACCAGTATCAATCCCTACAGGATCGACGATGTCTGGCGCGCGAGTCTCAGTGCTTCGCTAACGATCGGTTTCTGACGGCAGCGGCATGCGCGGGTGGCGCGCGCCTTTCAGCCCCGGCCTCGGTAAGATGGCACATCCTGATCGGGAATCCAGACACCCCTGGGCGCTGCTCCGGTCTGCCAGAACACATCAATGGGAATACCGCCGCGCGGAAACCAGTAGCCGCCGATACGCAGCCATTTCGGTTTGATCGCGGCGACGATGCGCTTGCCGATCGCCACAGTGCAATCCTCGTGGAAGGCCCCGTGATTGCGAAAACTGGCGAGATACAGCTTGAGCGATTTTGATTCCAGCAGCCAGGACCCCGGCACATAGTCGATGACCAAATGGGCAAAATCCGGCTGGCCGGTGACCGGGCACAGCGCGGTGAATTCCGGCGCCGTGAACCGCGCGACGTAGTTGGTGCCCTTCTGTGGATTGGGCACGCGGTCGAGTTTTGCCTGCTCCGGAGAATCAGGCCACGCCACGGCGCGGCCAAGCTGCAAAGGCGAGGATTTCGGCGAAGAGGGGGGCTTTCTGGGCATGATCGTCTCTGTCCAAGCGGGGTCGGCCAAGTGGAAGCCGATTTTAGATCAGAATCATGAAGCCCCGCTTTTGATTTGGTCGGAAGCGGAAAGGCTCTCGTCATGAGAGAGTCATGATTCATAGCCTTTCCCACCCACAAGCATTGCTGTAGAAGCAGCGCAAAATCTAGTGTGGTTCAGATGTTCGCTTCATTGCCCCATCGAGTCCGTCAAGCGAACTTCTCAACCTAAACCACACTGGAATCATAAAGTTGCTAGTGTCTCTTTGATTCCGAAGTTCGCATCAGAGGTTGCGGCAAGGGTATGCGAACGTCGGAATCGGGACACTAAAGCGGGATGAGGAAAAGCAGGTAACGGTTTTCTGCCCGCGTCCCGCTTCTCAGAATATTTGGAATCGATCACGTTGATGGTTCTGGACCGGTTCGATCCAACCATCGTGATCCAGTGACTCAAGAGGTTCTTATGACTGCCATCGTAGACATCATCGGCCGCGAAATTCTCGACAGCCGCGGCAACCCGACCGTCGAGGTCGACGTGGTGCTCGAAGATGGCGCGATGGGCCGGGCCGCGGTGCCGTCCGGGGCTTCGACCGGCGCTTATGAGGCGGTCGAACTGCGCGACGGCGACAATAGCCGCTATCACGGCAAGGGTGTCCGAAAAGCGGTGGACGCCGTGAACGGTGAAATCTTCGATGCGATCGGGGGCATGGACGCCGAGCAGCAGGCGCAGATCGACGAGACCCTGATCGAGCTTGACGGGACCGCGAACAAGGGCCGGCTCGGAGCCAATGCGATTTTGGGCGTATCCCTGGCGCTCGCCAGGGCGGCGGCGGATTCCCTCGACATTCCGCTGTACCGTTACGTCGGCGGCGTCACGGCGCGGACGCTTCCGGTGCCGATGATGAATATCGTCAACGGCGGCGTGCATGCCGATAATCCGATCGACTTCCAGGAATTCATGATCATGCCGGTCGGCGTCCAGACGTTCTCGGACGCACTGCGCTGCGGATCGGAAATCTTTCACACCCTGAGGTCCGAACTGAAGAAGGCCGGCCACAACACCAACGTCGGCGATGAGGGTGGTTTTGCGCCGGACCTGCCGTCGGCCGGTGCGGCGCTCGATTTCATCATGGGCGCGATCGTCAAGGCCGGCTACAGGCCGGGCGACGACGTGGCGCTGGCGCTCGATCCGGCGTCCACCGAATTCTTCAAGGACGGTAAGTACGTTTACGGGGGCGAGGGCAAGACCCGTTCGATCGAGGAACAGGCACAATATCTCGCCAAGCTGGCCTCGGACTATCCGATCGTCTCGATCGAGGACGGCATGGCCGAGGATGATTTCGAGGGCTGGAAGCTCGTCACCGACATGATCGGCAAGACCTGCCAGCTTGTCGGCGACGACCTGTTCGTCACCAACGTGACGCGGCTCGCCGATGGCATCCGGAATGGCCGCGCCAATTCCATCCTCATCAAGGTTAACCAGATCGGCACGCTGACCGAGACGCTTGCCGCCGTCGAGATGGCGTACAAGGCCGGCTATACCGCCGTCATGTCGCATCGCTCGGGGGAGACCGAAGACTCCACCATCGCCGACCTCGCGGTCGCCACCAATTGCGGACAGATCAAGACCGGATCGCTGTCGCGTTCGGACCGCGCCGCCAAGTACAATCAGTTGCTGCGCATCGAGCAGCAGCTTGGCGCCCAGGCGAAGTACGCGGGCCGTGCCGCGCTCAAGGCTGTTTAGAGTATTTTCCGGCGAAGTGGATACCGGTTCGCCGCAAGAAAATGCGCCCGAACAATAATTTCCACGGCATGGTCCGATTCAACTTGATCGGATCATGCTTATGGCCAGCTCTCGAATCGAGGGGACACGCCGGCGCGGAGTTTCTCACCACGCGTATCGCAGCGTTCCCTTGCCGGCGTAGCTGGATAAGTTGTCGGAGAACTCGCCCTCGAAGTTCGCGGCAAGCGCGAAGCCGTTGCGCCAGTTGATTTCGGCTCCGGCGGCACCAGCGCGGCATCGGGCGCCATCGCCGCGCCGCTGACGAGGAATCCGGTGCCCGGCAGCGACTGGAACGTCGCCGCCACATCACGCGCTGTGTTGAAGTTGCGCGCCCACGCCGCGCGGCCGCGCCACGTCAGCAGCGCATCAGCCATCACCGTGGTGCGATCGAGCCGCAGGCCCAGTTCGCTCCGGGGCGCGGAGACGTTGCGCGCCACATAGCCGAGCGCGAAGCTGTCGATCGCGCCGTTGCCCTGTTCGAGATAGGACGGCAGCCGATAGCTGATAGCCTGGGCTGCGGCATAGGGCGTCACGCCCGCCAATGCTGTCTCGACGCGCCAGCCTGCCTCGATGCGCCCGGAGAACACGCTGGCCTTGTAGGCGCCGCGTAGCCGCTCGCCGGTCGGTGCCACGCGCTCGGTGGAAACGTTGTGTCAGCCGTAGGCGAAGGCCCCGGTCAGGTAGCCTGCATAGCCCAGGGCCTGGCGGGAGAACACGCCGGCCTGGAACAGGTCGGAGCGTCCGGAGCCAAGTCCGTCGCTCAGGCCGAACGAGGTGCCGCCGCCGCCGAGCGCAAAGCCGAGCGATGTGCCCGGCGAAGGCGTGTAGGCCGCGCCGCCCATGCCGCCGTAAACATGACTGGTCGCGTCATGGCTCCCGATCGCGGCGTTGCCGCCGATCCGCCGTAGCCGCTGCCGAACGTGCGCCAGCGCGGTTCGAAGACTGGAGCGGAAAGCGGCGGCGCCTTGACGGAGAGCGATGCGAACGCGTCGCGCAGTCTGCTTTCGTGTGGCGTTGCCGCGTAACCCATCGCCTGCGAAGACGGGGGCGGGGGAGCCGCGCCTTGCGCGCCTGTCGTGAACGGATCGGTTAGCGCGTTGAGGAACAGGGTTTGCGCGTTGAACGCCGCCTGCGATGCGCCGGTCGCGATCTCGCCCGAGGCTTGCGACAGTCCGCGCGGGGTCAATGCGCCGAAGCTCAGCGGAATGCCGCCGGTGTTGCTGAAAAAGTTCTCCAGCGTGGCGGCGACGTTCTGTTGATTGCGGTTGAGGCCGTTGCCGTATTGAGGTGGTTTGTAATCGAGCGCGAGGTCCAGATACGCGTTGTTGCCGTCGGTCGCGAGCGCGCTCTTGAAGTTGGCCGGCAGGTTGGTGTTCACCGGCCCGGAGAACGAGCCGTTCACGCCGCCGCCGGCGGTGAGGATGGTGTAGCGCTTCTCGACGTAGCTGCCGGGTGCGAACCGCGCCTGAACAGTGGCTCCGCCCAGCGTTGCCGTGCCGGTGACGTAAGTGAAGTCGCTGTTCGCCGGCGACACCTCGACCATGTAGGTCGATGCCGAGGTGAACACCAGATCGCCGGCCACCGTCAGCGTGCCGATCGAATTGCCGGGCGACAGCGTGCCGCCGTTAACGAGGGTGTTGCCCACCGTACCGCCGCCGCCAAGCGTTTCGCCAGCGTTCACCGTCGTCAGCGACGACGACGCGGTCGAACCGTTCACCAACAGCGTGCCGTCGTTGACGGTGAGGGGCATGGCCGAGCTGCTGGTGCCCGTCAGCGTCCAGATCGAGGAGCCCGTCTTCTCGAAGCCGGTGAAACCGGCATACTCATCCGTCATGCCGGCGGTGGCGGTATCGACCACCTTCGAAACGTCGAAGCTGCCGCTCGACGCGCCGCCGAGCGCCAGGATGTTGCTGGCGCCGCCCGGCGCGACCACGACGCTGCCGAGCGTGCTCGATCCCGCCTACATCTCGTAACGATTGCCGCTACCCGAGAGCGCGACCGCGGCCACACGCATCGATCCATCGTTCTGCGTCCCGCCAATGATCGACCCGGCGTTGACGATGCTCAGGTTCGATCCGGCGATGCCAACTCCGCCGGCTCCTGTTTGGCGGATGGTACCAAAACATCCCATCCTCGGACCCCGCCGTTGCCGCCTGAGATTGTTCCTGTGTTTATGATGGAGGTTGCGTTCGCGACGATCCCGGCGCCGCCATCGCCGCCGTCTCCTTCAGTGCTGTTGATTCTCATGACGCCAGGGGCGCCATGGCCGCCGTCACCGCCGCGAATGACACCATGATTCGACAGCGATGCGCCCGCATGAAGCAACAATGCGGCTCCGCCGTCTCCGCCACTGCCAGCAGTATACGCTGCGTTGTGATTGAGAATTGCGAACCGTCCTCCATAACCTCCACCGCCGCCCTCTATCGTGCCCGAAACAATTGTCAACGCCGCGCCGGGGGCGCCGATATAAACGCCGTCGCCGCCGTCGCCGCCATTGCCGCCCTGAAGGGTTCCGGAACCGAGATCGAACAGAAATGCCGTGCCGATAAGATCGACGACGCCATAACCGCCGGCTCCGCCGCCGCCACCGTGTTCCCCGAGCGAACGTCCTCCCTCACCGCCATGGCCGCCCCGAAACCCCGTGGTGATGGCTACCGAACCTCCGGCTGCGATAAAGCCGTTCCCGCCGCCGCCGCCGCTGCCGGCGACACCAGGCGTTGCGGTCATGTTGCCATCGCCACCCTGTCCGCCGTCGGCTTGATCGGCGTCAAGACCGGCCGTGCCGCCTGACTGCCCGGTGACGGAGTTGCCGCCTGCCGCGCCCGCGCCGCCGCCGCCCCCGGCGCCACCATTCGCAACAGTGCCGTTCTCTTCCGCGATTCCGAAACCTCCGCCGGCCGCGGCGGGTGTTCCCGCGGCTGTTCCGCCGTCACCGCCGAAGGATTGGGCGAAGGCCGGTGCGCTATCGGCGGCGACCGCAAGTGTCAGCAGCGCCGTGGATAGAAAAGCGGCGCGCGCTGCGCTGGCCGAACGTGGCATATTGACCCCCAAATAAACCGCCAAATGGTGCGACCCAGCACTTATCGCGTTTCCGAATGAATATGTCCGCGGGCTTGACCCGAGGATGAATAATGATCCGCATGACGAAAACGCGTCAAAACACCAATCTCAAACTTACTTTCGATTCAATCAGCTAAGGGATCTCAGCGCGCGGGCGCTTCCGAGACTTGATCGTGCTCGGCAGGCCGTTTGATGCGAGGAGCGCCTCGTCCGACTGCCTGGAGCACGGCGGCGATTGCCTTGCGATGAAGCTCGTCGGCCTTGTCGATCTCGAAATGACCGTGCTTGCCGCTCTCATCGAGGTTGGACAGGCGGCCGCGAAACTTTTTGCCGGGCTCCACGGGACGTCCCCAGTCGGTCGGCACGTAAAAATTGATGATTCGGCGGACATTGGGCGGAACCCGGTCCGGCTGCGTCGGATCGAAGTTCACGATCAGCGCCACGGGAATCCTGTCCTGGTTCAGCTTGTGCGCCAGGGAGATTGTCGTATCCGCGCCATATGAATGGCCCATCAGAATGATCGGCTCGCGATTGCCGGCGCGAAAATCAGCGGTAATGCTGTCGGCGAGCGAGGACCACGACGTATAGGACACGGCTTCGGCCTTTACGCCGACTTTCCGGAGCTTTGCGGCCAGATCGTCCATGCCGAGCGAAAATACGTTGAACAGACCCCGCATCAGATACACATGACCCGGCCTGTGAGGCGTAGAGGATCGCGCAAGGGCGGAGGTTGTCAGGAATCCGCCGAGCGCGAACAGGATAAGACCTCCGATCCCGGCACGCAGGCCACGTTGAGCAGGCGGAAAACCAGTCGGCATCGATAAGTTCCATATGAATCTCTTAGACGTTTAGTATTTGCGCCCTCGCATTCTCTCGTCAATTGTGTAACCGGGAATCCTGTGCGTTGTGACTGAATTGTCACAGCTGAACTTGTTTTCCAGGGAAGTATTCGAGGTCGAAGTTGGGTATCGTGTTTGGGGACGGGGAGAATCGACATCGCTTCCTTCTTGAAAATAGATGCCCACGGAAGTGACGGAATGATCGCGCGGCGGCATGTGTTTCATATCGGCGGTTACGATCCTATTTCGCCGGCGCAGCAAGTGAGCCGCCTCGCGCGATCGCTGTCGGTTTTCCAGCGCACCTGGGGCGTGAGGGCCGGGATCGTGAGCGCGATCGACGCGACGCCGGTGAGCGCGTCCTGGATCGTCGAGGCGTCCGGGCCTAACTGGAGCACGCGCACGTCCTATGAAATGCTGCGGTGGGACGATCTGATCCTTGAAGATCATGCGCGCGGGATGTGGTCGCGCCTATGGCGGAGCTTCGTCACGCTGGTCGATTTCATCGTGACCGGTACGCTGTTCCGTTTCATGTACGCGAACTGGAAGTATGCCGGCTTCTTTCTGTTTCCGTATCTGTGCGTCGCGGGGTTCATCGGATGCGGAGTGGCGGCCGGATATGGCCTGGTCAGGCTCACGGGCGTGAGCGGATTCCCGGCGGGCGTGCTCGGGGCGGCGACGGCCGTGGGCGTCGGTGCTGGCTTGTTGCGCCTGCTGGGCTCGCGGCGTCCGATCAACCATGTGTTCGACGACTGGATCTTTTCGCGCGAGTTTGTATACGGGCGGCGGCCGCGAATGGATGCCCGGATCGACCGGTTCGCGGAGCGGATACTTGACCGGGTGCGTAACGCCGATGTCGATGAGGTCGTCATCATCGGTCACTGCCTCGGCGCCGCATTGGTCATGGACGCGGTGGCGCGCGCGCTCAAGCGGGATCCCGAACTTGCGGGGCGTGGCCGTTCCTTGTGTATTCTGACCGTCGGCTCCACCATCGCGAAATTCTCGCTGCATCCGCGCGGCGAGCACATTCGTCAGGCCGCGCAAGCCGTTGCCGGAGAGATGCGAATTCCGTGGACCGAGTATCACGCCCGCGACGACGCCATCAGTTTCTATCGCTTCGATCCGGTCATGTTAAAGCGCGTCAGCCGCGAGCGCTCCGGCGGGCGTCCGGATATCCGCCGCGTCCAGTTGCACGACATGATGGACAGGGCTAGCTTCCGGCGTCACCGGTTCAATTTCATGCTGTTGCACTATAAATTTCTGATGGGAAACAGCGTGCGCGCCAACTACGACTATTGCCTGATCATTTGCGGTCCGCTGCCGTTCGAGGAGATCACGTCGCCCCGCGGCGGCGTCGATCGTTTCGGAGAGGATGGGGCGCTCCTGCAACGCGCATCCTCCGGGACGGCCGCTGCCGCGAGCAGGTCGGCGGACGCCGCCGTCGCCGGCGTCGCTTAAGCACGGCGGCGGCTGATGTCCTCGATCACCCTCGGACAGACGATATGGCTTATCGGTCTCGTCGCCTGGTTCATTATTCGCTATCCCTATGCTCGGCGTGCGCGGGGTACCGCGACGTTGCGGCGTGACGGCACCTTGCGTGAGCGCCTGCTTCTAGCGGCGGCCTTTGCCGGACTGTTTGTGATTCCGATGGTGAATCTCGCGACGGGATGGCCGCGCGCTTTCGCTTACGATCCGGGTTACGGTCTCGTCGTACTCGGCAGCCTGCTGTTCGCGTTCTCGCTCTGGCTGTTCCGCCGGTCGCACAAGGATCTCGGCCGGCAATGGTCGGCCTCACTGGAAGTGCGTGAGGGGCATCGGGTCGTTCGCTCCGGGGTGTACCGATCGATCCGTCATCCGATGTACGCTTCATTCTGGCTGTGGGCGCTCGCGCAAGCCTGCCTGCTGCCGAACGTCGTCGCCGCCTTCAGCGGCGTCGCCGCCGTGGCGCTGCTGTTCTTCGCACGCGTGCGCTTCGAGGAGCAGATGATGATCGAGACGTTCGGGGAAGACTATCGCCGCTACATGCAGCAAACTCACCGCATCATTCCCGGCGTGTATTGACCGGAGATCGAGAGCGCGGATTCAGCCGGCCATGAGGGCCGCGCAACCATAGGATCTTTTCATGGCATCCCAACTGAACACCGCCGTCATCGTCGGCAGCCTTCGCAAGGAGTCGTTTTCGCTGAAGCTCGCCAGGGCGTTGACGGCGCTCGCGCCGCCGTCGCTTCAGCTTGATGTCGTCACGCTGAATGGATTGTCTCTCTACAATCAGGATCTGGACGCGACGCCGCCGGCGGACTGGGTGGATTTTCGCGATCGTGTCAGGAAAGCTGACGCCGTCCTGTTCGTGACGCCCGAATACAATCGGTCCGTTCCCGGCGTGCTGAAAAACGCCATCGACGTCGGATCGCGTCCCTATGGTCAGAGCGTTTTCAACGGCAAGCCCGGCGGGGTGATCAGCAATTCGCCGGGCGCTCTGGGCGGGTTCGGCGCCAATCATCATCTGCGCCAGTCGCTGGTTTTTCTCAACGTTTCGGTCTTGCAGCAGCCGGAAGCCTATATCGGCGGCATCGGCGATGCGTTCGATGAGAAGGGAGAACTCGTCAAGACCTCGCTGCGCGAGTTTCTCGAGGCCTACATCAAGACTTTCGCCGCCTGGGTGGCGCGGCATCAACAGTAGCAACCGGGGCCAGTGAGTTTGTTAGCGAAGCATTAACCGGACCGTCGCATCGTCGGGCCATGGTCTCACGCTCACGCCTCCGATCGCTGCTCACCGGCCTCGCTCTCTATGCGATGGCCGCCATGATCGTCGGCTATTTCGGCGTCAACGCCTATACCGGCAAGTACGGGCTGAATGCGCGGCAGGATCTCGATCAGGAGATCATCGCGCTGACGTCCGAACTGGCGCGGCTGAAGGCGGAGCGCGCCGAAGGCGAGAAGCGGGTCGCGCTTTTGCGCGCGAGCGGAATCGATCCCGACATGCTCGACGAGCGCGTCCGCTATCAGCTTCACTACGCGAATCCGCACGAGCTGATTCACGTCCTCCGCCGGGATTAAAAACGCCTCTGGCAGCAGCCGCGCTTGCGGCACTTCAGCCTTTTTGCAAAAGGCTTTTGTGTAATTTCAAAAACCTCCGGTTTTCGGTCACGGAATTTCGCGGCGAGGCGAACATCATTGATATCACGCGCTTTCAAGGTTGCCTGAGTTGGGCTAGAGAGAGTGACCCTTTCTCGCATCCGGAATGACCATGGTTGCATCCAAGAAGAACGTCGCGCAGGCGGCAGGCAGCGGCTCGAAAAGCCAGCCGTCCCCCTCGTTCACGCGCGAGCAGGACCTTCACGCCCTGCGCGAAATGCTGCTGATCCGCCGTTTCGAGGAGAAAGCCGGCCAACTCTACGGAATGGGCGCCATCGGCGGCTTCTGCCATCTCTATATCGGCCAGGAGGCGATCGTCGTCGGCATGCAGATGGCGCTCGGGGAGGGCGATCAGGTCATCACCGGCTATCGCGATCACGGGCACATGCTGGCCTGCGGCATGGACGCCAAGGGCGTGATGGCCGAACTGACCGGGCGGCGCGGCGGCTATTCCAGGGGCAAGGGCGGCTCCATGCACATGTTCAGCAAGGAGAAGCATTTCTATGGCGGCCACGGCATCGTCGGCGCGCAGGTGTCGCTCGGGACGGGTCTCGCCTTCGCCAATCGCTATCGAGGAAACGATCGCGTCAGCCTGACTTATTTCGGAGACGGGGCGGCCAATCAGGGCCAGGTCTATGAGAGCTTCAATATGGCGCAGCTCTGGAAGCTCCCGGTCGTCTACATTATTGAGAACAACCGCTATGCGATGGGCACGTCGGTGGCGCGCTCGTCTGCGCAGATCGATTTTTCCAGGCGCGGCGTGTCCTTCGACATTCCCGGCGAGCAGGTCGACGGCATGGACGTCCGCGCCGTGAAGGCGGCGGGCGACAAGGCTGTGAAATGGTGCCGCGAGGGCAACGGTCCCTACATCCTGGAAATGCAGACCTACCGCTATCGCGGCCACTCGATGTCGGATCCGGCGAAGTATCGGACGCGCGAGGAGGTCGACAAGGTCCGGCACGATCAGGATCCGATCGAACAGGTCCGCAACCGCCTGCTGGCTTCCAAGGTCTCCGAGGACGAATTGAAGAAGATCGACGCCAAGGTGCGCGAGATCATCAATACAGCCGCGGACTTCGCGCAAAACGATCCAGAGCCCGACGCGTCCGAACTTTACACCGATATTTATCGCTGAGCGCGCAAGCCTTTTTTCGGAGCGATCATGCCAATTCAAGTTCTGATGCCCGCGCTTTCGCCAACCATGGAGAAAGGCAACCTCGCCAAGTGGCTGAAGAAGGAGGGCGAGACGATCAGGTCGGGCGACGTCATTGCCGAGATCGAGACCGACAAGGCAACCATGGAAGTCGAGGCTACCGACGAGGGGACGCTCGGCAGGATACTGGTCCCTGAAGGGACCGCCGACGTGGCGGTAAATACGCCGATCGCCACCATTCTCGCGGACGGCGAAAGCGCGGCCGATCTGGCCAAGACAGAGTCCAAGACAGAGCCGAAATTTTCCAGCGTATCGTCATCCGCCCCGGCTGCGGAGTCGCGCTCGCCGGCCGGCGAGGGCAAGCCGATGGCCGCTTCACCCCGCCCCGGAATTTCAGAGGATCCCGAGGTGCCGGAAGGCACCGAGATGGTGACCATGACCATCCGCGAGGCGTTGCGTGACGCCATGGCCGAGGAAATGCGCCGCGACGACAATGTCTTTCTGATGGGGGAGGAGGTCGCAGAATATCAAGGCGCCTACAAGGTGTCGCAGGGCCTGCTGCAGGAATTCGGCGCGCGGCGGGTGATCGACACGCCCATCACCGAGCACGGTTTTGCCGGCGTCGGCGTGGGCGCGGCGATGGCGGGCCTGAGGCCGATCGTCGAGTTCATGACATTCAACTTCGCCATGCAGGCAATGGACCAGATCATCAATTCGGCCGCCAAGACGCTTTACATGTCCGGCGGCCAGATGGGCTGCGGAATCGTGTTTCGCGGTCCAAACGGCGCCGCGGCGCGCGTCGCCGCGCAGCACAGTCAGGACTATTCGGCGTGGTACTCGCAGATCCCCGGCCTCAAGGTGATCGCGCCGTATTCAGCCGCCGACCACAAGGGGCTTTTGAAGGCCGCGATCCGCGATCCCAATCCGGTGATCTTCCTTGAGAATGAAATTCTGTACGGGCACACCGGTCCGGTGCCGAAACTCGATGACCATGTGCTGCCGATCGGCAAGGCGCGGATCGCGCGAACCGGTCAGCACGTCACGCTGGTCTCATGGTCGAACGGCATGACCTACGCATTGAAGGCGGCGGATGAACTCGCCAGGGAAGGTATCGAGGCCGAGGTCGTCGATCTTCGCACGCTGCGGCCGATGGACACCGAAACCATCGTGGCGTCGGTGCGGAAGACCGGCCGCGCGGTGACCGTGGAAGAGGGCTGGCAGCAGTCGGGCGTCGGCGCGGAGATCGTCGCGCGCATCATGGAACACGCATTCGACTATCTGGACGCGCCGGTGATGCGCGTCTCGGGCAAGGACGTGCCGATGCCATATGCGGCCAATCTCGAAAAGCTGGCGTTGCCGTCGGTGGCTGAAGTCGTCGCCGCGGCCAAGGCCGTCTGTTACCGGTAAGCGGGGCAAATCATGCCGATCAACATCCTGATGCCCGCGCTGTCGCCGACGATGGAGAAGGGCAACCTCGCGAGGTGGCTCAAGAAGGAGGGCGACGCGGTCAAGTCCGGGGACGTCATCGCCGAGATCGAAACCGACAAGGCGACCATGGAAGTCGAAGCGGTGGACGAAGGCACCATCGCGAAGATCCTGGTGCCGGAAGGAACGCAGGACGTGCCGGTCAACAACGTCATCGCGGTGCTCGCCGGTGACGGCGAGGACGTGAAGGCGGCGGCGAGCGGAGCCACGGCAGCGCCTGGGAACGAAGCAAAACCAGAATCCAGGGCGGATGCGAAAGCTGGCAGCGGCGAAGCGGCTGGTTCTCCGGAACCATCCTCCCGCGCCCCTGCGTCCAAGCCTGCATCATCCGGATCGCAAGCGGCGCAGCCGGCGAACGGCCACGCTCGCATCTTCTCATCGCCGCTAGCGCGGCGGCTCGCCAGTGAAGCCGGCATTGACTTGGCGCGTATCGAGGGTAGCGGTCCGCATGGCCGCATCGTCGCGCGCGACGTGGAGCAGGCGAAGTCCGGCAAGGGCCTGAAGGCGGCGGCTGCGCCCGCCCCGGCAGGCGCGCCGTCGATCGCGCCATCGATGTCGGACAAGCAGATCCTGTCGCTGTTCGAGGACGGCTCCTACGAACTCGTCCCCCATGACAACATGCGCCGCACGATCGCGCAGCGCCTGACCGCGTCGATCCAGAACGTTCCGCATTTCTATCTGACGATGGACTGCGACATCGGGCGGCTGCTGTCCGCGCGTGAAGAGATCAACGCGTCCGCGCCGAAGGACAAGGAAAAGAAGCCGCTCTACAAGCTCTCGGTCAACGACTTCGTCATCAAGGCGATGGCGGTGGCGCTGCAACGCGTGCCGAACGCCAATGTGAGCTGGACCGAAGGCGGCATGCTGAAACACAAGCATTCCGATGTAGGCGTCGCCGTCGCGATGCCGGGCGGACTGATCACGCCGATCATCCGCAAGGCCGAAACGAAAACACTCTCCGCCATCTCATCCGAGATGAAGGATTTTGCCGCGCGGGCGCGGGCCCGCAAACTCAAGCCCGAGGAATATCAGGGCGGCACCACGGCCGTTTCCAACCTCGGCATGTACGGCATCAAGGATTTTACCGCGGTCATCAACCCGCCGCACGCCACGATCCTCGCGGTCGGCGCCAGCGAGGAGCGGGCGGTCGTGCGGGGCGGCAGGATCGAGGCGGCGCAGATCATGAGCGTGACCTTGAGTTGCGATCACCGCGCGGTCGACGGCGCGCTCGGCGCGGAGTTGATCGGCGCGTTCAAGACGCTGATCGAGAATCCCGTGATGATGATGGTGTGACCACGCCGGCAATGACCATCGGAAAATCCCTCGCGGTTGCGATCCTGGCAGCAAGCCCGTGCATTGGCGTGACGGGTTCGGCGCGCGCCGAATTGCCACCACGGTTCACAGTGTGGCAGGACTTTGCAGCGATCGTTGCGATGCGTGATTTTCCCGAGCGACTCGGCGTGGTCGATCGTATCGAACGGATTGGCATGGGTCGTTTCAATATTTATGGCGGCAATTGCGCGATCCTCGCCACGGTGGTGCGTGAGCCGGCGAAGAGTCCGGGCGGGAGACCGATGCCGGGACCGTCGCGGATCGTTCGGGTCGATCTCGGCGAGAAGCAGTGCAAGTCGTAAATTCGACCGAGCGTGTGAAGGAAAAAAGATGCGGACCTTCCTGATGTCTCTTGGTGTGGTTCTGGTCGCGGCGTCCGTGCAGGCGGCGGACATCAAGGGGTCCAAGGACCATCCATTGTTGCCGCGTTATGACGGCTCGGAGATCCTTCGTTACAAGCAGGAGGCGTTCACCGATTACAAACTCGCGACCGCGCTGATAAAGAACTACGGCGGCAAGGACAAGAACGCGAATTCCGTGACTCCGCTGGAGGGCAAGTTCACCCAGATCGCCTACAAGATGCCGGAAGGCCGCTCGTCGCTGGAGGTGTTTCGCAACTACGAGCAGGCGCTCAAGAAGGCTGGCTTCGAGACGATGTTCAGTTGCGAGCGTGAGACCTGCGGTGGCCGGAATTTCAGCCTCGCGATCGCCGGCGACCCGCTCTACATGCTGTTCGGCGATCAGCAGGCCGACCAGCGCTACGTCGCCGCGCGGCTCAAGCGCGCGGAAGGCGACGTCTATGCCTCGCTGTATGTGATCATGCACCGCTCGGGTGGCGGGCCGCTCAAGGACCGTGCGCTGGCGCTTCTCGAAATCACCGAAGCCAAGCCAATGGAAGAGCGGATGGTCGTGGTGGAGTCGTCCGCCATGCAGCGTGATATCGCTTCGCAAGGGCGTGTCGCGATTCACGGCATCCTGTTCGACTTCGACAAGGACACCATGCGTTCCGACTCGAAGCCGCAGCTCGACGAGATCGCCAAACTCTTGAAAGCTCAACCCGAGTTGAAGGTGCTGATCGTGGGGCATACTGATTCAAAGGGCGCGCTCGACTACAACCGCGACCTGTCGTATCGCCGCGCGCGTTCTATCGTGGAGTCGCTCAGCCGCGAGCATGGCGTCGCCGCGGCGCGCCTGACGCCGCTTGGAGTCGGCATGGCTGCTCCGATGGCGACCAACCGCACCGAAGAGGGGCGTGCGCTGAACCGGCGTGTCGAACTGGTCGACGCCACGAATTGAGGACAGAAAGCAGAGGCCATGGCTGACACTCACTTCGACGTCATCATCATCGGCTCGGGCCCGGGCGGTTACGTCGCTGCTATACGGGCGGCGCAACTGGGTCTCAAGACGGCGATCGTCGAGAAACAGCATCTCGGCGGCATCTGCCTCAACTGGGGTTGCATTCCGACCAAGGCGCTGCTGCGTTCGGCGGAAATCTATCATTACATGCGGCACGCCAAGGATTATGGCCTTTCGGCGGAGAAGGTGAGCTACGATCCGACGGCCGTGGTGCAGCGTTCGCGCGGCGTTTCCAAACGCCTCAATGAGGGCGTCGGCTTTCTGATGAAGAAGAACAAGATCACCGTGATCTGGGGCGAAGCATCGGTCGATGCTCCCGGAAAAATCACGGTGAAGACGTCGGATCCGCGCATCAAGACCGAGCCGCCCAAGGGCGTGCTGGGCGAGGGCAGCTATCAGGCGAAGCACATTGTCGTTGCGACCGGTGCGCGGCCGCGCGTGCTGCCCGGCCTGGAGCAGGACGGCAAGCTGGTCTGGACCTATTTCGAGGCGATGGTCGCGCCGAAGATTCCGAAGTCCCTGCTTGTCGTCGGCTCCGGCGCGATCGGCATCGAGTTCGCCTCGTTCTTCCGCACCATGGGAGCGGAGGTCACGGTCGTTGAAGTGCTGCCGCAGATTCTGCCCGTCGAAGATGCCGAGATCGCCGCTCTCGCCCGCAAGCAGTTCGAGAAGCAGGGCATCAGGATCATGACCTCCACCAAGGTCACCAAGCTCGACAGAAAGGCCGACAGCGTCGTCGCCACCATCGACGCTGGCGACGGCAAGCCGGTCGCCGCCGAGTTCGAGCGGGTGATTTCGGCGGTCGGCGTGGTCGGCAACATCGAGAATCTCGGATTGGAAAAGCTCGGCGTGAAAACCGATCGCGGCTGTATTGTGATCGACGGCTACGGCAGGACCAACGTGCCGGGTATCTATGCGATCGGCGACGTCGCGGGACCGCCGATGCTGGCGCACAAGGCTGAGCACGAAGGCGTCATCTGTATCGAGGCGATCAAGGACCTCAAACCGCATCCGATGGACAGGAGCCTGATCCCCGGCTGCACTTACTGTCACCCGCAGATCGCCTCCGTCGGCCTCACCGAGGCCAAGGCGAAGGCGGCGGGCAAGGATATCCGCGTCGGCCGCTTTCCGTTCGCCGGCAATGGCAAAGCCATCGCGCTCGGCGAGGATCAGGGGCTGGTGAAGGTGATCTTCGACAGCAAAACCGGGCAGTTGCTCGGCGCGCACATGATCGGCGCGGAGGTCACCGAACTGATCCAGGGATACGTGGTCGCGATGAACCTGGAGACGACCGAGCAGGAATTGATGCACACCATCTTCCCGCATCCGACACTCTCGGAAATGATGAAGGAAGCGGTGCTCGACGCCTACGGACGCGCGCTGAACATGTAAGGGTAGACGCGGCAGCCTGTCGGGTGTTGCCCCGTGGCGATATTGTTGCCATGGCGCAACACACGGCTGATCATTTAACCCTGCGAACAGGTGGCTCTTGCAGACGCCGCTATTTGGCCACACCCCTTCTTGAAAATTTACCTGTCGGCTGGAAGCTGACGCTTCAGAGGCTCGAAGCGTCTCCGGAAAAAGGCCGCAGGGAGGGATCGGGTTCGCGATGGATGTCGGGACGGACGTCAAGGGCAGGCTGTCGAGCCGTCGTGTCGCGGAAGGTCCGATGCGCGCGCCCGGCCTTGCGGGCTTGTCCGGCGCGCGATGGATCGATTCGCATCGTCTTGCTGCGCTCGCGACCGCTGACGGCGTTAGAAACGACAGCAAAGCGGGTCGCCCGCGTACTGACGTAAATTTGATTTATGCTGGGTACCCTGACCGCAAGACCGAATGGCGGATCGGCGCGACCAATCCCACATCCGATGAGCGCGCAAAGTTCGCTCGGCAGTTTGAACAGATGTTTAGCCGTATCCTGACCTGTACGGGCAGGGTGTTCGAGAAGTTGCGTTAATGCGAATGGCTAGCAGGACAGCTTTTCTGGCTTTGGCGTGGAGCGTGGTGTGCGTGAGCGCCCCGGCCTTTGCCTTTGATGGCACCGTGACCGGAGAGCAGGAAGCCGCCGCGGCGCTTCCCGTGGTTTCCGCTCCCCTCGCCGGGGGGGAGGCGCTGAAAAAGGCGGCGACGCCGAGCGTGTCGTTGACGGCTCTGCAATACGCGGCCGAGGGCGGGCACCCGATCGCCCAGTGGCGGCTGGGACGTATGTATGCCAAGGGCGACGGCGTCACCCAGGATGATCTGCGCGCTTTTCAGTACTTCAGTCGAATCGCCAACGCCCATGCGGAGGACAGCCCTTCTGCGCCGCAGGCCGCCGTCGTGGCTAACGCGTTCGTCGCGCTCGGACGCTATTATCTGCAAGGGATTCCGAATTCGGCCATCAAACGTGACGCTGAGCGCGCGCGCGAGATGTTTTCCTACGCGGCTTCCTATTTCGGCAACGCCGATGCGCAATACGATCTCGCCCGGCTCTATCTGAAAGGCATCGGAGCGCCTCACGACGTCAAGTATGGCGCCCGCTGGCTCGGCCTCGCGGCGCAAAAGGGCCAGCATCAGGCGCAGGCGATGCTCGGCAGGATGTTGTTTAACGGCGACCTGTTGCCTCGGCAGGCGGCGCGCGGCCTGATGTGGCTGACGCTGGCGCGAGACGCGGCCGCGCCAGACGAGACCTGGATCACCGAGAGCTATAACAAGGCGATCGCGAAGGCCTCGGAGGATGATCGCGCCATGGCGCTGCAGATGCTGGAGCACTGGGTGCAGGGGCGGCGGGATTGACCCTGGGTAGAGGTTTTCACTTCTGACGTAATCAGAAGCGAGGGCTCCAGATTGTTGTTTTGGCGCGTTTTCTTCAAGCGAACCGGTGCTTCTCCTTCGCTGAAAAGCTCTAGTTCCTTCCAGCCGTTTCCAGATCGAGATCAATCCAGACCGGGACGTGGTCGGACGCTTTTTCCCAGCCGCGCACATGACGATCGATTCCCGCTCCGCTGAGCCGGTCGCTGGCCTGCGGCGACAGCAGCAGATGATCGATCCGCAAGCCGTTGTTCTTCTGCCAGGCGCCCGCCTGATAGTCCCAGAACGTATATTCTCCGGCGGCGTCTGACACCGCGCGTAGGGCGTCGGTCAGCCCAAGCCCGAGCAGCGTCTGGAAAGCTTGCCGTGTCCGCGGGCGGAACAGGGCGTCATCGACCCATGCGGCGGAATTGTAGACGTCGCACGGCGCGGGGATGACGTTGAAATCGCCGGCGAGTATGAAGGCTTCCTCGCTTTTCAATCGTTCCCTCGAATACTCAATAAGGCGCGATATCCACTTGAGTTTGTAGGGATATTTCTCTGTGTTCGGAGGGTTGCCGTTGGGCAGATAGAGGCAGGCGACGCGCACCGCCCCATGCTCGAGGGTGACGACGCCTTCGAGGAATCGCGCCTGCACGTCGCCGTCATCGCCCGCCAGCCGGGGCCGGGTCTCGTCGAACGGGAATTTCGATAGCAGCGCCACGCCGTTGAAGGTCTTCTGGCCGTGCGTCACCACATTGTAGCCGAGCGCCTCGATGGCTTCGCGGGGAAACTGCTCATCGACGCATTTGATCTCCTGAAGGCAGACGACGTCCGGCGCGGTCTCTCTCAGCCAGGTGATCAGGTGATCCAGGCGCTGCCGGACCGAATTGACGTTCCAGGTGGCTATGCGCATCAGGCGGTCCCGCATGTGATTGCCGGTCTCAACGGGCAATCCGCCGTGAGGTCTCTTTCAGCGGGTCAAGGCCGCCTCTGACCCCGAAAAACTATATCGAAAAGCTGGTGCCGCAGCCGCAGGAGGCGGTGGCGTTCGGATTGACGACCCGGAACGATGCTCCGATCAGATCGTCGACGAAATCGACTTCGGACCCGCTCAGGAAAGGGACGGAGGCTGGATCGACGAGCACCACCGCGGAATCTCGCGCGATCACCAGATCATCGTCGGCCTTGGCGCGTTCGATGTCGAATTTGTACTGAAAGCCCGAGCAGCCTCCGCCTTCGACGCTGATACGCAACATGGCGCCGTCGCCCTCGGATTTCAGGATTTCTCTGATCCGCCGCGCCGCGCGCTCGCTGACGGTGATGTTGGCTTCTGTCATCCTGCGACTCCATATGCGATCGCGGACATTGTCCAATATTTTGAATTGCCCGCAAGCCATAGTTAAGTGGGCTTACGGCGGAATCAAACCATCGGAAGGGGGCAAGTGCCGTGACAGTTGGAATGGCAGCCCCGCCCGCGCCCTTTGCCAGCGAGCCCGGCCGCAGCCGCGGGCGGCTGTATGACGAGCCGCCGAGCCGGACCCGCAGCGCGTTCCGGCGCGATTGCGACCGGGTGATCCATTCGACGGCGTTCCGGCGGCTGAAGCACAAGACCCAGGTGTTCGTCTATCATGAGGGCGATCACTTCCGGACCCGTCTCACCCACACGCTGGAAGTGGCGCAGATCGCCCGCGCGATGGCCCGCCAGCTCGGGCTCGACGAGGACCTGACGGAAGCGCTGGCGCTGGCGCACGATCTCGGCCATCCGCCGTTCGGCCACGCCGGGGAGCGGGCGCTGGATCTTTGCCTGGGTCCTTATGGCGGCTTCGACCATAATGCGCAGACGCTGCGGATCGTGACCCTGCTGGAGCATCGCTATCCGGATTTCGACGGCCTCAACCTGACCTGGGAAACGCTGGAGGGGATCGTCAAGCACAACGGCCCGCTGATCGATGCCGCGGGAAACGCCGTGGGGCGCTATCAGTGTCGGGGCGTGCCGGTGGGTATCGCCGATTTCAACCGGACCTGCGATCTGGAGCTATGGAGCTTCGCCTCGCTCGAGGCGCAGGTTGCGGCGGTCGCCGACGACATCGCCTATGACGCTCACGACATCGACGACGGCTTGCGTGCCGGATTGTTCGCTGTTGATGACTTGAAGGAAATGCCGCTAACCGCTGGAATGATCGCGGATATCGCGCGCCGCCATCCGATGCTGGATGACGGGCGGCGTGGCGCCGAACTGGTGCGCGAACTGATCTCCTGCCTGATCATGGCCGTCCTGTCCGAGGCGGGCCGGCGGATTGCCGGTGCGCGGCCGCGATCGGTCGATGATGTGCGCCGGCACTCCGCGTCGCTGATCGCCTTTCCGCCGGAGGCGGCTGAGGCCGAGGCGGGAATCAAGGCGTTCCTCCGGCAAAGGATGTATCGCCATCCTCGCGTCATGCGGGTGATGGACGAGGCTGAAACCATCGTCCGGGACCTGTTCATTCGCTACCGCGACGATCCGGCGGCGCTTCCCGCCGAATGGCTGCCGGAGCAGGGGGTCAACGGCGCGTTCGATGCCGAAAAGGCGCGCACGGTCGGCAATTTCATCGCAGGGATGACTGACCGTTTCGCGATCAACGAGCACAAGCGCCTTTTTGACTCGACTCCGGAATTGCGTTAGGCGGCGCGTGTTCCAGCTTCACTCAAATCGCGGATATCATGACCGATTCCAGTCCATCGCAGCATCTTTTCGCGGATGTGCTTGCGCGCGTGCATCGGGCCTGCGCCGCGCTCGCGGAAGAAGGCGCGCTTCCGTCCGGGCTGGATCTGGCGCGGATCGTGGTCGAGCCGCCGCGCGATGCCTCGCATGGCGACATGGCGACCAACGCCGCCATGGTGCTGGCGAAAGACGCCAAAGCCAAGCCGCGCGATCTCGCGGAGCGGATCGTGACGAAGCTGCGCGCCGACGACCTGATCGAGAGCGCCGACATCGCAGGGCCAGGTTTTATCAACCTGACCCTGAAGTTGCCGGTCTGGGCTGATGTATTGCGTGACGTGTTGCGGGATGGCGAGGGCTATGGCCGCAGCGCCATCGGCGCCGGCGAAAAGGTCAACGTCGAATACGTCTCGGCCAATCCGACCGGCCCGATGCATGTCGGGCATTGCCGGGGCGCGGTGTTCGGCGACGCGCTGGCGAGCCTGTTGTCGTTCGCCGGCTATGACGTGACGCGCGAATACTACATCAACGACGCCGGATCGCAGGTCGACGTGCTCGCGCGCTCGGCGTTCCTGCGCTACCGCGAGGCGCTGGGCGAGGACATCGGCGAGATTCCGGACGGGCTCTATCCCGGCGATTATCTGAAGCCGGTGGGTCAGGCGCTTGCCGCCGGGCATGGCGATAGTCTGGTGAAGGCTCCCGAAGCGGAGTGGCTTGGTCTCGTGCGCGCCAAGGCCATCGGCATGATGATGGAGATGATCAGGGGCGATCTCGCCGCGCTGAACATCCGGCACGACGTGTTCTTCTCGGAGCGCTCGCTGATCGATGGCAGCGCGGATCGCGTCGCGGAGACCATCGGTTTCCTGCGAGAGAAGGGCGACGTCTATGAGGGCCGGTTGCCGCCACCGAAGGGCGCGCCGGTGGAAGACTACGAGGATCGCGAGCAGACCCTGTTCCGCGCCACGGCCTACGGCGACGATGTCGATCGCCCGCTGAAGAAGTCGGATGGCGGATATACCTACTTCGCCTCGGATATCGCCTATCACAAGACGAAGTTCGACCGTGGCTTTCACAACATGGTTGATGTCTGGGGCGCCGATCACGGCGGTTACATCAAGCGCGTGCAGGCCGCGATCAAGGCGGTCACGTCGGGCAAGGGGACCCTTGATGTCAAGATCGTGCAGCTCGTGAAGCTGCTGCGCAACGGCGAGCCAGTGAAGATGTCGAAGCGCGCCGGGGATTTCGTGACGTTACGTGAAGTAGTCGAGGAAGTCGGCTCCGACGCCGTGCGCTTCATGATGCTGTTCCGCAAGAATGATGCGGTGCTGGATTTCGACCTCGCCAGGGTCATCGAGCAGTCGAAGGACAATCCGGTTTTCTATGTCCAGTACGGCCACGCCCGCGGCTTCTCGATTTTCCGCAATGCGCGCGAGGTGTTCCCGGATCTTCCCGAAGCGGATGCGGAGCGAAGGCAATTCCTCGGGACAGCGGACCTGGAACGGCTGTCCGATCCGGCGGAACTCGGCCTGCTACGGAAGCTGGCGCTTTATCCGCGAACGGTCGAAGCTGCGGCGGCCGCTCATGAGCCGCATCGGATCGCTTTCTATCTCTATGATCTCGCAAGCGAATTTCATGCGCTTTGGACGAAGGGGCGCGATTTGCCTCATTTACGCTTCATTATCAATAATGATGCACAAATAACCAGGGCACGGCTGGCGCTGGTTCAGGGCGTTGTCGCTGTTCTGGCATCCGGACTTACCGTTCTCGGCGTCCATGCGCCGACCGAGATGCGATAATGGGTTAGCCGTCATGAAGGGGATCGTGATGGGCTTGATTGGCAGCTGTTTCGTTTAGAACGAGCGAGTTGGCGCCTTTCCGAAAGGGACGCGACATCACGATGGCTCATCGATATCAGGACCGGCCCTTCCCGGAGGACGACGATTACGGGCGCGACGACCAGCGCGCGACTGCTCCCACGGAGCCGGATCCGCTTGCGGAACTGGCGCGCCTGATTGGTCAGGGCGATTCTTTCGGTGAGCCCAGGCGGGAAACGCCGATGGCTCCCGTGGATGATCCCGTCGACCATTTCGAGCCGCTGCCGCCGATCGAGGAACCGATCGAGGGGGAGCCACCCGCCGGACCGCCGTCCTGGATTCAAAGGCGGATGGCCCGGCCCGATCCTTCGCCGGAGCAACTCGAATCCTCGGCGCATCCGGTGCTGCGGCGCGCGGCGGTTTATCCAGACAGCCATCAGCCTGAGCCGGAATCTTATCAGGCCGATCCCGGCCGTTACGACGATGCCCGCTACGGGAATTTGCCGGACGATCAGCCGGCCTATGCGTATGGCGATCGCGTTCCGCACGATGCTTATGAAGGCCAGTATCCGCGCGAGACCTATCCGGAAGCGCCCTTCGGCGACGAGAACGGCTATGGCGAATCTTACGGCTACGGGGAGGCCGAAGATGAACCGGCTCCCGGCCGTCGCGGAAAAATGGCGACGGTGGTCGCGGTTCTGGCGCTCGCGGTGGTCGGCACCGGCGCGGCGTATGCTTATCGCACCTTTGTCGGGAACGCGCCTAACGGTGAGCCGCCGATCATCAGGGCCGATACCGAACCCAACAAGATCGTGCCTCAGCAGACGACTTCGGGTGATGCCGTCGGCAAGTTGCTTCAGGACCGGATGTCCGTGGAAAACGGCACCGAGCAGGTGGTGTCTCGCGAAGAGCAGCCGGTCGATGTCAAAAGCGCCGTGAGCGCCGGCCCGCGTGTGGTTTTTCCGCCACTGAACCAGAACGATAACCCGCCGTCCGCGGCTAGCGTGGCTCCGGATATCAAGCCTCCCGCGACCGTTGCAAACAGCGCGCTCGGGGGCGACGAGCCGCGCAAGGTCAGGACCCTCGCGGTCCGCGGTGATCAGGCCGATCTCGCCGCCGCGTCCGCCGCCAGCCGGCATGCCGCTGCGGCGGGGGCCGCGCCCGGAGCCAATGTGCCGCTCTCGCAGACCGCCGACACGCGAACCCGGATGGCGTCGACCCATCCGGCGCAGCAGTCGTCCGCCAGCGGGGGCTATCTGGTCCAGGTTTCCTCGCAAAGGAATGAGGCGGACGCGCAGGCGTCGTTCCGGGTGCTACAGGGTAAATTCCCGTCGATGCTGGGATCGCGTACGCCTGTGATCAAGCGCGCCGACCTCGGCGCCAAGGGTGTCTACTATCGCGCAATGGTCGGGCCGTTCGCCTCGTCCGGCGAGGCATCGCGTTTCTGCGGAAGCCTCAAATCGGCCGGAGGACAGTGCGTCGTCCAAAGGAATTAACGGCGGTTTCCTTGACCATCGCGGCCGGTGAGAGCTAATCGGCCGCTATGAGCACGCGCGCATTCATCACGGGAGCGTCAGGCCTTGGCCTGACAATGCAGGAGCGCGAATTCCTGCGCGCAGGGCGCCCGTGGGGTTTCATCCTGTTCAAGAGGAACATCGACAATCCTCTGCAGGTTGCGCGCCTGGTTCAGGAGTTTCGAGAAGCTATCGAGGATGGTGATGCACCCGTCCTGATCGACCAGGAAGGCGGCCGCGTGCAGCGGTTGGGGCCGCCGCATTGGCCCGTCTATCCGGCGGGCGCGACGTTCGGCGCTCTCTATGATCGCGATCAGGCTGCGGGGTTGGAGGCCGCGCGACTTGGCGCGCAACTGATCGCGGCCGATCTCGCCGATCTCGGAATCACGGTCGACTGCCTGCCGCTGGCGGATGTTCCGGTGCCGGGCGCGGATGCCGTCATCGGTGATCGCGCTTATGGGACCGATCCCCTAAAGGTCGCGACCATCGCGCGGGCCGTCACCGAGGGGCTGGAGCAGGGTGGTGTGTTGCCGGTTCTCAAGCATATTCCGGGTCACGGACGGGCGACCGCGGACACTCATCACCGACTCCCGATCGTGGATACCTTGAAAGACGAGCTTGAGGCTGTTGATTTCGCTGCGTTCCGTCCCCTTTCTGATCTGCCGATGGCGATGACCGCACATGTTGTGTTCAGTGCGATTGACGCCACCCAACCGGCGACAACATCTGCGACAATCATCGAGCAGGTGATTCGCGGCTCGATCGGATTTCAGGGACTGTTGATGAGCGATGACGTGTCGATGAATGCGCTGACGGGATCGATCGCCCAGCGGACGAGGGCGATCGTTGCGGCCGGGTGCGACATGGTTTTGCACTGCAATGGCCAATTGGACGAGATGCGGCAGGTCGCCAGCGAAGCTCCGGAATTGTCGGGAGTCGCGCTGGACCGCGCCCGGCGGGCCCTCGCCGCGCGCAGGCCGCCGCAACCGTTCGACCGCGAAGCGGCGCGCGCGAAACTCGACGCGTTGACGGCGGCAAGCGCATGAGCGCGGAAATTCTTTCGTTTGAAACAGGCCGTCCGACGGAGCGCGTCGTCGCCGACGAGGTGGCGCTCGTGGTCGATGTCGAGGGTTATGAGGGCCCGCTCGACCTGTTGCTGGCGCTTGCGCGGCAGCAAAAGGTCGACCTGTCGAAAATCTCCATTCTGGCGCTCGCGGATCAGTATCTGGTTTTTGTCGAGGCGGCTCGCAAGATTCGTCTCGAACTCGCCGCGGATTACCTGGTGATGGCGGCGTGGCTCGCCTTCCTGAAATCGCGATTGCTGCTGCCGGAGCCGCCGACACCGGATGGGCCCAGCGCGGGCGAAATGGCGGCGGCGCTCGCCAACCGTCTGCGCCGGCTTGAGGCCATCCGCGAGGCATCGAACCGCCTGATGAATCGTCAGCAACTGGGGCGCGACATCTTCCCGCGCGGAAATCCCGAGTCGATCGCCGAGATCCGGCATCCGAAGTTTACCGCGACCTTGTTCGACCTGCTCTCCGCCTATGCCGTGCAGCGTCAGCAGCGGGTATTGACCACCGTTCACATGGCCAAGCGCACGGTCTGGTCGTTGAGCGAGGCGCGAGCCTCGCTTGAGCGTCTGGTCGGTCTTGCGGGTGAGGACTGGGGCTGTCTCGATGAATATCTGATGACGTTTGTCGTCGATCCGGCGCAGCGCGCCACCGTGTTCGCGTCGAGTTTTGCATCCGCTCTCGAATTGGTGCGCGAGGGCGTGATGGATCTGAATCAGAAAGAGGCCTTCGCGCCGCTTTATTTTCGCAAGCGTGCGCCGCAGCCGTCACCCGATCCGACGGCGGGACCGGACACCCCGGTGCAGTAATTGGAAGAAGGAGACCGAGCGATGGCAAGCCTGGCGGAAATACGCGTGGAGCGGCTCGAGGAACCCGAAACGGAACTGCCCGCGTCGCGGCCCGAGGAATTGCGCTTGCTGGAGGCGCTGCTGTTCGCTTCCTCCGAGCCGCTGGATCAGTCGGCGCTCGCCAAGCGGATGCCCGACGGCGTCGATATCAAATCGGCTCTCGCCCAGTTGCAGGCGGACTATGCGTCGCGGGGCGTCAACCTGGTGCGAATCGCCAACAAGTGGACCTTCCGCACGGCGGGCGATCTGGCCTGGCTGATGACGCGGGAAAGCACGGAGACGCGGCGCCTGTCGCGCGCGGCGATCGAGGTGTTGGCCATCATCGCCTATCATCAGCCCGTGACGCGCGCGGAGATCGAGGAGATCCGCGGCGTCGTGACCTCCAAGGGCACGCTGGACGTTCTTCTGGAGACCGGCTGGATCAAGCCGCGCGGTCGCCGCAAGACACCGGGCCGCCCGCTCACCTTCGGGACGACCGAGGCGTTTCTGTCCCAGTTCAGCCTCGAGAATCTCGGCGATCTGCCGGGCCTGGAAGAGCTGAAAGGAACCGGGCTGCTGGATTCGCGCCTGCCGGGCGGGTTCAGCGTTCCGACGCCATCAGACGATCCGGCTTTGCGCGACGACGAGGATCCGCTTGATGCGGGCGATCTCGAACTGGCGCTGGTCCCGGCTTTGGAGGCGGAAAGCGATAATTCGAGCAGCGGCGGTACTGCCCCGACAGGATCCTGAGGCGTTTCAAGCGAAGCGCGTCCTCGGGCTTGACCCGACGGAGGTTTCCGTTCGCTTGAAGTCAAAGCATCGTTTCATCAGAAGCGAGGCTCTCGCTCGGGCCAGCCTGACGCACGGACGCGACGTTTACCGGTCCCTTTTCAGCCGAACGCCTCGCGAATGCCATCGATGACGAACTGGACGGCGAGGGCGGCCAATACGACGCCGAGCAATCGCGACAGCACGACGTTGCCGGTGTGGCCGAGCGCGCCGGCCACGCGCCCCGCCAACGCGAAGGTGACGCCGCAAATGGCGGCGACCGCAATGATGATAGCGATCAGCGCTATCAGTTGAACCGGCTGATCCGCCGCGCGACCGGCCAGCAGCAGGGTGGCCGTGATCGCCCCCGGACCCGCGATCATCGGGATCGCCAGCGGAAAGGCCGCGATATTTCGCGCGTGCTCCTCCGCCGCCTGGGTCGCCTGCTGGGCCTCTCGCGCCGGCCGGACCCCCAGCACCATCTCGAACGCGACCACGAACAGCAGGAGTCCGCCGGAGATGCGAAACGCGGGGAGGCCGATTCCGAGCCGGGCGAGGAGCCATGTCCCGCCGAGCGCCGTCGCCACCAGGATGGCGGCGGCTATCGCCGAGGCGCGCCAGCCGATGCCGCGCCGGGCGGCCTTCGGCAGGCCCTGGGTGATTGACAGGAACACCGGGGCCAGACCGATCGGATCGACCACCACCATCAGCGTCGCGAAGGTCGTCAGCGCGTAGTCCGGCAGCACCGTTCCACCATCAGATTCTGGTTGCCAATATGGCTTATAAGTAACTGAAAGAACGACGGGAAAAAACCGCCTCCGGCGATCGCCGAAGGTGGTTTTCCCAGCCTCGATAGGCTATACGATTCCGAGCAGAAACCGACCGGAATCCTTCCTTGTCAGATATCGAAGACACTAAACCCGAGGAGCCGCCGGCGCCTTCGGGCATTCGGCCCGTTTCCATCCTCGAGGAGATGAAACGCAGCTATCTCGATTACGCGATGAGCGTGATCGTGGCGCGGGCGCTGCCGGATGCGCGCGACGGCCTCAAGCCGGTCCACCGTCGCATTCTCTACGCGATGTATGAGAACGGCTTCGAGTGGAACAAGCCCTACCGCAAATCCGCCCGCACTGTCGGCGACGTCATCGGTAAGTACCATCCTCACGGCGATCAATCGGTTTATGACGCGCTCGTGCGGATGGCGCAGGATTTCTCGATGCGCGTGCCGCTGATCGACGGACAGGGCAATTTCGGCTCGGTGGACGGCGATATGGCGGCGGCGATGCGCTACACCGAATCCCGCCTCACCAAGATCGCCCAATCGCTGCTCGACGACATCGACAAGGACACCGTCGATTTCCAGCCCAACTACGATAATAGCGAGAGAGAGCCGTCGGTTCTTCCGGCGAAATTTCCAAATCTTCTGGTCAACGGCGCCGGCGGCATCGCCGTCGGCATGGCGACCAACATCCCGCCGCACAATCTCGGCGAGGTCATCGACGCCTGCGTGGCGCTGATCGACGATCCGGCGCTCGGCATCGACGACCTCATCAAGATCATTCCGGGTCCGGACTTCCCGACCGGCGGCATCATCCTTGGACGGCAGGGCATCCGCTCGGCCTATCACCTCGGCCGGGGCTCGATCGTGATGCGCGGCAAAGTGTCGATCGATACGATCCGCAAGGACCGCGAGGCGATCGTGGTTTCGGAGATCCCCTATCAGGTCAACAAGGCCAGCATGGTCGAGCGCATCGCCGAGCTGGTGCGCGAGAAGAAGATCGACGGCATCTCGGATTTGCGTGACGAATCCGATCGCGAAGGGTTTCGCGTCGTCGTCGAGTTGAAGCGCGACGCCGTTCCGGAGATCGTGCTCAATCAGCTTTACAAGTACACGCCGCTGCAGACCAACTTCGGCGCCAACATGGTGGCGCTGGATGCGGGCCGTCCGCAGGTCATGAACCTGAAAGACCTGCTGACCCTGTTTATCGCGTTCCGCGAACAGGTCGTCACGCGCCGCACCAAGTTCCTGCTCAACAAGGCCCGCGATCGCGCCCACATCCTGGTCGGTCTCGCGATCGCCGTCGCCAACATCGACGAGATCATCCGCGTGATCAGGGAGTCGCCGGATCCCAACGCCGCGCGCGAGACGTTGATGTCGCGCGACTGGCCGGCGAAGGATGTCGCGGCGATGATCACGCTGATCGACGATCCGCGCCACCGCGTGTCGCCGGACGGCACGGCGCGGCTGTCGATGGAGCAGGCGAAAGCCATTCTCGATCTGCGTCTGCAGCGCCTGACCGCGCTCGGCCGCGAGGAAATCTCGGAGGAACTCGACAAGCTCGCCATCGAGATCGCCGACTATCTGGACATCCTGCGGTCGCGCGCGCGCGTACAGGCGATCATCAAGACCGAGCTTGGCGCGGTGAAGTCCGAATTCGCCACCCCGCGCAGGACGGTTATCGTCGAGCAGGAAGGGGAGGTCGAGGACGAGGACCTGATCCAGCGCGAGGATATGGTCGTGACCGTCTCGCATGCAGGCTATGTCAAGCGGGTGCCGCTATCGACCTACCGCGCGCAGAAGCGTGGCGGCAAAGGCCGCTCCGGAATGCAGACGAGGGACGAGGATTTCGTCAGCCGGCTGTTCGTCGCCTCGACTCATACGCCGGTGCTGTTCTTTTCGTCGCGCGGACAGGTCTACAAGGAAAAGGTCTGGCGGCTGCCGATGGCGGCTCCCAATGCCCGCGGCAAGGCGCTGATCAACATCCTGCCGCTCGACCAGGGCGAGCGTATCACCACCATCATGCCGCTGCCGGAGGATGAATCGTCCTGGGCCGACCTGGACGTCATGTTCGCGACCACCAGCGGAACGGTCCGCCGCAACAAGCTCTCCGATTTCGTCGATGTCCGGCGTTCCGGCATTATCGCGATGAAGCTGGGTGAGGGCGAGTCGATCGTCGACGTGCAGATCTGCACCGAGCGCGACGACGTGCTGCTGACCGCCGCGGGCGGTCAGTGCATCCGGTTCCCCGTCACCGACGTGCGCGTGTTCTCGGGCCGGACATCGATGGGAGTGCGCGGCATCGCGCTGGCCAAGGGCGATCGGGTTATCTCGCTGTCGATCCTGCATCACTTCGACGCCACGCCGGCCGAACGCGCGGCGTATCTTAAGCAGTCCGGCGCGATCCGCCGCGCGGCGACCGGCGAGGATATCGAGCCGGAGGAGGCGACGCCCGAGGCCGACGAGGCCGCGCATACTGATCTCTCGCTGCCCGAAGGGCGTTATGTGGAGATGGGCGCCGCCGAGCAGTTCGTGCTCACCGTCACGACCTATGGCTATGGCAAGCGATCGTCGTCGTTCGAATTCAGGGTTTCAGGACGCGGCGGCAAGGGCATTCGCGCGACCGATCCGACCAAGCTTGGCGAGATCGGACATCTCGTCGCTGGATTCCCGGTCGAGATGTCGGACCAGATCATGCTGGTGAGCGACGGCGGGCAGTTGATCCGGGTGCCGGTGGAAGGCATCCGCATCACCAGCCGGGCCTCCAAGGGCGTCCGCGTGTTCAACACGGCGGATGGCGAGCATGTGGTGTCGGTCGAACATATTCGAGAGGACGGCGAGAACGGCAACGGCGGATAATTTCCGCCCGCTCACAAAACAAAAGCCGCCCATTGTCATCAACGACGGCTTCCTCTTTGGAAGAATAAAGCTACGAAACTTAATCCGGGATCAGCGATGTCCTGCCGTGATCAGCCGGGCTTCACGAACCACCGTCCTGGAGCCGGCGGCGCGAAGGCAGGATGCATCGAAATTCGGCCAGGCTTGCTGCGAACAGACCGCGCCTGCGGGCCGGATATCGAGCCGATCGGCCTTGGCGAGCGGAACGGGCGTGCTGGCGGAAACCTGCGGCGCGAAACCCGGAAGAACGGTGAGGGCGGCTGCGATGAACGCCGCGACCGCAACTGCGGAAAGAGCTTTGATCATGACGGTCCCCTGTGATCTGGGCCTGTCCGTTTGATTTTCGCGGCCCGCTTGGTTGGACGGATTGATAATCGGTCCTCGTTTCGCGATGTCTTCGCCCGTTATAAAAGTGGTTTCGTCGTGCGGGAGAATTGTTTCACCACGTCTTTTCAAGACGAAACAAACCTGAAATCCGCAATGATTTCAGTTGTCTCGGCGATACATGAATAAGACGCGCACACCCCGGTCCGGTTCGATCGGCGGGTGAGAAATAAATATCGGCCGCCGCTTCGATCATTGCGGAACCCGCTTCGCTTGCGGCCTCTGAACAGGCGCGCTATAGCGTTTTCGAGCGAAGTGGAATCCGGTTCGCGTGAAGAAAACGCGTTAAATCAAAGTCATAGAGCCTGCTTCTGATTCTCTCAGAAGCGGAAAGGCTCTGGAGTCTGATCCAACTGCGTTGAATCAGACTTCAGCCCTAACTTTTTGATCGAGCATGATCTTATCCGAAAACCGGTTTCCACTTTTCGGGATCATGCTCTAGAGGGGGACGATGCCACGCGTCGCGCTCTATCCGGGATCGTTCGATCCCGTCACCAATGGCCATCTCGATGTCGTCAGACATGCCGTCGCCCTGTGCGACCGGCTGATCGTGGCTGTCGGCGTTCACCCCGGCAAGACGCCTGTGTTTTCGGCGGATGACCGCCTCGCGATGGCGCGCTCGGTGTTCGAACCGGTTGCGGTCGAAGCCGGATGCGCTTTCGATTGCGTGACCTATGACGACCTGACAGTCGCGGCCGCGCATAAAGTCGGCGCCACGATTCTGGTTCGGGGCCTGCGCGACGGCACCGATCTCGACTATGAAATGCAGATCGCCGGCATGAACGAGACCATGGCCCCCGACGTGCACACCGTGTTCGTTCCGGCTTCGCCCGGCGTCCGCCCGATCACCGCCACACTGGTGCGCCAGATCGCAACGATGGGCGGCGATGTGTCGCCTTTCGTTCCGCAGCTGGTCGCATCCAGGCTCAGGACCAAATTCGCCGGTTGAATGAACCGATTTTCCTCAGATCCGGAGTTGTCATGATTAGAATTCTTGGCCTCGTCGCCGCGCTGATATTCGCGGTCCCCGCTTTCGCGCAGCCATTGCCGGCCGGTCTCGACAAGCAGAACGCGATCGTGATCGACACCACGAAGGGACAGATCGTCATCAAGCTGCGGTCCGATATCGCGCCCAAACATGCCGAGCGCATCAAGCAACTCGCGCGTGACGGCTTCTACAACAACGTGCCGTTTCATCGGGTCATGGATGGCTTCATGGCGCAGACGGGCGATGGCAAGAATTTCAACGGCACCGGTGGCTCAAAATATCCGAACCTCCAGGCCGAGTTCTCCAACGTGCCGTTCAAGCGCGGCGTGGTCGGAATGGCGCGCGCGGGAAGTCCCGATTCAGCGAACTCGCAGTTCTTCATCTGCTTCGCCGACGCCTCCTTCCTCAACGGCAAATATACCGTGGTGGGCGATGTCGTCGCGGGCATGGACGTGGTGGACAAGTTGAAGAAGGCGCCCGCCGGTTCGAGCAGCGGCACCGTCACCGACCCGGACAAGATGCTGAAGGTTCAGGTTGCTTCCGACGTCAAGTAAAAAACGGACGAACCCCTTACAAACGGAAAGAGAAACGAGCATGGCTGACAGCGAAAACACTTTGATCCTCGAAACCACCCAGGGACCCGTGACGATCGAGATGCGCCCCGATCTTGCTCCCGGCCACGTCGCGCGGATCAAGGAACTGGTGCGTGAAGGGTTCTACGACGGCATCGTATTTCACCGCGTGATCGACGGCTTCATGGCGCAGACCGGATGCCCGCAAGGCACCGGCATGGGCGGCTCCGGCCAGAAACTGAAGGCTGAGTTCAACAGGGAGCCGCATGTGCGCGGCACCGCGTCCATGGCGCGGGCGCAAAGCCCGGATTCGGGCGACAGCCAGTTCTTCATCTGCTTCGACAATGCATCCTTCCTGGACGGCCAGTACACCGTCTGGGGCAAGGTGATCGAAGGCATGGAGAATGTCGACAAGATCAAGCGCGGCGAGCCGGTGCAAAATCCCGACAAGATCGTCAAGGCCAGGATAGCGGCGGACGCGGCCTAGAGCATTTTCCGGCGAAGTGGATACCGGTTCGCCGCAAGAAAATGCGACCAGACAACCATTTCTGGAGCATGGCCCGATTCAACTTGATCGGATCATGCTCTAGAGCAGGTTCGCTTCTGATTGAATCGGAAGCGGGGCTCTGGATTACTGTTTTGACGCGTTTTCTTCACGCGAGCGGCATTTCGTCCTCGGGTGTGGCCCGAGGACATGCTTCGCTCGAAAACGCTACAAGGCGCTGTTCCGATTCTTCAGACCGACGCGCAATGGCCGGATGTGTTCCGGCCATTGACGTTTCGAGCCGGCGGGGCCAGTGAAAACGCCATAGCTTGATCATTCCATGCGAACCGATCTCTTCGATTTCGAACTGCCGGCCGGGAGCATTGCGCTGCGTCCGGCGAGCCCGCGCGATTCCGCGCGGATGCTCGTGGTGCAGCCCGGATCCGGCGTGCGCGACCAGCAAGTGAGCGATCTTCCGGAATGGCTGCGGCCAGGTGACCAGCTCGTCGTAAATGATACGCGGGTCATCGCCGCTCAGTTGCATGGCCGCCGAATCGGGCGCGAGGCGGAACCGAGGATAGACGCGACGCTGATCAAGCGCCTCGACGGTTCTCGCTGGAGCGCATTGGTCAGGCCCGCCAGGAAGCTCATGGCGGGAGACATCGTTCGTTTAGGCAACGAGGGACGGGTGTGCTTCCTGGGACATCTCGACGCGCGGGTCGAAAGCAAGGGCGAGGAGGGCGAAGTGACGTTCGCCTTCTCGTTTCACGGGCCGATGCTGGATCAGGCCATTGCCGAGCTGGGCTCAACGCCGCTGCCGCCCTACATTGCGTCAAAGCGCGCGCCCGACGATCGCGATGCCTCAGATTATCAGACCATGTTCGCGACTCATGAGGGCGCGGTCGCGGCGCCGACCGCGGGTCTGCATTTCACGCCGGAGATCGAAACGGCGCTGCGTGGTCGTGGCGTGGGCCTTCATCGGATCACCCTGCATGTCGGGGCGGGTACGTTTCTTCCGGTAAAGGTCGATGACACCGCCGGTCACCGGATGCATTCGGAATGGGGCGCGATATCTACGGAGACCGCCGACGCGTTGAACGCGGCGCGATCGCGCGGTGGCCGGATCGTCGCGGTTGGTACGACATCGCTTCGGCTTTTGGAAAGCGCGGCCGACGATGACGGACGGATCAAGCCGTTTACCGGGGAGACCGCGATATTCATCACGCCCGGCCATCGCTTCCGCGCGGTCGATATCCTGATGACGAATTTTCATCTGCCGCGATCGACGCTGTTCATGCTGGTCTCCGCCTTCAGCGGTCTTGAAACCATGAAACAGGCCTATGCTCATGCTATCTCGGCGGGTTACCGGTTCTATTCCTATGGGGACGCCTGTCTGCTGTTTCCGGAACGGGCGGGCGCATGAGTCTCGCCAACCATTTCGAGCTTCTCGGGCGCGACGGCGACGCTCGCACCGGGCTTCTCACCACGGCTCACGGAACGGTGCGAACGCCGGCGTTCATGCCGGTCGGCACGCAGGGCGCGATGAAGGGCCTGCAATGGCAGGACGTGCGCGATGCCGGAGCCGACATCGTGCTCGGCAACACCTATCACCTGATGCTGAGGCCCGGCGCCGAGCGGATCCACGAACTCGGCGGCCTGCAAAAATTCACCAGGTGGGGTGGACCCATGCTGACCGATTCCGGCGGCTTCCAGGTGATGTCGCTGGCGCAGTTGCGTAAGGTGAAAGAGCAGGGCGTGACGTTTCGATCCCATATCGACGGCACCGCGATCGAGCTCACGCCGGAACGCGCGATCGAGGTGCAGCGTCTGCTCGGCTCCGACATCGCGATGCAACTCGACGAATGCGTGCGTTTGCCGGCGGAACGTGGAGACATCGAGCGCGCCATGCAGCTCTCGCTGCGCTGGGCCGAGCGCAGCAGGCGCGCCTTCGAGGGTGCCCCCGCCGCCAACATGCTGTTCGGCATCGTTCAGGGTGGGGACATCCCGGAACTGCGGCGCACGAGCGCGTGCGGGCTGACCGGGATCGGTTTCCACGGCTACGCCATCGGCGGTCTCGCGGTCGGCGAACCTCAGGCCACCATGCTCGCGATGATCGAAGAAGCCGCGCCGTGGTTGCCGATGGAAAGGCCGCGGTATCTGATGGGCGTGGGAACGCCGCACGACCTGCTGGAAGCGGTCGCGCGCGGCATCGATATGTTCGACTGCGTCATGCCGACACGAAACGGACGCCACGGCATGGCCTTCACCCGTTTCGGTCAGATCAACCTGCGCAACGCGCGTCACGCCGACGATCCGCGTCCGCTCGATGAAGAGAGTTCATGGCCAGCGGCGCGCGATTATTCCCGCGCCTATCTGCACCATCTGGTTCGCTCGGGCGAAACACTCGGCGCGATGCTGCTCTCAGGCATCAACATCGCTTATTATCAAAGCCTCATGCAGGCGATGCGCTCGGCGATCGCCGGGGGAGTCTTTCAGGAGTTCAGGGAGCGGACACGCGAAGGCTGGGCGCGCGGCGACATCGCCTCGCGCTGATGCCTGACGGCGCAGAAAAAGATTATGTCAGTTGCAGGCGATCCGTTGGACGACATGCTTGGTGACGAAGCCGTACCCGCACGTGTCGCAACTCCACAAGTGTCCGATGACATTGTCCGGCAAGTATGCGGATGCCTCCGCCGCAATCATCGAGTCGGCGCAAACCGGGCACGCTGGAAGATCGTTTCCATGAGACGAGGAATGGAGCAGGGCGGTCGACCGGACTTCAGCAATCGCTGGCATCGTGACCTCCTTTTGAGATTAATCAGACTGGATTTTCAGGTACGGTACACGCATCGTTTGACGATGTCGCAACACAAATGCGTTTCTTTTACGAATTCCAGTTCGAAGCTCGGTTATCGGCGCGGTTTCCTGATCTGTTTTTTTGGCGCGATGAGTTTTTGCCGCCGCGCCTGGCCGACACGCTGGCTGTGTTCCGAGGATAAGCATTCAACCCATGACTGAAGGACGCTGACATGGATACCAAGCCGAATAACGATGCACTGCACCATGCCGGCCGGGGTCGTGTGTTCGACAGCATTGTCGATACGGTCGGAAACACTCCCATCGTTCGCCTGCGCAGGTTGCCGCAGCAGCACGGCGTGAGTGCGACCATTCTGGCCAAACTGGAATACTTTAATCCGGCCACCAGCGTGAAGGATCGTATCGGCGCGGCGATGATCCAGGCGATGGAGGAAGCCGGCAAGATCAATGCAGACACTGTTTTGATTGAACCGACTTCGGGAAACACCGGCATTGCGCTGGCCTTTGTCGCGGCTTCGCGCGGTTACCGCCTGAAGCTGGTGATGCCGGAATCGGTTTCGACGGAACGCTGCAAGATGCTGGCTTTTCTGGGAGCGGAGATCGTTCTGACGCCGGCGGCCGAAGGCATGAAGGGGTCGATCGCCATGGCCGAGGAACTGGTGCGCACTACTCCCCATGCTGTGATGCCGCAACAGTTCAAGAACCTCGCCAATCCGGAAGTCCACCGGCGCACTACGGCCGAAGAGATCTGGAACGATACCGGCGGGAATATTGACTGGGTCGTGGCTGGCGTCGGCACCGGCGGCACCATCACGGGGATCGGTCAGGCGCTGAAACCCCGCAAGCCGTCGCTGCGCATTGTTGCCGTCGAACCCGAAGAGAGCGCGGTCTTGTCGGGCGGCCGGCATTCGCCGCACAGGATTCAGGGGATCGGCGCGGGTTTCGTGCCCGAGATCCTGGACCGTTCCGCCATCGACGAGATTGTGAAGGTCGATAGCGCCACAGCGCTGGAAACCGCCCGTGCCCTGGCGCGCAGCGAAGGCATTCCAGGCGGAATTTCATCCGGCGCGGCTATTGCGGCGGCGCTTGCCATCGGCCGGAGGCCCGGAAGCGAAGGAAAAACAATTCTCGCCGTCGTCCCCTCGTTTTCGGAACGATATCTTTCGACGGCTCTGTTCGAGGGAATCTGACCAGAGTCTTTCGCCACTTCATGCGACGGTGAAGGATGCTATCTTATCTTCTTAATCTGACGCGTTGTTCTTTGTGAACGAGATTCTATTCCCCGGCGTGACCCGTGGATGGAGTGCGGTTCACATGAGGAACCAGTTAGGGCGTTTTCGAGTGAAGCATGTCCTCGGGCCAGACCCGAGGATGGACACTGTTTCGCGGGAAGAAAATTCAGGGAGCCCGCTTCTGATTCTATCAGAAGCCGAAAAGCTCCAGCACAACAAATATAGCCCCGCTTCTGGATCAGAAGCGAGGCTATGGGCTGAGATGGCGACTGAGATCAGGAACGCGACAGAGAAATACTGGCGCCCTTGAACTGCCCGTCGGAACTGATGACCACGTCCTGCCGGTTGCCGTTCGTCTTCAGTTTGAGCTTCGCGGTAAATGCGGGAGCGCTGACGTCGACGTTGAACTGGCCATTACCGGCACGGCCTTCGAGGGTGCCGCCAACATTGCGGCTGGTCTCGCGCCAGTCTCCAGACAGAACGCCGTTGCGAGCGAGCACGTTGCTTTTGAGCTCGAACTTGTAGCTGTCGCTGGCGCAGAGCAGGGTCTGATTGAGGCCCTGAGCATCGCCGCTGACCGCATAAGTGGCTTTGCATCGAATCTTTTCGGTCGATCCGTCCTCGAGCTGTATCGTGCCACGTCCGGTCCAGATCCCCGCCAAACCTTCAAACGGGCCAGCCCCCGCCAGGCTGGTCGACATCGACAGCATCACCACGGCGCCTAACGCGCACGCGGCGGACAATCCTCGAGACATGATCCCCCCGAATCCCATTTGTATCATCCCATTATTCACTGACGCGAAGCTTCCCACCGGCCACTACAAGGAATTCCTCCGGACGCTCCGTTCCATTTACCCGATCCGACGTTGCCGTTGAGCTGCCCATTGGCGTAAGCTCCACGGATTGATACCTTCACGTAGCCTTGGCTTCCGACGCTGCCGGTAATGTCAGAATTTCCGGCTGTTACCTTGCCGTTGATAACCGTCAGAGGATACTGCGCCACCGGGTCGCAATTGCCCGTCTTGGTGACGATCCTAACATTCCAAAGCCCGTCATAGGTGTTCCCGGCAAGCGCCGGTGAAGCCAAGCCCGCACTCAGAACACCTGAAAAAAGAATAGCATAAGTGTTAGCGCGGTGCATGAACAAGTTCCTCGATTTTCTTGCTTGCCGCGTTATTCCGGGAGATTGTGTCCGAAATTAGCGATAAGACCGGCCGGAGGCCGATAGGCTTCCACCGGATCACTCTGCGCACCGATAACGACTCGGTCGATATTAGCAAATCACTAAATAATTCAACATACTACAAGCTAAATCCCACAATCTTCCGGGAACTCGCCACGTTTGCGGTGTTATCCTTTCCAAGTTTATCCGATTTCGGGGCTCCTGATCAATAACCAGATCCGGCGAGGAAAAACTGATCTATAAAAATACCGGCTTGTCTCAACCGGCGGCCACGGTGTTGCTTTGAAGGAGAGAATATATTTGACCGGTCAGCAGGCCGAGTGGAAGGTCAGGGGCTTCTGGTTGCGATGCTCAAGGTCCTCGCATGAAGGATGATGCACAGAGAGGCCTGCTGCAGTGGCTGGCTCCCGAATTCGCGGCAACGGGTCTGCTGCGGGATGAGCCGTGGGTTCAGGCTTGCGCGCGTGAAGCCGAGAGTATGTACGCGGTAAAGCCGCTTGCGATCGCCGCTGTGAGCATGGTCGTGGTCGAGCCGTTCGCGATCGACTATCTGAGGCAGGCTCCGGTCCTTGTCGTCGCGGCGGCGCAGGGCATGGAATGTTTCCGTCCGAGCGAACGGGAATTTGTCCAGCAGGACTGGCACGCGGCCATCCAGGATCGCCCGAAATTGCGCGATCTTCTGAAGTCCTATGGACTTATCCGCCCGTTACGCGCGCTCAAGGGGCAGGCGTTTCGCGCCGGTCCGACCGAATATCAGATCATTCAGAACCTGTGCGATATCCCGCCCTCGCCACTGGCGCAGGCGATCCCCACCGCGATCCGCAAGCAGCACAACTGGTTGCGCGCGCTCGGTGAGTGGTCCGAGACGATGTGCCGCCGTCAGCAGAGCGCCAAGGCCCTCTTTGAATGGGCGGTGCGCGCGATGGGCGAACACGGGGCGAGCGCGGCGGGTGGCCTTCTGGATCAGGCTTCGGCCGTTGCGGATTATGCGGCCTTTCATATCGACGGGTTCAATCGGCGCTGGAGTTATGAGCGCGCGTACCGGGCGGCGATCGAGTGGCACGATGAACTCGCACGGGCCAGCAGCGAGAAGGCGTACCTTCTGACCCACAAGATCGGATGGAACGATGTCATCGATTATGGAGATCTCCCGCGCAGGAGGATCATCGATGGGTACGAAATTGTAGCGCTTCAGTCAGGCGCGGCGCTTCATGCCGAGGGCGCGGACATGCATCATTGCGTGGCGAGCTACGCGGGAAATGTCATACGCGGGTTCAGCCGGATTTTTTCGGTGCGCAAGGACAGCCAGCGCGTCGCGACCTTCGAGATCAGCAAGTCAGGATTCCTGCTTGCGTCGGGTGAGTTTCTTCAGCTGCCCGCCCGCAAGCGTTCGCCTTACAAGCTTATCCAGACCAAGGGGCCGTGCAATGCCGACGTCTCGCCGGACGTTGAGAAAGTGATACAGGCGTTTATCTTGGGCCTGAACGAGGATACCGCAGCCGCCAGTTGAGCGGTTAGTGCCGATCGGGGTTGTTCGTTCCGATGGCGTGTTTATTGAACGGGCCTGAATCCGGGATAAATCACATCCTGATAAATCACAAAGGGCCCGCCATCCGAGGGGAGGCGGGCCAGATCGAGTGAAGTCGGACGGTACCCGGCCAAGGGCCGTCCGGCACGGGCAATGCGCCGAGAGGCATATGGTTCCCGAGGGCGTGAACGATCTATTGCCGGCCCATCATCGACCAAACGGCCATCATGACCATAACGATCGCGACGAACTGCAACACAACCCGCGTTTGCATCAGGTATTGCGAGCGCCAGGGATTGCCGCCGCGTATCATGTTGACGAGGCCAAGTATCAGCACCGCCGCGACCGATGCCACCGCGATCGGCACCAAAACCTGACGCAGGAATTCTGTCATTCCGATGTCTCAGTCTCGTGCTGCTGGTTTGATCAGTCTGGCTAACTGCGCGGGAGGGGAGGGGTTCCAGCGGAAGGGTGGCTTCTTCTCGACGAGAAAGGCCCTAGCGTGCCGCCTGCTTGCGTCGCCCAACTGCTGGAAAACAGGCCGCCGATGCGATCGGGCTCTCGCTTTTTTGGCGTCGGGCGTTCCGACGAAATCCGGGAAACCCATGTTCTGGTGGTGAGCGCGGAGGGACTCGAACCCTCGACCCCATGATTAAAAGTCACGTGCTCTACCAACTGAGCTACGCGCTCACATGCCGCGCTGTGTAGGGGGCCAGTCCGTGCCGGTCAATAGCGCCGGTGTCGGCACAGGACAACGTATATCACAATTTACTCATCCGAATCCGAGCCTTAGAGCATGATCCCGACCCGAAGGGCCGCGCCAGCGCAAAGTGGAGACCGGTTTTTGGACAAGATCATACTCGATCAAAAGTTAAGGCTGGAGTCTGATTCAACGCAGTTGAAACAGACTTGGCGACAAAGCTCTCCAGCAGTCTGGGAACGGCGTTGGTGGCCGGATCAGGTTGTTTCGCGCTGAATCTCGGAGCCGACGGGAGACGACGTGCCTGTTGCCATCGGAGCGGGCCGCAGCCCGATCAGTTCGGCGCTGCGGATTCGCGCATTGCGCCAGAATGAAAACTGGTTGATGCGTGACATCTCAAGGATGGCGATGGCGACGGCCGACAGGAACGGCAGGCTCTGGAGCACGAGCACGCCCGCGAAGATGTAGATCTCGGTGACTTCCTTGTACTGGTTGGATGCGATCAACACCGCCGCTCCAACCAGCAGGAGAACGCCGATCACCGCCTCCCAGAAAGCCTGAAACTCGATCGACATCCGCGACAGTCCGCCCTTCGATGTCCGCGCGAAGGCGAGGTGTTCCGTGATGAGCCCCTGCGCCACCGCGCGGGACACGGTCCACTGCACGGACATGGCCGCGACCATCGCTCCCAGCATCTGCGCCGTTTTTATCGGTACGCGAAGGCGGTACAGCGTAAGAAAATGGAGCAGCGACACGACGAATGCGGCGATGATGGGCAATGTCAGGATCTTGTCGGGGATGGCGATGTCGGCGAAGGCGACGATCGGCACCCAGATCAGGTTCAGGATCGCAACCACCACGCCAAGGCTTTCGGCGCCGAGCCAGTTGAGCCATCCCAGGGTGAATTCGCGCTTCTGGTCTGGCGACAGGCGGCTCGCGCCCGGCAGAAAGCGCCGCCAGTGTTTCTTGACGATCTGGAAGCCGCCATAGGCCCAGCGATGACGCTGCTTCTTGAAGGCTTCATACGTGTCGGGGAGCAGGCCGTAGCCGTAACGGGTGTTGGTGTAGTGTGTGACCCAGCCATGCTGCGCGATAGCAAGGCCGAGATCGGTGTCCTCGCAAATCGTGTCTCCGGCCCAGCCGCCCGCCATGTCCATCGCGGCGCGGCGGATCAGGCACATCGTGCCATGGACGATGATCGCGTTGGTCTCGTTGCGCTGGACCATGCCGATATCGAAGAAGCCGGCATACTCCCCGTTCATGATGTAGTGCATCAACGAGCGGTCGCCGTCGCGGTGATCCTGCGGCGCCTGAACCAGGCCGACGCCGGGATCGTTGAACGCCGGCACCAAGTCCTTCAACCAGTCGGGCTGCACCACATAGTCGGCATCGATGACGCCGATGATCTCGGCGTCGGCGGCGGTGCGCTCCATGGCGATGCGCAGCGCCCCCGCCTTGAAGCCCTCGACCTTTTCGGCGTTGATGAACTTGAATCGTTCGCCCAGCGCGCGGCAGTGATCCTGAATGGGTTGCCAGAAGGCGGGATCGGGCGTGTTGTTGATGATCACGACGCATTCGAAATTCGGATAGTCGAGGCGCGCGACTGCGTCGAGCGTCTGCTTGAGCATTTCGGGCGGCTCGAAATAAGCCGGCACGTGAATCGAGACCTTGGGCAGCGGCGCGTCGCTGGCCGCCTGGGCGGCCGCCGCCGCCTCTCTGGTAATCAACCGCCGCGGGCGCTCGCCGAACGCCACGGTCGCGATCTCCTCGATGCGCGCCATCGCGATCAGGATCAACGGGACAAGCAGAGTCAATCCGAGCGCCAGCGCGAGAGCCGAACCGAAAACGAAGTAATGCGTGGTCCAGTAGGCGAAGACCGTCGCGACCCAGGCGCCGACGCCGTTGGCGGCAACCGACAGCAGCAGGGTCTGCATCGGCGTGGGGCGGACAAGCCGCAGGATGGGCAGCGACAGCAGGATGCCGATCAAAAGGGCGATGCCGGCAAGCTTCCAGTAAGCTTCATTGACGACGGGACCGCTCCACGAAAACTTCGGCTCGCGATCCGCGTTGAGGATACCCCAGTAGGGACCCACGCCGCCTTCGAAAAACTTCCAGGGCTGGTCGATGGCTTCGACGATGTTGTACTCCATGCCGATCGACTGGGCCTTGGTTACAAAATTGCGAAGCGTGGCCGCCTGCTGGAAAGGACCGGGATCGGCGTTCCGGAGATTATATCCGGCGCTCGGCCAGCCGAACTCGGCGATCACGATCCGCTTGCCGGGAAAGGCGTCGCGCAATTTCTGATAGATGATGAGAGCCTGATCGACGGCCTGCTTGCTCGAAAAGCCTTCCCAATAGGGCAGGATGTGCGCGGCGATGAAGTCGACCGATGATGCGAGTTCAGGATGCTCCAGCCAGATATTCCAGATTTCACCCGTCGTAACAGGCACATTCACGGAGCCTTTTACGCGCTGAATGAGCTTGATGAGATCTGAAACCTTCTGGTCGCCGCGATAGATCGTCTCGTTGCCGACGACGATTCCGTTGACGTTGCCGTTGTGCTTGGCGAGATCGATGGCGGCGAGCATCTCGCGCTCGTTGCGCTCGACGAACTTGTCGATCCACGCGCCGACCATGACCTTGAGGCCGAATTCATTGGCGATGGGGGGCACGAGCTCCACGCCGCCGGTCGACGAATACAGACGGATGGCGCGGGTCAGGGGCGCCAGCGCCTTCATGTCGGTCCGGATCTTCTCGACGGTCGGGATATTATCGACGTCAGGATGCGCGGCGCCTTCAAAGGGTGCGTAGGACAGGCTGGTCAGAACCCCCTTGAAGTCGGGGGCTGATTGCTTGTCCTGAAGAACTCCCCAGAGCGCGGCATGCGCGGCGGACACAAATAGAAAAACGGCGACGACGGCGCGCATCGCGACTAAACCATAAGGGGCATGCCTGCCAGAAACGCGGACCTGCCCCTGGGCCCGACCGACACATTAGCAGACATAATTCTGCGACATAATTAACAACTCGTATGGTGCCGTGGCGTTTTGAAGGCGGTTCCGCGTGATCCCCAAAAATCGGAAACTGTTTCTGGCGAAGTGGCGGTTACTTTTTCTTCGGGACGGGTGGAGCGGGCGCCGGCTGCGGCGCCGGAGTTGCGGGCGCTGGGCTGGAGTGAGCCGCCGGCGGTGAGGCCGCGGCGTCCTGCCCGGATGGTTGCGCGTCCGGATTGATCCAGCAGGCATGAACGCGCCCGCTCAGCGCATCGGGCGCCTTGGGGTCGATGGGTCCGAACCGGACCAGGCAACGGAATGCCGCCTGAACGTGACCGCCGGGGCATCCGAAGCGATCATAGAGATCAAGATGACGGAAGGCCGTATCCAGGTCGTCGCGCCACATCAGGACAACCACGCGGCGGCCGAGCCAGACGCATTCCGGATTTCCCGCCGGACCGTTGATGACGCGGGCGGCTTCGACGAACTCGTCGGTTTTACGCTGGCTGTCCTTGGCTCCATCAGCTCCGTTTGTCCCGTTTTCCGCCGCCGGCTTGTTTTGATCCTGGGCTCGCAGATCACCGCTTTGCGCGATCGCTCCGCCGATGCCGAACAGCAGGGCGAAGCCGGGAACGGCAAGGCCACGCCACAACGCTTTCTCGAATCCAAACAGCATCCGACGCATGAAAGTCCCCCGACTCTTGCCCGCCGCACCACCTACCCGCAATGACGGGCAAATTAGTCCCCAATGCGGCGAGACGCCCTGGTCGCGTGATTCTGATCATTCGCCCTCGCGAGGCGTCGCCAGGCAGATCGCGCAAGCAGATCGCGAATGTCAAACTCGTCCGCAAGGATTCCCAAATGACGGAGATTCTGAATTTTGTCCAGCGGATGAGAGGTTTGATCGCATCAGGGACAAACGCGGCCCGATGATTGTGGCGGTCGGGCCGCGGCTCTTGGCAGGATGGTCCCGACAAGCTAATCGGACGGCTCTCTCGCGTTCTCGAGCGAAGCGGGTACCGGTTCGCGTGAAGAAAACGTCTTAAAACAACAATCTGGAGCTTTGCTTTTGATTGATCAGAAGCAAAAATGTTCTAGCGGAGGATAGGGCCGATTTCATTTCGCACGCCAATGGCGCTTCTCATCATTTCGCTAGGTCTGATCGCGGCAGCATGGTGGTGGCTCGGCGCGCCGATCCGGCTTGCGCGGGCTCCGATCGATCCGGCGGCGAAGCTGGAATGCGTGTCCTATGCACCGTTCCGGGGGCAACAGACCCCGCTGGTCGCCACGACCGAGATCGCGCCCGAGCAGATCGCCGAAGATCTTGCCCAGCTGGCGAAGATATCGAATTGCGTCAGGACCTACTCGATCGAGAACGGCCTCGACCGGCTGCCCGCTCTCGCCGAGAAGGTTGGCCTCAAGGTCATCCAGGGCATCTGGCTTGGCAACAACCGGTTGAAAAATCTGGCCCAGATCAATGTCGCGATTGGTCTTGCGAAGGAATATCCCAACGTCATCACCGCGCTCGTCGTCGGTAACGAGGTTTTGCTGCGCGGGGAAATGACCGCCTCCGATCTCGCGGCGAACATCCGGCTGGTGAAGTCGCAGGTGAAGGTGCCGGTGACCTACGCGGACGTCTGGGAATACTGGCTGCGCAGCCGTGAGGTCTATGACGCGGTCGATTTCGTCACCATCCACATCCTTCCCTACTGGGAGGATATTCCGATTCGCTCGCGTAACGCGGCGGCGCATGTCGGCGCCATCCGCAAGCAGGTCGCGGCGTCGTTTCCAGCCAAGGAGATCCTGATCGGCGAGACCGGATGGCCGAGCGCCGGTCGGATGCGGGAAGGCGCGCTGCCGTCTCGCGCCAATCAGGCGCGTGTAGTGTCCGAAATTCTCGACATGGCGAAACGCGAGAAATTCCGCGTCAACCTGATCGAGGCCTATGACCAGCCCTGGAAGCGCCAGCTTGAAGGTACGGTCGGCGGCAACTGGGGCCTGATCGGGGTCGATCCGCGCGAACTGAAATATCCGGCCGGCGAACCCGTTCGCAATTTCCCATTGTGGAAAATCCAGATGGGCGCCGGGATGGGTTTATGCGTCCTTGTCTTCGGGGTCGCCATGCTGACGTTGCGGCGAAAGCCCTGGAAACCGAGATGGATGTCCTGGATCGCGGTGGCGGTTTCCGCCACGACGGCGGGAATCCTGCTCGGAGTCGCCGCGGACAAGCTGTGTTACGAGAGTTTCGGACTCGGCAACTCGCTGCGCTGGGGGGGGCTGCTGGCGGCGGGGGTCATCGCTCCGTTGCTGGGTGCGAACGCCCTGATGTCGGGGCGCGCGCTGCCGACATTCGTCGAATTGATAGGCCCGCGCCCGGGTCGCACCGGCTCGGTGCTGACCGTGATGCTGGGGATAACGCTGCTCGTGACCACCTTGATCGCGGCGGAGACGGCGCTCGGCTTCGTCTTCGATCCACGGTACCGGGATTTTCCCTTTGCCGCGTTGTCAATGGCCGTGGCGCCGTGCTGGGCGCTGGCATGGCTCAATCGTCCGCTCACCGGCGTTCGCCCCATCGCGGAATCGGTTTTTGCCGGCCTGCTGATAATCGCGGCGGTCTATATCGGATTTAACGAAGGCCCGAAGAACTGGCAGTCGCTCTGGACCTGTGTGGTGTACGCTATGCTCGGGATCACGCTGTGGCGGGCGCGGGCCGCGCAAACCCAAGGATAAGCAGGCCGATCGCGAGGCCCGAAAGACCGGCATTGTAAAGTACGATTCCAAAGCCGGCGGCGCTCAATCCCGCGGTCAGAAGCACGATCGAGGGCCGCATCACATGCAGCACCGCGACGACCAGCGCCGCGATTCCGAAGACCTGATTGCGAAACAGATACGTGGCGACGCTCCGGCCCCGACAGAGCATGGTTTGCAGGCCGGAGTCGCACGCCAGTGATACCGTCGATAATTCAATCGCGAGATAGCGCAGATACAGCGCATAACCGACGCTCAGGAATCCCACGATCAGCAGCCATTGCACCTGATAAGGCGTCAGTCGGAACGGGTCTTTTTTCATCGCGTGAATATGATCCGGATCGGTAGAGCGGACAACCCGGAATCCGGTCCCCGCCGGATGGAGTCAGCGTGAAAAGAATGGGCTGAATGCTGCCGGCCTCGGAGGTGGTGGCGGGGGCTGTGCCGGCTCCTCGACTCGCGTCGATTTCCGGGCAGGCCGACGTCGCGACGCAGGCGGTGTCTTAGGTTTTTTTGTCGCGGGGGTAACGGCGCTGTCCTTGCCATCTTCGTTCATGGCGAGGCGCTGGCCGTCGAATACGGTGGTGCCGCAGGTTTGGCCGTCCTCGGACAGCACCGCGCAGATCCTGGCGGCAGTCGCCGCATCGGTGAGCGGCCCGGCGACCAGACGCATCTGAATGCCGTTGCCGTTGCTGGTTTCCTTCAGCACGATGATCGGATGCAGCGACGTCAATTCCTTCGGCTCTGATTTCAGAAGGCTTTGCCAGAGCGTTCGCAAACCTTTGATCGACGCGGCGCTTCCGAGATCGATGCCGAATTCGGTGCGCGGCACCGGGACGGGGCTCGTGTCTTTCACCGTTTCAGAGGACGATGCCTGAGCGGGGGAAGGTGGTTGCGGCGCATCAGCGATCGGGGGAATGGATGCGGCAACGATCTGCGCCTCCTTGTGGTGGTGAAGGTTTTTTTCAAGCTCTGATTTCGCGGTCCCGAGCGTGACCGTTTCACCCTGTCCGCCAGGCATTGTTGCGGTGGGATCATGTGCGGCTATCGCGGGCGGTGATGCAGCTACGGGAGAAGAAGCGGCGATCGGAGGCTTCACCGCCGCCGCTGCGGCGGTGGTGATGAAAGCGGCCGGTGCGGAGAGTGGCGCATCCGTGGACGCATTTGCGGCTGTCAAGGCGTCTTGACCCGGTGAGTCAGGTTCTCTGACCGGATAGGGCTCACTGGCCGCCGGCGTCGAGGTCGTTGCTATAGCGTCGGTCTGCGACGCCTTCCGGCTTATGGAGCCGGTGACGGATTCGAAACCTTGCTCAAGGACGGCGAGACGGGCGAACAGCCGCTCGCGATCGCTGTTCAACGTGTCGATGGCGGACGAAAGACGTTCGATTTTCCGCTCGGCCGCTTGCGCGATCTCCAACTGCGGCGATGGCTTTGCGAGGTCGGCACCGGCGAGCGGTCGAGACCGGAGAGCGGCTCCGGAATTGTATGCTAGGAGGGCGACGATGACGGCTCCGATGGACCCGACGCCCCAGGATCCGAGCCGCCATATGGTGCGGCGGTCGAATCCATCCTCATCGGCAAGAAAGCCGGCCGGCCGGCCGCTGCTTTCATCGGCCCCTGTGCTTTCGGCTAAGCCGTTCTGATTCTTCGCCATAATGATGATGCCGGACCCCCGTTCCGAATCATGGCGGAATGTTAGCAGGAAACCTGCCTGATCTCAGGGAAGCCGGCCGGTTTTCAGCTTCGAGAAAAAAGCTTAATGACGGCGACGTTTGATACGCCAACCATGAGGATTCGAATGAGCGGGCGGAACTGTCTGACCATCGTGCTGGCCGCGGGCGAGGGGACACGGATGCGCTCCTCTCTGCCTAAAGTGCTGCATCCGGTGGGGGGGCAGACGCTGTTGTCGCATGTGCTGGCGGCCGCGCCGGGCGGTCCGGGAACGTCGCTGACGGTTGTCATTGGTCCCGGCCATCAGGCCGTGGCCGATGAAGCGAAGCGGGTGCGGCCGGACGTCATGACGTTCGTCCAGGACGAGCGCCTGGGAACGGCACACGCTGTCCTCGCGGCGAAGGAAGCCATCATCCGCGGCGCCGACGATCTGCTGATCGCTTTCGGCGACACGCCGCTGATCTCGGCTGATACGTTCGCGAGGATGCGGGCGCCGTTGCGGGCCGGTGCCTCGCTGGCCGTGCTCGGCTTTCATGCCCGCGATCCGGCGGGGTACGGCAGGCTGATCGTGACCGATGGTCGGCTTACAGCGATCCGCGAGGACGCGGACGCCAGCCCCGAAGAACGCCGCATGACGCTTTGCAACGCCGGCGTTATGGCCTTCGACGGCAGGACGGCGCTGCGGATCATTGAAAAGATCGGCAACGCCAACAGCAAGGGTGAATACTATCTCACCGACGCCGTCGGCCTTGTCGCCGAGCTGGGTCTGACGGCGGCGGTGATCGAAACCGGCGAGGACGAAGTGCGCGGCATCAACACCAAGGCTCAATTGGCCGAGGCCGAACAGGTCATGCAGGCGCGGCTGCGCAAGGCTGCGCTCGACGCCGGCGTGACCATGGTGGCCCCCGAAACGGTGTTTCTTTCCGCCGACACCTCATTCGGCCGAGACGTGACCATCGAGCCTTACGTCATCATCGGGCAGGGCGTCACGATCGCCGACGGCGCGGTGGTTCACGCATTCTCCCACCTGGTGCAGGCATCAATCGGCAGGAACGCCTCCGTCGGCCCCTATGCCCGCCTGCGGCCGGGAACGTCGGTGGGCGATGGCGCGCGGATCGGGAACTTCGTCGAGACCAAGGCCGCCGTTCTCGAAGCCGGCGCCAAGGTCAATCACCTGACGTATATCGGCGATGCCCATGTGGGGGCCAAAGCCAACATCGGCGCGGGCACCATCACCTGCAACTATGACGGCTTCAATAAGCACCGCACCGAGATCGGCGAGGGGGCGTTCGTCGGCTCCAACTCCTCACTGGTCGCGCCGCTCAGGATCGGCGCCGGGGCTTACATAGGATCGGGTTCGGTCGTCACCAAAAACGTGCCGGATGACGCGCTCGCGGTCGGCCGAGGCCAGCAAACCCTGCGCGAGGGCTGGGCAAAGAGATTCCGCGAGATGAAGCTGCTCGCCAGGAAACAGAAGACCGGCTGAAGAAGGAGCCGAGGCGGACCGAAGATTCATTCTTCCTCGAATTCGGAGAACATGGCTCGCGTCAGGCGCCAGCCGCGAGGCTTTGCCCGCTGTGGTTTCTCATCCGGCTTATAGCGGACGATCTTCGGCTTCGTGGCCGTGCCGCGGAACGGTGGCGGCCAATGGGCAAGGCGGGATGACGTTTGCGCAAGCGACCGCGTCGATGCGCGGGAGAATCGTTGCGGCCCGGTTCGGCCACTGGCATCGCGTGTGTCGCTCACGGTTCCATGGTCCTCCCCGTAACTTATATTCACGCGAACCGATGGTTTTCCCGGGGGGCAAGCCCCGCGGAACATGCTTCGCCCGAAGCGCCATAGGGAAGCTTTCCGTATAAACGTTGCGCGCCCGTTAAAAGGACGCCGCAAAGTCGAATGGTCGTGACGTGCTCAAGAGGGGCGGGAAAGCGGAACCCGGGTCAACGATTTCGCACGAGGCGATAAAATCCCGTCGCGAAGCACCGGAAAACAGCATAATGTCTGGAACACCTGCTGCGGCGACCTCACCTGTTCGAGAGTGACCCTGATCAGCCTATTCATCCGCACATCATCAGACGCACGGTCGCGCCGTTTCGATCGGCGCACCTTTCCGGTTGTCATGAGAGGAATAGAACGAAATGGATAACGAAAAGAAGATCAAAGCTGTCTTGATGGTCATTCTCATCATTGCAACATTGCTGGGCCTCAACGCGCTGATCGCGGCTGTTCAGAAGACAGGTAACAAGGAGACCCATACCGGCAGCGTCTTGCAGCAGGAACTGACGCTGCACGGCGAAAAGATCGCGAATGCCTGACAGGGGCTTTCGGGTGAAGACGGAAATCGAAAAACCGTATCCTCCACGAGGAGGTGACAACCTCGGCCGGTCGGATCAGGCTCTTCCGGGTCTCCGTTTCATTTCCGTCTCGATTTCACCTATGGCCTGGCGCAGGGCGTAAAGCGCTTGCTCGTCGACCTCGAACGCGATCGAGCCGAGTTCTGTGGTCGCCAGTTCTATTGCGTAGCGACCGTCAGGCCGGATCAAAGGGCGTGAAGCGTTCACCGTGACGATGCTCAGTTGATCGGGGAATACGTCCATCGGAGACCTTCGGATGGGACGGAGGGAAAGGCGTCCAGATCCCGATCATGCCCTTTTCCCGGACGGGGGTCGAGAGGGGTCAGGGCTGGATTTTATCCGATGTCGTGCTTCGCGGCCAACCGTTCGCGGTATGCTTCCAGTCCCTGTCGCCAGTCCTGCCCGGGTTGCCATTCGCCCATTTCGTCCATGGCGCCGGACTCCAGCATCGCCGCCGCGATCTCCCAGTGGCGGTCCACCCAGTCCGGGATTTCCGCTTCATTCATGAGGTGAGACCGGCAGATCCGTTCCGCCATCGCTCGCGCCAGCGGTTCAATATTTGATGACATGACGCTCACCGGCGGTTCATGGCGTTTTCAGGCGAAGCGCGTCCTCGGGCCTGCTCTATAGCGTTTTCGAGCGAAGTGGATACCGGTTCGCGTGAAGAAAACGCGTCAAAAAAATCATACAGCCTCGCTTCTGATTCCATCATCAAAAGCGAAAAGGCTCAGTTCACGCTCGACCTTTGATTACGCTGCACCATATCGAGGATGGTTTGCAACATCTGCGAAGCCTTCCGATTGGCCAGATCTCCCTTGGAAAGCGCTGTTACGCCTTGTTCCAGCATATCCGCCGCCTTCTCGGTTGAGATAACCCCGCTCTCGATCAGACCCCAGAACGCGAATTGAGCCAGCGTAAACGCAGCGATTGCAGAACCTTCAGTTTCGACTTCAAAGTTATCTTCCGCCATCAAAATCTCCTCTGCTCGCCGTTCGGCAGCAAGCCTGAATCCTGCCTGCTGCGATCCTGTTTGCTTTGAATTGCGCGACGAAAGCTATAGCGTTTTCGAGCGGCGTGGACACGGGTTCGCGTCAAGAAAACGCGCCAGATCAAGATCATGGATTTCTCTTTGGTTCCATCGGAAACGAAGGGCTATAGGGTGGCCGTTCGAACAGACGCCGGGATTTTCATTGATGACGCGCGTTAGGCGTCATTCCGTTTCGATTCTTGCGCTAAACTGACCGAATGGGCCGTGTCATCATCGTCGACGACAGGATGCAAAGCGGCTATCGCTATCGATTGACGGCGCCGTCCGGCCGCAACTTCGATCCGGTATTCCGGCCCGACCTTACTCCGAAGCAGATGCTCGAACTCGGCGTGTTCTGCGGCAAGTATCTGACCGACTGCCGGGACGAGTTTCCGGCGAACTGGTTCGCGCGGGCCAGGCTTTCATCCACGGGCCGCGACTATAGTGCGGGTGATGTTTGCCGGCTTCTTTCTTCAACTTGCGTTTTCATGAAAATGGCTCCCCGGGCAGGATTCGAACCTGCGACCATTCGATTAACAGTCGAATGCTCTACCGCTGAGCTACCAGGGAACGTGCGAAGCATGCTTCGCAGAGAGGCAGCCTATAACAAAGCCTCCGACGCTTGCAAAGCAGAAATGCCGATCCGGCTTCCCGGACGAGCGCGGACAATCGATCGGCTAACCGCCACGCGTCATGCGTCCTGCAACCAACGGAAAACGCTGCGACAAAATGCGACGGCTGACATGGCCCGCTCAGCAAAGGCTTGCATCGACCATGGGGGTGTCCTAGTCCTCCGGGAACTTTGTCATGGGTTGAGGGATCGTCGATGTCGGACTTTTCGACCGCTCGCGGGAAAATGGTTGACGGTCAGGTGCGGCCCAGCGACGTCACCGATCTGCGGATCATCGACGCGATGCTGGCGCTTCCGCGTGAGATTTTCGTCCCCGGGGATCGCCGCGCGCTGGCATATCTGGATCTTGATCTGGACGTCAGCGAAGGGACATCGAAACGGTATCTGCTCAAGCCCATGGTGGTCGCAAAGATGGTTCAGGCGGCCGAGATCAAGAGCACCGACAACGTGCTCGTGGTGGGCTGTGCGACCGGCTATACCGCCGCGCTTGTGGGAAAACTCACCGACCGGGTGACGGCGATCGAGAGCGATCCGGCGCTGGCGACGAAAGCCTCGGACAATCTCGCGAGCCTCGGCCTTGGCCACGTAACGGTCATTCCGGCCAGGGCGAACGACGGAGCATCGGCCCGCGCCCCATACGATGTCATCATTCTGGAGGGCGCCACCGAGATTGTTCCCGATGCGCTTTACGGGCAGCTTGCGCCCGAGGGACGGCTGGTCGGCGTATTTGCCATAGACGGCGCGCCGCGGGTTGTCATCGTCACCCGTTCACGGTCCGATTTTGGGAGCCGGCCTCTTTTCAACGCGTCGGCTCCGATCCTGCCGGGCCTCGAACGGCCGCCCGCCTTCGTATTCTGACTATAGCGTTTTCGAGCGAAGTGGAATCCGGTTCGCGTCAAGAAAACGCGTCAAATCAAAAAGCTAGAGTCTTTCACCGCTTCCGTGAAGTGGTGAAAGACTCTAGCGCGCGAGCGACGCTTTCGGCTTGAAGCCGTGCGGGCTATCCCGCGCCGTTATTGCGGCTCGCGAGAACCTGAATCCTTGTTTTTGCCAATCCCCGGGCCTACGTTCCGTACAGGTTTGGCCGTACGCCGGCCGCCGGCTTGGAGGTTGCAGATGGGTTCACTGAGCATCTGGCACTGGATCGTGGTGGTCGCGGTGATCCTGCTGCTGTTCGGTCGTGGCAAGATTTCAGATCTGATGGGTGACGTCGCGCAGGGCATCAAGGCCTTCAAGAAAGGCATGAAGGACGATGAGAAAACCGCGGAAAAGCCCGAACCGGTGAAGACGATCAATCACAACGCGGATGGGTCCGGCGCGGCGCGGTCTGACACCGGCAGCAAGGTCATCTGACGCGGCCCGGCGCGAGGACGGCACGTCCGCGGCGATCATCAAGGTTCGGCTTCCACGATGCGGTAGGGCTGTCGAAACGTGTTGATCCCTGTGGGGCTCAAGGCAGCGACCTAAACAAGACGCGATGTAGGCTGCGGCGCGGAAACCGACGCGAAGCCCTCGCGTGAGCGGAAAGTTTCATGTTCGACATCGGGTGGAGTGAACTGCTCGTCATCGGGGTCGTCGCGCTGATCGCGATCGGCCCCAAGGAGCTGCCGGGCGTGTTGCGTACGGTCGGCCAGTGGATGGGCAAGGCGCGCAGGATGGCGGCTGAATTTCAGGGGCAGTTCAACGAGGCCATGCGCGAGGCCGAAATGGCCGACCTGAAAAAATCCTTCGACGAAGTGCGCGACGCCACCAGCGGCCTGACCCGTGGCGACCTGATGACCCGGCTGACCGACTCGCTCGGCGAGCCGCCCAGGCTGGAGGATATCGACAAGCCTGCTACCGGGGCCGACAAGCCATCCGTGTCTTCCGATGCCGCTTCCGCAAGCGGGTCGGCTGCGCCGGAAGCAGGGGCTGCTGAAACCTTCACGGCCGACGCCGGGACGAACGCCTCCGGGCCGCTGGCGATCACGCCGCAGGCTCATCAGGATGCAACCGCTGTTGAACCGCCCGAGGGTGCGCCGGAAATCTCGCGTGAGGGCAGGGACCAGACGGCCAGGGGCGCCAAAGCGTCATGAGCGACGAAGACATCGAGGCCAGCAAGGCCCCCCTGATGGATCACCTGATCGAGCTGCGCTCCCGGTTGATCAAGGCGCTGATCGGATTCGGCGTGGCGTTTGTCGCCTGCTTCTTCTTCGCCAGGCAGATTTACAACATCCTGATATGGCCGTTCGTTTGGGTCGCGGGGCCGGAAAACTCGAAATTCATCTACACCGCGCTGCTCGAATATTTTATCACCCAGCTCAAGCTCGCGCTGTTTGGCGCGGCCTTCATCTCGTTTCCGATCGTGGCGACGCAGATCTATAAATTCGTGGCGCCCGGACTCTACAAGCACGAGCGCAATGCCTTCCTGCCGTACCTGATCGCGACCCCGGCGTTCTTCGTGCTCGGCGCGACGGTGGTGTACTTCGCGGTGCTGCCGATGCTGGTGCGGTTCTCGCTCGGAATGCAGCAGATGGCGGGCCCCGAAACTGCGGAGATCCAGTTGCTGCCAAAGGTCGGCGAATTCCTGTCGCTGACGATGTCGCTGATCTTCGCGTTCGGCATCGCCTTCCAGTTGCCGGTGATTCTCACGCTGCTCGGGCGGATTGGCGTCGTTACGTCGAAAGGCCTGCGCGAGAAGCGACGCTATTTCATCGTCGGCGCGTTCGTCATCGCGGCGGTGCTGACGCCGCCGGATGTGCTGAGCCAGATGTCGTTGGCGCTGCCGCTGCTCCTGCTGTACGAGGGCTCGATCCTCGCCGTGGCGATTGTCGAGAAGAAGGCCGCCAGGCCCTCCGCTTCCGCCGCCACTTCGCCGCCTGCGGGAAATCCCGCGGAGTAGGGCGCGACTATTTCCAATCGCTGCCGTTCGGGCTACTGAATGCCAGTTCTCGCGGACATGACGTCACCCTGAGTCTGGCCGCTTCTTTATCTTTTGGACTGGCTCCCATGCACGACATCAAAGCGATCCGCGACAACCCGCAAGCGTTCGACGCCGCGCTGAAGCGGCGAAGACTATCTGATACAGATCGCGTGCGGTTTTCTTCGGAAGAAATTTTGAAATTCGACGCAGAGCGGCGGACCCTTATCGCAACAGTTGAGCAATGGAAGTCAACGCGGAACCAGATTTCAAAAGAAATTGGTATTGCGATGCGCGAGAAAGATGAGGTCAGAGTAGCGGCGTTGATGGAAAAGGTCGACCGCCTTAAGCACGATATTATCAGCGGAGGAAGTAACCTTATTATCGAGCGTGAGGTTGGGTTGAAGAACCTGTTGGCAGAGATTCCGAACCTGCCGCTCGACGAGGTGCCTGACGGCGCCGACGAGCACGGCAACGTGCAGCATCACATCTTCGGAAAAAAACGCGACTATGCGTTTACGCCGAAACCGCACGACGATCTCGGCGGCGCGCTCGGCGATATGGATTTCGAGGCGGCGGCGAAACTGTCCGGCGCGCGCTTCGTGGTGCTGAAGCGCGGGCTGGCGCGACTCGAACGCGCCATCGGGCAATTCTTCCTCGATGTCCACACCGGCGAGCACGGCTACACCGAGGTCAACCCGCCTTTGCTGGTGCGTGACGACGCGATGTTTGGCACCGCGCAATTGCCGAAGTTTCGAGAAGACCAGTTTCTGGCCCGGAGCCCAATCGGCGGCAATTTGCTCTACGACGAGTTGGACGCTGAGACGCGAGAAAGTCCAGAAGCGATTGCCAGATATGCCTTGGCTGCGCTCGCAGGTCGGACCATCGAAGAGCAGGGTGTTCTAGGTTGGTCGAACGTAGCTATGCCCGACTTCGTAAAGTTGCGGGAGCAGTTGCCCGTCTCGACGAGTTGGCTCATCCCCACTGCCGAAGTCCCGCTCACAAATCTCGTCCGCGAATCCATCCTCGATGAAAAAGAACTGCCGCTGCGCTTCACCGCGTTGACGCCGTGTTTTCGCGCCGAAGCGGGCGCTGCCGGTCGCGACACCCGCGGCATGATCCGCCAGCATCAGTTCACCAAGGTCGAGCTGGTGTCGATCACCACGCCGGAAACATCCAAGGACGAGCACGAGCGCATGTTGTCATGCGCGGAAGAAGTGCTGCGCCGGCTCGACCTGCATTACCGCGTGATGACGCTGTGCACCGGCGACATGGGCTTCGCCTCGCAGAAGACCTACGACATCGAGGTGTGGATGCCGGGACAAGGAGAGGGCGGCGCTTATCGCGAGATTTCGTCCTGCTCGGTGTGCGGCGATTTCCAGGCGCGACGCATGGACGCGCGCTATCGCAGCAGCGACGGCAAGCCGCGCTTCGTCCACACGCTCAACGGCTCCGGCACTGCCGTGGGTCGCGCGCTGATCGCGGTGATGGAGACTTACCAGCAGGCCGACGGCTCCATCGCCGTGCCCGATGTCTTGCAGCCCTACATGGGCGGCCTGAAGGTGATCGCGAAAGATATGTAGCCACTGCCGTCAGGCCCAGCGTCAGCGTCATGGCCGGACTTGTTCCGGCCATCCACGTCTTGCTTGCGGTTCAACTGAAAGAGTGGATCACCGGGACAGACCCGGTGAGGACGGCGTAAAATCCGCCGGCGCAGGCGGAACGTCAGGTTTGCCAGTCCCGGCCGGGCCGGATATGAGGTGTCCCCGAACGACTAGAGCCTTTCCGTTTCTGATGGAATCAGAAGCGGGGCTCTTGGTTTTGATTTGACGCGTTTTCCTCACGCGAACCGGTATCCCTTCGCTCGAAAACGCTCTCGCGGCGACCGAAAGAGGCGCTCTTACGAATGCGGATTCTCTGTACCAACGATGACGGCATTTACGCGCCGGGCCTCGAAATCATCGAGCAAATCGCAAAAGACCTGTCCGATGATGTCTGGGTGGTCGCGCCCGAGCACGATCAGTCCGGGGTCTCGCATTCGCTGACGCTCAACGATCCGCTGCGGCTGCGCCAGATCGGACCCCGCCATTTCGCGGTGAAGGGCACACCGACCGATTGCGTCATCATGGGATCACGCTACATCCTCGCCGACAAAGCGCCTGATCTCGTGCTGTCCGGCGTCAATCGCGGCCGCAACCTCGCCGAGGATGTGGTGTATTCCGGCACCGTCGCGGGGGCGCTCGAAGGCACGATGCTCGGACTGCCGTCTTTCGCGCTGTCGCAGGAGTTCAGCATGGAAACCGGCGACAGGCCGGTGTGGGAAACCGCGCGGACGTTCGCGCCGCAAATCCTCCGCAGGGTGATCGAGATCGGCATCCCGAAGAACACGGTGGTCAACGTCAATTTTCCGGCCTGCGCGCCGGAGGATGTGGCGGGGGTGCTGGTGACGCGGATGGGCAAGCGCAATCTCGGTTTTCTCAAGATCGACGAGCGCCGCGACGGCCGCGGCAACCCGTATTTCTGGATCGGGTTCGAGAAGGCCGACGATGCGGACACTCCCGCGTCGGGCTCCGATCTCGCGGCGATCGCGGGGCAATGTGTTTCCGTGACGCCGCTGCGGCTGGATCGCACCGACGAAGCGTTCGCCGCGATCCTCACCGCGAAGCTCAAGTAGGACGCCTGCAATCCACGTCGGATCAATCTCGCTTCGGATTTCATCAGAAGCGGAAAGGCTCTGTCTCAGGCCACGGCGCTGCCCTTGAGCGTGCTTCGGATCACGGCGGCAAGGCCATCCATCTGGAAGGGTTTCTGCACGGACGGCCGGTTGCAATACTCCGGCGGAAGCCCTTGCGTGCCATAGCCTGTGGCGAAGATGAACGGACGGTTGCGGCCTTCGATGACCTCCGCCACGGGAGAAATCAGCTTCCCGTTGACGTTGACGTCGAGAATCGCGATGTCGAAGTTCGTCGTACGCGCGAGTTGGAGAGCCTGCTCGATGTCGCCAGCCTCGGCGGCGATGCTATAGCCGAGTTCCTCCAGCATATCCGCAACCATCATGCGGATCATAACCTCGTCTTCAACGAGGAATACGGAGCCGCCGGATGGCTTCGCTGATTCCATGTTGGAAATCCCGCCTTGTCACCAACGCAGGGTCGCAAATTATGCGACCGAACGCAATCCGTGTTGTCGCCTAGGGCAAGGTTGTCGCACCAGCATGCCGCGCTGCAAATCGGGAGATTCCCGGACCGGCGGAATTCGTCACGCCGGTTCTTCGCCGGAACAAATACTTGCCTCGCCGGATTGACGAGGTGGGTGATCTGCGCAGATTGCGTTAATGATAACCGCTCGGCCAAGCGCCGGCGCTCGAGAGTTCGCCCGTCATGCCCCCCGCCGATCATCCGCCGCCTGAAAAGATGATGTTTCAGCTTAACCTGCGGCGACGCGGCATCAGCGATCAGCGTGTGCTCCGCGCGATGGATAACGTCCCGCGCGATGCTTTCGTCGAACAGGGCGATCGCGAGGACGCATGGTGCGACACCGCGCTCGGCATCGCCTGCGGCCAGACCATCAGCCAGCCGTTCGTCGTGGCCTACATGACCGAGCGGCTGGAATTAGGGGACGATCAACGGGTCCTGGAGATCGGCACGGGTTCGGGTTACCAGACCGCGATCCTGTCGCGCCTCTGCCGCGAGGTCGTGACGGTCGAGCGGTATCGCGTGCTCGCCGATCGCGCGCGCGCCCGGTTGAAGCATCTCGGCTACGACAACGTCGAGGTTCTGCTGGGTGACGGCTTCGACATTCCTGGCGAGGCAGGGCGGTTCGACCGCATCATGGTGACCGCGGCGATGGAGCAGATACCGGAGGCGCTGACGGCCAGGCTTGAGCCCGACGGGCTTTTGATCGCGCCTGTCGGACCGCAGAGCGGACGGCAGACCCTGATCCTGCTGCGGCGCGCCCCCGCCGGAATGATCCGCAAAGAGCTGATCGACGTCCGCTTCGTGCCGGCGCTGCCGGGCATCGCCCGCGAGCTCTGATCCTATCGGGTCCGAGGTTCGGCCGCGGCCGTAATCAGTTTGTCCGGCGATGTTAACTTTCGAGGCCGTGACGTGTCACGGTGAAAGGCTTTGTTTACTGGGACGGTGTTTATTCAAATTTAGTCGTGTTGCGTACGAGTGAGTAACCATGTCCCGTGTCGTCGAGTTGCTTTGCTCGCGCCGCGTACCGCAGGTAGCGGTGCTGGCGCTGGTGTCGATCGGTTTTGCCGGGTGCAGCGCGGATATGTCGACGCGCCTCGCGCAGTTGGACAGCGGTCCGCAGCAATCAAATCGCTTTGGCTGGCAGCGAGAGACCACCGGCACGGTGGCCGCGGCGCCTGCGGCTCCGGTGGAGCGCCGCGAGTTGCACCAATATTCGCGGCCCCCGTATCGGCCCCACTCCGACTATCAATCCCAGCCGCTTCCGCCGATCTCGACGCCGAAGTCCTATCCGGTGGCATCGAGCGTGTCGGTGAGCGGGCGCGGTCCCGGTTCATATACGCCTCCCGCGCGTGCGATCGAGTCTGCCCCCGCTGTCGCGGCGCGGGACGGCTGGAATCATAAGGGCGGCACGCCGATCATTGTCGGGACCAGCGATACGCTGGAAGGACTGTCGCGCCGGTATGGCGTGTCCAGCGCTGAAATTCTCAAGGCCAATGGCTACCGGGGTCCTCGCCAGTTGCAGCCCGGCCAGCGGCTGATCATTCCGAAGCGCGCAGCGGTGGCGGAAACCCAGCCGGCTCCGGCCGCGAAGCCGGCGGTCGTCGCTACGGCTGCGTCCGGCGCCACCCATCACGTCAATCGCGGCGACACGCTGATGAACATCGCCCGCCGCAATCACATTTCTGTCGGGGAACTTGCACGCGCGAACGGATTACCACCGAGCGCGAAGCTGAAGATCGGCACCAGGATCACGGTGCCGACCAAGGTCGCCGCGGTGTCCGCGCAACCTGTCGCCGCTCCGGCCGCGCCTCCCGCCGTTGCACCCAAGCCCGCGCCCGCACCCGTGGTTCACGCCGCCGCCGCGACCGCAGGTCCGGTTCAGAAGGTCAACCTTGCGGCTGCGACCGCGACGCCTGAAGCGGCCGTGGTTAAACCTTCGGTGAAAGCCGCGGAGGCGACCGGCGCTTTGCCGACTTTCCGCTGGCCTGTGCGTGGCCGCGTGATCACGGCCTATGGCGCCCGGACCAACGGGAAATCCAATGACGGCATCAATGTCGCAGTGCCCGAGGGTACGCCGGTCAAGGCCGCCGAGGACGGAGTCGTTGCTTATGCCGGCAACGAACTTAAAGGCTACGGCAATCTGGTCCTGGTTCGGCACTCCAACGGCTACGTGACCGCCTATGCCCATGCGCGTGAATTGATGGTGAAGCGCGGAGATTCCATCAGGCGCGGCCAGGTCATCGCCAAGTCGGGCCAGTCCGGCGAGGCGGGGTCGCCGCAGCTTCACTTCGAGATCCGAAAAGGATCGACGCCGGTCGACCCGTTGAACTTCCTGAACGGCGCATGAGGCTGGATGCCCCGGAGGCGGTGCGTTGCGCTTGCGATGCTTTGCCGATCCGGGACCGAAACGATCGCTGCGCGTAGGCGGTCCCCGTTCAGCAGCGCATCAACTGTGCCGCGCTACATCCGCAGAATAAGCTCGAAGGCTATCTCGCCGCGAGCCGCACGCCGAGCCGTCCCGCAAGCTCCTGCGTGAATTGCCAGGCAACCCGGCCGGAACGCGAGCCGCGCGTGGCTGACCATTCCAGCGCCTCCCGCTCCAGTTCGGCGTCGTCGAGCCTGATGCCGAAGTGGGAGCAATAGCCGCGCACCATCGCGAGATACTCATCCTGGCTACAGCGGTGAAAGCCGAGCCAGAGGCCGAAGCGGTCGGACAGCGAAACCTTTTCCTCGACGGCCTCGCCGGGATTGATCGCCGTCGATCGCTCGTTCTCGATCATGTCGCGCGCCAGCAGATGACGGCGGTTTGACGTCGCGTACAGGATGACGTTGTCGGGCCGCCCCTCGATGCCGCCCTCGAGGGCGGCCTTCAGCGATTTGTATGAAGCGTCATTGCCGTCGAAGGACAGGTCGTCGCAGAAGACGATGAAACGAAACTCGGATGAGCGAAGCAGTTCCATCAGGCCGGGCAGGCTCTCGATATCCTCGCGGTGAATTTCGATCAGCTTGAGCCGTCCGCCGGCCTCGGCGTTGATGCTGGCATGTGCCGCCTTCACCAGCGACGACTTGCCCATGCCGCGCGCACCCCAGAGCAGGGCGTTGTTCGCGGGCAGGCCCCTGGCGAAGCGGGCAGTGTTTTCCATCAGGATATCGCGCATCCGGTCGATGCCCTTGAGCAGGGTGAGATCGACGCGGCTGACCTGCGAAACCGGCGTCAATCGACCGTCGGGATGCCAGACGAATGCATCGGCTCGGGTCATGACGGCGTGATTGTCGATCTGCTCGGTGGCGGCGGTCATGGCGGCGGCGATCGTTTCGAGAGCGCGGGCGATCCGGTCCGCGGCATCTCGCCTCGCGGCCGCTTTCGGACCTTTCGTCGCGCCGGCCCGAGGAACGGAACGGGCCCCGGGCGTTTGGAGAGGGGGCTTTCGAAGGCTGGTTTTCCGCGACTTTCTGGCCATCTTTGTCTTTCCCGACCGCGCACCCTTAGCGGGGCGACCGCGCTCCCGCAAGCCGCGGAATAATGTGGCTCGATCAAGGGGCTGGCGGCGTTGCAATTGGGACCGTGGCCGTTATAGTCCGCGCGAATTTGCTCTTGATCGGCCCGACTCTGTGCTCTCGCCGGTCTGATCCCAAGGAATGGCCCGTATGTTCATTACCCCCGCCTTTGCTCAGGCCGCCGGCTCCGGCGACGCCAACAGCCTGTTGATGTCGCTGCTGCCGTTCGCGTTGATCTTCATCATCATGTATTTCCTGATCATCCGGCCCCAGCAGAAGAAGGCGAAAGAGCACGCCGAACTGGTGAAGAACATTCGTCGCGGTGACACCGTCATCACATCGAGCGGCCTGGTCGGAAAGGTCACCAAGGTGGTGGATGACGAGCAGATCGAGTTCGAAATCGCTGATGGCGTCCGGGTACGGCAGATGCGTCAGATGATTTCGATCGTTCGCGCGAAGGGCGAACCCGCCAAAGGTGAAGCGGCAAAGGGAGCCGCCAAAGCCGATGGCGCTAAAGGAAATGGCTCCAGGGACGACACCGCCGCGAGCTAGGTGATCATTCCTCGAATCTGACGAGTTATCTCGATGCTGTACTTTACGCGGTGGAAGGCGCTGACGATCATCGTGACCGCTCTCGCGATCTGCCTGTGCGCCGTACCGAACTTCTTTCCGGAGGCGCAGGTCAAGACATGGCCGAAATGGGCGCAGCGCCACCTCGTGCTAGGTCTTGACCTTCAGGGCGGCTCGTATCTGCTGCTCGAGGTCGATTCCAACTACGTCAAGAAAGAGAAACTCGATCAGGTTCGCGATGACGCGCGCAAGACGCTGCGCGACGCCCGGATCGCTTATACCGGCCTTGCCGCCAAGAACGGCGCCGTCGAGGTCCGTATCAGCAAGGAAGAGGAATTCCAGACCGCGCTAGCCAAATTGCGTGAACTGTCGCAACCGCTGGGAGGTCTGCTCGGCTCCAGCGGCCAGCGCAGCCTCGAAGTCAGCAGCGCTGACGGCGTGATCCGCATGACCGTGCCGCAGGCCGCCGTCACGGACCGTATCCGCCAGTCGGTCGAACAGTCGATTCAGATCATCGAGAAGCGCGTCAACGAACTCGGCACCGTCGAGCCGTTGATCCAGCGTCAGGGCGCCGACCGCATTCTGGTGCAGGTGCCGGGATTGCAGGACCCGACGCGGCTGAAGGAAATCCTCGGCAAAACCGCCAAGATGGACTTCCGGATGGTCGATTCCAGCATTCCGCCTGATCAGGCCGCACAGGGGCGGGTGCCCGGCGATTCCGAAGTGCTGATGAGTTCGCAGGCGCCCAAGACGCCTTACGTGGTCCGGAAGCAGGTGCTCGTCTCCGGTGGAGATCTGACCGACGCCCAACCGGGGTTCGATTCGCGCACCAGCGAGCCGATCGTGACGTTCCGCTTCAACAGCAACGGTGCGAGAAAATTCGCGCAGGCGACGACCGAAAACGTCGGACAGCCGTTCGCCATCATTCTCGACAACGAGGTGATCTCGGCGCCGGTCATCCGCGAGCCGATTACCGGCGGTTCGGGTCAGATCTCCGGTAATTTCACGGTGCAGGAGGCAAATGACCTCGCGATCCTGCTGCGCGCCGGCGCGCTGCCGGCGCCGCTGACGATCATCGAGGAGCGCACCGTCGGACCGGGGCTCGGACAGGACTCGATCGAACAGGGCGAGCTTGCCGCCTATGTCGGCTCGATCATGGTGATCCTGTTCATGCTGCTGACGTACCGGTTTTTCGGGGTGATCGCGAATATCGCGGTCGCCATCAACGTCGCCATGATTTTCGGCGTGCTGTCGTTGTTGAACGCGACGCTGACGCTGCCCGGTATAGCCGGCATCGTTCTGACGGTGGGCATCGCCGTGGACTCGAACGTACTGATCTACGAGCGTATCCGCGAGGAACTGCGCGCCGGCCGCACCGCGATTTCGGCCATCGACGCCGGCTTCAAGCGGGCGCTGGCGACGATTCTGGATTCCAACATCACGACCTTCATCGCCGCCGCTGTGCTGTTCTATATCGGCACCGGTCCTGTTCGCGGCTTTGCGGTGACGTTCGGCATCGGCATCATTACAACGGTGTTCACCGCCTTCGAGGTGACCCGGCTGATCGTCGCAACGTGGGTGCGCTGGAAGCGGCCGCAAACCGTGCCGATTTGATGACGCGGAGCCGGCTGTGACTCAATGGATTTTGATCGGGCTCGGTGCCCTCATCGTTGTACTGACCATCGTCAGCTGCTTCGGCCTGCTGCCGTCGCTGCGGATCATTCCGGACGACACGAAGTTCGATTTCACGCGCTTCCGTCGCATCAGCTTTCCGATTTCCGCCGTGCTTTCGATCGTCGCGATCACGTTGTTCTTCACGCATGGCCTGAATTTCGGCATCGATTTCAAGGGCGGCACGCTGCTCGAGGTGCAGGCCAAGTCTGGCGAGGTTGATATCGCCAGCATGCGCGCGACGCTGAGCAAGCTCGATCTGGGCGAGGTCCAGCTTCAGCAGTTCGGCGGCCCGACGGATGTGCTGATCCGCGTCGCCGAGCAGCCGGGCGGAGACGCGGCGCAGCAGGAAGCCGTGCAGAAGGTGCGCGGCGCGTTGGGCGAAACCGTCAACTATCGTCGGGTCGAGGTGGTCGGACCCCGCGTGTCTGGCGAATTGCTCGCCTACGGCATGATCGGTCTGATCCTGGCGATCATCGGCATTCTGGTCTATCTCTGGTTCCGGTTCGAGTGGCAGTTCGCGCTCGGCGCGATGATCGCCAACGTGCACGATATCGTGCTGACGATCGGCTTCATGTCGATTTCGCAGGTCGACTTCGACCTCACCAGCATCGCGGCGCTTTTGACAATTCTCGGCTACTCGCTGAACGACACGGTCGTCATCTACGACCGGATCCGCGAGATCCTCCGGCGTTACAAGAAAATGCCGATGCCCGAACTGCTCAACGCATCGATCAACTCGACGCTTTCGCGCTCGATCATCACGCACGTCACGGTGACGCTGGCGCTGCTCGCTTTGCTGCTGTTCGGCGGACCTGCGATCCACAGTTTCACCGCGGTGATGACGTTCGGCGTGGTGCTGGTCGGCACCTACACCTCGATCTTTATCGCGGCTCCGATCCTGATCTATCTCGGCGTGGGCGAGAGCCGCGCCGATGTCGAGGAAAAGCCTGCCAAACCCGAAAAGCCGGTCAAGTCCGAGAAGCTGGCCAAGTCCGCGAAACCAGCAAAGCCGTGAGCGCTGCTCCGCCGGAGGTGCCGCACCTTCCGCGGCCCGCCGCGATCGAAGCCTATGGCAACGGCGGCTTTCGTTTCGATACCATGTCGCATCGCGGCTCGCTGCTTTGCCTGCCCGACGGTGTATGGGCGTGGCCGGTAGCGCGAGCGGATGACATCGACCGTCATGCTCTGGCGCGCGTGTTCGAAGGCTCGGCCGCCATCGACACGTTGCTGATCGGCACCGGAATAAATGTGTGGCTTGTTCCTCCCGAGCTGCGCGCGGCCCTGCGCCGCGTGAGCATCGGCGTGGACACCATGCTCACGGGTCCGGCGATTCGCACATACAACATCATGCTGGGCGAGCGGCGCAGGGTGGCGGCGGCGCTGATAGCCGTACCATGAAGACCTCACCGCATCGGCAGCGCCTGACGGCGCTGATAGCCGTACCATGAAAACCTCACCGCATCGGCAGCGCCTGATGGCGCTGATTGCTGTATTGTGGCGAGCATCATATCGACGCGCTCCGTGGCGCGCGTGATTGCGATGTCATGAACGATACAACAAGGAACACGTCCGCTGCGTTTTGTGCGGAACTGGTGCGCACCCACGACTTCGGCAACTATGCGACGACGTTGTTCGCGCCGCTCCGTAGCCGCCGCGCGCTGCTGGCGCTTTACGCGTTCAACGTCGAGATCGTCAGGGTGAGGGAGCAGATCACCCAGCCGTTGGCGGGAGAAGTCCGCCTGCAATGGTGGATGGATATGCTCGCGGGCGCGGGACACGGCGGCGTCGAAGGCAATCCGGTCGCGGCGGAACTCCTGCTCGCGATCCGGGAGCACGATCTTCCGGTCGCGCTGTTGCAGCGTCTGATCGAGGTGCATCAGTTCGATCTCTACAACGATCCGATGCCGGACATCGCGGCATTGGAACAATATCTGGCTGATACGTCGTGCGCGCTGTTCTCGCTCTCCTCGCGTACCATCGGACAGCGGCCGGACGAGACGGATCATCTCGCGCGACACGCCGGTCTTGCCTGCGGTATGGCGCGGGTGATCGCGAACTTCGGTTTCTACGCTTCGCGGCGGCAGTCCTATGTGCCGCTCAAGCTGCTGGAGCAGCACGGCGTCGATCTGGAACAGATGTTCACGGGGCGAGACGCGCCTTCGGTTCGCGCGGCGATTCGCGGACTGGCTGAGGAAGCGCGATCGCATCTGAAGGTGGCGCTGGGCCTGCTGTCCGACCTGCCGCCAGATTCTCGCGGTGTCTATCTTCCGCTCGCGCTTGTGCGCCGCGCACTGGACGATGTCGGCGGCGCTGGCATTAATCCCTTCATGCCACGGCCGATATCGCGGTTGCGTGTCCTATGGACCATGTGGCGAGCGTCGCGCTCGAAGGCATTTCGCGGTTGAGCAGGATCAGGACGGCAAGGCCTGGTCGGTCGATTCGAAATTGAAGCGGTCGCGCAGGTTTTTTCGGCTCTCAAGAATGCCGCGCAAGAACTCGCGATCCGCGGGACTCGTGATCAACGGCTCGATCAGGTCGATCTGGTTCATGGCGATGAGTTGCAGGATTTCGGTGCGCACCTTGCCGCCGGCGCCGCGTGGAAGGCGCGCCACGATCTGGATGTGCTCGGGCGGTTTCGGCTCGCCTGCGGCGGCAAGCGTGGAGCGCAACCGCGCTTCGAGTCCGGGCAGGTCTGCCTCGACAAAGGCGTAAAGCCCGACGCCGCTGCGGCGGTCAGCGAAGGCAACGATGGCGGCGTCGCGCACCGCGGGATTTTCCCTGATGCGCGCGACCAGCACGGGAGCGTCGTTGACGAGACGCCGGCCGCCGCCTTCGCGGTCGGTGAAACTGAACAGGCCGCGCGTGATGACCTGGTAGACCTTCTTGCCGGTCATCAGCCATACACGCGCGATGACCGACTTGCGCGCGAGCATCTTGCGCTCGCGTGGCGTCAGGGCGTTGGGCGCATAGGTGCGCTTGTGCTTGAGAAGATGCCGCAGGTCTTCGTAAGCCGCGATGCGAAACAGGCGCGATCGCCGTTTGAAGCAAGCAGCAAGCTGGAAGTCCGTCAGGTAGGCGTTGCCGTCGCTGCCGCGCAGCCAGTTCTGCTCCTTGGCAAGATCATTGTGGCAGATGCCGGCGCGATGCAGCTTGCGCAACGCCGCCTTGGCCGAGCGGAAGTAGGATGGGTCGCCGTGGGGTCTCGCGAGATGCAGCGCCACGCCATCGATGAAGTCTCGCACCAACGCGCTGCGTCCGCTCCACAACAGCCTTGGACCGACGCCGAGATCGCGAGCGAGCGTCAGCGCCTCGCGCTCACGTTCGAACAAATGCCTCGCGACAACATACGACCACCACGGCACCTGATCCAGCCGCCGCAGCACCGCGTCGGCCTCGCCGGAGGTTGTCCGAAAACGCCCGCGCTCCACCGTCGAAAACACGTCGCGTTTCAGTAGGACTCCTTCGGTCCAGTTCGTGGACAGGAATGCTGCGTCCTGCTTCGGAAGGGGCATGATAATCCTGGAGGTGCCGTGTTGAACCTATGCCGCGGCTGCCGGACGAAGCGCATCCGCGATCCAGCGATCGAGATCCGACAGCGCGCGCGCGCAGATCGCCTGTTTCTTTGCGATCGTCTTTTCATTGCCGCGCAGGCGCGTGCCGTCAGGCTTCCTGGTTGGCGGATCGGCGAGCGGAGGAAACAATCCGAAATTGATGTTCATCGGCTGGAACGAGCGGGGGCCCGTGTCGATGGTCTCGATGTGGCCGCCGGTGATGTGGCCGAGCAGCGCGCCCAGCGCCGTCGTCTGCGGCGGGGCTTCAAGCGTGCATGATCGTGCATCGGCTGCCGCGTAGAGTCCCCCGAGCAGCCCGATAGCGGCGGATTCCACGTAACCTTCGCATCCGGTCATCTGTCCCGCGAAGCGCAGCCGTGGCTCGGCGCGCAGCCGCAACCGGACGTCAAGAAGCTTTGGCGAGTTCAGGAATGTGTTGCGATGCAGGCCGCCGAGGCGGGCAAACTCCGCGCCTTCAAGGCCGGGAATGGTGCGAAAGATTCGCGTCTGCGCGCCATGCTTCAGTTTGGTCTGAAAGCCCACGATATTGTAAAGCGTGCCCAGCTTGTTGTCCTGGCGCAATTGGACGACGGCGTAGGGCTTGGTGGCGGGATCGTGCGGATTGGTGAGGCCGACCGGCTTCATCGGACCATAGCGCAGCGTTTCCCGGCCGCGTTCGGCCATGACCTCGATCGGCAGGCAGCCGTCGAAGTAGGGGGGCGCGGTCTCCCAGTCCTTGAAGTCGACCTTCTCGCCCTCGAGCAGCGCGTCCACAAAGGCGTGATACTGCGCTTCGCTCAGCGGACAATTGATGTAATCGGCGCCGCTGCCGCCAGGACCAGCCTTGTCATAGCGGGACTGGAACCAGGCTTTCGACATATCGATGGAGTCGCGATGGACGATGGGTGCGATCGCATCGAAGAAGGCGAGGGCGGACTCGTCGGTCAGTGCGCGGATCGCAGCCGCGAGAGGCGTCGAGGTCAGCGGCCCCGTGGCGACAATGACGTTGCCCCAGTCCGCGGGCGGCAGGCCGTCGATCTCGGCACGGTCGATCTCGATCAGCGGATGGTTGTCGAGAGCTTCGGTGACCGCGGCGGAAAAGCCGTCGCGATCCACCGCGAGCGCGCCGCCTGCAGGAACCTGATTGGCATCGGCGCATCGCATGACCAGCGATCCGAGCCGGCGCATCTCCGCATGGAGGAGTCCGACCGCATTGTTGGAAGCATCGTCGGACCGGAACGAATTTGAACAGACCAGTTCCGCAAGGCCACCGGTCCGGTGCGCCGCGGTCATCCGGTGGGGCCGCATCTCGTGCAGCACGACCCGAACGCCCTGAGCGGCGACCTGCCAGGCCGCTTCCGAGCCGGCCAGGCCGGCGCCGACGATATGGACGGTGGCGCGGGAGGATTCAAACTGTGTCATGGACGAAGGGGTAGCGCGTTTCTCAGCCAAAAGGAACGCGTTAACGCGGGTCCGGCGCTTTCAACCCTGACGGTATTCGCGTCCGCATTGGGGCTATGGTCTGCCCAGGAATCTCGCCTGAGGACTGTCGACACGCAACGGCCACCTCGATTGGCATCGAGGCGGCCTTTGCGAGAGCGAACGTCTTCCGATCAATCCGCACTATCGAAGAACCGGTGCTTGCGCCCGTAAGGCGGGAACAAGACGGACGGGAAATCGGCTGCGTAGCGTTTTTCCTTCTCCGTTTCACGAGGCTCGTGCGCCGACGAGGTTAAAGGACTCTCGATCGCCTTGCGATAGAGATGCCACGTCGCATGACCGAGCAGCGGCATGACGACCGTGAGGCCCAGGAAGAAGGGGATCGACCCGAGCGTCAGCAGCACGGCAACGATCAGGCCCCATTCCGCCGCCGCTATCGGGTTCTTCGCCACCACGCGCAACGACGTCAAAATGGCATCCGTCATGTCAGCGTGTTGATGAAGCATCAGCGGGAACGCCACAATGCTGATGCACAAGGCCACGGCTGCGAACAGGAATCCGACGCCGACGCCCATCATGAGCATCTGCAAGCCTTTGGTCGTGGTGAAAACCTGCGTGAAGAAATCGGGAATGACCGCCGCCGGGGTGTTGCCGAAAGTGGACACATAGATCGCGCGAGCTGTCGCCAGCCATATAAAGAAGATGACCAGCAGCAGACCGCCCAGTCCGAGCATCGACCCGAACGACGGCGCCCGCAGCACGCTGAACGCATGCCAGGCGGAGGCTTCTTTTCCGAGTTCGCGCCGATAGCTCAGTTCGTATAGGCCGAGCGCCGCGAACGGCCCGATCAGGGCGAAGCCGGCGGCGAGCGGGAACAGGATCGGCAAGACCGAGTAGCCAAGCGCTATCCGCGCCAGAACGATGCCGATCACGGGATAGATGACACACAGGACGATGGCGTGGCTGGGAACCGCTTTGAAGTCTTCCCAGCCCAGCCGCAATGCATCGAACAGATCGGATAAGCCGATGTGACGGACCACAGGTCTGTCCGCGCCGGCCATTCCCGAGTGCGACGTGACGTCGACAGGATAAGAGGTGGCCATGTTCGTTGTCTCCCTTTCGCGGGGTCGATCTCTGGCCGCCGGAAGGCGGCGAGGTCGCCCCTTCGGAAACGATCACGATCAAGACCAGACGCGAAGGCAAGCAACCTGGTCCTGCCGCGACCTGTATTGTCACCATTCTAATTCCGATCCGTGGTCTTAGTTGCTCACGGTTGAGTGACTTTTCTACCTTTGGCTTTGGGGCGGATGGAAGCCGGGGGAGGCCGGCATCGTTCGCATTGGCAAGCCGCGGTGAGCCGGTTACTCTTTTGACGATCCGGCGGAAACAGATGCGGGATTTCCGCTTTGTAGTCGGCACAAGGCCAAAGCTATTGGGAGCGGCATAATGAGCATATTTGGAAAGATCATGGGCGCCATCTTCGGCTCGCACGCTGAAGCGGCAACACCGGCGGGAGAGTCAGGCAGCGGTACTGCGCCTTCGCCGGAGGGCTCGTCCGCCAAGAGCGTCGACGTCGCGGCCATTCTCGACAAGGCTGTCGCCGCCAAGAAGGAGAAGCTGGCATGGCGAACCTCGATCGTTGATCTGATGAAGGCGCTTGATGTCGACTCCAGCCTGAGCGCGCGCAAGGAGCTGGCGAAGGATCTGAAATATCCGGGCGATACCAACGATTCCGCGGCGATGAATGTCTGGCTGCATAAGCAGATGATGGCTCAGCTCGCGGCCAACGGGGGCAAGCTGCCGCCCGACATGAAGCAGTAATCCGACAGACGAAGTTAGCTCTAGGATTCGGAACGAAGTGGACGCCGGTTCGCGAAAAGAAACGGCGTTAAGCCAGCATGTGAAATCCGCTTCTGATTGAATCAGAAGCGGAACTCAGGTCTCTCGTTGCCTCACAAATTCGGGCGCAGCAGATCAGCGTAATCCGGATTCTTCTCGAGCCAGGCTTTCACGAAGGGGCATTGAGCGCTGGCCCTGAATTTATCCGCGCGCACCTGATCCAGCGCGCCCTTCACCAGTTCCGAACCGACGCCCTTGCCTTCGAGTTCGGGCGGCACCTGAGTGTGGGTGAAGACGAGGACACCATCCAGGAATCGGTAGTAGGTCGCGGCAACGAGCCCGTCCACTTCGAGTTCGTAGCGATGTTTTTCCATGTTGTTGACGACTTCGGACATTTCGCAGCCTTTATTCTTTCCTGCCTGAGAGGCAACATTCAAAGTTTTCGGGAGCCAGTCAACAACAGCGGAGCGTCTGCGGCCTGCCATTGCTGAGCCTGCGGCCCGCGCGATCAGCGCCGGACCGGGCTTGGATAATAGAATGGGTTATAGCGTTTTCGAGCGAAGTGGATACCGGTTCGCGTGAAGAAAACGCGTTAAGAGGCTCTAAGACGTGCGAGCCGAAGGCGCAACCCGCTAGAGTCCTCCGCCACTTCATGGAAGCGGTGAAGGGCTCCATCTTTCTTTATGTTTTGACGCGTTTTCTTCACATGAACCGGATTCCATCCTCCGGTCTGGCCCGAGGACATGCTGCGCTCGAAAACGCTATAATTCACGCCCGTTTAGCGCTGCGGGCGGCGGCAGGGTCCGCGCTATTTGGCCGCGTTTGGCTGGACAAGGCTGCGGCGGGATGTCATCAAATCGAAACAGAATGATAATCGCGCGAGCCCTTGCGGGGGTTCGTGACACCCCCTGCGACGGATTTCCGGCAATGAAGCAGTTTTTCCTCAAGCTTTTTACCTGGTGGAACGGCCAGACTTTCGGTACTCAGCTTTGGACGGCGCGGTTCGGTGAACTCGTCGGCAGGGACAGCGAGGGTAACTGCTATTACCGGACGCGAGGCGGACGGATCGACCCGGCGCTTGGCTTCGAGCGCCGCTGGGTGATCTATAATGGTTACACGGAAGCCACCCATATTCCGCCGGAGTGGCATGGCTGGATTCATCACGTTGTCGATGTTCCGCCGACCAAGGAAGACTACCAGCCGCGCGAATGGCAGAAGCCGCATGTGCCGAACATGACGGGGACACCGGCGGCCTATCGACCGTCCGGCTCGACGCTGGCGAGCGGCCGCCGTCCGAAGGCGACCGGCGATTATCAGCCCTGGACGCCCGGCCAGTAGAAACACCCGCATCCAGCGCGGGGACGCACCAGCATTTACGCGGGTGCTGTCACTGTTTGGTAGCCGCGAAAATGCCGCTGCCGAGATAGCCGTCGGCGCCGGAGATTCCGACCCGTCCGCCCATCTCGCCGACTGGGTTATTCACGCCCTGGAAAAAGCTGCCGTCGATGGCCATCTGACGGCTGCCGGTATCGCCGTTGAGCGTGCCGCCGAAATTGCGCGGGTCGGTGTTGAAGTTCACGGTGCCGGAATAGTTCGTGCCGTCGAGATTGGTCACGCTCACCGCGCCAGTGCGCGCCCCGAAATTGACGGTGTTCGAGAACCCGCCGGCGACGAATCCTGCATTATTCACATTGGCGACGACATGGCCGGTGTAGGTTGCGGCGCCTGTCGTCGGCACGTCGCCGATACTGCCCACGGGCCGACCGGCGACCCAGGTGCCGACGGTTGTCTTATATGATGTAGGCGCACTGGTGCTGGTATCGCTTTCATCAGCCATCCAGAAACCCCAGCGTGTGTAGTCACACTGGCACGGTGTCAGGTTCGGAATTGCATCGGCAACGACCTCGTGTGTCGCGATGCCGTTGCCGGAAACCAGAATGCCGCTGACCTTCTTGCCGTTGACCTCGTGGTTCTCGGGCGTGTTCGCGTAGAAATTATCTTTGTCTACATAGACGCTGTCAGCGGGGCCGGTCGATCCCTTGGATCCGAACTGAAACAACTCGTGCATCGTCTCGGTGAGTTGCGTGAACGGGTTGTTCTGATCGTAACGGTAGGTGTCCAGACGAGCCTGGACGCGCTTGTTGGCGGTGTCGAGGGTGATTTCGGCGGTTCCGGTGACGGGATCGATATTGGTCGGGCCTTCGTAGCTTACGCCATGCTCACCGTTCTCACCGTGACTCGAGTAATATTCGCCCTCACTTGAGCTTGTGTAGACCAATCCGCCGACATACCCGCGCAGCGGCCCGGGCGGATTGTTGTTTGTCGGAGGCGGGATATTGTTCGTCGGGGGAGGGTGGTCGCCGCCGGGCGGATGATCATGCGCGATCTGCTGCGCCCCGGTCACCTGATTGGATGTCTGGATCGCTTCCGTGAAGGCTGACGTAATCGCATTGATCTGCTGGATAATGGTGGGCGGGTTGGGAGAGGGCGGAGCACCCGAGCCGGTCACCAGTCCGCCGGGTGATCCGGTCGCCTTGTGCTCGGCGGCGGCGACATTCTTCGCCGAAGCCGAGCCCGCGCGCGCACCGCCCGTTTGACCGGCGGCGCTCTGGAACGATGCGATCAACTGCTGCACGAACCCTGGCGGCGGCAGGCCGGGGGGCGAAGGGGGGCCGCCGGCTTGCGTCTGGGTGAATTCGCCGGCGCCGAGGGTGACGGTCTGGCCGCCGGATGAGACAGTCATTCTGCCGTAGCCGGCATAGATGCCGCCCTTGCCGTCGGTCATCATCACGCCGCCGCGAATGCCGATCAAGGCCGTTCCGGTCTTGATTTCCGCGTCGCCGCTGTGGCTGATCTGGCCGCCTACGAAACGCAGCGCGCCCTTGCCGAGCGTGGCCGCCAGTTTGCCGGTGTTGGCGTTGGGGTCATAGACGTATTCATCGATTGTGAGGTCGCTGTTCGGGCCGATGGTCATCGACGTCTTGTCGAGAAACAGCAACTGCACCGAGCCGCTTGACCTGGTCTGGATACGCTCCTTGTGGGCGATCGACTGGCCGATGGTGATGGTCTTCAGGTTGGCGGTGGCGGCGGGATTGACCGCCGATGCCGTGCCGACCTGCTGAGCCTGCGCCGCCGCGCCCCCGAGCGCCAGAGCCGCCGCCGTCATCGCGATCCAATGCGCCCCCGCCCGGGTCATGGCAACTCCTGACACTCAGAACAGACAAAGTCCGGCCAAGTATACTCTTGAATAATCCGAATGCGCCAACCCCAGATCGTCTACCAGGTCACGATCCGCAGGCGATTGATGGCATCTGTTGCCGTAAATCCACGGTGCGCCCCAGCCTTCTGCCTGATGGAAATCAGCAGCGAGGCTCCGGGTGTCTTGATGCTTTTCACGTAAACCGGCCTCGATTTCGCTCCATAACGCTATTGCCTACGGAATCAAGCGAGCTCAGCCGCTGCCGCCAGTGGACGCGGAGCAGGTCGCCCTTTCCCCGCCGCAATCGACGTGTTAACCGGATTGCCGCGAGCGGCTTGGAGCCTTTAATCCCTGTACAATGGTCCGGCCCTGATTCGAGCCTCACAAAGCCGCGCATGATATTTCGAACCATCGTTATAGCCGGTTGTGCGGCTTTTGCAGGCGTCGCACTTGTCGCGGCCCCGCCTTCCGCGCGCGCCCAGATCGGAAACATCTTCTCCGACCCGCCACCGCGTCCGCCTGGCGCTATTCCACAGGGGCAGGCCGCGCCTGAGGATGACGAGGAAGAGGTGCCCGAATTGCCGCCTGAGGGCCGCGTGTTGCCGGCGCCGATGCGTCCACCGCCGGGGCAGGGCGTTCCGCCGCCCGGTCCGGTTCAGTCTCAGCCGCTGCCGCCGCCGTCCGGAACCACCGTGACTCCGCAGAACGCTCCGGGAGGCGCTGCCGTCGCGCCGCCATCACCCCGTCAGGCTCCCGAACAGAACGCCGCGCGACCGGCCCCGCCGGCGCCGGCCACGCTACAGCCCGGCGACGAGGTCGTTACCGAGGCCCCCGCCGAGAGGATCGTCAACAAGAAGGCTGTATTTTCCGGCCTGGATAAGATCACCGGCCGCATCATCCATTTCGACGAGGATATCGGAGAGACCGTACAGTTCGGCGCGCTGCGGGTAAAAACCAGCGCCTGCTACACGCGCCCCGCGACCGAAGCCGCGAATACCGACGCCTTCGTCGAGGTCGATGAGATCACGCTTCAGGGCGAGGTGAAGCGAATTTTCTCCGGATGGATGTTCGCGTCGAGCCCCGGCCTGCATGGCGTCGAGCATCCGATCTATGATGTCTGGCTGACCGACTGCAAGGATCCGGAGACGACCGTTATCGCCGAGCAGCCGGATCAGCCCAAACCGACGCCACCCCCGCCAGCCAGGCGATCGCGACAATCGACCCGTCAGTCGCGTCAACCCGCGCCGCCGCCGCAACCAGCGCCAGTGCCTCCCGCGCAGCGACAGCCGCAGAGCAATCCCTTCTTCCCGCCGTTCCAGAGGTAGAGTGGGCGATCCGCTTTTCCGCTCGCGCCGCGACACTTCAGGGCGTTCTCGATTGAAGTGGGTATCGGTCGCATGGAAAACGCGCCGGATCAAAATCCGCAAGCCTCGTTTCTGATTCCATCAGAAAAGGCTGCCGGTTCCTACTTTGCGCTGGCGCGGCCCTTCGGGTCGGGATCATGCTCTAAGAGCTTCGGTCGGCGATGGCCTTGAGCGCTTCTGCGCCCGGCACCGGCCGGTCGAGCGGCAGCGCTCCGAAATCGGCCCGGCCTTCCAGCGCGACGTCGAGTAGCGCCCGGTAGCGCCGGCGCGGGATTTCGATGGCGCCGAACCCCCGCAGATGGTCGGTGACGAACTGCGTGTCGAGCAGCACGAAGCCTCCGGCGATCAACCGGGCGACCAGATGCACGAGCGCGACCTTCGACGCGTCCCGCACGACATGGAACATGCTCTCGCCGAAAAACGCCCGGCCGAGCCTGACGCCGTAAAGGCCGCCGGCCAGTTCATTGTCCCGCCAGACCTCGACACTGTGGCAGTGGCCGAGTTCGTGCAGGCCGATATAGAGTTCACGGATTCGATGGTTGATCCAGGTGTTGTTGCGGCCGGGTTGGGGCGCGGCGCAGCCGTTGATCACCGCGTCGAATGCGGTATCGACGGTCACCGTGAAACTGTCCGATCGAACGGTGCGCGCGAGCCGCGACGGAATTCGAAAGCTCTCGAGTGGAACCACGCCGCGCATCTTCGGCTCGACCCAGAACAGCGTCGGGTCGTCGACACTCTCCGCCATCGGAAAAATGCCGCAGGCATAGGCGCGCAGCAGCAGTTCGGGCGTGATCTCGGACGAGGCGGTCTCGCGGGACATCCGGTTATCTTATAGCAGAGCTGGAAGGTTTCCGCGTCGATAATCTACCAGCGAATGATGCGATCAAGTGGAGATCGCGTGCCGAGAGATGATGTCGGTTCGCTTCTGGTTCCATCATCACGAATTGAGTGTTGGGCCTCGACCTGATGTCATGTCAGGCGCGAAGGCGCTTTCAGCTTGCTGCCGCCGTGCTCATGCCGCGGTCGCGGACATGGGTTTCGCGACCTGAGGAGTTCCGCTCCGGAACCGCAGAACGATGCGCGTGCCCGCGTGGGTGGGATCGCGTTCGGCCTGCGCGTCGAGCTTCTGCGCCATCGCTGAAACAATCCGCTGGCCCATTCCGGTCGAGCGCGGATCGCTTCTTGCATTGAGGCCGACGCCATCGTCAGTGATTGACAGCACGATATCATCGCCGTCGGACGCGAGTTCGACGTGGATGGGGCCGGGGCCATCAGGATAGGCGTACTTGACCGCATTCATCACCAGTTCATTGACGATGATCCCGATGGCGACGGCGCGATCGGGATCGATCTCGACGGGCTGGGCTTTCAGGTCGAGGCGCGACATCCGGTTGCCTTCGGTGGAGCGCCGGAGATCCTCGAGCAGTGCTTCAAGATACTGGTTCAGCAGGACGCTCTTCAGGTCGTGCGACGTGTAGAGCCGGCGATGCACCTGCGCGACTGCCGCCACCCGTCCCATTGCATTGGTGAGGGCGGCCTTGATGTCTTCCTCGGGGCTCGAATTGGCTTGCAGATGCAGCAGTGACGCGATGATCTGGAGACTGTTGCCGATGCGATGATTGACCTCGCGCAGCAGCATCTCGCGCTCGGCGGCCAGCGCCGCATAGCGATCGCGTGAGGCGCGGACTTCGGCTTCAGCCTCGTCGCGTGCCTTTTGAACGAGCGCCTGGCGGATCGCCACTTCGGCCGCGACGTGCAACAGCGGAACGAACTCACCGAGCGTGTCCTTGACAAGATAATCCGCGGCCCCGGCCTTGAGCGCGGTGACTGCGATCTTTGAGTTTTGCGAAGCGGTGACGAAAACCACGGGGGGCGCGTTGGGAATTGCCTGAATCCGGCCTAGCGTCTCCAGCCCGTCCAGGCCGGGCATGTATTGGTCGAGCGCTATCACATCGATGCCGCCCTGCGCGATGCGTGCGAGTCCGGCCTCGCCGTCGGATGCGTACTCCACGCAAAATCCGTGACGTGTCAGGCCGCGCTCCACCAGACGAGCCAGCGCCTTGTCGTCATCCACATACAAAAGGGTAGGCTTGACGTTCATGGAGTAGCCTGAGGTACCTGAATGATGGAGAAAAACAGACCGAGTTGCCGGATCGCATTGGCGAAATTGTCATAGTTCACTGGCTTTGTGATGTAGACGCTGCATCCGAGTTCGTAGCAACGCTTGATCTCCTGCGAGTCGTCGGTCGTCGTCAACACCACCACCGGCGCGCACTTGAGGTATCTGTTTTCCTTCACGCGCCGCAGGATCTCGATGCCGGTCATGTCAGGAAGATTGAGGTCGAGCAGGATAAGCAGCGACTCTCCCTTATGGGGAAGGCCGTTGCCATCCGCGCCGAACAGGTAATTGACGGCTTCTGTACCGGTGGTGAACGACTTGATCTCATTGTTGACACCGGAACGCCGGATATTTCGTTCGATCAGCCGGGCGTGACCCTCATCGTCTTCGATCATGATGATGGTGACTGGCGTACTCATGATTGTTCGTCCCGGTTTGTGACCATCCATGTGCTGGGCAGCGTAACTGTAAACGTGGTGCCGGCACCAAGCTTCGACGAGACTGATATGGTCCCTCCGAGCCTTCGGACCAGTGCACGGACGTGCGCCAGTCCGATACCCTGGCCCGGCCGATCCTGCGGCCCCGCCCGGCGGAACAGATCGAAAATCCTTTGGTGATCCTTCGGATCGATGCCGCGACCGTTGTCCGTGATCTCAAAAATAGCAAAACCCAGCTTGCGCCGGCCACTGATGGCGATATCGCCGGGAACGTCAGGTTTGAGATATTTCAAGGCATTGTCGATCAAATTGGAGAAGATCTGTTCGATCGCGATGCGGTCGGTAACAATATCCGGCAACGGCTCGACCCGGATCTGGGCGTCCGCTTCGGCGGCCTGATGCGCCACGGTGGATACAATGCCCTCGATCAGATCGCGCATGGCGATCGAAACGGGATGAAATTCGCGCCGGCCCTCGCGGGTGAGGCTGAGGATCGCGCCGATGAGACGATCCATCTTGGCGATCGACGACTTGATGAATCCCAGAGCCTCCGTGAAGTCCTGCGACAATTGCTCGTCCGGTCCATCGAGAACCGGTTCGGCCGCACTGGCTGGATCGTTCACGCCAGGGGGCGGCAGGCTATCCGGCCGGCTCAGCTCCGCGATCCGGCGGAATATGTCGCCCCGCAGTTCCTCGAGTTCGCTGGTGAAACCCATGATGTTGACCAGCGGCGAGCGCAGGTCGTGGCTGACGATATAGGCAAAACGCTGGATTTCATCGTTGGCTTCCCGCAGATCGCTGGTCCGCTTCTCGATGGTCGATTCCAGATTGAGATTGATATCGCGCAGCCGGGCGTTAGCCAGGTCGCGTTCCCGGTTCGACCGCCGCACAAGGTAGATCGAGAGCCCGGCAAACAGCACAACGAGCCCCGAGCCGACGCTGGTAATCAGCGCCGAACGCGATTGGCTGGCATCGGCTGACGCCGTCCGCGCCGCGAGCAGACGATTTGCCTCGGTTCGCATCTCGTTCCCCAGATCGCGAATCTGTCGCGTCGCGTCCTGACCAGCCTCTCGTCGCGCGCTCTCAACGGCCTGATCCAGCCGGTTCGTCAGCGCGAGATCAATGCTCTGCCGCAACTGCTCGATCCGCTGACTGGTCAGCGGGACCATTTGCTGGAGCCGCTGTTGCTGGTAGGGATTCTCTTTGGTCAGTACCCTCAGCCGTTCGAAGCTCAGCGGAATCCGGCCTGATGCATCTTCGAACGCAGCCCGGAATTCCGGGCGCTGCGTCAGCAGAAAGCTGCGCTGCGAACTTTCCGCGCGCTGTATCTGTAACTGGGCCAGTGAAATTTCATTCTCGACTTCCATGCTGCGGAGAACCCAGCGAGTGTCGTCGCGCGCCTTGTTGACAAGATAAATGGAAATGACGCTGATCAGCGTCAGAACCACCAGACCTGCCGTCAGCAGGAGCAACTGGCTGAGCGCGGGTCGTGACGTCCTGGCTCTTGGCGCTACGATTTCATCGTATTCGGATCGAGACAGTCTGAATCGCCCCCGCGCGTTTACCGGCCTTTTGCTAAACCCCTCAGCGCGCAATCGGTTCCGTGTCTTTTGTTCCTAAAACAATCCCGGTCCGGGCTCGAAACGGCTCAGGCTCCTTTTAGACCGCCGCTGGAGAGATACTGCTCCAGCCAATGGATATGGTAGTCGCCGTCGATAATGCTCGCTTCGCGGACCAGCGCCCGGAACAGCGGCAAGGTGGTCTCGACGCCTTCCACGACCATCTCGTCGAGGGCTCTGCGCAGCCGCATCAGGCATTCGGCGCGCGTCTTGCCGTGCACGATCAGCTTGCCCACCAGCGAGTCGTAGTAGGGCGGGATCACATACCCCTGATAAACGGCGGAATCGATCCGGACGCCGAGCCCGCCCGGCGGATGGAATTGCAAAATCTTGCCAGGAGATGGGCGGAAGGTAACGGGGTTTTCCGCGTTGATTCGGCACTCGATGGCGTGGCCGTTGACGGCGATTTCCTTCTGGGCGGCGGGAAGGTCGCCGCCGGCGGCGATGCGGATCTGCTCCAGCACGAGATCGATGTCGGTGATCATCTCGGTGACGGGATGCTCGACCTGAATGCGCGTATTCATTTCGATGAAATAGAATCTGCCGTCCTCGTAGAGGAATTCGACCGTTCCGACGCCGAGATACTTTATCTCGCTCATCGCCTTGGCAACGGTCTCGCCGATCTTGTTTCGGGCTGCCGCCGTCAACGCGGGCGATGGACCTTCTTCCCAAACCTTCTGGTGGCGGCGCTGGAGCGAGCAGTCGCGTTCTCCAAGATGAATGGCGCCGCCGCGCCCGTCGCCAAGCACCTGGATTTCGATGTGGCGCGGCTTCTGCAAGTACTTTTCCAGATAAACGGAGGCGTCGCCGAACGCCGCTCGGGCCTCGTTCCCCGCGGCCGAGATCGCCATCATCAGGTCGTCGGGCGTCTTGACGATCTTCATGCCGCGCCCGCCGCCGCCGGCGGCCGCTTTCACCAGGACAGGAAAGCCGATCGCCTTGGCGATGGCCATGGCGTTGTCATCGGGACCGATGCCGCCATCGGAGCCCGGAACCACGGGAATGCCGAGGCGCTTCGCGGTCTTCTTGGCTTCGATCTTGTCGCCCATGAGGCGGATATGTTCGGCCTTGGGGCCGATGAAATGCAGGCGATGGTCAGCGAGGATTTCGGCGAAACGGGCATTCTCGGACAAAAAGCCGTACCCCGGATGCACGGCCTCGGCGCCTGTGATCTCGCAGGCTGCCAGCAGCGCCGGGATGTTGAGGTAGCTGTCCTTCGTCGTCGGCGGCCCGATGCAGACGCTTTCGTCCGCGAGGCGGACATGCATGGCGTCGGCGTCGGCGGTGGAATGGACCGCAACGGTCGCGATACCCAGCTCCTTGCAGGCGCGCAGGATGCGCAGGGCGATCTCGCCGCGATTGGCTATCAGGATCTTATCGAACATCACTGCGTCCGCGGTTCGAACGGCGTCATTCAATGATGACCAGCGGCTCGCCGAACTCGACGGGCTGGCCATCCTCGACGAGAATCTGCGTGACGGTGCCGGAGCGCGGCGACGGGATCTGGTTCATGGTCTTCATGGCCTCGATGATCAGCAGCGTCTGGCCTGCGGTGACCTTGGACCCGACCTCGATGAAGGGTTTTGCGCCCGGTTCCGACGCCCAATAGGCCGTTCCGACCATCGGCGATGGAACCATGCCGGGATGCTTGCTGATGTCGGCCGCGCCTGCGGCCGGCGAGGGGGCTGGCGCCGGCGCGGCCTGATAGGTGGCCGGTATCGCTGCCCCGACGGTGACGTTGCGTGCCACACGGACACGAAGTCCATCACGCTCGATTTCGATCTCCGTGAGCCTGGTTTCGTCGAGCAGGGCGGCGAGTTCGCGGATCACGTCGCTCTCCTCGCGCAGATCGTTGCCGGTTTTGTTTTTTGCGGGTTCTCCGGGCTGGCGGGACATGATCTCGATCCGAAACTTTCTGTGAGAATGACGCTGATGTGTCAGGATTTAACTTTGTTCGACGGGTCTACCGCGCCGATCTTGGCGGCAAGGCCATTGATCGCGAGCCGGTAGCCGTCAATTCCGAAGCCTGACAGGCTTGCGAACGCGGCCTTGGCCGTGAAGGAGTGATGACGGAAGTCCTCGCGCGCATGAATGTTGCTGATATGAACTTCGACGGTCGGAATTTTGACCGCGACCAGCGCGTCGTGAAGTGCGATGGAAGTGTGCGAGTAGCCGCCGGCGTTGATGACGATACCGGCTGCGTTCTTCGCATGAGCTTCGTGAATGAAATCGATCAGCTCGCCCTCGCGGTTTGACTGGCGGCAATCCGCGGCCAGTCCAAAATTTTTGGCCGTTTCGGCGCAAAGCTGTTCGACGTCGGCAAGGTTGGCGTGGCCATAGGTATCCGGCTCTCGGGTCCCGAGCATGTTAAGGTTCGGGCCGTTGAGCACGTAGATCGTCTTGGCCATCTGAAATCCTGAAAATCAGCCATTTCCGCCGCCGAACGCCGGAGTTCGGGCCGTTATATGTAACAAGAACGTCAAGGGGAAGCCTGAACAGTCCCTGATTCGGCTTGAGATATCTCGCGCTGTTTGCGAGGATTCATGGAGAACATACGGAAATATCTCGTTAACCGACCTTGGGCATCGCGACGGGGCATACGAGCGTACCAGATAGCCAGTTCCCGCGCCCCTGAGGGAGCCTCTCAAACGACCACAGGAAGGGGAGAAACGTCGAGAGGGATTCGGAGCGCTCATGCGAAGCGGTTACCCGGCGTTCGATTCCAGGCCCCCCGGTGAGCGCTGGTTCAAAAGCGCTGATTCAAACAGGGACGCGCCATCAACAGGAGGCTTTGCCGCAGCGCGCCGTGTTGATTTTCTCCTTGAGGTTCTCGAGACCCACGGCTCCCACGACGACCTGCTTGCCGATGACGTAGCTTGGCGTTCCATTCATTCCCATGGATTCGGCAAGCTTGAAGTTCTCTTCGAGCGTGGCGCGCACCTCGGCGCTCGTCATATCCTTTTCGATCCTGGCCATGTCGAATCCGGCCTCCTTGGCGGCGGCCAGCGCGCGCGCCTTGTCGGCCTGACCGCGGCTTCCCAGAAGCTTCTGGTGGAAATCGAGGTATTTCTTGCCGGTGGGATCCTGCATTCGCGCCGCGACGGCGACTTGCGCGGCCTCCACCGAACTCTGGCCGAGCACGGGAAACTCCTTGAGTACGACCTTGAGCTTGGGATCCGACTTCATAAGCTCGAGCATATCGAGCATCGCGCGCTTGCAGTAGCCGCAGTTGTAATCGAAGAACTCGACGAAAGTGACGTCGCCGTTCTTGTTGCCGAGCGTCACGCCGCGCGGTGAATTGAAGATGGCGTTCGCGTTCTCCGTGACCGCGGCCTCGTGCTTGAGCGCCTCGGCAGCCGCTTGACGCTTGCTGAGTTCAGCCGAAACCTCTTCAAGGATTTCAGGGTGTGCGAGCAGATAGTGTTTGACGATCTGCTCAATCTCGCCGCGCTGGCTGTCGGAGAAGCTCTGAGCGGACGCGGCGGAAGGAGCGCTGAACGCGAGCGCAAGAAGGGCGGGAGCGAGAAATCGGAGAGAGGACATTGTCAATCCTTTGAAAGGGACCGCGTGGCGGAGCCGTCTGGTTTATTTCTTGTCCGGAATCTTGGATGAGACGATATCGTCCGCCTTGACCCATCCGGGCGTGCCGATCGCGAAGCGGGTTTTCGCGCGTGATGCGAGTTCGCGCGCCGTCTTGTTGTCGCCTCGCAGGAACGCGGCCTGAGCCGATGCCAGATCGGCTTGTGCATAATCGCCCTTGCGGCCGTAGGCTATCGCAAGCTGCGAATAGCCGAGCGGAGCCTCTGGCTCCCGTACCAGCGCCGTTCGCAGGATTGCGATAGCCTCGTCGGCATTGGCCTTGTTGTTCGAGGCCACGAGCGCCTGACCCAGCAGCATCTCGATGAGCGGAGCGTTTCGCGAGAGCTGGACGGCGCGCCGCAGCGGTGCGATCGCCTCCGTGGGGCGGCCTCCCTCGAGCAAAGCCTGCCCACGTACTTCGTAGAAGTAAGGGTTCTGCGGCTGAAGCTTGATTAGCGCATCGATTTGCTCGATGGCCGAGCGAAGATCGCCATGCAGGTAGGTGGTGATGGCATGCGCGTAGCGGGCGGGCAGGCTGGTGTCTGACCGCGGATAGCGCCGGTATACCGTATCCTCACGTTCCATGAACGCCGAGATCTTGGCACGCACCATGTCATGGCGCATCTGCAGGGCCGGATCGTCCTTCTTTTGCCAGTTGGGGCTGGTCTTGACGAGTTCCGCGAGCGCGGCGACACGGTCGGCCGGCATCGGGTGCGACTGCGCATAGGGATCGGCGCCGCGCGCGGCGAACAGGCTTTCGTCGGTGAAGCGCTTGAAGGTCTCGTACATGCCCCGGGGGGATTGGCCGGTGGCGTTGAGGAACTTGACGGCGGCGCGGTCGGCGTTTTCCTCCTGCTGGCGCTGATAGCCCAACAGGCTTCGGCGGGCGATTTCCTGAGGCGCGCTGAGCGCGGCCGCGCCGATATTGCTGCCGGGGCTGTTGCTTCCGCCGCGGCCGGCTCCGGCCGCGAGAGCGCCGGCGCCGAGAAGCATGGCGATGATGAGCTGGGTCTGGGTTCGGGCGAGCTGCTCGCGAAACTTGGACAGATGGCCACCGGCGAGATGCCCGGTCTCATGCGCGAGCACGCCGATCAACTGGTTCGGCGTCGTCGACTTTGAAATCGCCCCGTAGTTCACGAAGATGCGGCGGCCATCGGCGACGAAGGCGTTGAAGGACCTGTCGTTGATGATGACCATCTGAATGTTGTGCTTTTGCAGCCCCGCCGCGCGCAGGATCGGCCGCGTATAGTCTCGCAGCAGTTGCTCGGTCTCGCTATCGCGCAACATCGGCAGACCTTTGTCCTGTTGCGCTTGGGCTGGAAAGGAGGCGTTCGCGATCGCGCAGGCGGTGACCAGCGTCATCAGCTTCGAGACAGAACGACGTAGGGGAGTGACGGGCCGCCGGGTCATATCTTCGTTAGTCAATGCCTTCGGAATCATTGGCGCGGGTTCGAATACGCTGTATGTCCTAAACAACCCACCGAATAAGGCGGTAACGCGGCCTCGGGCGAGAGAGCGCATTAACAGATTTCCATGGCCGACGCGACACCGAGAGAGCGGGCCGCCAGCATCTTGGCGGCATCTAGCCGCAGCCAGGTTCCACCCTTCATGGTGATGGACGTCATGGCGGCGGCGGCGCGGATCGAGGCGGAAGGCGGACACGTCATTCACATGGAGGTCGGACAGCCTTCAGCGCCGGCGCCACGAACCGCGTTGAACGCGGCCCGCGCCGCGTTGGAGTCCGGACGGATCGATTACACGCCAGCGCTGGGCATCCCGTCGCTGAGAGAACGGATCGCGCGACATTACCGCGAGTTTTACGGCTGCACGGTCAGCGCGGAGCGGATCGTCGTGACGACGGGATCATCGGGCGGCTTCATCCTCGCGTTTCTTTCGATGTTCGAACCGGGAGACCGCGTCGCGGTGGCTGTGCCGGGCTATCCGCCGTACCGGCATATCCTGACGGCGCTCGGCTGCGAGCCGGTCCTGATCGAGACGTCAAGCGAGAACCGTCATGCGCTGACCGGCGAGGCGCTGTTGGCCGCGCACCGTAAGACGCCGCTGAAGGGGGTATTGGTCGGAAGTCCGGCAAATCCGACGGGAACGATGATGTCGCGCGAGGCGCTGGCGCTTCTGATGGCGGCGGCCGATAGCGAAGGCATTCGCTTTATTTCCGATGAGATCTATCACGGTCTCGATTATGCGTTTCCTGCCGTCACCGCCGCTGAACTGTCGCCGCATGCGCTGATCATCAACTCGTTTTCGAAGTATTTCTGCATGACTGGCTGGCGCGTCGGCTGGATGGTCGTGCCTGAACACCTCGTGCGGACGATCGAACGGCTGCAGCAGAACCTGTCGATTTCGGTGCCGCTGCTCTCGCAGGTCGCGGCCGAGGCGGCTTTCGCGGGCCGCGAGGAGATGGAGATCGTGAAGCGGGGCTATGAGGAAAACCGCAACATCCTGATCGCGGGTCTTCCTAAGGCCGGCTTGAGCGAGTTTCTGCCAGCGGATGGCGCGTTCTACCTCTATGCCGACGTTTCGAAGTTCACGGCGGACAGCCATGATTTCGCACGCCGGATGCTGGAGCAGGCGCGCGTTGCCGCGACGCCCGGGGTCGATTTTGATCCCGTGCGCGGTCGCTCTTTCCTGCGCTTCTCCTATGCCCGGTCGGCCGCCGAGATGCACGAGGCGGTCGCGCGCATCGGGAAATGGCTGACCTGAAAGCCTCCGCGCTCATCCGGGATAACCCGGCCGGCGAGGGGGAGTCTGTCCGCAACTTGCCGGCATTTTATTGTAATTCCTTACGGAAATTCGGCCGTTTAGCCGAAAGCCGACATTGCGCCGGAGGTTCGATTTTGGCATGGTCGCGCCCGATTTGACGTCGCCTTGCGACAAAACGGACCTCCCTTAAACGTCCGTTCGCGGGCTCGCGGCGTGGTCGGGGCAACTTCCGGAATTCTGAGGCAAATTCAATGACAGCATTGGTAGGGATTGTGCTCTGCGGAGCGCTTTCGATCGTTTATGCGGGTTGGGCGACCTCATCGGTATTGAGGTCGGATGCGGGAAATCCGCGAATGCAGGAAATCGCCGCGGCTGTACGCGAAGGCGCCCAGGCCTATCTGCGCCGGCAATACACGACGATCGGAATGGTCGGCATCGTGATCTTCGCGTTGCTCGCCTACTTCCTCGGAGTGCTGGTCGCCGTGGGGTTTGCGATCGGCGCGATCCTGTCGGGCGCGGCGGGCTTCATCGGCATGAACGTTTCGGTCCGCGCCAACGTGCGCACCGCGCAGGCCGCGACCAAGTCGCTGGCCGGCGGACTGGAGCTTGCCTTCAAGGCCGGCGCGATCACGGGGATGCTGGTCGCCGGTCTGGCGCTGCTCGGCGTGACCATCTATTTCGCTTATCTCATCCACGGCGCGGGTTACGCCGCGAACAGCCGCACGGTTGTCGACGCGCTGGTCGCGCTCGGCTTCGGCGCATCGTTGATCTCGATCTTCGCCCGTCTCGGCGGCGGCATCTTCACCAAGGGTGCTGACGTCGGCGGCGATCTCGTGGGCAAGGTCGAGGCCGGCATTCCGGAAGACGACCCGCGCAATCCGGCGACGATCGCCGATAACGTGGGCGACAACGTCGGCGACTGCGCGGGCATGGCCGCCGACCTGTTCGAAACCTACGCGGTGACCGCCGTCGCCACCATGGTGCTTGCCGCGATCTTCTTCGCGACCTCGCCGCTGCTCGTGAACATGATGACGCTGCCGCTCGCGATCGGAGGCATCTGCATCATTACCTCGATCATCGGGACGTTCTTCGTCAGGCTCGGCAACAGCCAGTCGATCATGGGCGCGCTGTACAAGGGCCTGATCGCCACCGGCGTCCTGTCGCTGGTCGGCGTCGGCGCCGTCATTTACTGGCTGGTCGGCTTCGGCGAACTGGCGGGCGTCGATTATACCGGCCTCGATCTCTTCGCCTGCGGGGTGGCCGGCCTGGTCGTCACCGGCCTGATCATCTGGATCACCGAATACTACACCGGCACCGACTATCGTCCGGTAAAGTCGATTGCGAAGGCTTCGGTGACGGGGCACGGCACCAACGTCATTCAGGGCCTCGCGATCTCGATGGAGGCGACGGCGCTTCCGGCGATCGTCATCATCGCGGGCATCCTGGTGACCTACGGTCTGGCCGGCCTATTCGGCATCGCGATCGCCACCACCACGATGCTGGCGCTGGCCGGCATGATCGTCGCGCTCGACGCCTTTGGTCCGGTGACCGACAATGCAGGCGGCATCGCCGAAATGGCGGGCCTGCCGAAGGAGGTCCGCAAGTCGACCGACGCGCTCGACGCCGTCGGCAACACCACCAAGGCCGTCACCAAGGGCTACGCGATCGGGTCTGCCGGTCTCGGCGCGCTGGTGCTGTTCGCGGCCTACAATCAGGACCTCAAGTTCTTCATCGGCGATGCCGCGCAACACACCTACTTCCAGGGCGTCAACCCGGACTTCTCCCTGAACAATCCCTATGTGGTGGTTGGCCTGCTGTTCGGCGGCCTGCTGCCTTACCTGTTCGGCGCGATGGGCATGACCGCGGTTGGACGCGCGGCGGGCGCGATCGTCGAGGAAGTGCGTCGCCAGTTCCGTGAGAAGCCGGGCATCATGCGCGGCACCGACAAGCCCGACTATGGCAAGGCGGTGGACCTGCTGACAAAGGCGGCGATCAAGGAAATGATCATTCCGTCGCTGTTGCCGGTGCTGTCGCCGATCGTTGTCTACTTCCTGATCTACGCGATCGCCGGCGGCGGCGTTGCCGGCAAGTCGGCGGCATTCTCGGCGGTCGGGGCGATGCTGCTCGGCGTCATCGTGACGGGACTGTTCGTCGCGATCTCGATGACCTCGGGCGGCGGCGCGTGGGATAACGCCAAGAAGTACATCGAGGACGGCCATCATGGCGGCAAGGGCTCCGACGCGCACAAGGCGGCTGTCACCGGTGATACTGTCGGAGATCCCTACAAGGATACGGCTGGCCCCGCGGTCAATCCAATGATCAAGATCACCAATATCGTGGCGTTGCTATTGCTGGCGGTGCTGGCGCACTAGAACATTTTCCGGCGAAGTGGATACCGGTTCGCCGCGAGAAAAAGCGACCAAAGAATAACTTCCAGAGCATGGTCCGATTCAACTTGATCGGGTCATGCTCTGGAGCGTTTCAAGCGAAGTGGACACCGTTCGCGGAAAGCGATTCAAACAATAAAGAAACCCGCGGCTTGAGAGCCGCGGGTTTTTTCTTTGAGCGTCGGGCTAGAGCGGGATGAGGAAAAGTGTGTAGCGGTTTTCCGCCCGCATCCCGCTCTAAAATAATGGAATCGATCACGTTTATGGTTTTGGATCGATTCGATCCAAAACCATCGTGATCTAGAGCCGTTTCGCTTCTGATGGAATCAGAAGCGAGGCTCTCCGATCTTTTTTTAACGCGTTTTCTTCACGCGAACCGGTATCCACTTCGCTCGAAAACGCTATAAACGCGGCCGCTCCTTACCACCAAGTGCGGCAGATGCGGCGGCCCGGACCCCAGTGACGGCAGCGGCGATGCTGCCGGCGATCGACCGCCGGTCCGCGCCGGTTGGCGATGCATACGCCGCGCGGACCGCGATGGTATCCCGGCCCACAGCGGTGCGCGACTTGAATGAGGTCAGCATTCACGCCCGCTGCTGGCGGAGCCAGCGGCATGGCGTCCGCCATGCCGAAGGTTGCGATGGTGGCAACGAGAAAGGTTGCTGCAAAAACTGATTTCATCAAATCGTCCTCTGGTTCGGCCGCGATAACGCGGCAGTCGTGATTCGCACCCGGAAAGTCGACGATAACTCTGTCCAGAATCTGACAGCATCAACCGAAGAAGCGCGTATCGACACGCTTGGAGCCGCCTATCGATCGTTCATCAACGACATGGTTAAGGAGACTCTGGCGCGCTGCCGGCTGCTGAATTCATCATTCTGGCCTTGCCAGACTGAGAGGTTTGATGATCGCGGGGCGCGAACTTCAATGGACCTCGCGCCCCGAGTGACATGTCCTTGCGCGCGGGAGGGGAGCGAAGACATAAGCCGAAACCGCGTCCGAATTATTCGTAACGAAATTACGATCATTTGATGCTTGGCTTTCTCTCCGGGTTTGCCCGAGTGTTCGCTTCTTGAGACGGCAAGTCTGGTTCTGAAGCAGTCGCATCACTAGCTTTAAGGGGGCGGCCAGGCACGAAGAGGGCGGCGCAATGGGTATCAATCAGGGTCCGATCAGCCTCGATCAGAAATACACCCAGGGATCAGGGCACGTCTTCATGACCGGCCTTCAGGCGCTGGTCCGGCTGCCGATGGCGCAGATCCGCCGCGACCGCGCCGCCGGCCTCAACACCGCGGGCTTCATTTCCGGCTATCGCGGATCGCCCCTCGGCGGCTACGATCAGCAGCTCTTTGCGGCCCGTCATCATCTCGACCGGCACGGCATCAAGTTCCAGCCGGGCGTGAACGAAGATCTGGCGGCGACAGCGGTCTGGGGTTCGCAACAGGTCAATCTGTCCCCGGGCGCGCGCTATGACGGCGTCGTGGGGCTCTGGTACGGCAAGGGGCCCGGCGTCGATCGTTGCGGCGACGTATTCCGCCACGGCAATGCCGCGGGCTCGGCGAGGAACGGCGGTGTGCTGTGCCTGGCGGGCGATGACCATGGCGCTAAATCCTCCACCGTGCCGCATCAGTCGGACCATGCGTTCATCGCGGCGCTGATGCCCTATCTCTATCCGTCCAGCATTCACGAAATGATCGAGATGGGACTGCTCGGCATCGCGATGTCGCGCTACTCCGGCTGCTGGGTCGGAATGAAGGTCATCACCGAGACGGTGGAAACCACGGCCGAGATCGATCTGACCGATGAGATGAAGCCGTTCGTCATTCCCGCCGATTTCGAGATGCCGCCGGGCGGACTGAACCTGCGCTGGCCCGACGACCGTTACGATCAGGACTTGCGCTTGCAGGACCACAAGGGCTTTGCCGCCGTCGCCTTCGCGCGCGCCAACAACATCAATCGCGTGACCATGGATTCCCCGAATGCGCGGTTCGGCATCGTCGCTTCGGGTAAGAGCTACGAGGACATCCGTCAGGCGCTGCGCGAACTCGGCATTACCGAGCAGGTCGCCGCGAAAATTGGTCTGCGGCTTTTGAAGATCGGAATGCCATGGCCGCTGGAGCCGCAGAGCATCCGCGAATTCGCCGTCGGCCTCGAGGAGATTTTCATCGTTGAGGAACGACGCGAGATCGTCGAGAACCAGATCAAGCGGGAGCTGTTCAACTGGCGCGACGACGTGCGGCCACGCATCATCGGCAAGATGGACGACCACGACAAGCGCTTCCTGCCGTTCGCGCAGGAACTGGGTGTCGCCTCCCTGGCGTCATACCTGACCGAGCGGCTGCTGCGCCTGAACCTTAATCCCGAAATCGCCGAGATGCTTCGCGCCAAGGCTGACTGGTTCAACGGCCGTCAAGCGTCGCAAATGCAGCCAGCGACTCCCGTGATGCGCGTGCCGTATTTCTGCTCGGGTTGTCCTCACAACACCTCGACCAAAGTGCCCGACGGCAGCCGCGCCATGGCCGGCATCGGCTGCCACTTCATGGCGCTGTGGATGGATCGCAACACCGAAACTTATACCCATATGGGCGGGGAGGGCGCGCCCTGGGTCGGTATCGCGCCGTTCACCAATGAGAAGCATATCTTCGCCAATCTTGGCGACGGCACCTATTTCCATTCCGGGAGTCTGGCGATCCGGCAGGCTGTCGCTTCCGGCGCGAACATCACCTACAAGATCCTCTACAATGACGCCGTCGCGATGACCGGCGGCCAGCATTTCGACGGCGAGTTGTCGCCGCAGCGGATCACTTTCCAGCTTCACGCCGAAGGCATCCGAGACATCTATCTGGTTTCGGAGAGTCCCGACAGCTATCCGGCGTCAGACATCGCGCCGGGCACCCGGACCGCGCATCGCGATGACCTCGATGCGGTCATGAAAACCTGTCGCGAGACCAAGGGAACGTCGGCTATCGTATTCGTGCAGACCTGCGCCGCGGAGAAGCGACGGCGTCGCAAGCGCGGCCTCATGGAGGATCCGCAGCGCCGCGTGTTGATCAACCCCGAGGTTTGCGAAGGATGCGGCGATTGCTCGGTGCAGTCGAACTGCATTTCGGTGGAGCCGCTGGAGACCGAGATGGGGCGCAAGCGCTCCATCAACCAGTCATCCTGCAACAAGGATTATTCGTGCCTCAAGGGGTTCTGCCCTTCGTTCGTGACGATCGACGGCGGACGCCTGCGAAAGCGTGCGCCGGCGGACCTCGGCGAGATCGGCGATCTGCCCGAACCGGCTTCGCGGCCTTCGCTCGACCGGCCCTACAATATCGGAGTTGGAGGGGTAGGCGGCACCGGCGTGCTGACCATCGGCGCGCTGCTCGGCATGGCGGCGCATATCGAGGGGAAGGCCAGCATGATCCTCGACATGTCCGGTCTCGCCCAGAAGGGCGGCGCGGTCCTGAGCCACGTCCGGCTGTCGCGAAACCCCGCTGAAGTGATATGCTCGCGCATCGTCACCGGCACGGCCGATCTCGTCATTGCCGCTGACGAAGTAGTCGCGGCAGCCAAGGAAACGATCACGCTCTGCGAGTCGAGCCGCACTTACGGTCTTATCAATACTCACCTTATTCCGACCGCCGGCTTCGTTCTCGATCGCGACTTCAATTTCCAAAGCGGCAAGGTCGGCCGCGTCCTCGAAACCGCGCTCCGCAAGGATTCCACCTTCTTCAACTTTACAAGGCCGGCGGAGACGCTGCTCGGAGATTCCATCGCCACCAATATGATGATGATGGGTTACGCCTATCAGAAGGGTTTGCTGCCGCTGACCTCGGAGGCGATAGAGCAGGCGATCGAGATGAACGGCGTTGCCGTGAAAATGAATGTCGGGGCCTTTCGGCTTGGTCGGCTTGCGGTGGTGGATCCTGCTCGTCTTGTCGAGATGATGAAGGGGACCGGTGAGGCGGCCCCGCCGAAGGCTCTGGGAGACATGTCGCTGGACGAAATCGTTGTGCATCGCGCGGCGCACCTTGCGGACTATCAGAACGCGAGGCTTGCGGACAAATACCGGGCGATGGTGAGCCGGATCCGGCAGGCGGCAAACGAGGGTGGCTACGGCGATGCCTTGCCGCGCGCGGTTGCGATCAACTACGCCAAATTGCTCGCCTACAAGGACGAGTACGAGGTGGCCCGGCTCTATACGGATGGCCGCTTCAGGAAGCAGGTCAGCGATCAGTTCGAAGGCGACTACAGCATCCGCTTCCATCTCGCCCCGCCGTTGTTCGACGGCAGGAAAGACGCGCTCGGCCGGCCTGCCAAGAAGCCTTATGGCAAATCGCTGATGATGCCGGTATTTCGCTTGCTGGCGAAAATGAAAGGCCTGCGCGGCACCGCCTTCGACGTTTTCGGATACAACCCGGAGCGCCGGCTGGAACGAAGCCTGATAGCGGAATATGAGACCGATGTGGCGGCGGTGCTCGACAGGCTTTCACCGGCCAATGTCGAAGCCGCGATCGAACTGCTGTCGCTGCCTGACCGCATCCGTGGTTATGGTCCCGTGAAGGAAAAGGCTGTAGCCGACACCAGGGGCCGTCATGCGGAGTTGCTGCGCGACCTGGCGAATCCGCCTCCGGTGGCGCCGCGGCAGATGGCGGCGGAATAGGCGCCCGCTGATTTGGTCTTCCTGTTCCCCGAAGCGGCAATCCGGCCTATATAGGACCGTCGGGAGCCGGTCCAAAACGCCATGCCATCTGGGTTCGGAGCATTCTTTCAGCGGATGAAGTCGTCTTCGCTGTCGATCGGCCAGATCACCTTTGGCGGTTTCTTCCTGGTGCTGGCGATCATCGTGATAACCAGCGTGGCCAATGTCGTCGCGACCCGTCATCTCGACAATACCTTTGCCGAATTGCAGCGGCTCGACAGCGTCGTCGACCTCGCCGAGGAACTCGATCGCCGCATGAACGAGTTGCGGCTGGCGGCGCGGGACTACGTCACCGACCCGCAGGCCCAGTCCAGCCGGGTGTGGGGCGCCACGTCGTCCTTGAACGAGATGCTCAAGAAGACGCGCATCAAGCTTGCCCCAGAACAGCAGGAGATGATCGATGGCGTCACGCCGCGACTGGAGCACTACCGCAAGGGTATAGAACAGGCTGCGAACCTGATTGGAGACCGCGCGAAGCTGATCGAAACGCTGCCGCCGCTTCGCGAAAAACTCGAACTCATCATCGAGCAGTCCGCCGATCAGTCTGCGTCGAGAGCACTGTTTCGAGCGCAAAGCGACGTCGCTGCCGCGCTGCTCGGGCATGACCCGACGACCGCGGAGCGGGCGGCTGAAAACATGCGCGCCATTCGCGTGGACGAGCCGAAGGTGCGTGCCGCGGTCGAGGCCTATGCCGATGCCGTGATCGCGATATCCTTGCGGGAGCGGCAGATCGCGGATCTCGACCGGGATGTGCTGGGCGCGGAAGGGCGGTTGATCGGGCAGGTGACGGAACTGCTGCGCGAACTCAGCGCGGAGCGCGAGCGGGTGCTGTCGCGCGATTTTGCCCGGACGCTTGCTGAAACCAAATGGCAGAGCATCATTCTCGGCAGCGTGGGAATCGTGATCGGCCTGCTCGCGGCGGTGTTCGTGGTCCGCCGGACCGTCCGGCCATTGAAGGCGATCGCGAGGGCGATCCGGAAACTGGCTGGAGGCCAGAAGGAAACATCGATCCCCTCAACCGAGGTCGATAATGAGATCGGGGATATCGCACGCGCGGCCGAGGTGTTTCGCCGGACGCTCGCTGAGGCGGACTCCGCGCGAGAAGCCGCGGTTCGGGCGCTTGCCGAGCAGCGCCTTGCCGAGGAGAGCTATCGCAAGCTGTTCGAAGGTTCGGTCGACGGGATCTATGTCACGACGCCGGCCGGTCAACTGCTCGACGCCAATCCGGCGCTGGCGCGTATGATGGGATATGATACCCCCGACGACCTCTTCCGCGGCATCGGCAACAGCGCGCAGACGGTTTACGTCGATACAGATGCGCGCGCTAAGTACCAGCAACGGATGGAGCGTGACGGGACTGTTCGCGGATTCGAGTATCAGGTGCGTCAGCGCGATGGCGGCATCCTGTGGCTCTCCGACAGCGCGACCGCTGTCCGCGACGAAGACGGGCGCATCGTTCGTTATGAAGGCGTGGTCCGCGACATCACCGATCAGAGGAGAGCAGAGGAGACGATCGCGGAGGGGCGGCGTCTGCTGCAACTGGTGATCGACACCGTGCCGGCGGTGATCAACGTCAAGAATGCGGAGATGCGTTACGTCCTGATGAATCGCTACATGGCCGGCATCTTCGGGATAGAGCCGGCGGATGCGATAGGACGGACGGCGGGCGAAGTCATGTCGCATGACGATGCGGAAAAGACCGATGAGACCGACCGGCGGGTCCTTGAGAGCGGTAAGGAGCTTGGTTTCTACGAAGAAGAATATCAGGATTCGTCAGGCGAACCGCGACAATGGCTCGTCAACAAGCTCCCGATCCGCGACGCCGACGGCCGCGTGGAAAATATCGTCACGGTCGCGCTCGACATCGGCGACCGCAAGCGGAGCGAGCAGGAAATGCGACGCGCCAAGGACGCCGCCGAGGCGGCGCTCAGTAATCTGCGCGCAACCCAGGATTCGCTGATCGAGGCGGAAAAACTGGCGGCGCTGGGACGTCTTGTTGCGGGCGTTGCTCATGAGGTTAACAATCCGGTCGGCATCAGTCTGACGGTGGCTTCTTCGCTGGAGCGCAAGATCGCCCTGTTCGCCGCGGAGGTCGAGCGTGGGCAGTTGAGGCGCTCAAGCCTCAACGATTTCATTGCCGCCAATCGCGATGCTGCCTCTCAACTCGTCGCCAATCTCAATCGCGCTGCCGAACTGGTCCAGTCATTCAAGCAGGTTGCAGCGGACCGCAGCTATTCGGACAAGCGCACCTTCGACCTCGGCGAACTCACCGAGCAGGTGGTGATGAGTCTGCGTCCCGCCCTGCGCAAGCATCATGTCGCGTTGACGGTCGATTGCGAGCCTGATCTCACGATGAACAGCTACCCGGGGCCTTACGGCCAGGTGTTGACCAACCTGTTTCTCAACTCGGTCGCGCACGCCTTTCCGGACGGCAAGGGCGGCACGGTCAATATTACCGTCCGGCGAGTAGGAGGGGACAATGTCGAGATTCTGTTCTCCGACGACGGGTGCGGCATGAACCCCGATGTGCGGCGCAAGGCGTTCGATCCCTTTTTCACGACGAGGCGCGATCAAGGAGGAACAGGCCTCGGTCTGCACATTGTCTACAATATCGTAACGAGCCGGCTGGGAGGGCGTATCGAACTTGACTCAGATTCCGGGCAGGGCACGCGCATTCATATTGTTCTGCCTCGGGTCGCGCCCATGGAACTTGCTGCGGAATAGCGGTCCCTAATCCGTGTCGGCCAGCTTGCGCAGCGTGGCCCGGAAAATCTGGCTCGCCTTTCCGACCAGCGCTGTGCCATTCATCGTGCCGGTCGTATCCGTAAAAGTTCCGGTGACGCCGATACCCACGGGTTCCGGGCTGCTGAACAGCAGATTCGGATCGGGATTAGGCGTATGGCGCTGAACCAGAACCTCGCCCCGGAAAGTGCCGTCGTCCTTGGTGAAATAGCTGCCGGTATAGAACAGATAAGCATCACCGCCGAGAATCTTGCCGTCGCGGAACATGACCACGCCGCTGCCCTTGCCCAGACGCCCGTCAAGCAAGGCGACGTGAACCGAATACAGCCCATTTTTCATGGTGATCCGCTCGCAGCCGGTAATTTTGTCTTGTCCCGGCCTCATTATGTCAAAGAGGACGCGATCGCGTCAATGCGAAGGCGCTCCAGGCGTCGCCGGCCTCACGGATGAAAAACGGATCTGCGAGACCGCAGACCCGTTCCGTGAATCATGCAACGTCCTGATGGAAAACGGAGGGCGCAACGCGCGGCTCCGCCACCAGAAGGACGACAGGCTTGGAGCGTTTTCAAGCGAAATGGATGCGGTTTGCGTGAAGAAAACGCGTCAAAATAACAATATAGAGCCTCGCTTTTGATTACACAGAAGCGAAAAGGCTTAGTAGCGGCCGCCATGGCCTCCGCCGTGTCTGCCAGGAACTGCTCCGGGCGGGAGAGGACCTCGATCACCGCGATGAATGCCGGTCCCGCGATGGGTGCCGGGACCGTGATGAATGCCAGGACCGTTGCGGCGCGGAGGTCCGCCAAAGTGGCGACCGCCTCTATGATCCCAACCACGCCAGCCTGCGCCGCCACCCCAGCCCATGCCACGCCGCGATGCGTAACCGCACCAATAGAATCCGGGGCCGCGCCACCCCATATTGTACCAACAATAGTTTCGCCCGCCGTAAAAGAACTGAACCGGCTGGAGCGCGGTCGACGAGGGAATAGCGCCCGGTGCGGCAGGAACCGCCATGGACGGGGTCGACAGCAGCGTAGCCCCCAGCATTAAGGACGTGGCAAGTATGATCTTCTTCATGGAACCTCCAGAACGAATCTCCGAACTATACCTCATGGTGCGGGATGTTCCATCCGGTTCAGGAGTGCCGTTGGCGCGCTCGGAGAGATTCGAACTCCCGACCCTCGGAATCGAAATCCGATGCTCTATCCAGCTGAGCTACGAGCGCACGCGCCCACTTATAGGAACTGCGGGGTCCCGATGTCACGCGATTTGGAGGCAGCATTTCTAGGGAAAGAGCGCCTGTTAATAATCCCGGACCAGTTCGGTTGATCGCGGTTCTCGCCCCGGTTCGATGTGTGCTGCCAAGCCGTTGATTTCATTTGATCAACGTGTGGTAAAAGGGTGACTCCGCTCCGAAATCGTGTCGACGCGGGGATATCGTTGTTCCAATCGGGGAGACCGCCGCTAATCTGGCAGCCGTAACGGTGCGTAATTGCTCCATATTTCCACGGAGATGGAAGGGAGGCCTCGCATCAAAGTTCCGGGTGGTGGCGTGAAACTTATTCAGACCGCGAAAGTCGCGTCCGTTTTGTTGACGATGACGGCTTGCTTCTCGGGAGCCGCGGCGCAATCGACGACATCGCCTATCTCAGCGTCACTCATTTCCGCGGCGTCTGCCGTTCAGCAGGACTACGATGCGCTGTTCCAGCAGATGTACAAGAACCCCGCCGATCTGGAGGCGAGTTTCAAGTTTGCCGAGCAGGCCGTCAAGCGCGGCGACTATGAGGCCGCTATCGGCGCCCTCGAAAGGATGCTGTTCTTCAATCCGAATTTGCCGCGCGTCAAACTCGAGCTGGGGGTACTATATTTCAAGCTTGGCTCATACGAACTGGCGCGCAGCTATTTTCAGGAGGCGATCAAGGGCGCGGACGCTCCCGATGATATCCGCGCCCAGGTCCGTGCCTATCTGACCGAGATCGACCGGCGGCTCGCGCGCTATGAGTTCAGCGTGTTCACCACAGCCGGCTTGCGCTATCAGACCAACGCCAACCTCGGCCCCTCGAGCCTGATGGTGCGCGCCTTGGGTCAGGATGCCATTCTCAACAGTTCGTTCGGCAAGAGTCCGGACGTGAATATGTTCCAGACCCTCGCGGCTCACTATGCCTATAAGATCGGAACGCGGGGGGACGCCATCGAAGCGAGCTTCCTGGGCCTTAATTCGCGCCAGTACAAACTCAACCAGTTCAATTTCGGCCTGGTCGAGGTCGTGGTCGGCCCGCGTTTCGCGATCGGACAGAACGCATCGGTCAAGCTTTACGGCATCGGAGATCAGGTCTGGCTGGGGGACGCCACTTATTTCTCGGCGGGCGGCGCCGGGTTTTCCGCGCGCACGACCATCGGCGATCGCGGCTTTCTGGAGGCGTTCGTCGAGCAGCGGCACCGCAATTTTTCTGACTCGTTCAACTTTCCAACGGCCAGCCAACAAACCGGAGATCTGCTATCAGCGGTCGTGACCTCCGATCTCCGCCTCGGACCGATGCACTGGACGACGCGCGCCGCCTTCGATCAGAACCGTGCCGCCTTCGATTTCTACTCATACAAGCGCTATTCGATCGACATGGCTTTTCCATACGCGTTCGCCTTGCCGGTGTTCGGCACGCCGCATCAGTTCGTGATCGCTCCGACCTTCGGTTTTAGCCGGGCCAATTACGACGCGCCCAATCCGATCGTCGATCCTTTCCAGATAAGGCACGATTGGGAGCAACGCTACGGCGCGATCTTCGATGCGCAGGTGTACAGAAACGTGGGCTTGCGGACCCAGATCCTTTACACCAAGATCGACTCGTCGCTGCCGAATTTCACCCTCGATAACTTCTCGGTCTCGATCGGGCCGACCGCACGGTTCTGAAACCGGCTATAGTCTCTTCGAGTGAAGCATATCCTCGGGCTTGACCCGAGGATGGATGACCTGTTCGCGTGAAGAAAACACGTCGCGTCGAAGCCGCGCAGTGGCGATCTGGCTGCGGTATTCATTTCACTCGAAAACGTTATAATGTCCTGGCCGCATTCGCGATGTTGTCGTGCCCGCGGTTTGCCAGGTTGATCAACGAAACATCGAACCGGACCAAAGACCCTTTGTCGTCGTCCCTTGATTGCGCCGATCCAGGCTTGAGCGGAAGGCCCGCGGACGCCTGCCGCGCGCCGGCGAGATTTTCTGACCGCACCGGCGGTCATGTTCCCCTGTTCGCGCCTGAACGGGCGACGGAGCGATGAAGGCCGCGACGCGTTTGCGGAACACCTTGCGCGTTCGAGCGATGCTAGCATGGGCGCGCCTGCGCCGGCTGACGCGCAACAAGAATCTTCGGGCGGTCGGCGCGGCGGTGGTGACCCTCGTGCTGCTTGCTTCGCTGCGCGCGTATGATCCGCGCATCGTCACCGAGTTGAAGGAGCGTACGTTCGATACCTATCAGCGCCTCAAACCGCGCGCTTACACCGATCTGCCGGTGCGGATCGTCGACATCGATGAAGCCTCGATTTCGGAGTATGGCCAGTGGCCTTGGCCGCGGACGCGTCTTGCCGCGCTGACCCGTCGGCTTGCCGATCTCGGCGCAGGCGTGGTCGCCTACGATGTCATCTTTTCCGAACCGGATCGCACGACGCCGAGCCGGCTCGCCAACGATTTGAAAGACTCCGGCGCGCCGGATCTCGACCAGACCCTGAAGCTGCTCGCGAACCTGCCTGATCATGATCAGGCGTTCGCCGATGCTATCGAGAACGCGGGGGTCGTGTTCGGCTTCGCCGCTACCGGCGCCGTCAATGACAAGCGCCCGCCGGTGCGGGCCGGGGTGGCCTTTGTCGGCGTCAATCCGGCAAACGTGCTGGCGCCGTTCGGCGGCACGGTATCGAGCCTGCCGATATTGAATCAGAAGGCGGCGGGTATCGGCGGCATCAATCTCAGTTCGCACGATCGCGGCGGCATCGTTCGCCGTGTACCCATGCTGTTTTCCGACGGGGTGAGCATCTACCCCAGCCTTGCGATCGAGGCGCTCCGCGTCGCCCAGAACCAGAAAAGCATCATCGTGCGCGGGACCGGATCGAGCGGGGACAGTGATACCGGCAGCGCCGCGCTGATCGACATGCGGGTAGGGGCGTTCAAGCTGCCGTTAACGAGCAACGGAGAGTCCTGGGTCTATTTCAGTCGCGACCGGCCGCAGCGTTACGTGTCGGTGAAAGACATTCTCGATCCGGCTAAAGAGGCGACGGTGAAGCCGCTGGTCGATGGCGCGATCGTTCTGGTCGGCGCATCGGCCGCGGGCTTGATGGATTCACGCACGACGCCTCTGGGCGGGTCGGTTCCGGGCGTCTCGGTTCAGGCGCAGGTGATCGAGCAAATCCTTGCGCAGGATTTCATCGAGCGACCCGACTGGGCCAAGGGACTGGAGATCGTCCTGACCTTGTTGTTCGGCGCCCTGGTCGCCGGCCTTGTGCTGATGTTCGGCGCGCGGTTCTCGTTCTATGCCGGCGTCGTCGGATTTGTCGCGGGGTTGGCCGGATCGTGGATCGCCTTCTCGCATTTTCGGCTGCTGATTGACCCGATCTTTCCGTCGCTGGCGGCGCTGACAGTCTATATCGCCGTGGAGCGTGTGCTTCACGTTGCATCCGATCGCGAAAAAAAATTCGTACGTCAGGCTTTCGGTCAATATCTCGCGCCGGAATTGCTGACGCAGCTTGAAAATTCGCCGCAGGAGATGCGCCTCGGTGGCGCGTCCCGCGATATTTCCGTGATGTTCATGGATGTTCGCGGGTTTACGCCGATCTCTGAAGCCCTGACCGCGACCGAGCTTGTCGATTTCATCAATACGCTGCTGGCGCCGCTGTCGGATGCGATACAGGATGAACTGGGGACCATCGATAAATACATCGGCGATTCGATCATGGCATTCTGGAACGCGCCGGCCGACGTGCCCGATCATGCGACCCGAGCCTGCCAGGCCGCGCTCAAGATGCGTGAGGCGCTCACCGCGCTCAACGACGCCGACGTTTTCGGATTCTCGGCGCGTGGCTTCACTGACCCGCGCGTCAGGATAGGAGTCGGCATCAATGCCGGACTGGCTTGCGTGGGCAACATGGGATCGCAAAGACGATTCAACTACTCGGCCATGGGCGATGTCGTGAACGTGGCGGCACGGATCGAATCGGCAAGCAAGACGCTCGATGTGGATCTTCTGGTTTCGGAGGACGTGGCGCGACGCGTTAGAGGGATTGCGCTGCTTGAGGCCGGCGAGATCCTGTTGAAGGGAAAGTCACGCCCCACCAAAATTTATGCGATCGTCGGCGACGATTCAGTGGCGGCATCGCCGGAGTTCGCCGAATGGAAAGCGCGGCACGGCGCGCTGCTGGCCGCGATCAAAGCAGGTGAGGGGTTCGAAGCGACAGCCGCCCTGGCCCGGTGCCGGGAGCTTGCCGGCGAGGACATGCAGGGCTTCTATCACCGCCTGGCTGAACAGATCGTGCCTATCCATACGATGTGAAACTATAGCGTTTTCAAGCGAAGCATGTCCTCGGACTTGAGCCCTAAGGATGGATGAACTGTTCGCGTGAGGAAAACGCTTTAAAACAAGATCAGAGAGCCTTGCTTCTGATTCCGGCGGAACGGAAAGTCTCTTTCAGAACGTGACGACGCCGCGGATCGATTCGCCTTTGCGCATCAGGTCAAACGCTCTGTTGATGTCGTCGAGCGGCATGACGTGCGTGATCATCGGATCGATCTGGATCTTGCCCTGCATGTACCAGTCTACGATCTTCGGCACATCGGTGCGGCCGCGCGCGCCGCCGAACGCCGTGCCTTTCCATACGCGGCCTGTGACGAGTTGGAACGGCCGCGTCGCGATCTCCGCGCCGGCGGGGGCGACGCCGATCACGATCGACTGTCCCCAGCCACGGTGACAGGATTCCAGCGCCTGGCGCATCACCTTCACATTGCCCGTGCAGTCGAACGTGTAATCCGCGCCGCCGATCTGATCAGCGCCGGACTTCGTCATATCGACAAGGTAAGGGACGAGTTCCTTCCCGACATCCGTGGGATTGACGAAGTGCGTCATGCCGAAGCGCTCGCCCCACGCCTTGCGATCGTCGTTGATGTCCACGCCGATGATCATGTCGGCGCCGGCGAGCCTCAACCCTTGCAGGACGTTCAGCCCGATGCCGCCGAGGCCGAACACGATCGCCTTGGCGCCGGGTTCGACCTTCGCGGTGTTGATCACCGCGCCGATGCCGGTAGTGACGCCGCAGCCGATGTAGCAGACCTTGTCGAACGGAGCGTCTTCGCGGATCTTCGCGACCGCGATCTCCGGCAGCACCGTGTAGTTGGCGAAGGTCGAGGTGCCCATGTAGTGATGGAGCGGCTTGCCGTCGAAGGAGAAGCGCGAGGTGCCGTCCGGCATTAACCCCTGGCCTTGGGTCGCGCGAATGGCCGTGCACAGATTGGTCTTGCGCGACAGGCAGGACGGGCATTGCCGGCATTCGGGCGTGTAGAGCGGAATAACGTGATCGCCTTTCTTCACCGAGGTCACGCCCTTGCCGACATCGACCACCACGCCGGCGCCCTCATGGCCGAGTATGGCCGGAAACAACCCTTCCGGATCCGCGCCGGACAAGGTGAACTCGTCGGTGTGGCAGACGCCGGCCGCCTTGATCTCGACCATGACCTCACCATCGCGTGGGCCGTCGAGTTCCACGGTCGTGACTTCAAGCGGCTTGCCGGCGGCAAGGGCGACTGCGGCGCGGACGTGCATGGCGGCTTCTTCTCCGGCAGGAATTGAAAGAGCATCGACGGAATGGGCGTTGCCGCCCAGGATACGGTCGTGCCTCCGAAGCCGCAACGACGGCCGCCGCATCCGCTTCGAGCGCCGCTGGATTTTCCAGAACATTATCGCTCTGACTGAATCAGAAGCGAAGCTCCAGATTGTTGCTTTGACGCGCTTTCTTCACGCGACCAGGTCATCCATCCTCGGGTCAAGCCCCGAGGACATGCTTCGCTTAACTAGCCAAAAAGAAAGGGACGCCCTGGAGGCGTCCCTTCACTTGCGCAGGCGTTGAAGCTGCCCGCGTTACTTCGGCTGTTCGACGATCCGAAAATACGGCTTCGGCGACTTCCATCCCTTGGGGAATTTCTTGCGGGCCTCTTCCTCCGGAACCGCGGCGGAAAAGAACACATCGTCGCCTTGCTTCCAGTCTGACGGGGTCGAAACGCCGTGTTTGGCGGTGAGTTGCAGGGAGTCGATCACGCGCAGCACCTCCTGCCAGTTGCGGCCGGTGCTCATCGGGTAAATGAGAACGATCTTGACCTGCTTGTCTGGGCCGATCACGAAGATGTTGCGCACGGTCTGATTGTCGGCGGGCGTCCGCTTGTTGACGTCGCCGGACGTGCTGGCCGGCAACATGCCGTAGAGCTTGGCGACCTTGAAATCGACATCCGCGATCAGCGGATAGTTCGGCGCGACGCCCTGCGTTTCCTCGATGTCCTTGGACCAGAGGTGATGCTTGTCGGTCGGGTCGACGCTGATGCCGATCAGCTTGACGCCCCGCTTGTCGAATTCCGGCTTGAGCCGGGCGACGGCGCCGAGCTCGGTGGTGCAGACCGGCGTGAAGTCCTTGGGGTGCGAAAAGAACAACCCCCAGCTATCACCCAGCCACTTGTGAAAGCTGATGGGGCCTTCGGTGCTTTCAGCTTCGAAATCGGGAGCGGTCGAGCCAATCGATAAAGTCATAAGTCACGTCCTCGTGTCACACAGTTAACTGGTGGCGGGGACTATAGGCTCGGACCTCGCGAAACGGAACCGGTTACGAAAAAGACAATGTCTTTTTTTCCGGAGAGCATAGCGGAGCATCTTCCTATCGACACTTGCCCGGGGGCGGCGAATTAACCCTACGGCATCGTGATCGAAGATGTCCCGATGTTGCCCCGCCGTCGCCCCACGCGTGCCGAAAGCTATTGCCAATGTCTTGAACCGGGGCCGCCACGGGGGCGACAACCAACTGACCGTTAAGTTCGAACGTTAAGTTCGAACACGGCAGCGGATTGTCCGATTTTTAACGAACGATTCACGCCCGCGTGAAATTGCTCATCTGATCCAGAAGAGAGAACCCTACCGATGCTTTCCGACCTGTCCGCCGCCGTCGCCCCCATCGATACATTTGCCATTTCGAGCCGGAAGGATGTGGTGGCGGCCCTCGCAACCGTCCGTAACGGGGTCATTACGGGGGAGGGCCCGACCGCCGGAGGCCGCGTTCATTTCTCCAGAGCGCTCGACTCCACCGACACTTCCTGGTGTGAGCGCCTTCTGACGGCTGCTGCCGTGGACAACCAGCCGGTCAGCCGGGAAGAGGCTGAAGCGCTGTTCGAGATCAACGATGCCGCCACCGAGCGAAGCGATGGCGGGCGGTTCGACGATCTGTTCGCCAAAGCCATCGTCCACCACGCGGCGTCCGCATCGGGACTTCCCGTGCCGTCGCGCAGCATCGCTCTGGCTCCGGATACCGCTATCGAAAGCTGGGCGCCAACCCGCGCGGTGGGCGTCAATATCGAAGTGCTGGAGTGGATCGCGAACCAGATGCGCGGCAAACGCCGCGGCAATCGTCAGCTGATGGCGCTGGTCGCGAGCCTGATCGGCGCGGCAACCTTGCCGCTGGCGCACCTTCCGGGCGTTCTCGATCTCGGCATGTAAGGGCGGCAGAAAGGCTCTAAATCGACGAACGGCGGGTTATTTGCCCGCCGTTTTTTATCGGCCGCTCGGGATCGAGCGGCTGCGACTGATATGCCGCCGAAAACCCTTGCTCCTGTTTGGTTTTTCTATACGAGAAATAGTAACAGCACGAAGACCGGACCGTGTATACGGTGCCGATGATGATTGGACCGCTCCCGAAGGTTGCAGGTCGCAAGGCATGTTCAAACGAATTCTGATCGCCAATCGCGGCGAGATCGCCTGCCGGATCATCAGATCAGCCCGCCGGATGGGGGTGGAGACCGTCGCCGTGTACTCTGAGGCGGATCGCGACGCGCTTCATGTCAAGATGGCCGACGAGGCCTTGCTGATCGGCTCTCCGCCGGCCTCCGAGAGCTATCTCGTTATCGAGAAAATCGTCGAAGCCTGCCGCAAGAGCGGCGCGGAAGCCGTCCATCCCGGCTACGGGTTCCTGTCCGAGCGCGAGGGGTTCCCGCGCGCGCTGGCGGACGCCGGCATCGTTTTCATCGGACCCCATCCGCAAGCGATCGCCGCGATGGGCGACAAGATCGAATCCAAAATGGTGGCCGCGAGCGCAGGGGTTTCGACGGTGCCGGGATTCCTCGGCGTGATCGAGGACGACAGGCACGCGGTGAAGATCGCCGGTGAAATCGGCTATCCGGTCATGATCAAGGCCTCCGCGGGCGGAGGGGGCAAGGGCATGCGCATCGCGCATTCCAGTGCCGAGGTGGCGGAGGGCTTCAATCTGGCGAAAGCGGAGGCGAAAGCCTCGTTCGGCGACGACCGCGTCTTCATCGAGAAATTCATCGTCGAACCCCGGCATATCGAAATCCAGGTGCTCGGCGACAAGCATGGCAATGTGATCCATCTCGGCGAGCGTGAGTGCTCGATCCAGCGGCGAAACCAGAAAGTCATCGAGGAGGCGCCATCGCCCCTGCTTGATGAGATCACGCGGCGCAGGATGGGCGAGCAGGCCGTGGCGCTGGCCAAGGCGGTAAACTACGACTCCGCAGGCACGGTCGAGTTTGTCGTCGGGCAGGACAAGAGCTTCTACTTCCTCGAGATGAACACGCGGCTACAGGTCGAGCATCCGGTTACCGAACTGGTTACCGGCATCGATCTGGTCGAGCAGATGATCCGCATCGCCGCGGGAGAAAAACTGTCGGTAGCCCAGAAGGATGTAACGCTGACGGGATGGGCGGTCGAGACGCGGGTTTATGCCGAGGATCCGTTCCGCAATTTTCTCCCCTCGGTCGGACGCCTCGTCAAATATCGGCCACCGGCGGAAATGAGCCGGGACGATGTCACCGTGCGCAACGACACCGGCGTCTATGAAGGTAGCGAGATTTCGCTTCACTATGATCCGATGATCGCCAAGCTCGTGACCCATGGGCCGTCTCGCGTCGCCGCCATCGAGGCGCAGGCCCAGGCGCTCGACGCGTTCTACATCGACGGCATCCGGCATAACATTCCGTTCCTGTCGGCCTTGATGCATCACGCGCGCTGGCGCGCCGGAAATCTTTCGACGGGCTTCATCGCCGAGGAGTTTCCGAACGGGTTCACCGCTCGCGCGCCGGAAGGCGAGATCGCGCGCAGGCTTGCGGCGGTGGCGGCTGCGATCGATCATGTGCTTGGCGAACGCAAGCGGCGGATCTCCGGCCAGATGAACGGCCGGCCGGTGACGCGGGAGAAGCGCCGCGCGGTCTGGCTCGATCGCGATGAAATCCTGCTTGATGTCTGGCGTGACGGCGACGCCATCGCGGTTCGCTTCGTAGACGCGGACGAGAGCGCCGGCGAAGCGCATCGATTGCTTTCGCGATGGGCGCCCGGCCAGCCGGTCTGGGAGGGAACGTTCGATGCGCACCCCATCGCAATGCAGGTGAGGCCGATCACCGGCGGCTTCCGGCTTGCGTATCAGGGCTTCGAGGCCGCGGTCTCTGTGTTCACGCAAACCGAAGCGGCGGCCGCGCGGCTCATGCCGGTGGCGACGGTCACGGACAACGGCAAGAAGCTGCTTTGCCCGATGCCCGGCCTTGTCGTCTCGATCGCCGTGACCGAAGGGCAGGAGGTCAAGGCTGGCGAGACGCTGGCGGTCATCGAGGCGATGAAGATGCAGAACGTGCTGCGCGCAGAGCAGGACGGAACGGTCAAGAGGATTGCGGCGGTGCCTGGAGCGACGCTGGCGGTCGATGCGTTGATCCTCGAATTCGCTTGAGCGCTTTCGTGGTGTCTCGATGTCTCGAACTCGCGCGCCGTGGTTTCGCCCGACGGCAACCGATGGGAGCACTGGATGCATGAGGTGGTCCGTCAGGTCATGATCCGCGGCCGGGTTCAGGGCGTGGGCTTCCGTTACTGGACGATGCGCGAAGCCATCCGGTTCGGCGTCGGCGGCTGGGTGCGCAACCGGCGTGACGGGAGCGTCGAGGCGCTGTTCGCGGGGTCGACCGAAGCCGTCGCGGAGATGATCACGCGATGCCGGAGCGGGCCGGAATTTGCGCGCGTGGATGATATTGAAGATCAGCCGGTGGCGGCGAACGCCCTGAAAATGATCCGGCCCGGCGAACGCTTCTCACAGCTTCCGACGGTGTAGGCAAAAGCCTTTCTCCCGGCCACTTCCTAGAATCAATCTAGATCATTGCGGTTGCGGAAGAATTTTGGACGCCATAAACGATTGGAAGCCGACCACCGCGACGGTGACAGCGTGTCGGCGTCCTCATCCTTGGCTAGTTCACGTTCGCATCATGATCCCTTTCGCTTTCGTTCCCGTTTGTCCGCAGCCGCTGTCGCCGGGCGAATCCGTTTGCGGGCAAGGGATGGCTTCCGGCTGGCGTTCGGGGCGCGCATGAGTTGGGATCTTCACAGGCTGTTCTTACGCCATGCGCGCGACATCACCGCGGCGCTGCGGCGTCGGGGACTGAGCGAGGAAACGGCTGCGGACATCACCCAGGATACGTTCGTCAAGGTTCTCGTCTCGCCGCCTGGCAGGTCGGTGACGGTTCATAACCCGGCGGCCTATCTGTTTCGGGTGGCGCGCAATCTCGGCATCGATCACCAGCGCCGCGAGCGGGTGCTGCGTCGGGTCGAAATGTCGGCCGAGGATTTTGCAGCGATCGTCGACCCCACGCCGTCTCCGGAATCCGCCGTCTATGACCGCCAGAAGCTGGCGCTGACCAGGGCCGCGCTCGCCGAGTTGCCCGAGCGTACCCGCGTCGCCTTCGAAATGCATCGGCTCGATGAAATGACGATTGCCGAGGTCGCGGCCGAACTCGGTCTTTCGACCTCCCGCGTCTGGTCGCTGATCCGGGACGCCTACGATCATATCGATGCCCGGCTGACCGGCCTCTGACAGGCCGCCGTTCAAGAAAAACTGAAAATTCCGGCCCGCCACTCGTAATCTTCGATAGGAAGGTTTCGCGCGCGGTCATCCAGCGCGAGATGATGGACGTATACGAATGACCGAGGCGCCAGCAGAGGACCGCCGATTGTTTCGCGAAGCGGCGGACCTCGCCATTCGCCTTCAGAACGACCCGGCCAACCCTGTTTCCGTCGACATGGTGCGGACATGGGTGGCGCGCAGCCCCCGCCACGAGGCGGCCTGGGCCAGGGTCGCGGCGATCCACGGCATGACCGGAAGGGTTCTGACCGAGCAGCGCAAGGCCGCTGAAGGCGGAATTGGCGGCATGTCGCGGCGCAGGCTGGTCATCGGCGGCCTGATCGGCGCAGGCGTTGCGGCGGCCGGATCGCTGACGGTGCCGGGCGCTCTCCTGCGCGCGCGCGCGGATTACATGACGTCCACCGCTGAAATCAGGCGCATTACCTTGTCCGACGGCAGTGAGATCACGCTGGGACCCGATAGCGCGGTCGCGATCGATTTTGCCGACGCGCGAAGGACGATCGGGCTTCTGGCGGGAATGGCTTATTTTGACGTGGTGCGCGACGCGTCGCGGCCATTTTCAGTCCTGTCCGGCGATCTCACGGCGACAGCGCTCGGCACCGCCTTTGACGTGTCCAACGACGCGGGATTCGTCTCGGTCTCCGTGAACCACGGCGCGGTCGAGGCGAGAGCGGCCCACTCCGCGCTTCGTCTCGCGGAAAGATTGAATCCGGGCGACTGGATCACCTTCGATACTTCCTCGCACGCGATTGCTCGCGGTACGCGCGAAGCCTCCCAGATCGCGGCATGGCGGGAGGGAATGATCGTCGCCGAACGGGAAACCGTCTCCGCGATGGTGGCCAAGATCGCGCGCTGGCAGCCGGGAAGGGTGGTCATGGCCGATCCGTTTCTCGGCTCCCGCGTGGTGAGCGGTGTTTTCGACCTTGCCGATCCGCTGGGAGCGCTCGAAGCAGTGGTTCGCCCGTTCGGCGCGAAGGTGCGCGTCACGCCCTTCATGACCGTCATCTCGCCCGTCTGACGAACTTCACAGAGAAAAAAACAGAAAATTTCGGAAGCCCGTTCGTAAAGCCCTGTAGGGACTGCATCGAACAGCGAGCCGCCAGTCCCGAATGACACTCGGGGGTAGTTCGGAAATGCGACAAGGAGATTTGGGGCAGAGGGCTTTGGAGTACAGGTTTCGCGGAAGCGCATTTTGCAAGGATGTTCGCAAGGCGCTGATCGCGGCGCTGCTGGCGACGACGGCGGTGATCGGCGGCAGCGCGGCGCCGCAAAGCCAGGCGCTCGCGCAGGCCCAGACCAGTTTCAACATTCCCGCCGGTCCCTTGAATCGAGTCCTCGCCGCTTTCGGCAGGCAGTCTGGAATCCAGCTCTCCTATGAAGCCTCCATTGCGAGCGGCAAGACCTCGCCGGGAATTCAGGGCGCGGCGACGCGCGAGCAGGCCATCGCGCGCATTCTTCAAGGCTCCGGCCTGAGCTATTCGTTCAAGGATTCGCGAAACGTATTGATCACGCAGCCCGGCGCGACTGCCACCGGTGCCGCGCCGGCGGGTGCGATCGCGCTCGATACGATCGATGTGGAGGGGGCAACTCGTCCTGGCAGGACCGAGGGCACCGAGTCCTACACGACGAGCCAGTCGTCTTTCGGCAAGGGACAGTCGCTGAGGGAGTTGCCGCAGACCGTCACTGTCATGACGCACCAGCGCATGCGGGATCAGGGGCTGAGGACGCTGGAAGATGTCATGGAGTACACGCCCGGCATCACGGTGGAGCAACAAAGCAGTTCAAGTTCGGGTTTCTATTCGCGGGGTTTCGAGATCACGAACTTCCAGATCGACGGCAACAGCCCGTTGTTGTCGCGGTCATACAGCCAGACTTACGCGGGCGGCCTGACCACATCGCAAGCGGACCTCGCGATGTATGACAGCGTCGAGGTGTTGCGTGGCTCCGATGCGCTCTATGGCGTTTCAGGCGCGCCCGGCGGCGTTATCAATCTCGTGCGCAAGAAGCCGACCAGCCAGTTTCAGATGAATGCGCTCGCCAGAGGCGGAAGCTGGAATAACTATCGAGGTGAGTTGGACGTCAGCGGGTCTCTCAACGCGAACGGCGCCGTTCGCGGACGCTTCGTCGGCGTCTATGAGGACCGGGAGTTTTTCTACAATGTCGCAAAGAGCAACAAATACCTGCTCTATGGAATTGTCGAAGCCGACGTCACCGACAGTACGATGCTGACATTCGGCAGCGACATCATGCGTCAGGATGGTTCGAACTGGCGCTATGGCTTGCCGCGCTACTCGAACGGAGCAGATATAGGCTTGCCACGCAGCACGTTTCTCGCGCCTGACGAAAACCGCTGGCTGAGGAACACCACCAAGCAGTTCGTTCGCCTTGATCAGGAGCTCGGAGACAAGTGGACCCTGGGAATCGAGGCGTCGCGAGCGCACAGCAAGGTTGACGAAAAAACTCAGGTCTTCTGGGGTGCGATTGATCCGATCACCCTGTCCGGCCTTCGGAGCGGCACGGGACACGGCAGGCAATTTTATCGTAACGAGACCCAGAGCACGTTGGATGCCGTGTTGAAGGGATCATTCCATCTGCTTGGCATGGACCACAAGCTGATATTGGGCGCGAATATAATCCGATATGACAGCGGCGGAGAAACAAATGCACGCAACGGCGGCACTATATTTGTTCCGAACATATTCGAGTTCGATCCAGCCGATTTTCGATTAAATGATCCTTACTTTCGAATCTTCCAGTGGGCGACCAAAATCACGCAAAAAGGCGTTTACGGGTCGCTGGCGGCGAAAATCGCTGATCCGCTCACGCTTATCGTCGGTGGACGGTTGAGCTGGTATAATTACGACGATGCCATCACTACCTTTGACAGGAATACGGGGAACATCACCGGCACGACACTTACAAGGTTCGATGACAACAAGGTTTTTACGCCTTCCCTGGGCCTGGTGTATGATTTCTCGACGCATTGGTCCGCTTATGCGAGCTTTGCCGAGACCTATCAGCCGCAGGCCAATTCTCTCAGCGGACCATTACCCGGAACACCGCTCGGTCCCGTCACGGGGCGCACTTACGAGACCGGCGTCAAAGGCAGCCTGCTCGACGGGCGCCTGAATACGAGCATCGCGCTTTATCATGTCAACCGTAACGGCGAGGCGGTGCCGGACCCGGCCTATCCGCCGGTTACCGGCGACCTGGGCCGTAATTGCTGTTTTCTCGGTCAGGGCCGCATTGTCAGCCGGGGCGTGGATGCCGAGGTCAGTGGCGAAATCGCCGAGGGGTGGCGGGTTCAGGCAGGCTACACCTTCAACGACAATGAGAATGTAGTCGCAGGCGGCCGTTACAGCACGGTGACTCCCAAGCACCTGTTCAAGCTGTGGACGACCTATGCGCTTCGAGGGCCGCTTGATGGGTGGAAAGTCGGCGGCGGCGTGACCGCGCAAAGTTCATTCTACCGGAAGGGAGAGGCGAGAACCTTAAACCCGAATACCGGAGAATATGACGGACCTTTGGCCCCGTTTGAATTTACCGAGCCGGGCCGCGCGGTGGTCGATCTGTATGTGGAATACAAGATCAATCAGCACTGGAGCGCGACGCTCAACGTCAATAATGTCTTCGACAAGAGATATTACCAGACGATGGGATACGCAGACTACGCTAACTGGTACGGCCCGCCACGTAATTTCCTGCTGAGCGCGCGGGCGAGGTTTTAGACACGTGCTTTGATTGCCGCTACCGGGATCAATATCATCGATCCCGTCAAATAAACGCGGGATTCTCAGGAACCGAACACTTCGCTGAAGGTGCGCTTCAATGCCTGATCGATATCGGTCAGCCTGACACGCAAACCAAGGTCCGCGAGGCTCGTCACGCCGTAACGCGGGTCGGAGACGCCGCAGGGCACGATGTCGGCGAAATGGCTGAGATCGGGATCGACATTGAGCGAGACGCCGTGGAACGATACCCAGCGGCGCAGCCGCACGCCGATCGCCGCGATCTTGTCCTCATGGCCCGGCCCCTTGTCCGGTCGCGCCACCCAGACGCCGACCCGATCCTCGCGCCGTTCTCCCTTGACGCCGAAGGCGTCGAGCGTGCGGATGATCCATTCCTCCAGGCAGGCAATGAACTCCCGCACGTCGGGACGGCGGCGCTTCAAATCCAGCATGACGTAGGCGATGCGCTGGCCGGGGCCATGATAGGTGATCTGGCCGCCACGGCCGGTCGAAAATAGCGGAAAGCGGGCCTTCACCAGATCGGCTTCGCGTCCGCTGGTGCCGCAGGTGTAAAGCGGCGGGTGCTCCAGCAGCCAGACCTGCTCCGCGGCCTCGCTAGAGGCGATCGCCGCGGCCCGCCTTTCCATGGCGTCGACCGCTCCCGGATACGGCACCGGTTGATCCGACCGCCGCCAGTCCACGGGCTCGCCGGGCGAGGCCGCGAACAGCTTCAAATCGAGGGTCTGGCGACTGTTAATCATTGGCTAACCATCATGTGGTGGTGTGGAACCGTAGCAATTGGCATGGCTCCGGGTCTGAATTTCGTGGCGACGCTCGACAAAGTATCGGTCGATCTCATGGTGGTTCTGGGCACCACGTCCATGCCCGTTCATCAGGTGATGCGGCTCAGCCGTGGCGCCATCATCGAGCTTGACGCCACCGAGCAGGATGAGGTCAAGATCCTCGCCAACAACCTCCCGGTCGCCAGCGGCGTCGTGATGGTCAACCGGAACCGCATCACGGTCGAAGTCAAGCAGATGCTGCCGCGCGCGCCGGACCGCCGATAACGCTTCCTCCCAAGGCTGCCTTCCAATCCACCGATCGGGAGGAGGGACTTCTCGCGGGGCCTTGTCCCTCCATCATTGTTTTGTTACATCGGTGCCGTCGATCGGTCCGGCGGCGAGCCTGACCCGATTTAGCGCTCGTGGCGGAATTGGTAGACGCGCTGCCTTGAGGTGGCAGTGAGTAACATCGTGAAGGTTCGAGTCCTTTCGAGCGCACCACCTGAAAAAGTCGGATCGAGAAGTATCCGCGTTTCGTCGTCAACATCGCCTGCGCACGGTTGATCAAGTCGCGGTGGAGCCTGAGTGACCGATCCTGGGCAGGTGCCCGGACTCGGAAAAACGTCGTCCTTTTTCGGTGAGGGACCAGGCGACGTGATTGGAAAAGCCCGCCATGATCGACCGCGGCTTGATCAAACCCAGAGCTTCCAGCTTTTCCCGAATGATGACCGCGCTCTTTTCGCTGAGTTCGCAATAATCGGAGATGTGAAGCTTCTGCCGATACCAGTATCCGACAAGCTCCCGAACATAGGCCTCGGACGGGCTCTTGAGGAGGTGACCATAAAGCCCGGTAAAAAGGTCGCCCAACAGGACCGGCCGCGATATCGAGTCCGGGGCTCCTTCTTCCGACCGGTAGACAAGGAATTCCACGGTAACCGAGTTATCCGGCTCCACCTCGGCCGGGTGAGACGATGACTTGTCACGATCAAGATCGGCCAGCTTCTGGCGCAGGTCCGCATTCTCCGTCCGCAGCTTTTCCAGTTCCTGAAAAAGCTTGGGATTGACGGCCTGGTCTCCGCGTATCCAGCCCACACCGGGTTTCAAGTTCACGGCCGTTGCGACGGCCATCATGGCTTTCATGCAAAGATCGTTTTCGTTGCTCCAGAATTCGACGATGCGGCTGGTGCTCAAGCGAGCTTTGAACGTATCCAGCCTTTCTTTCAGCGGAGGCTCCGGCTCGATCGCTCCGCCTGTGGCGTGGCCCGGTTTTTCCGGAAGGAACGCAAGGATCGGAATGTCCTTTGATCGCGCATACGCGAAGACATCTTCCGCGAAAATCAGTTCATGATCGGACAGTGAGCCGTAACGGCGGCCGACGATGATGATGTAATAGTCGCTGCGATCGATGATCCGCTTGATATAGTCCAGTTGCTGTTGATCGGTGACCGGAAACGACTCCATGCCGGCGGGCATGTATCCCGCCTTTGCCAGCGTGTTGCCGACGGCCTGACGCTCCTTCAGATCGGCGTCCACTGAAGCAATGAAAATCTGAAAAACCCGATCCACTTGAACTTTTCCTTGTCGCGGGACTTGACCCTGCGCTGCCGGCACCCGGATTTGTCAATCACTTGTCATGTGGCCGGGATAAGTGGAAGGCGTTTCGGGCAGGTCGCGGCCCCACCCGTTGCGGGTTAATCTTTTGTTTACCATGCGACTCATAGGCTTCGTTCATGATGATCTCACGCAGCAACACTCGAAACGATATCCTGTCGCTCGAAACCGCCGCGACGGCGGCTCGCGGCGGCTTCGCCTGCCTCTTTTCATCGTCCGACGAGTACGAGCAGGCGCTTATTGCCGAACGCCATGCCCGGGGCCGCTATACTTCCACACGACGGCTGGTCGATGACGGCCTTGATTGCTCGGTCGGACACGATCGCCCGCTGGATACAGCATCAGCAAAGCGAGGAACCGCCAGAGGATCCCTGGCCCGGGTATTCTGGCTCACGGTTGGCCACTGTTTCCCTAAGTAGAGCACCGGATCTTAACCGTGGTTGCCGGGCAGGGTGGCGGAACGCCGCTCGAATGCTAGGATTGCGGGATGATCCGGCTTGTCACAGTCGCCTCCGTGATATCCACGTACCAGAAACCCGCCGTCGCGGTGGACCCGAATGACGACGTCCAGACCGAGCTTTGGGCAAGCCGGCTGAACGTATCCCGCGAGAAACTGCTGGAGACGATTTCCGAGGTAGGTCCGTCGCTGGCCGCCGTACGGCATCGCTTGGAAAAGCAATAATAAACGTTCCCTCGCCGGGATTTCGCGACAGGCATCCACCATATATTGGCCGAACGTCGGAGCCGAGCCGCAACACCTTGGCTGCTCCGTTTCGATGTGCTATCTGACGGAAGCCGCTTCGACCATCCGCCATTGCTGTTCGCACCCGTGCATCACGGTCTGCGCTGCCGAGGGTATTTTTTGCATGGATTCTTCCGCCAAGACCGCTTCCGCCCCTGATCCGTTCTTCGCGGGCACGCTGGCCGAAGCCGATCCGGAGATCGCCGCCGCGATCACCGGCGAACTGGGCCGTCAGCGTCACGAGATCGAACTGATCGCGTCGGAGAACATCGTCAGCCGTGCGGTTCTGGAGGCGCAGGGCTCGGTGATGACCAACAAGTACGCGGAGGGTTATCCGGGCGCGCGCTATTACGGCGGATGCGAATGGGTGGATGTCGCCGAAACGCTGGCCATCGAGCGCGCCAAGAAACTGTTCGGCGCCCGTTTTGCCAACGTCCAGCCGAATTCGGGCAGCCAGATGAACCAGGCGGTGTTTCTGGCGCTGCTGCAGCCTGGCGATACCTTCATGGGGCTGGATCTGGCTGCCGGAGGGCACCTGACGCACGGCGCGCCGGTCAACATGTCCGGCAAGTGGTTCAAGGTCGCGCACTATACCGTGCGGCGCGACGATCACCTGATCGATATGGACGAGGTAGCCCGCCGCGCCGAGGAGGTGAAGCCGAAGCTGATCATCGCCGGCGGTTCGGCCTATTCGCGACCGTGGGATTTCAAGCGCTTTCGCGAGATCGCCGACAGCGTCGGCGCCTATCTGATGGTGGATATGGCGCACTTCGCGGGTCTGGTTGCCGGGGGCGTCCATGCGTCGCCGGTCCCGCACGCGCATGTGACGACGACCACGACCCACAAGTCGCTACGCGGCCCGCGCGGCGGCCTGATCCTGTGCAATGACGAAGCGCTCGCCAAGAAGTTCAATTCGGCCATTTTTCCGGGGTTGCAGGGCGGCCCGCTGATGCATGTCATCGCCGCCAAGGCCGTGGCGCTCGGTGAAGCGCTGCGGCCGGACTTCAAGATATACGCGAAGAACGTTGTCGAAAACGCTAGAGCGCTTGCTGAAAGCCTGCGTGGTCATGGGTTCGACATCGTCTCCGGCGGCACGGACAACCACCTGATGCTGGTGGATTTGCGCCCCAAGGGACTGAAAGGCAACGTTTCGGAAAAGGCGCTCGTTCGCGCCGGCCTGACCTGCAACAAGAACGGCATTCCCTTCGATCCCGAAAAGCCGTTCGTGACCTCGGGCCTGCGTCTCGGTACGCCGGCCACCACCACGCGCGGCTTCGGGGTGAGCGAGTTCAAACAGGTCGGCGGCCTGATTGCGGAAGTGCTTACGGCCATCGCACAGGCCGAGGACGGCAAGGCCCCGCTGGTCGAGGCGGCGGTGAAGGAGAAGGTGAAGGCGCTGACGGATCGCTTTCCGATCTATCAATAAAGTTGGGGTCGATGGGATCCGCAGACGTTTTCAAACTTACGGGGTCATTCGCGGACTTGATCCGTGCATCCATCGATCTTGTGAGAATGATGGATTGCCGGGTCGAGCCCGGCAATGACAGGGAATAACCGATGCGCTGCCCGAGCTGCAACAGTTTGGATACGCAGGTCAAGGATTCCCGGCCGACCGAGGATTCCGCCGTCATACGGCGCAGGCGGGTCTGCATGGCCTGCAATTTCCGGTTCACGACGTTTGAGCGGGTGCAACTGCGCGAACTCACGGTGATTAAGCGCAACGGCCGGCGGGTGCCGTTCGATCGTGACAAGCTGGTACGCTCGCTGCAAATCAGCTTGCGCAAGCGGCCGGTCGAGCCCGAGCGCATCGAAACCATGGTCTCGGCCATCGTCCGCGAACTCGAAAGTGGCGGTGAGGCTGAAATTTCGTCCGAAACCATCGGCGAGATCGTCATGGAGCACCTGCGCAGCCTCGACGATGTGGCCTATGTGCGTTTCGCCTCGGTCTACCGCAATTTCCGCGAGGCCAAGGATTTCGAGGCGGTACTGGGCGAACTCTCCAGCGAGGACGACCCGCGGCGGGTTCCGCTGCGCAAATGATCGTCGGCGTTCTGGAGGAGGAGCACGGCGCCAGCCTCCGGACGGAGAGGACCGTCGATTTGCATTTCATGCAGCTCGCGCTTGCGCTGGGACGTCGTAGCCTGGGCGCGAGCGCACCCAACCCGGCCGTGGGCGCCGTCATCGTGAAGGACGGCGTGATCGTCGGCCGCGGCTGGACCCAGCCGGGAGGGCGTCCGCACGCGGAGGCCGAGGCGCTGCGGCGCGCGGGGGAGGCGGCGCGTGGTGCGACATTGTATGTCACGCTGGAGCCGTGTTCTCATGTCGGAAAAACCCCGCCTTGCGCGGACGCCGTGATCGCAGCCGGCATTACGCGGGTTGTATCCGCGATCGAGGATCCCACGCCCGAAGTCTCCGGGCAGGGCCATGCGCGATTGCGCGCTGCTGGCGTGGCAGTGGAGATCGGACTTTGCGCGGCCGAGGCGGCGCACCACCATGCCGGACATTTCCGGCGGGTACGGGACAGACGCCCGCACATCATTCTCAAGCTCGCGGTGTCCAGCGACGGAAAGATCGCCGCCGCCGGAGGCGTGCCGGTCGCCATCACAGGCGAGGCGGCGCGGGCGCGAGCGCATCTTCTGCGCGCGCAATGCAGCGCGATCCTGGTCGGCATCGGCACCGTACTGGCGGACGACCCTCTCCTGACCTGCCGGCTTCCCGGCATGGAAACACGCTCGCCGCTACGCGTGGTTCTGGATCAGGCGCTGCGCATTCCGGAAAGCAGCCGCCTTGTTCAGTCCGCGCGCGAGACCCCGCTCTGGATCATGACCTCGGAATTTGCCGAAGCATCAAGGGCGATGAAGCTTGGCGCGGCCGGCGCGCGGGTGATGCGCGTTCCGGGCGCGGCTGGAGCGCCCGGGCTCGATCTCGTGGCGGTTCTCCGGGCTCTCTCGGAAAGCGGAGTCACCCGGCTGGTGGTGGAAGGCGGCGCGCGCGTCGCGGCGTCGTTTATCGCGGCGGCGCTGGTTGACGAAGCCTGGCTGCTGCGCGGTCCGGATCCGATCGGCGACGACGGCGTGGCCGCACTCGGGGCCTTGCCGCTGACCGTCATTACCGGGTCGCCGGAGTTCAGGATGTGTGCGGGCGAGACGCTGGATCAGGACGCCCTCGCGATTTACGAACGTGTCCGGAGCATAAGTTGAATCCGACCATGCTCTGGAAATTCTTGCCTGTCGCATTTTCTTGTGGCGAACCGTATCCACTTCGCCGGAAAATGCTCTAAATTGAGTTACGTTTGAATCCGTCATGCCCGTCCCGGTGCCGGGCGTCTATCTCTTTCGGCCGCTGCGGATGTACTGGATTCGGAAGGTTCTGATGTTCACCGGCATAGTGACCGACATCGGCGAGATCGAAAGCGTCACGCTCACGGCGCAGAACCGGCTGCACCGCCTCCGTATCCTCTGTCACTACGATCAAGGCACCATCGCGGATGGCGCATCGATCGCCTGCAACGGCGCGTGTCTGACGGTCGTTGCCTCCGGCGTCGCCGCCGGCTTGACCTGGTTCGATGTCGATGTCGGGGCTGAGACGCTCGACGTGACGACGGCGAAGCACTGGAGTGTGGGCACGCGGCTCAATCTTGAACGCGCATTGAAGATCGGGGACGAGCTTGGTGGCCATATTGTCGCGGGTCACGTCGACGGAATCGCGACCATACTGACGCGCGACGATCAGCACGGCATGGCGCGCTTTGAATTCTCGACCGCTCCGAAGTTGGCGCGGTTCATTGCGGTCAAGGGTTCGGTGACGCTGGACGGCGTATCGCTGACGGTGAACAGCGTTCGGAACGAGGCGTTTTCGGTGCTCACGATTCCGCGCACGCTTGACCTTACCACGCTGGGGGACTGGCGTCCCAACAGCGAGGTCAATATCGAGGTCGACCTGATGGCGCGTTATGCCGCGCGCCTGAGCGAAATGACCTGCGTCTCCTCGACGGAGGCATGATACGCGACTATTATAGCGTTTTCGAGCGAAGCATATCCTTGGGTTCAGAGCATGATCCGATCAAGTTAAATCGGACCATGCTCTAGAAATGGTTGTCTGGTCGCATTTTCTTGTGGCGAACCGGTATCCACTTCGCCGGAAAATGCTCTAGTGTCCCGATTCCGAAGTTCGCATACCCTTGCCGCAAACTTTGATACGAACTTCGGAATCAAAGGGACACTAGATCACGATGGTTTTGGATCGAATCGATCCAAAACCATGAACGTGATCGATTCCAACATTTTAGAGCGGGATGCGGGCGGAAAACCGCTACACACTTTTCCTCATCCCGCTCTAGCAACTTTATGATTCTATTGTGGTTTAGGTTCAGAAGTTCGCTTGACCGACTCGATGGGCAATGAAGCGAACCTCTGAACCACTACACTAGAGCGTTTTCGAGCGAAGTGGACACCGGTTCGCGTGAAGAAAACGCGTCAAATCAAAATCATAGGACCCGCTTCTGATTCTATCAGAAGCGGAAAGGCTCTAGCCCGAGGGTGGATGACCTGTTCGCGTAAGAAAACGCGTCAAAACAATCCAGAGCTTCGCTTCTGATTCAATCAGAAGAAAAATGCTCTAGCTCTTTTCAACAATAACGGATACCGGGCAGGCTCGGCGAACCGGAGCAGGTATGGCAGAGGCAAGGCACGCACCGCTTAAAGATCAAACGAGCGTCTCCGGTGCGCGCGTTCTGATCGTGGAGGCGCGGTTCTATGATGATATCCAGGATGCGTTGCTCGAAGGAGCGGTCGCCGAATTGCAATCCGCCGGCGTCCGTCATGACGTCGTCACTGTTCCGGGTGCGCTGGAGATTCCCGCGGCCATCGTCTTCGCGCTTGATGCGGCAGAACGGCGCGGCGAGCCTTACGATGCCGTGGTGGCGCTCGGGTGCGTCGTGCGGGGCGATACCATCCATTTCGAGATCGTCTCGATGGAATCCGCGCGCGCGCTGATGGATCTGTCGGTGAAGCGTGGCGTCGCTCTCGGCAATGGCATCATCACCGTCGACACCGATGCGCAGGCGTGGGCGAGGGCGCGTGCGGGCGAATTGAACAAGGGCGGCCATGCCGCGCAGGCGGCGTTGACGATGCTGCGGATGAAACGCCGGTTGGCGAAGGCGTAACGGAGCGATGGCGGACATCAAGGCAAGCATTGACAGGAAGGCCAACAGGCGCGGCGCGGCGCGGCTCGCCGCGGTGCAGGCGCTGTATCAGATGGAGATCGGCGGCGCAGGCATCAACGATGTCTTCGCGGAGTTCGATAGCCACTGGCTCGGCAACGAAGTCGAAGGCGACAGGTATCTTCCTGCCGAGGCCGCCTTCTTTCGCGATGTGGTGGCGGGCGTGGTTCGCGATCAGGTGAGGATCGATCCCTTGATCGACGACGCGCTGTCGAAAAGCTGGCCGCTGAAGCGGGTCGCCGCGATCCTGCGCGCGGTGCTGCGCGCGGGCTCGTACGAACTGGAACACCGCAAGGATGTTCCAGCGCGGGTGGTGGTTTCTGAATATGTCGATGTCGCGCACGCTTTCGTCGAAAAGGATGAAGCAGGCATGGTGAATGCAGTGCTCGACCAGATCGCGCGCCGTTTTCGCACCGGGGAGTTTGCGCGAGGGTAGGGCAGGGCGGAAGACGAGGTGATGTCGTCATGCCTGGCTTTACGCCGGGTATCCACGTCTTGCTGAGTTTGGAAAAGACGTGGATGGCCGGGACATAGGCGAGCGGAAGCGACGCCGTTTCCTCGAACGGCTTTGCCCGGCCATGACGAATTTGACTGTGGCGAGGATCACGCTCGCAAGGATCAACGCATGCCGTCCGGTGAAGATGATCTGATCGCTCGCTACTTCAAGCCGATCGCGACCGATCCGGGCGCGCTCGGGCTCACTGACGATGCGGCGATCTTGAAAGGCGGCGGCGACGATCTCGTGATCACGACCGACGCGATTGTCGAAGGGGTGCATTTTCGGACCAGCGATCCCCCTGAAACTGTCGCCAGAAAAGCATTGCGGGTCAATCTTTCCGATCTCGCCGCCAAGGGAGCCACGCCCGCCGGATTCGTTCTGACTCTGGCCTTGCGTGAACTGGACGAGAGATGGCTCGCAGCCTTCGCGAGCGGGCTTTCCGACGACGCCATCACCTTTGACTGCCCGCTGCTTGGCGGTGACACGGTGGCGACGCCGGGGCCGTTGACGATGTCCATCACGGCCTTCGGTCGCGCGCCACGCAATGGAATGATCTTGCGCAGCCGCGCGCAGCCCGGCGACCGTATCGCCGTTTCCGGCACGATCGGCGACGCGGCGCTCGGGCTCGCCATCCTCTCGGGCAACGTGACGGTCAGCGATCCCAGGATTTGTGAGCCGCTGATCGAGCGATACCGGATCCCGCAGCCGCGCGTTCACCTCGCACCGGCTGTTCGCGACCATGCGCGGGCGGCGATGGATGTTTCCGACGGTCTGGCCGGTGATCTCGCAAAACTTTGCAGAGCGTCCGGAGTTTCGGCAATTATCGATGCTGCGGCCGTTCCGTTTTCCGAAGCTGCGCGCGAAGTGATCGAGCAGGGAAAGGCGAGCTTCGCCTCCGCTGTGAGCGGCGGCGACGATTATGAGATTTTGTGTACAGTCGCGAAGGGTCACTGGGATGATTTCGCGCAGGCGGCCCGCAGCGCCGGCGTCGCCGTAACGTCGATCGGAGAGGTCGTCGCGGGCAACGCGGCTCCAAAATGGCGCGATGCAAAAGGCGGGGATATCGCGCTCCCGCCGCTTTCCTACAGCCACTTCTGAAAACGGGCCTCTCGGCCCTACAAAAATGCCCGGCCAGAGCGGGATGAGGAAAAGTGGGTGCGGTTGTCCGCCCGCATCCCGCGTCTCGAAATACTGGAATTGATCATGTTCATGGTTTTGGATCGATTCGATCCAAAACCATCGTAATCCAGGCCGGGCGTTTGCTTATGAGAGCGGAGGCCCGTTCAGGTGCCGCCACCGAACCGGCGCGACCACCATCCGGCGCGGCGCGGCCGGGTTTCGTCCGATGCTTGCGGAGGCTGTTGCGCCTCGGGCGTCGACTCTTCCGGCTCGCCTTGAACGACCGGAACGGAAGGCGGTTCTTCCTGCGAGGTGAAGCTCACCTTCTCACGCACCGTCGAGCGACGGCAAACAGCTTTCTCGGGCTCCGGAACGGTGCCGTTTCCGGTTTCAGCCGGGGAACTCGCCGACTCTTCGCTCTGCTGCTGTGGCTGAGTTTCAGATTCAGCCGGTTCGCTCCGCGCTTCCGGCGCCAGCGACACGGAATCGAGGTCCGCGACAGCGTCGACGGCTTCCGATACCGAAGTGACGTTCAGTTCGTCGGAAGCCGAATCGACAGGATTCGCACCGTTGGTGCCGCGGCGCCGGCGTCCGCCGCGACGCCCGCGCCGTCGCGGGCGGCGTTCGTCCGCAGGCTGATCGGCTGGCGCCGCGCTCTCCTGCGCCGAAGAGTCCTCTCCCTCATTCTCGACGTCGTCGATCATGAAGCGCGCGGCGGCGAACTCGGCGGCAATCTGGACGCTGTCCGGAACCTCGACCGCTTGTGAGACCTGGCTGTCGTTCGTTTCGCTGGAGCGTTCACGCCGACGGCGTCGCCTGCGCTTGCGGCCGTCACCCTCGGTCTCACCGCCTGCCTGCTCATCGACGCGAACTTCGGCGTCATCGGCCTCGGTCTCGGTCTCCGTATCCAGCGTCGGTTCGTCGTCCTGAACATCCTCAGCTTGTGGCGGGTATGTGACGAGTTGTGTCGCCAATAGCGCTTTTGCGGCCTCCAGGGTATGCACCTGCTCGCCGCGATCAATCACGAAGGACTGCTGACCCGCGATCGCGGGGTCGGCGACCACGGAGAGACCAACCCTGAAGCTGTGCTCCAGGGCGCGCAGATGCTCGCGCTTCTGATTGAGCACATACAACGCGACGTTGATGCGCGTCCGTACGATAAGGTTGTGCGTCGCGCCTTTCATCAGAACTTCCTCGAGGCTGCGCAACAACTGTAGCGCCACCGAGGGTACCGAGCGAACATGGCCGCTGCCGCCGCATTGCGGGCAGGGCTCCGTCGAGCTTTCCAGCATGCTGGCGCGAATGCGCTGGCGCGACATTTCCAGAAGACCGAAGTGCGAAATTCGACCGACCTGGATGCGCGCGCGATCGTGGCGCAGGCACTCGCTGAGCTTACGCTCCACCGCGCGGTTGCTTCGCTTCTCGTCCATGTCGATGAAGTCGATGACGATCAGGCCGGCAAGATCGCGCAGCCGCAACTGCCGGGCGACTTCCTCGGCAGCCTCGAGATTGGTCTTGAGCGCGGTGTCCTTGATGTGATGTTCGCGGGTCGAGCGGCCTGAGTTGACGTCGATCGACACCAGCGCTTCGGTCTGGTTGATGACGATATATCCGCCGGAGCGAAGCTGCACCGTCGGCAGAAACATCGCGTCCAGCTGGCTCTCGACGCCCATCCGCGAAAACAGGGGCTGGCAGTCGCGATACTGCTTCACGGCCCTGGCGTTGGAAGGCATCAGCATCTTCATGAAACCGCGCGCTTCATGATAGCCGGCTTCACCGGCCACCAGGATTTCGTCGATTTCCTTGCTGTAGAGATCGCGGAGGGAGCGCTTGATCAGCGAGCCTTCCTCGTAAACGAGCGTCGGCGCCTGGGACCGCAGGGTCATATCGCGCACGGTTTCCCACATGCGGATCAGATACTCGAAGTCGCGCTTGATCTCCGGCTTGGTGCGCGCAGCGCCGGCGGTGCGCAGGATGACTCCCATTCCCTCGGGGACATCGAGGTCCTGGACCACTTCCTTGAGCCGCGAACGGTCCTGCGCCGAGGTGATCTTGCGGCTGATGCCGCCGCCGCGCGCGGTATTGGGCATGAGCACGGCATACCGGCCGGCCAGCGACAGATAGGTCGTCAGCGCCGCGCCCTTGTTGCCACGCTCCTCCTTGACGACCTGCACCAGCATGACCTGGCGGCGCTTGATGACTTCCTGGATTTTGTACTGACGGCGCGGCCGGAACGCCCGCTCCGGCACTTCCTCGAGAGCATCATCGCCGCCGACGGATTCGACCTGCTCCTCTTCTTCGTCATCGTCGCCATCATCATCGGCGCGATCTTCGACACGGACCTCATCCCCATGAAATTCTTCGGCATGAGGCTCGTCGTGGTCGTGATCACCGCTCGCATGTACGCCGAGCGCATGATCCTCATTCGGAGAGGAAGATATCGCCGGTTCGACCTGATCGTCCCGGGCGCCGTCGTCAGCAGAAGGCTCCGAGCCGACCGCGTCATGCGGCGCTATCGAGGGCAAATCCTCTTCCGAAGACGCGGCAACCTGATCGTCACCGGTATCCTCCTGATTTTCGTCTTGCTCGTGATCCCCATTATCGGAATCAGCGGCGAAAGCGAAGTCCGGGGACTCCGGCAGGTGGTCCGCGACGGTTTCGTAGTCGGAGCCGTATAACGAGATTGATCCAGACTCGTGCGAATGATCGTCATCATCCAGATGATGGTGATCCGGATCGTTCGGCTGATCGTGATCCTGTACGTCGTGCTGTTGCCCGAGGTGGTCGCCAGCCGCGAATTCATCATGCGACGGGTCGGAATGCGACGGGTCGGATTGCGTCCCGTCCGCGCCCGCGACCTGATGCTCCCCGTTCTCGACAACGGCGCTTTGCACGCGTTCGCCATGATCGCGCCGGCGGGCGTTGCGATGCCGCGAACGACGGCGGCTGGAGCGATCTTCGGACTCCTCCTCGGCCTCGCGGTGCGCCCGCTCGTCCGCCTCGATCAGCGCCTGACGGTCGGCGACCGGAATTTGATAATAGTCGGGATGGATTTCGCTGAACGCCAGGAAACCGTGCCGGTTTCCTCCGTACTCGATAAACGCAGCTTGTAGAGACGGTTCGACCCGGGTGACCTTGGCCAGATAGATGTTGCCGCGCAGTTGTTTGCGTTGGGCGGATTCGAAATCAAATTCCTCGACGCGGTTACCGCGGACCACCACCACCCTGGTTTCTTCCGGGTGGGTGGCGTCGATCAACATTTTGTTGGGCTTGTTGGGCATTTTGAAGCTCTTGGAGGCGGAGGGCGCATGACATGGCAAGCGCGTGGCGCGCGGCCGGCCCATGCAACGGTCCACCTGATTCGGGGGTGAGGGGAAGGCTGCGCCGCGATCCCGTACGCCGTACCGACCCTGCTTCCTGCGAGACGCGATCCGCGAAGCCTTCACTTCGCCTCGGCGCGGTCCTTGCGGAAAAAATGGTCGGCTTCTCAGTATGGCGCATCAGGCGTCAGCCCGTCTGAACAGGTTGGCGGCAAACAAAACACCGCCGTATATCTCTCTCGCTGCCGGACCGACGCGGCGCCAAGGCACCTGCCGGTTGTCGTACCTGGTGGCCGAAGGGCCGGGACAATCGGATACGACCTCTCCAAGTCGCCCCCGGTTCAAATGATAACCTGGGACAGGATGCCTCCCAAACCTGAAAAACACCTCTGCGATTCGGCCGCGCGTTGCGCTGGCTGTGTGGAGGGGATCAGGAAACGCCGGGCTTCCAGCAAGTTGAAGCCCTACGCCGCTCTCGGGAGGCTGAACGCGACACAACCGTGAGTTTAGCCGTCAGCACTCACCTACATACGTGGATTGCCCGTCTCATGCAAGGGACAGCGTCGCCAGCCTGCAACATCTCTAAACAGTCGTGATCGATTAAGCCGGGATTAACCGTGCGGTTCTATTGCGATTGGAAGGCAGTTCGGAGGCATGGGTTCGTTGGCGTGCCGCGCAAATCTGGGAATCGTCTGGCTATGCGCCGCAGCGATGCTTGCTCCCGGCGCGGCTTCGTTGGCCGCCGGGAACGAGCCCGCGCGCCCCGAGGTCGCGGTTGATTTTCCGGTCGCCTCCGCGGTGCGTGTCGCGGGTGATCTGAAACAGACCCGCTTCGTCCTCGATCTCGACAGGAAGATCGATCTTCGCGCTTTTCTGCTGAGCGATCCTTATCGGGTCGTGATCGACACTCCCCAGGTCAGTTTCCATCTTGCGCCAAAGGCCGGGGAGGCGGGACGCGGCCTGATCAAGGCGTTTCGCTACGGCCTGGTGATGCCGGGCGGATCGCGTATCGTTTTCGATCTCGCAGGACCTGCGAAAATCGGGAAAGCCTACGTGCTTGACGCCGCGAACGGTCAGCCCTCCCGTCTCGTCGTCGAACTTGAGGCCGTCGACCGTGCCGCATTCAACCGCTTGCTGGCGCGATCGAGCAGCCCGGAACCGGCGAAGGATACTGGTCCTCCCGGGCCCGTTGCCGATACGCCTGGCTCGCCCGGAGTCGCGGACGGCCGCCTCGTGGTCGTGATCGATCCAGGCCACGGCGGACTCGATAATGGAACCCAGGCGTCAACGGGAGAAAGCGAAAAGGATCTGGTGCTGGCCTTCGGCACAGCCTTGCGCGATCGCATCGAGCAGGGCGGCAGGTTCCGTGTCGTCATGACCCGGACCGACGACACTTTCATCCCGCTGGCCGAGCGGGTGCGCATCGCCCGTAACAATGGCGCTTCATTATTCGTGTCGATTCACGCGGACGCCTTGCCGCGCCACGAAGGCGATGCGCGGGGCGCAACGATATATACGCTGTCGGACAGGGCCTCGGACCGCGAGGCGGAACGGCTGGCCGAAGCCGAGAACAAGGCGGACGCCATCGGCGGCGTCGACCTGACCGAGGAGCCGACCGAGGTGGCCGATATCCTGATCGACCTTGCGCGGCGGGAAACGCGCACGTTCTCAAATCGTTTCGCCCGGCTGCTGATGAGTGAGATGAAAACCTCCGCGCGAATGCACAAGCACCCGCTGAAGTCGGCCGGATTCAGAGTGCTTAAAGCTCCCGATGTGCCGTCGGTGCTGGTCGAACTGGGTTACGTTTCGAATAATGCGGATCTTCGCCAGATGGCATCCGAAGAGTGGCGTTCAAAGACGGTCCGGTCGGTGGCTAAGGCCATCGAGGCGTTCCTTGCAAAAAGGGTCGTATCAGCCGCTCCGGTGGACTAGGTCACGAACCCATAAACGGGGTTCCGTTTGGACGGGATGCGTGATTCAATCTCCAGAGGTGGGAGGATTGAATGGCACGTTTTGATCTGACGGATTTTGAATGGTCTGTGATCCAGCCGCTGTTGCCGAACAAGTCGCGCGGCGTTGCACGGGTGGATGATCGGCGGGTGCTGAACGGGATTTTCTGGCGGCTGCGCACCGGTGCGCCGTGGGCGGACATTCCAGCGCGCTACGGCCCGCACACCACTTGCGTGAACCGCTTCAACCGGTGGCGCAAGGCAGGCGTGTGGGATCGCATTCTGTCGGCTATTTCAAAGGCTTACGATGGCGACATCCAAATGATCGATTCGTCGTCGATCCGCGTGCATCAACATGCGGCCAACGGTCAAAAAAACAGACGCGATCCCGTTGCATGGGTCGCTCGCGCGGCGGGCTGACCACCAAAATCCACGCGCTGGTGGATGCCTGCGGCCTGCCGATCGTCCTCAAGATCACCGAAGGCCAGGCCCATGACGGGCGTAGCGCGCAGGACATGATCGACACCGTCGAACGCGGCGACGTGCTGCTGGCCGACCGGGCCTACGACTCCAACGCCCTGCGTCAAACGCTGGCCGCGCGCGGCGCGAGAGCCAATGTGAAGCCGATGTCAAATCGCGTTGCGGCCTTGCAATTCAACAGACGGCTCTATCGCAAGCGCAATCTGGTCGAACGCTTCTTCAACAAAATCAAGCACTATCGCGCCGTCGCCACCAGATATGACAAACGTGACGACAACTTCCTCACCTCCATCAAGCTCGCCTCAATCCGCATCTAGTTGCGATTTAATGAGTCGATGACCTAGTTGTTTGATCCCGGCATTTGATGGTGCATTATTTTCCGGAGAATGGAAGGATGCGCTATGGGACAGGTTCTTCACGGGAGCGCCACGACGACAGAGGCAATCCGTCGAGCAATACAAAATAGTGAAGAGAGCCTGAGAGCGCTGTCGAAACGCTACGGGATCAACCAGAAGACCGTCGCAAAATGGAAGAAGCGGACCTCGGTGGCCGACCTTCCGACGGGACCGAAAGATCCGCGCTCGACGGTGCTCTCATCCGAGGAGGAGGCGATCATCGTCGCCTTCCGCAAGCATACCCTGTTGCCGCTCGATGATTGCCTCTACGCGCTTCAGCCAACGATCCCGCACCTGTCGCGGTCTTCATTGCATCGCTGCCTGCACCGTCACGGCATCAGCCGGCTCCCGGAGGTCGAAGGCGACAAGCCGATCAGGAAGACGTTCAGGAGCTACCCGATCGGCTACTTCCACATCGACATCGCCGAGGTGCAGACGGCTGAGGGCAAGCTGCGCCTGTTCGTGGCCATCGACCGCACTTCGAAGTTCGCCTACGCCGAGCTCCACCAAGAGGCGGGCAAGATGGTCGCGGCTCAGTTCCTGCGCAACCTCATCGTGGCAGTTCCCTATGCCATCCACACGGTGCTGACGGACAACGGCATCCAGTTCACCAACCACGCCCGTCACAAATATGCGTTCCACCACATCTTCGATCGCGTCTGCGACGAGAACGGCATCGAGCACAGGCTCACCAGGATCAACCATCCCTGGACCAACGGACAGGTGGAACGGATGAACCGCACCATCAAGGACGCCACCGTCAAGCGCTTCCACTACGACAATCATGACCAACTGCGCCGGCACCTTCAGGACTTCATCAAGGCATACAACTTCGGTCGAAGGCTGAAGACGCTCAAAGGCCTCACACCCTACGAGTTCATCTGCAAACGATGGACTTCAGAGCCCGATCGATTCATCATCGATCCAATCCATCAAATGCCGGGACTGAACACCTAGAGCCCTTCACCGCTTCATGGAAGCGGTGAAGGGCTCCATACTTTATGTTTTGACGCGTTTTCTTCACGCGAACCAGTTTCCACTTCGCTCGAAAACGCTATAAGCATGAAAAGCGGCGCATTGCGGGTGAGAAGCCCTAGTTTGGACACAGCGTCCACCCTATAGAAAAGTTTCGTGAACTCGCGGAATCGCCAGAATCGGCATGCCCGATCCGGGCGGATGCCTCGACGAACGAAACGCGTCCACCCGGCGACGATGCCTGTAGTCGGCGCTGTAGTCGCCGATGATCAGGTTCCGGATAACAAAACGGACATTCGATGATGCGCTTGCTGCTGCGGTTCATGGGCTTTCTGTTTGCCGCGGGGACCATTCTGTTTCTGGTCGGCGTCGCGGCGGTCGCGGGATTGATCTGGCATTTTTCCCAGGACCTGCCGGAGTATTCCCAGCTTCAGAATTATGAGCCGCCGGTGATGACGCGCGTGCATGCATCGGATGGCTCGCTGCTCGGCGAGTATGCGAAGGAGCGCCGGCTCTACCTGCCGATACAGGCCGTGCCGAAGCTGGTCATCAACGCGTTCCTGGCCGCGGAGGACAAGAATTTCTATGAGCACGGCGGCATCGATTATCAGGGCATGGCGCGCGCGGCGCTGCTTTATGCTCAGAACTACGGCACCAACAAGAGACCGCAGGGCGCCTCCACGATCACCCAGCAGGTTGCCAAGAACTTTCTTCTGACCAACGAAGTTTCCTTTACCCGCAAGATCAAGGAAGCATTGCTGGCCATGCGCCTTGAGCGCACCTATTCCAAGGACAAGATACTCGAACTGTATCTGAACGAGATTTACCTCGGCCTTGGCGCGTACGGTATCGCGGCCGCATCGCTCGTGTACTTCGACAAATCGGTCAACGAATTGAGCGTCGCCGAGGCCGCATATCTCGCGGCCCTGCCAAAGGCGCCCTCGACGCTGCACCCCGTCAAGAACCGTGAACGCGCGATCGAACGGCGCGACTATGTCGTCGACCGGCTGCTGGAGAACGGCTGGGTCAACCAGGCCGACGCGGAAAAAGCTCGCAAGCAGCCGCTGATCGTCACGGGCCGCTCCAACGGGGCGCATACTTTCGCCGGCGAATATTTCGCTGAGGAGGTTCGTCGCGACCTGTTCGAACGCTATGGCGAAGAAAAGCTCTACGGGGGCGGCCTGTCCGTCAGGACGACGCTCGATCCGGAATTGCAGGTGATCGCGCGCAAGACCATGGCCAATGGCCTCGTCACCTATGACGAAGCTCAGGGCTGGCGCGGGCCGGTGAGCAAGCTCGACATCTCCGGCGACTGGGGGGTGAAACTCGCCGAGGTCAAATCGTTGTCCGATATCTCCCCGTGGCGAATGGCGGTCGTGCTCGAGTCCGACGACAAATCGGCGCGGATCGGCTTCCAGCCCGGACGCGAGCTTGGGGGCGCCGTAAGCCGCGAGCGGCGAACAGGTTTGATCACGCTTGACGGGGTGAAATGGGCCAAGGCCACGTCCGGGTCGGCGCGAGGTCGTACGCCGACAAAGGTGTCTCAAGTGCTTTCGCCCGGCGATGTGATCTATGCCGATCCCCTGATCGCGAAGGATGGCAAGATCGTCGAGGGAGAATACCGGTTGCGCCAGTTGCCTGAAGTGTCCGGCGCGATGGTGGCGATGGATCCGCGGACCGGCCGTGTGCTGGCCATGGTCGGCGGCTTCTCCTTCGATCAAAGCCAGTTCAATCGGGCAACGCAGGCGTACCGGCAGCCAGGCTCCTCGTTCAAGCCGCTCGTCTATTCCTCGGCGCTCGACAACGGTTACACGCCTTCCACGGTCGTGGTCGATGCGCCGATCGAGATCGACCAGGGGCGCGGCTCGGGCGTTTGGCGGCCGGAAAACTACTCGAAAGAAAAGTACTACGGTCCGCAAACGCTCCGAAACGCGCTGCGGCTTTCGCTCAACACCGTTACGGTCCGCCTGGCGCAGGATGTCGGGATGCCGCTGATCGGCGAGTATGCCAAGCGCTTCGGCGTTTACGATGAACTGCCGAACTATCTGTCCTACGCACTGGGGGCCGGCGAGACCACGGTGCTGCGCATGGTGACCGCGTATTCGATGTTCGACAACGGCGGCAGGCGCGTGAAGCCGACCCTGATCGACCGCATTCAGGATCGTTACGGTCACACCATCTACAAGCACGACGCGCGGGAGTGCCGCGGCTGCGAGGCGCCGGAGGGCTGGAAGAATCAATCCGAACCCCAGTTGATCGATCACCGCGAGCAGGTGCTGGATTCAATGACGGCTTACCAGATCACCTCCATGATGGAAGGTGTGGTGCAGGCGGGCACCGCCACGGTCATGCGCGAGGTCGGCAAGCCGATCGCCGGCAAGACGGGCACGACTAACGACCAGAAGGATGCCTGGTTCATCGGATTCTCGCCAGACCTCGTGGTCGGCATCTATATAGGGTATGACAAGCCGCGCAATCTCGGCCGCAGGGCGACGGGCGGACATCTGGCGGCTCCGATCGCGCGGGACTTCATGAAGATCGCGCTTGCCGACAAGCCGGCCACTCCGTTCCGCATTCCTCCCGGTATCAAGCTGGTTCGCGTTGACGCCAAGTCCGGCATGCGTGCAGGCCCCGGCAGCGGTGGCAAGACGATCCTTGAAGCTTTCAAGCCTGGCACGGCGCCGCCTGACAACTATTCCGTGATCGGCGTGGCTGATGCAGACGGACGCGAGCCGCAGCCGCTGCCCGACGCCGACCGCAGCCTGTTCCGGCCCGGCACCGGAGGGCTTTACTAGAGCATGATCGCTTCTGATTGAATCAGAAGCGAAGCTCTGGATTGTTGTTCTGACGCGTTTTCTTGACGCGAACCGGATTCCATCCTTAGGGCTCAAGCCCGAGGACATGCTTCGCTCGAAAACGCTATGGAGCGTGATCCGATCAGGTTGAAACAGACCATGCTCTCGAAATTATTGTCTGGTCGCATTTTCTTGCGGCGAGCCCGCGCTCCCTTCGGGTTTCACGTCCGACACGATTGCGCTTTGCGGGCTTCGCGGCTAAATCACACGCTGTTGTTGAATGAGGCGTAAGCCGGTGGACTCGAAAAGCTATGCGCGCTGAAATCGAAAGACTTGTCGAAGAGATCAAGCAGTCGGTCGGGCTGCTGAGGAGGCATCTTTGACGTCGACACATCAACCGCGCGCCTGGCGGAGCTGAACAAGCTCGCCGAAGACCCAGATCTCTGGAACGATCCCCAGAAAGCCCAGAAACTGATGCAGGAGCGAACCTCCCTTGAGGATTCGCTGGCCGGCATCGGCAAGGTCGAGCGCGAGCTAGAAGACCAGATCGGCATGATCGAACTCGGCGAGGCCGAGAACGATGAGGCCGTCATCGACGAATCCGAAAATGCCCTGAAAGCCCTCAAGAAGGAGGTCGACCGCCGCGAACTCGAAGCCTTGCTCTCGGGAGAAGCGGATCGCTTCGACACCTACCTGGAGGTTCATGCCGGCGCGGGCGGCACCGAAAGTCAGGACTGGGCTGCGATGCTTCTGCGCATGTATACGCGCTGGGCGGAAAAGCGTGGTTTCAAGGTCGAGTATCTGGAAGAGACGCCCGGCGAAGAGGCCGGCATCAAATCAGCGACGGTTCAGGTCAGCGGCCACAACGCCTATGGCTGGCTCAAGACCGAGGCGGGCGTGCATCGCCTCGTGAGAATCTCGCCGTTCGATTCCAATGCGAGGCGCCATACGTCGTTTTCGAGCGTGGCGATCTTCCCGGTTGTGGACGACAGCATCAAGATCGATATCAAGGAATCGGACGTTCGCACCGATACCATGCGTTCCGGCGGAGCAGGCGGACAGCATGTCAACAAGACCGAGTCGGCGGTGCGGCTGACACACGTTCCGACCGGGGTCGCGGTGGTGTGTCAGGCCGGGCGCTCGCAGCACAAGAATCGCGCGCAGGCCTGGGACATGCTGCGGGCGAGACTTTACGAGATCGAACTCAAGAGGCGGGAAGAGCAGGCGGCCGCCGATCAGGCCGCCAAGACCGATATCGGCTGGGGCCATCAGATCAGGTCCTATGTCCTGCAGCCCTACCAGATGGTGAAGGACCTCCGAACCGGCGTGCAGACGTCGGACACTTCGGGCGTCCTCGACGGCAACCTCGACGACTTCATGGCGGCCACGCTGGCGCAGAGAGCTTTTGGCACCACGCCGGGCGCCGTCGAGGATGTTGAGTGATCAGACCGGTCTCAGACCTGGTTGGTCTCAGACCTGGTCGTCGACAAAATTCTCGTCAAAGCCGTGCATGCGGAGGGCCCATTGGAGGCCGACGACCGCACCCTTGATCGGCTGAATCAGCCACAGCGCCATGATCAGCGTCAGCGGCAGATAGATCGCCCATTGAAGGATCAGCGGCGGAGCAAACGCTTTCTCGATCAGCAGCGCCAGCGGCACGACAATGTGGCCGACGACGACGATGACGAGGTAGGCGGGCAGGTCGTCGGCGCGATGGGGAGTAAAATCAAGTCCGCATTCCGAACAATTGTCGGCGGTTTTCAGGAAGGTACGAAAAAGTTTGCCTTGCCCGCATCTCGGGCAGCGGCAGAATAACCCGCGCCTCATCGCGGCCCAGGTGTCGCGCTTTTCGCCTTCCGGGGTCCAGGTTTTGCCTGCTGTGCTCGCGGTATCGGGAGGAAGCGCGGTCATGATTTGCCCTTCTTCGGTTTGCCGGCCTTGCTCCTGCCCGGCTTGCGCGATGTCCCGCGCGGTTTACGGCCCGGATGGGCTTTCGAATGAACATCAGGATGACCCGCGTTCCGACCACGCGGCGTCTTTATTTTCCCTCCACCCCGCGCGCGGGGGGAGCGCGGCCTCACCTCGGCTCCGGATAAGAGTTCGAACCGCAGAGCGCCAGCCAAGGGTACAGCTTCTACCAGACGAACCTCCACCACGTCACCCAGCTTGTGCATGGAACCGCTGCGGGACCCCACCAGGGCATGCCGGGTCTCGTCGTACTTGAAATATTCGGTCCCCAGCGAGCGAATCGGGATCAGCCCGTCGGCGCCGGTGTCGGCCAGCTTCACGAAAAGCCCTGCGCGGGTGACACCGGAAATACGCGCCTCGAAGATGTTGCCGATGCGGTCGGCGAGAAAATGCGCGATCAGGCGATCGGCCGTCTCGCGTTCGGCCTTCATGGCGCGCCGCTCGGTGACGGAAATGCGCGCGGCTATTTCGGCGAGCGTTTCGGCGTTGTCGGAATCCGGCAGCGCGCCGTCGCCAAGACCGAGCGCACGGAGCAGGGCGCGGTGCACGACGAGATCTGCATATCGCCTGATCGGCGATGTGAAATGCGCGTAGCGCCGCAGGTTGAGACCAAAGTGGCCATAGTTCTCCGCCGAATACTCAGCCTGTGCCTGCGAACGAAGAACCACCTCGTTCACCAGCGATTCGGAATCATGGCCCCTGACCTGATCCAGCACGCGATTGAACAACTCCGGCCTCAGCGCGCCGCTTCTGGCGAAGGACATATCGAGAGTTTTCAGGAACTCGCGCAGGTTGTGAACCTTCTCGACCGTCGGCTCGTCGTGCACGCGATAGATCAGCGGCAGCCCTTTCTTTTCCAGCATCTCGGCCGCGGCGACGTTTGCAAGGATCATGAATTCCTCGATCAGCCGATGCGCATCGAGCCGATCCGGAACGATCACACGATCGACCGTTCCGTCCTTCTTCAGCAGAATCTTGCGTTCGGGTAATTCAAGATCGAGCGGATCGCGCTCGTCGCGCGCGCGCTTCACCAGAGCAAAGGCCGCGTAGAGCGGTTTCAGGATCGGTTCGAGCAGGGGGGCGGTCGCGTCATCCGGGTTGCCGTCGATCGCGGCCTGCACCTGCGAGTAAGCAAGCTTCGCTGCCGAGCGCATCAGGATGCGATGAAAGGTGTGCGAACGCTTGCGTCCGTCGGCGTCGATCACCATGCGCACGGCGAGAGCCCCGCGTGCTTCGCCCGGAACAAGTGAGCAGAGATCGTTTGAAATGCGCTCGGGCAGCATCGGGACCACGCGATCCGGGAAATAGACCGAATTGCCGCGCTCCAGAGCTTCACGATCCAGCGCCGATTCAGGCCGCACATAATAGGCGACGTCAGCGATGGCGACGGTGACGATGGCGCCGCCCGTGTTGTTGGGATCATCGTCCGGCGCGGCGTGAACCGCGTCGTCGTGATCCTTCGCATCGGGGGGATCGATGGTGATGAGCGGCACCGCGCGCCAGTCTTCGCGACCTTGCAAGGCGGAAGGCTTCGCAGCGGCGGCTTCGCGCAAGGCGGCCGGCGTAAACTCCTGCGGAATGTCATGGGCGTGGATCGCGATCAGGCTGACGGCCTTTTCGGTCGCGAGCGAGCCAAGCCGCTCCTTCACCTTGCCAGAAGCAAGTCCGAAACCGCGGGTCCGCACCAGTTCGACACTCACGAGATCGCCGTCCTCCGCGCCCGCGCTGTCGGCTTTCGCGATGTTCAGCTCGCGCCCGGCCTGCTTCTTGTCCACCGGCACAAGGCGTCCGCCGCCCTGAGGCGACGCGCGATAGATGCCGAGCATACGCGCGCGGGTGCGATCGATGACCCTGATGACGCGAGCGCGATAGCTTGCGGTTTCGTCGGACTCGATTGTCTCGATGCGCAGCAGCGCACGATCGCCGACGCCTGCCACGGTGCCGGGCTTCGCCCGACGCGGCACATGAATGAGAATCCTCGGCGCGGGCGTTGCTTCATCGTCCCATTCGGTCGGCGTGGCGATCAGTTCGCCGTCGCGATCTCGCCCCGTAATATCGGCTACCAGCGTTGGCGGCAGCGTTTCCGGCTTCCGCAGCTTGCGGCTCCGTTTCACGATTGTTCCGTCATCCGCGAGCGCGCGAAGGATATGCTTGAGTTCGGCGCGATCGGCGTTCTTCAAGCCGAACTCATGAGCGATCTCGCGTGTGCCAGCCCGGCCGGGATGCGCGCGGATGAAAGCGACGATGGCCTCGCGATCCGGAAAATTCCTGGCGCGCGGTTTGCTCACATCAATTGGCTCACGTCAGCCGTTCTTGCCCGCGCTCTTTTTTGTAGGCGCTTTCACTGTATTGGGCGGCGCTTTGGCCGCGGCGATCGAGCCACGCGCCTTGCTCACGGCCTCAGACTTCGGCTTCGTGGAAGCCTGTTTCGAAGCTGCTTTCTTGGCCGGCTTTTTTGTCGCCGCGCCGTCCTTGCCGGCCTTTTCGGTTTGCGCGGGCTTGGCTTTCTTCGCCGCGCGTTTCGGCTTGCCGCCGCCCTTGGCGGCGCGCTCGTCGATCAGCGCGATGGCTTCCGGCAGCGTAATGGTGTCCTGCGTCTTGTCGCTCGGAATCGTGGCGTTGACGCCGCCTGCGGTGACATACGCCCCGTAACGGCCGCTCTTCACCGCGACCGGGCCGAGCGTCGGGTGGTCGCCGAGAGGCTTGCCCGGATCGGCGCCAAAGCGCCGGCTCGGCCCCTTGGCGACCTTCTCCGCGATCAGCGTCACCGCGCGGTTGAGGCCGATGTCGAACACCTCGTCGCCGGCTTCGAGACTGGCATAGGTTTTTTCATGCCGGACGAACGGGCCGAAGCGGCCGATCCCCGCCGTGATCGGCTCGCCGGTCTCCGGATGCTTGCCGATCTCGCGCGGAAGCGACAGCAGCTTCACCGCAAGATCCAACTCGATGTCGGCGGGTGACGTGTTTTTCGGGATGCCCGCGCGTTTCGGCTTTTCGCCTTCGCCGTAATCGCTGGCCTCACCGAGCTGGATGTAAGGTCCGAAGCGGCCGGATTTCACCGCGACATCGAGACCGCTCTCCGGATCCTTGCCGAGAACGCGGTCGCCGCCGGCCTCGCCGTCAGCGGCGAGGGGACGGGTATGGCGGCACTCCGGATAGTTTGAGCAGCCGACGAAGGCGCCGAATTTCCCGGCCTTGAGATTCAGTCTTCCGGTTCCGCAGGTGGGGCACTGGCGCGGATCGCCGCCATCCTCGCGCGGCGCATAGATGTGCGGCCCGAGCATGTTGTCGAGCACGTCGAGCACCTCGGATACGCGGACATCCTTGATTTCATTGACCACGCCGATGAAGTCGTCCCAGAAATCCTTCAGGACCTGCTGCCATGACACTTCGTTGTTCGAAATACGGTCGAGCTGCTCTTCGAGATTGGCGGTGAAGTCGTATTCGACGTAACGCGCGAAGAAGTTCTCCAGGAATGCAATGACGACGCGGCCCTTGTCTTCGCCATAGAGCCGCTTCTTTTCGAGTTTGACGTAGCCGCGATCCTTGAGCACCTGCAGGATCGAGGCGTAGGTCGAGGGCCGGCCGATGCCGAGCTCCTCCATGCGCTTGACCAGCGAGGCTTCCGAAAAGCGCGGCGGCGGCTCCGTGAAATGCTGGGTGACGCTGAGGTTCTCGCGCCTCAACGCTTCGCCTTCGCTCATGGCCGGAAGGCGGCGGCTGTCCTCGTCTTCCTCATCGTCGCGGCCTTCCTGATAAAGCGCCAGGAAACCGTCGAACTTGACGACCTGGCCACTGGCACGCAACTCCAGCGTGCGCGCACCGGCCCGCGCCGCGATATCGACGGTGGTGCGTTCCAGCTCCGCTGATTCCATCTGGCTGGCGATGGTCCGGATCCAGATCAGTTCATAAAGTCTGGCCTGATCGGCATCGAGGCGGCGCTTCATGTCCGAGGGCCGGCGCGACAGGTCGGTCGGCCGGATGGCCTCGTGCGCCTCCTGAGCGTTCTTGGCCTTGGTCTGGTACTGGCGAGGCGCCTCCGGCACGTAGGCGTGGCCATAATCCTCGCCGATGACCTTGCGTGCCTGCGTGATCGCCGAGCCGTCGATCTGCACGCCGTCCGTTCGCATATAGGTGATGAGGCCCGTGGTTTCGCCGCCGACGTCTATGCCCTCGTAAAGACGTTGTGCGATCCGCATCGTGTGCGCAGGCGCGAAGCCGAGCTTGCGGCTGGCCTCCTGCTGTAGCGTCGACGTGGTGAACGGCGCCTGGGGATTGCGTCGCGCCGGTTTGGCCTCGACCGTCGATACCGTGAAGTTCGCCGCCTCGATCGCCTTCCGGAAATCCTCAGCCTCGGCGCCGTTTCCGATGTCGAGCCGCTGGATCTTCTTGCCGTCGGCCCCGACCAGCCGCGCATCGAAGGTTTCGCCACGAGGGGTGGCGAGCGTCGTGACCAGTGACCAGTATTCGCGCGGGACGAACTTCTCGATCTCAAGCTCCCGGTCGCAGACCAGGCGCAGGGCGACCGACTGGACGCGGCCGGCCGATCGTGCGCCGGGCAGCTTGCGCCACAGCACCGGGGAAAGGGTAAACCCGACCAGATAGTCGAGCGCGCGGCGCGCCATATAGGCATCGACCAGCGCGCCGTCGATCTGGCGCGGGCTCTTCATGGCTTCGGTAACGGCTTGCTTGGTGATGGCGTTGAAGACCACGCGTTCGATCTTCTGGTCCTTCAGCGCGCGCTTCTGCTTGAGCACTTCGAGCACATGCCAGGAGATCGCTTCGCCCTCGCGATCGGGGTCGGTGGCGAGGATGAGCTTGTCGGCTCCCTTGAGCGATTTGGCGATGTCATTGAGCCGGCCGGCGGCCTTCGGATCGACCTCCCAGATCATCTGAAAATTGGCGTCGGGATCGACGGATCCATTTTTGGCCGGCAGGTCGCGAACGTGACCGAAAGACGCTAGCACTTCATAGGAAGTTCCCAGATACTTGTTGATCGTCTTGGCCTTCGCAGGCGACTCAACAATGACGATATTCATGTTATTCCAGTATTTTATGGATAAACTTCAAACCGATTCGCGAATGACGAACGGGCTGTTTCGGGGCGAACATGGGTGCAGCGGGGTCTTAAGTCAAATAGACTCCTGTGAAAACCTCTCGTCTCGATTACACCTAGGAATTGTACGTTTCTTATAATATTACTCATAGTTGCCATTTCTCATGAGGGGACGGAACTTGAAGCTTCCGCCTTGGCATGATGCGAGGAGTTCTCGGGGGATGAGGGAACGACCAAACCGTAACGAGGAGCTACGCGATGATGAGTCGTGCTTAGGCGACCCCCCCGGTGACGGCGGCCCGGACGAGGCCGCCCACTACCTGGCGGGGGCGGTTGCCGACCTGGCGCTGATTGCGCGGCGTCATGGGCTGGATACTCTCGGCTATCTGCTCGATATGGCGCAGCTGGAGGCTGAAGAGATCGTCCGACTGCGTACCGCGCGAAAGGGAAGCTGAAGACCGGCACGTAGAGTGATCCCGATTCAAGCTGATCGAATCATGCTCTATTCGGATCACGCTCTATAGTGTTTTCGAGCGCAGTGGATACCTGGGCTGGCTTCGATACTGCTTGTCCGGGAGATGCTTCAACGAAAAGTGGATCGCAACGCTGGTGCGCTTCCGGGAATGGTGCGCTTCGCGGCGCTTGCGTCGAGCGGCATCGATTGCTCATTACCCTCGATGGGATGACCGCTTCCGACCGGTGGCCGGGCTTGCTGCGGGAGAGGAGCAGCCGCCAGCGGCCCTGGGGGTTTTTCCTGAATAGTGAAAAAATTCTGTCGGGGGACGGAAAGCCGGTCATAGGCGGCGAGCGGCGAAGGGCGCCGCCAGAAGGCCCAGTCGCGCAGTAACAACGGTAGGAAGCCGCGAGCGAAGCGCTGAGATCGGTCGAGAACCTCCGGCAGAAGAACAAGCTGTCCCTGGTTCAGTTGCGAGTCCGGGATTGCGGGAGCGGGGAGGGAGCCGGCGTCCACAGGGCCGGTAGCTTGTACCGCGGGCGATGGTGAGGCGGTCGCGACGATCGCCGGCGCAGGATGCATCCGCCAATCATGCGGCTCGGTGGCCGTCTTCGGCCGGTTCGCCCTCGCCGGCACCACGTGAACAATGCGGTAGCCGCGCTCCTTCAGGGTGCGGAGAATCCTGGGCAGCGCAGTCACTGTCCGGGCCTGGATATCATGCAACAGCAAAATACCTTTGCCCTTGGCTTCGATCCGGCTGATCGCGAGTTGATAGACGCGCTCAGCTGAAATAGGCCGCCAGTCGTCAGCCGGGAAATCGGCGCTCCAGAGCTGAATGTTTCTTGAGGCCAGATAATCCTCGATCCCTTGCGCGCGCCTCAGGCCGGGAATGCGCATGAACGGTGCGAGAGCTGCCTCGTCGCCCAGCGCGGCGGTCGCGGAAGCGATCCCGTCGTCGATTTCCTGCCGGGCTCGCTCGATCGGCATCCGGTTCATGCCAAGCGGATGATTCTGCGAATGGGTGCCGATGGAATGTCCCGCCGCGAGCACTCGGCGCAGATGCTGCGGGTAGTCGCGGGCCATCCGCCCAACCGTGAAGAAAGTCGCCTTCACGCATTCACGGGCGAGGATATCGAGAACCCGGAGGCTGTGGGGCGGCAGCGGCCCGTCGTCGAAGGTCAGCACCACCTCATGATCGCGAAGCGGCAATGTTTCCTGATACTGCATGGTGCCGATACGGGGGTGCTCCCGAGGGTCCACGACCAATGTCCGGGACGTTCCGAGAGCATCGGGATTGCCCGGACAATCGCCGGCCAAAGCGGGAAGCGCCGTGAATTCGAGGGTGGCGGCGAGCAGGCCGAGCCCAAGAATCCGCTGGATCCGCCGCCGGGCTGCTTTTGATATCCGTGCCATTCAATAATACCTTCGCGCCCACCCATTGCGTCCGAAACTAGAAGACCGGCGATGAACGCCGCCTTAACTGGTCGTGAACTGGTCGTGAAAGAGGGTGCCTGGTGCCGCGGCCCCGCGCGCATTCACTCAGGCTTAACGTCCATCACCGACGATCTCTCGAATCGGAGGTGAGTATGCAGCGATTGCGTTTGAAAGCAGACGGACGGATCGTGGAAATCCGCGATGGGAAAGAGTTTCCGCTATCACCCTCCATGCACGTCGCGGGCGCAGCTTCCGATGATGCTGGACCGAGCTCGGTGCCTGAGGTCAGAAGCCTGCGGCGGCGGGCGCGGTTGACCCAGGTCGAGTTCGCGGCGCGGCTGGGCGTTCCCGTTGAAACCATCCGCAACTGGGAGCAGGGCAAGCGGATTCCGCGCGGACCCGCGCGCGCGCTCCTTGCGGTCGTTGCCCATGCGCCCGAAACCGTGTTCGCCGCCCTCGATGGTCGCGAATAGAACCACGGCCGGATGAGTCGCGATTTTCGACTCCGCATCGACCGGGCCGCTGACCGCATGTTCTTCCTGCTTTCCAAGGTTGTCGGATTTATCGTCCTGCCGTCGAACGCGATCGCGCTCATATGCGGTCTCGGTCTCTGCCTGAGTCTGTCGAGATGGCGGCGCGCCGGCGTCGGGTTACTGATGGCGGGGATCGCCGCGCTCCTGATCTTCGGCTATTCGCCACTCGGCAACGTGTTGCTGTTGACGCTATCAGAGCGTTTTCCGGCATGGCAACACGACGGGCGCGATCCGGATGGCATCATTGTTCTGGGTGGCGCTGTTGACGCGGACATATCGGTTTCCCGCGGAGCCGTCGAAACCAATGCGTCGGCGGAAAGGGTAATCGCGGCGCTAGAACTGGCGCGGCGATTTCCGAAGGCTCGTATCGTTTACAGTGGAGGCGCCGGAAACCTGATTGCCGGCTTGCGCGCCGAAGCACCGGTGATGGGACGGCTGTTCGAGCAATTTGGCATCCCGCGCGAGCGTATCGTTCTCGAAACCCGTTCCCGCACGACCGATGAGAACGCGCGTTTTACCCGCGAACTGGTGAAGCCTGAATCCGGCGAGCGCTGGTTGCTGGTAACGTCAGCCTATCACATGCCGCGATCGGTCGGCGTATTCCGCAAGGCTGGCTTCGATGTCGAACCTTATCCGGTCGATTGGCGCACGCGGGGCTGGATCGATGCGTGGATGCCCTTTGACAAGTTGTCGGCAGGTCTCGCCCGCGCCGATACGGCCGCCCACGAATGGGTCGGACTGCTGGTTTACAGGATGACCGGCCGCAGCGACGCGTTCTTTCCGGGATCGCGGTGACAGTGAAAAGGCGTTCAGTCCAGTCGTGGCAAGCCCACCCGGTATACGCCGCGAAAGTCCAGGGGATCGGCCGGCTTGCCTTTGCGATAGATCACGAGACGTCCGGATTGAGCCATTGCCACGGCCGCGCGCCGGATCGGCATCAGCAGGCTGCGCCAGTCGGCTTCCGCAGCAATTGCCTGTGCAAGCTCCGGCGCGCTCAGCGTTCTGGTGGCGTCGCGCGTCAAAACTTTCAGAATGTCGTTTTCGAGGGAGGGGATCGAATGCGAATCTTGCGTCATCATGATTCAGTGCCATGGCGCAATGACGGACGCCCTGCAAGAGCGATGAAATCCCCGCGGAGTCAGCCCCGATTGCCAAATGAAGACATGGCAAATGAAGACATGGCAAATGAAGACATGGCAAATGAAGACATGGCGAACGGAGACATGGCGAACGGAGACATGGCGAACGGAGACATGACCCGAGACCTGTGACGGAATAGATGGACGGCGATGATCGCGGCGCGGTGTGCCGACGCAGGAGGAGAAACCATGACGCTGACGCTCGTGATCGGAAACAAGAACTATTCGTCGTGGTCGATGCGGCCCTGGCTGGCGCTCAGGGCGGGCGGCATCGCCTTCAAGGAAAAATTGATTCCGCTCTACACCGGCCCGGCCGACAAGCAGCGCATCCTCGATATAAACCCCGCCGGCAAGGTCCCGGCGTTGATCGATGGCAGGGTGATCGTCTGGGATTCGCTCGCGATCATCGAATATGCCGCTGAACGGTTTCCAGAGGCAGGCTTGTGGCCGGCAGACCCGGCGAGCCGCGCGCATGCGCGCTCGATTTCGGCCGAAATGCATTCCGGCTTTTCAGCGCTCCGCCGCGAATGCGGGATGAACCTGCATCGGCCGATCAGCCCAAAGACGCTTTCCGACAGCGCCCGAGCCGACATCGCTCGCATTCAGGAGCTATGGACTTATTGCCGCCGACGATCCGAAAGGGACGGGCCGTTCCTGTTCGGATCTTTCACCGCGGCCGATGCCATGTATGCGCCGGTGATCCATCGCTTCCGCACCTATGCGATCGAAGTGACAACCCAGGTGCAGGAATACATGAATGCGATGATGGAGCAGCCTGCCTTTCGCGAGTGGACCGGGCAGGGGCTCGCGGAAACCATGGTGATCGAGAGATTCGAAACCGACTGAACGGACGTTGGCTTGCAAGGTGCAACGAGAAGCCAGCCGGCCGTTACCTTCCTGTCGCGCCCACAACCCTTGCTCGCGGCGCCCTTTCCGCAACAACCTGATGGCATTTACGTTGCTGGAAAGTCTGCGGAATCCGTAATTCCGCCATGTTGTTTATGACTCGCCAAATGCCTCAAGGGCGTGCTATAGGAGCCAAAAATCCTGACCGGCTGCACCGCTGTGGGCGCGGACAGACTGATATTGATATCTGATGGAGAAGGCGTTGAAGCATAAATTTCTCGTTGGAGAAACAGTCCTTTTCACCGCGAGCAACGTGGCGCGGCCGGCTGCGAGCGGCACTTACGAGGTGATCCGGCTACTTCCCACCGATGGCGACGACTTCCAGTATCGGATCAAGAATTCAGCCGAGGCTTTCGAGCGCGTCGCAAAGGAAAGCCAGCTCGCCGCTTGCTAGAGCGGGATGAGGAAAAGTGTGTAGCGGTTTTCCGCCCGCATCCCGCTCTAAAATGTTGGAATCGATCACGTTCATGGTTTTGGATCGATTCGATCCAAAACCATCGTGATCTAGCGCCTGTTTCGCAAAAAAGTGGACGCCGGTTGCGGTCTTGAGTCCGCGCAAGCTGTTGACGACGAGCCTTAATCTTACGGCTAACGGGTTTCGCCTGTAATGGGTTTCGCCTGGCCGCATGGTGCTCTTGGGATCAACGAGCCACGAGCCTTTCCGCTTCTGATTCAATCAGAAGCGCGGGTTCTATGTTTCTGGTCTGATGCGTTTTCTTCACGCGAACCGTATCCACCTCGCTCGAAAAGGCTATAATTGAGTTCCGGACCCCCAGTTCACAACGAGAGGGTCCGGACTGATTTCGCCGTATTCCCGGATCATTGAATAGCCGGGCTTTGTCGGCATTTGCCGATTGTCTATGCTGGCCCACCGTTCGGCATGAGGGCACGGAGCATGAACTGGGGCTGGGTGACATCACTCGATCAATTCTGGCGCTCTCCTGCATTCCCGATGTGGCTGACGCTCGCGGGTGCGGTTTTCTTCGCGTTCATCGTGTTCCTGACGCTCATCCGTGCCGAAAAGTCGGTCGCCAACGGCGTCTTGACCATCATCACGTTGCTCGCGATCGGAGTTGCGGCGGCGGTTGCGCTTCGCACCTTCGAGGCGGATGGCAGCCGCTCACTGGATTCGAAGAACCAGAGCGTACGGACCAACATCGCGATACCGGCGTTGTCCTGCATTGACGGGCTGGCCGGAGAGGTGGTCGAGAGCGCTTGCGAGAAGGCGCTGTTCGGGACGCCCGACGCGGTGGCGGCCGCCGTGTCCTACGTCGCTTCCGAAATCAACAGGTTACGATCGTTCGGCGCCGCCGCTGCGGACGGCAGCATTGTAGCGCCGGAATTGGAGGTACTGCGACGGACGATCGAACGCGACCGCTATGGTCTGGTCGCCCATGTGCTGGTCGCGCGCGACCATTGCCAGCCGTCGGACTGTGCTGCTTTCCAGTCGCTGACTGATCACGGTCGGATCGCGGCGAACATGAAAGAGCAGCTCTATGAGAACCTGGTGGTGCGTTACGCGTCATCCTGGAACGCGCCCGCGGTAGCGCAGGCCGCTGCACCCGGTACGCCGCCTGTTCCGGCGCTCGCGTCGGAGCCGACCGGCAATCCGACGACCATGGACTTTCCGACGGCTGAATCCATTCCGCCGGTCAGCATCATGACGCCCGAGCCGGCGGCTGCCCCGCCGGCGTCATCCTCGGCCGCCGCGCAGGCCGTCCCGAAACCGCGCCCCGCCGCGAGGAAGCCGCATGCGCCGAAGCCGCACGCGCCCCCGCCCGTCCGCCTGGCGCCCCCACCGACACCACAGAACTGATGATCCACTCGACGGCCGCCGCCGACAGGCACCTCCACCTAATCAAACTCGCCGTGGGCTGCGAATCCGTAAAGGAACTCAGGGATTGGATCGCCGAACGTATGAAGCAGGCGACGCTAGAAGGCTTGCCGCGCCATCATATTCACATCACCCGGATGACACCGAAACGCGGCGAGGAGTTGCTCGCGGGTGGCTCGCTTTATTGGGTCATAAGGGGTGAAATTGCGGCCCGTGAGAAGCTGATCGGCATCGAGCCCTTCCGCGACGGCGACGGTATTGGTCGGTGCCGTCTGGTCATGCAGCCGAAGGTGGTCGCCGTCAGGCCGCGCCCGATGCGCCCCTTTCAAGGGTGGCGTTACCTGTCCCTCGCCGATGCTCCTCCCGACCTCGGAAGCAACGCCGCGAGCGTCGCAGAGATGCCCGAGCCGCTGCGCCGCGAGTTGCGCGATCTGGGGTTGCTGTAATTGGAAACGGGAGCGAGTGAGCAAGAGGGTGAATTAAACGCCGAGGTTGTCGATCAGGCGGGTATCCCCGATCTTAGCTGCGACCAGGAGCCTGACCGGGCCATCCTTTAACGAGCCGACCGGTGACAGCGTTTCGGCGTGGCGGGCCTCGAAATAATCCAGCGAGAAGCCAGTGTCCTCGATCGTCCTCGCGCCATCCGCCATGACGGCTTCGAGATGATCCCCGTTCCGCAAACGCCCAGCCGCGTCCTTCAGGGTGCGATAAAGCGTCGGCGCGCGAGCGCGCTGCTCGTTCGACAGGTAGACGTTGCGTGACGACATCGCGAGCCCGTCGGGTTCGCGCACGATGGGGACACCAACGATCTTCACGCCGAGATCGAGATCGGCCACCATTCGCGTCACGACCTTGAGTTGCTGATAATCCTTCTGGCCAAACAATGCGACATCAGGCCGGCACTGGATGAACAGCTTGCCGACCACGGTCGTGACGCCGCCGAAAAAGTGCGGGCGGAAATGATCTTCAAGCCTCGCGATGGCCGGTCCTTCAGTCGATATCCGGGTCGCGAAGTCCCGCGGATACATCGTGCTGACGTCGGGACGCCATATCAGGTCGGTCTTCGCCTCGGCGAGTTTGGCCAGATCGGCCTTCCAGGTTCGCGGGTAGGATCCGAAGTCTTCATGCGGCGCAAACTGGGTGGGGTTGACGAAAATCGAGACGATAACCCTCGATGCGCGCCTCTTTGCCTGACGCACCAGCGCCAGATGTCCTTCGTGAAGTGCGCCCATGGTCGGCACCAGCGCGATGGTGCCTCGCCGCGCCCGCAGGCGCTCCAGGGCGCGGCGTAGCGATGGCAGGGTGCGAACGATAGCGGGAGCGGGCGGCATTGCTGCTCGGGTGGATAAATTCCAGGGACGGGACTGCTACATGCGCGGGATGCAGCGGATCGCACCTTACTAAAGCATTTTCGCGTCTTGTTGAATCGGTTGAGGTTGCTGAGCAGATCGAATTTCCCCGTCAGCCGCTTACCCCGCCTGATACGCCAACTTGAAATATCAGCGATTTACGCCACATAGAGGCTTTCCATTTCGGACAGGAATCAAGAGTCCGGGTTCCATGATATGGAGTTGACGCGTTTTCTTAATTCTTAACGCGAACCGGTGTCCACTTCGCCCGAAAACGCTATAGTGCCTTTAATCCCTTGTGAGTCTCGATGGCCTACGATCCGGAGCCGCCGAAACGTTCCCCGAATCCGACGATCTGCCGGAGCCCGCCGGCCGGCGGAAGCGCTCCGCTGCCTGACGTAAAGTCATCTTCGTCCGATATCGCCGCGTTCGTTGCGAAGGCGAGATCAATGTCGCCTTATGCATCAGACGGCCGTGGCAGGCTGTTGTTCGCGCTCGACGCCACCATGAGCCGGCAGCCGACCTGGGACATGGCATGCACTCTTCAGGCCGACATGTTTCACGAAGCGGTCGGCATCGGCAGCCTCGACATTCGCCTTGTCTACTACCGGGGACTCAACGAATGCCGTTCCAGCGGCTGGATACCCGACAGCGCGAAACTCGCAAGGTTGATGAGCGCCATCGATTGCCGCGGCGGCAACACCCAGATCGGCAAGGTTCTTTCCCACGCGCGCACTGAAGCTGTCGCCTCAGGCATCAAGGCCGTCGTTTTCGTCGGTGACGCGATGGAAGAATCGGTGGACGATCTTTGCGCGAAAGCGGGAGAACTGGGACTGCTGAAAGTCCCCGTGTTCATGTTTCAGGAAGGGCACGATGCGATTGCCGAGCAGGCTTTTCGCGAAATCGCGCGGCTGACCGGCGGCGCCTGGTGTCGGTTCGATCCTGGCGCGGCGAGCCAATTGCGCGAACTGCTTCGCGCAGCGGCGGCTTATGCGGTGGGCGGCCGGGAGGCCTTGCGGCGGCTGTCGACGACCGTAACAAGTGCCACCCGGCTATTGGGACAGATGAAGTAATAGCGTTTTCGAGCGAAGCATGTCCTCGGGCTTGACCGGATCGGTCTTGACCGGAGATGCGATACCAGCTTGCGTGAGAAAACGCTTCCAGAACAACGGTTCGGGGTTGGCTTCCTCGTGGCGTCGCTATGTCGCCGCAGGCCACCGCATACAATCGCTTTCATCGACCGCGCCGAGCTACTATTTATTCGCCATGCCGACACTGATAGCAGGCCTCTTCACGTTCCTGTTTCTGTATTTGCTGCTTCAATTGTTGCGGGCGGCAAATCCGGCCGTTCTGGCGCGAGCCATCAGGCTCGCCGGCGGCATCATCGCGTTTGGAATGGCGGCTTTCATAGGCAGCAGGGGGGAGCTGGCGGTTGCGCTGCCGCTAGCGCTTCTCGGCGTCGGACTTTTGGGATGGTCGTCCTCGGGCATGTCATTCTTCGCCAGGCTTTTTGGCGCGGGAATGCAGCGTACGGCCCACGGACACACGTCCCAGGTTCGTTCGCGGTTTCTCGAAATGGTCCTGGATCACGCCAGCGGCCGCCTCGGCGGATGGATCATTGACGGACCCGATGCCGGCCGCTCGCTGGATGACTTCGACCTGCCTCGACTCCTCGCCATGATGACAGGCTTCGACGCGGAGAGTTGCGCGCTACTTGAAGCTTATCTGGACCGCAGGTTTCCCGCCTGGCGTCATAACGCGCAAGGCGATCCGGCAGGGGGGAGGAGCCGCGCGTCGCCGGGCGGCAAAATGACGGACGAGGAGGCCTATCAGATCCTTGGCTTGCAGCCGGGGGCGGGAAACGACGAGATTCGTCGCGCGCATCGGGGGCTGATGAAGAAACTGCATCCCGACCAGGGGGGGTCGACGTACCTCGCGGCCCGCGTAAACGCGGCCAAGGATACTTTGCTTCGCACTCATCGCAGCTAACTCCAACAACGCCACCAAACGCTACACTGCGAGTTGCTTCTGTCTTTCTGTCCGACGCGGCCCCGATTTCGCCCGCCGTTGTCCGGCGGATCGATCGTTGCTTCGAACATTATCCGTCAATTCTTGACGAGTGGTTTGCATGGAGTGGTTTCGGTGCGTAGATCCCCCATGCTTCGATGAACATTTTGGGCGAAGGATGTCCTCGGGCTCGACCCGGGTCGGCGGATATGGCCTGCGCAAAGCAAAACGCGTCAAATTCGAGAGCCATGCTTCTGATATTGCATCAGAAGCATAAAGCTCTGGATTCTGGCGTCGCGTATGAGTGCGGGGCGGGCGATCAGTTTTTGATCGTGATGCAGGATATATCCGAACGCTTCAGCTTGCGGCACACGGCTTCGGCCTCATCGCGTTCGAGGCCGGCGAAGCGGGCGCGATATAGCTTCTTGCTGCCCTTGGCGACGGGCTCGGTGAAAGGATCGGCCTTGCCCAGCATCCTCGGAGCGCGGCCTCGGGCCGCATCGAGACGCTCGCGCGCCTGGCTCTCGGTTTCCAGCGCGCCGACCTGAATGATCCAACCCGAATGCGACGCGACCGGCTTGAGCGCGCCATTCTTCTGAACTGTTCGCGGCTGAACCGCGGGCGCCGGATCAGCATGAACCATCGCCTGCCTTGTCGAAGCAGGAAGACTGGAGGCCGGAAGCACCCCCAGGATGCCCTGACCGGTGCCGAAGTTGGCAGGCTGCGGCGGCATGTTCGCCCGCGCCACGACCGAGCCCGACGTTTCCGGCGCCGCCTCGCGATCCGCTGCGGCGTCGCCGGCGGCCGGAGACAAAGCAGGCGCCGGCCCGGCCGATGCCAGTCTGACCGCTTTCGCCCTGACCTGTACCGTCTTGACCCGCACCGGCTTCATCGGTTCGGCCGAGCCGGGAACGGCGTCGATCGGCTGGGTTTCGATAACGCCGCTCGTCAAGGGAGCCGGTTCGGCTAAAGGCCGCTTCGGAGGTAACGCCGCCGCCGGAGCCGCTGTCAGCGATCGGCTCAGATGAGCGGGACGCTCGGCCGGCAGCGAGACAAGCTCGGGCACGGTGGACGCGACTTGAACGGCTCCGTCCACCTGCGTCGTACCCCTCGGCCGTGAGCGCGCCTGATCCTCGGCCGCCCTCGCATTGGCCTCCGCCATGCTGCTTTCGGCAATCGCGGCGACCGTCCGCCGCGTCGCGGCCTTGTCGAGATTTTCCGCCAGCAGTTTGCGCATGGTGGCGTCGCGGGAGCCGCCGCTGCGACCGCCAAGAACCACGCCGACAAGGTGGCGATTGCCGCGCTTGAGGTTGGTGACGAGATTGAAGCCGGAAGCTCGAATATAGCCTGTTTTGATACCGTCGACGCCATCGACGCTGCCGACCAGACGGTTATGACCCCGAATGGTGCGACCACGGAACGTGAATGAGGTGGTCGCGAAATAGCGATAGTAGCGCGGGAAACGATCCTGCAACGCACGGCCGAGCGTTGCCTGGTCCCGCGCCGTGGTGACTTGATCGTCGTCGGGAAGACCTGAAGCGTTGCGATAGACCGTCCGTGTCATGCCGAGCGCACGGGCCTTCCGCGTCATCATCCTGGCGAAGTCGTCTTCGTCGCCTGCGATCGCCTCGGCGATGACGACCGCCGCGTCGTTGGCGGATTTCGTCACCAGCCCCTTGATCGCATCTTCGACGCGGATGGTCTGACCCGGTCGCAGGCCGAGCTTGGTCGGGTTCTGCGCGGCCGCGCGCGCTGAAACGCGCATCTCGCTGTCGAGGCCGATCCTGCCGGCGTCCAGACGCTCGAAAAGCATGTAGAGCGTCATCATCTTGGTGAGCGACGCCGGATGGCGAAGACTGTCGGGGCTGGTGGACGACAGCGTCGCCCCGGAATTAGCATCCACCACGATCGACGCGAAGGGCGGATTGTAGCTATGCCGCACCTGCTGCTGGTGGTGGCGATGGTGCTGACGGGCACGCCGCGCATCTGCATGATCGATCGTAAAAACGACGGCGATGATCGCTGCAAGCCCAAGCGCGCCAACACGCGTTGCGCGCGAGGAAGCCAAGGTGGTGCGAAGCATATACTTCCCCGTCCTATTTTCGACTTTTAGTCACTGGTTCGTGAGGCAAAATTTTGCCCGGCCATCTGATCTGAGCGTTCGGCGCGAACCGGCTTTCTCGGCAAGGGTGGCAGGGTCTGATTGCCATTCTGGCTAAGGGTCTGGTTCCAAGGTGCTTTTTGCCTTTTCACCGGGAACGCTCAAGATGCTGGAATCAGCGTAGGAGCCCGGAGTTTCCAAAGCGTTAAGTAACTCTTGATGGAACCCGAGGATTTTGACGCGAATGTCGATCTTGTGCGATGCACAATAATGCTTGCATTTTTTGTGCGATGCACTATAAGGGTTGGGAGAACGGCGGGGCTCCATCCCGTCCGATGACGATAAGGAATCATCATGACCAAGATCGAAGACATTCAGCAGCAGGGTAAAGAGCAGTTCGACGCCGCGGTCACAACCGCGAGCGGTTTTCAGAAGGGCGTTCAGGCTATTGCCGTAGCCTTCGGGGATTACTCGCGGAAGTCGTTTGAAGACGGCAGAGCCTTCACCGAGAAGCTCGCCGGGGCGAAATCGCTGGATCAGGCGATCGAGGCGCAGACCGCGTATGCCAGAACCGCCTACGAGACGTTCGTCAGCGAGTCGCAGAAAATCGGCGGACTGTACGCTGATCTCGCCAAGCAAGCCTATAAGCCATTTGAGGATTTTACGGCGAAGTTCGTTCCGGACGCCCGTTGATCCCTGAGGCGAAGGCCCCCGACTATAAGAGTAGCCCGGCCGCAGTTTTCGGCCGGGTTTTTTGTTGGTTAGAGCGTCTTCGAGCGAAGTGGACACCGGTTCGCGTGAAGAAAACGCGTCAAAACAATATCATAGAGCCCCGCTTCTGATTCAATCAGAAGCGGAAAGGCTCCCCGTTATTTGGCGATGCGGAGTTGCGAGATTTGCGTGAGGATGTTCTGAAAAGCGTCGGCAGTCTGGTTAGCCGACGTGATCATCTGAAAATTTCCGTTGGAAGCGCAGTCCTGTAGCACCTGGGATAGCGGATCCCTGTTGCCGACATTGACCTGGACAGTGAAAATGACGGTGCCGCTGTCCTTGACCTTCTGACATAGCAGCGCCTGCCGCACATCGACCTCCGGCGAGTGGTCGCTTCCGTTGCCAGACCAGCGGTTCCGCGTGTTCAAGCCGTCAGACAAGAGTACCAGATAGTCCTGATAGACATATGCTTTATCCTTGGCGGGCGCCGGGAAGGGGCCGTTCGTGGTACTCAGCGTCTGCCATCCCCAGGCGAGACCGATGGCCTGGTTCGTACTACCGCTGGGCGACATCGAGTCGATCTGGTTCTTCAGGGTACTCGATTGAGAACTCACGGGCGTAATGGTGGCCGGAAGACAGCCGTTCAACTGTTCGGCGTAGAACTTCGTGGAGGGTGTTCCGCTGCTGCCTGAAGAGGGATCGGCATTGGAGATGTCGTAGGCCTGATCGCGATCGTTGATGCAACCGGTCCAGGTGCTGTGAGCAGGAGCGGCATCTTTCGCCTGATTGGTGTCAGTCGGGTGGGCGCGCCAGTAATGCTTGTACTTTGCTTGGGTGCATTTGCGGTTCCTGCCGCTGCCCGTGCATGAACAATTTGGTGTGGTGCTGGGGCAGCTTGCGCCAGATCCCGTTGAAACGACTACACTTCTGTCCGTATCTACAACGCTGGTATAGCAACCGTTGTAGTAAATATCCCTTTTCCTAGGGAACTTTGCTCCACCGTCGATGCCAGGGCAGATCATGCCATAATACTTTCCGCTCGGATCTGACGGAATTAGATATCGATTGGTGTATAGGCTGCTGAGGTCTGTTGCGCCGGAAAGGGAGCCTGGGCGGTCCATACAAGCAAAACTGAATTTACCTACGCGACTATTTTGGGTTGGCCGAGGGCTGCCATTGTTTCGTGTATCGAATGGACAGGGGGCACCAGGACCAATATCTTCCCATTTGTCATAGGTCAGACCGTTGTATCTTACATTGATGGGATAATTTTCCTCAATGAGAATCGGAGGCTCAGCTTCCCATTCGGTCCAGTTGATCCAGGCTGCGTTATAGTTTGACTTGTCGACGTTAACGTCCTTTGCGAAAGGAATGATCGAAATGTAGACGTCGTCGGCGGTTTTGGCGAAAGCCGACAGTGAGTCGATCATGTCCTTGGCTGCCCGTTGCAGCGCGGCCATCTTGCCGTTGTCGCGCATCGACCCGGTGTTATCGAGGACCAGCGCGACCCTCATTCGCGAATTGCCCCACGTGGACGTGGAACTGGTTCCGAAGCTGAGCTGCGGAAAGCCGGCGATTTTCATGAAATCGGTTTCGATCGCGCCCTGTCCGGAGGCGAGGATCTTCGCCGCCGCCGATGACGTGCTCGGGGTATAGGCCGCGCTTACGCTGACATTGAATGCGCTTTTGTCATTATAAAGTGAGTTAAAGTAGCGCTGCACCGCGTCAGTGATCTGCTGGGACGTCATGGCCGGATTCGCCGCGGCATCCCTGGAAACCATCAGCACCGCCGAATCCATGGCCGCCTGCATCGACGAGCGGGCCGCGTTCGCTCGCGTATAATCGACGGCGGCGCCCACGAAGCCCAATACCGGCAGCAGCGCGATCGCGAAAATGGGCGCGATGTTAGCTCGGATATCCCGATCAAAACGACTGATCGAATTGCGAATCCGTTTGCAAGTTGACGTCCCAGGCATGGCTGTCACCGATCCGTTGGCTCCAGCGCATTTCGGGCGTCCCGGCTAAACGGGTGGTAAAGTTGTCCTGAGAAAGCAGGTAAATAGCCGCACAAATTGCGACGACCGTTCAAAATGCTTATCCATCGTCAATGGAGCTTGAACGGGATGATCGGACATTCGGGGAGGGCAGGAGGAATCGGTTAACCATCAGCCCGGCAACCGGCCCGTGATCGACAGGCGTTTCAGCGGCAATTACGATCTTGCGGTGAGGCCAATACAAACCCATACTTAATCCGTCCGGGCCGGCCGATAGTCAGATAGACAGACGGGGCGGTCCTGATACGTTGCCTGGACTGAAGCGGCGCGCGGCCTCCTTGCCGGCGCCATCGTTTGTCCCGACAACAATCGACACTGAAGACATCGAACGCTGAAAACATCGAATGCCGAAGATATCGAACGCCTGAGCCATGCTGAAGCCGCCCGTCATTCAAACACCTGAAACGTCCGTGCTGCCCGTGAGCAATAACCGTTCAGCACCGAGAATGAGTGAAGATGAAGACGATCACGCCGGGGGCCGTGGCGATCCGGCCGCTTCTGTCATCACCAAGGTCAGGACGAAGACGAAACGTCCCAATCTCTATCGCGTGCTCATATTGAATGACGACTACACTCCGATGGAGTTCGTCGTTCACGTCCTTGAGAAGTTCTTTCAAAAGGACCTGGAGGCCGCCACCCAGATCATGCTGCACGTTCATCATCATGGCATCGGCGAATGCGGCGTGTTCACCTACGAGGTCGCAGAGACCAAGGTCACGCAGGTGATGGATTTCGCGCGCAAGCACCAGCATCCGCTGCAATGCGTGATGGAAAAAAAATAGCCGCATCGATTCGGAAAAAGCCGGAACGGATATTTCGCCGTTGCCCGGATTCGCGAGGTCAATCCGCGCTCGGCTCGGTTGAGCATAGGCGCTATGCGCGTCTGGCGGCGAGAGTCCGCCCACGCTATTTTGTTGGCGGAAGACGGACCCTTTTCCTCGGGAAATTGTACTACTATATTGTTGACATAAGGTTGTTGTTGCCTGACGGGGCGATGGCGATCATGATGGCCAAGAGACCCTAGAGGACGCGCAATGCCAACTTTTTCTCAAAGCCTGGAACAATCCCTGCATCGGGCGCTCGCGATCGCCAACGAGCGTCATCACCAATACGCCACGCTCGAACACCTCTTGCTGTCGCTGGTCGACGATTCGGACGCGGCAGCGGTCATGCGGGCTTGCAGCGTCGATCTCGACAAGCTGCGCGGCAGCCTCGTGAATTATCTCGAGACCGAATTCGAGAATCTGGTCACGGCGGAAGCCGCTGACGACGCCAAACCGACAGCCGGTTTCCAGCGCGTGATCCAGCGGGCTGTGATTCATGTGCAGTCGTCCGGCCGCGAGGAGGTGACTGGCGCCAACGTGCTGATCGCGATTTTCGCGGAGCGCGAGAGCCATGCCGCCTACTTCCTGCAGGAGCAGGACATGACGCGCTACGACGCGGTGAATTACATCAGTCATGGCATCGCCAAACGCCCCGGCGTTTCCGAAGCGAGGCCGGTGCGCGGCGTCGACGAAGAGACCGAAACCAAGAGCGGCGACGACGCCAAGAAGAAGGGCGACGCGCTCGAGACCTATTGCGTCAACCTGAACAAGAAGGCGCGGGACGGCAAGATCGATCCGGTGGTCGGAAGAAATACCGAGATCAACCGCGCGATCCAGGTGCTGTGCCGCAGGCAAAAGAACAACCCGCTCTTTGTCGGCGACGCCGGCGTCGGAAAGACCGCGATCGCGGAAGGATTGGCGAAGCGCATCGTCGACAGTGAAGTTCCCGAGGTGCTGGCGGCCGCGACCATATTCTCGCTCGACATGGGAACGCTGCTGGCGGGCACACGCTATCGCGGCGACTTCGAGGAGCGGTTGAAGCAGGTGCTCAAGGAACTCGAAGCCCACCCGAACGCGGTTCTCTTCATCGACGAGATCCACACGGTGATCGGCGCGGGAGCGACCTCCGGCGGCGCGATGGATGCTTCGAATCTGCTCAAGCCCGCATTGGCGTCGGGAACGATCCGCTGCATGGGTTCGACCACCTACAAGGAATACCGGCAGCACTTCGAGAAGGATCGCGCGCTGGTGCGCCGGTTCCAGAAGATCGACGTCAATGAGCCGTCGGTCGAGGATGCCATCGCCATCCTCAAGGGCCTCAAGCCGTATTTCGAGGACTACCACAAGCTGAAGTACACCAACGACGCGATCGAGGCGGCCGTGCAGTTGTCGTCCCGGTATATTCACGACCGCAAGTTGCCCGATAAGGCGATCGACGTGATCGACGAATCCGGCGCGGCCCAGATGCTGGTGACCGAGAACAAGCGGAAGAAAACGATAGGGATCAAGGAAATCGAGACCACGATCGCGGCCATGGCCCGGATCCCGCCCAAGAGCATGTCGAAGGACGATGCTGAGGTTCTCAAGCACCTTGAGCAGACTCTCAAGCGCGTCGTGTTCGGACAGGATCGTGCGATCGAGGCTCTTACGGCGTCGATCAAGCTGGCGCGCGCCGGCTTGCGCGAACCGGAGAAGCCGATCGGTTCCTACCTGTTCTCCGGCCCGACCGGCGTCGGCAAGACGGAGGTCGCCAAACAGCTTGCGGAGGCGCTCGGCGTCGAACTGCTGCGCTTCGACATGTCCGAATACATGGAACGGCACACCGTTTCACGGCTGATCGGTGCGCCTCCGGGCTATGTCGGCTTTGATCAGGGCGGCCTGCTGACTGACGGCGTCGATCAGCATCCGCATTCTGTGGTGCTGCTCGATGAGATCGAGAAGGCGCACCCGGATGTATATAATGTGCTGTTGCAGATCATGGATCACGGCCGGCTCACCGATCACCACGGCAAGCAGGTCAACTTCCGTAACGTGATCCTGATCATGACAACCAATGCGGGCGCCTCGGACATGGCTAAGGCTGCGTTCGGCTTCACGCGCAACAAGCGGGAAGGGGACGATCGCGAGGCGATCAATCGCCAGTTTTCGCCTGAGTTCCGTAACCGACTTGATGCCGTCGTGTCGTTCGGTCACCTCAATACGGATGTCATCGGCATGGTGGTCGAGAAGTTCGTGTTGCAGCTCGAGGCTCAGCTTGCGGATCGTTATGTGACGATTGAGCTTTCTGATACGGCCAAGGCCTGGCTGGTCCAGCACGGCTACGATGAGCAAATGGGGGCCCGGCCGATGGCGCGGGTGATCCAGGAGCACATCAAGAAGCCGCTCGCAGACGAGGTGCTATTCGGTAAGCTCAAGGGTGGCGGCCACGTTCGCGTCGTTCTAGTCAAGGATGAGGCGGTCGCGGGCGTCGATCTCGAGAAGATCGGCTTCGAGTTTATCGAAGGGCCGGTCACGCCGAAGCCCGAGAATCTTCCGGGCGCTCGCAAGCGTACGCCACCGCGCAAGCCCAAGCCGGGCGGCGGAGGGCTTACGTCGGAGGAGCCGCTAAAGGTGTGAGCTATCGCGTTTTCGAGCGAACCATGTCCTCGGGCTTGACCCGAGGATGGACGCCGATCGCATGAAGAAAACGCGCTAACAAGCTCTCCGGTGAATAAACAAAACGGCCGGCACGTAATGTGCCGGCCGTTTTGTCGTGCGCGGTACCCCGGCGCTCCAGATCACGATGATCTCGGATCAGGATTGCTCCGGATCATATATTCAACAAACGGTTCAGCCTAGAGCCTTTTCGCGGCTCTATATTGTTGTTTTGACGCGTTTTCTTCACGCGAACCGGTATCCACTTCGCTTGAAAACACTCTAAAACCGCCCCACAGCGGCTGGCTCGAAAGCAACAGCGGTTCGAATCGCAAAGTGCTTCATCCCGAGCCCTTACTTCTCCTCGGCGTTTTGGTCGTCCTCGGCAGCCGGCTCGTCGTCGTGTTGAGCGTCCGGATCGAAGAATTCACCGGCGGCGGCGATCGCTTCCGCGGCGGCGTCACGATCCTCCCGGCGGGTGCTGATGTCCTCGCCGCGCTGGATGCGCTCGGCCTCGTCGACGCTGCGGGCGACCGTGACCGTGATTTCGGCCTCGACTTCCGGATGAACCGCGACCGTCAGCTTCTGCTGACCAATCGTCTTGATCGGCGCATCGAGCCAGACCTGGGGGCGGCTGACGATAATGCCGTCGGCGGCCAATGCCGCAACGATGTCGCGAACCGTGACCGAACCGAATAGCTGACCGGTTTCGGAAGCCTGGCGGATGACGACGATGTCGCGCCCGTTGATCTTCTCGGCCACCGTGGCGGCTTCGCCCTTGGCCTTGATGTTGTTGGCTTCAAGCTCGGCCTTCATGCCGTCGTATTTCGCCCGGTTCTCGGCGGTCGCGCGCAGGGCCTTGCCGCGGCGGAGAAGGAAGTTGCGGGCGAAACCGTCCTTGACCTTCACGACCTCGCCCATCTGCCCGAGCTTGGCCACGCGTTCCAGCAGAATGATTTCCATGTTCGATCCTCTTGTTCGGTTGAGCAACTATATTGAGTTCAAGATTTCGGTGTGAGCGGCGGAGGCGTGTGACGTTGCAGGTAACGTTGGCGAAACCCGAAAACCGCGTCTGCGATGCCGATACCGACGACCGTGATGACGGGCCATACGAACATCAGCACGATGGCATAGACCGAGCCGAGCCATAGCCCGCGGTTCCGCATCGTCAGCGTGATCGTGTGCAGCACGGCGAAACCCGCCAGCGCATACGTCATCATCAGGCACGCGGTAATGATCTGGGCCAGCATCGCGGGCAGTCCGCCGACGAAGCTCAGCGCCAGCGCGATCATCGTCGCAACCAGCGCCATCGGCGGGAGTGTCGTTGTTCTCACGTCGGGCCAGGGACGCCGCAGCCGGCCGGAGGCGGCCGTGACCTTGGCCGCAAGCCACATATTGAGCGTGAGTGTCGCCATCGCGATGGTCGCGGCAGCGGCGGGGGCGATGGCCACGAACGCATCGACGACCTCCGAGGCGCGGTCGCCGGACGCTCCATCCTGTACCTTGGCGATGCGAACCAGACCACGCCGCAAGGCATCCGTAATCGCCGATGCGTCGGAACCGAGCGTGAGAAGTGCGGCGGTCGTGGTCAGCGCGGCGAAGCCGGCGATCCAGACCAGGACGCGTCCGAGCGGATACCAGTCGACCGGAGGCGGAGCGGCCAGCGCTGCATCGGTCCCCTGGCTGGTTGCCTGCTCGGCTCGTTGCGGCGGCGCATCCATGCCGGCCGGGCGGCCGAGCAACACCAGATGCCCAAGCCACCATGCCGGCAGCGCCACTGTCAGCACGAAAGCGGCGGAATAGGACGCACCGAACAGGGCGCCAAGGCTGACGGCGGCGAAAGCGCCGCCGATCGCGGCGCAGGCGGGCCCCCATCCCATTGCCGCGACCATCAACGGCAGAGGCGCCAGATAGAACAACAGCACCGAGATCAGCGCGCCTGAAATGATCGAGGCGAACATCAGCGCGGACGCACAACCGGCCGCGATTGCAACGGGAAGGTTCATAGTCATCAGCTGTCCCGCTCCCTTCGAGCGGTTAGGGGTCTCATTCGAGCCCCAACCATCGGCCGACGGATGATCCGAAAGCCTTATGATTTATGAAAGATGACCGGCGGCAGCGCGAACACCGCCGCCAGTCCCGGAGTTACCGGATAACGTAGGGAAGCAGGCCGAGGAAGCGCGCACGCTTGACCGCGCGGGCGAGTTCGCGCTGCTTCTTCGCGGAGACGGCAGTGATGCGGCTCGGCACGATCTTGCCGCGCTCGGAGACGTAACGCATCAGCAGCTTGGAATCCTTGTAGTCGATCTTCGGCGCATTCGCGCCCGTGAACGGGCAGGTCTTGCGGCGGCGGAAAAAGGGACGGCGTGCACCGGCATCAGCCATGATTCTTACTCCTCAACCACTGCGGCGGGTTCCTCGCGCGGTCTGCGCGGGCCGCGGTCACCGCGGAAACCACCACCGCGATCGTCGCGCTCACGGTCGCGATCGGCTTTGCGCATCATCGCGGACGGACCGTCCTCATGTTCGTCCACTCGCACGGTGAGATAGCGGATGACGTCTTCATGAATGCGTTCCTGACGCTCGATCTCATTGACGATGGTGGCGGGTCCATCGATGTTGAGCAGCACGAAATGCGCCTTGCGGTTCTTTTTCATGCGATAGGTGAGCGAACGTACGCCCCAGTTCTCGGTCTTGGTGACCTTGCCCCCCAGTCCCGTGATCACGCCGGTGATCTGGGTGGTCAATTCCTCGACCTGCTGGGAACTCGCGTCCTGGCGCGCGAGAAAAACATGCTCATAGAGAGGCATGGGTGTCCTTTCCTCAGTTGGCGCGGACCCCGGCGGCAAGCCCTTCGAGACCTTGGAAAGGACTCGGGATAAGCTCAGAAGGCGGAAGCACGGGACGACGGGCTGATGAGCCCTGCCGCATCAATATCGCCTGACAGGTGAAATTGCTGAGACCGTCCGTTCAGCTCCCGGCCGGGATCTGCGGATGGCGCGGGTTATACGGATTTTCGGGCCGCTTGCAAGGGACAAGCCGCCGGAGGGCTTTTGCGGCCCGAACAATCAGGTGCGGACGGGCGCTGCGCGAACGAAAGCCCTGTGAAGAGCCTTGCGCATCCAATGCCTTGACATCATCCGGCTCGCGGTGTCTCTCCGGCCGGGGTTTCAAGGGGCGAGCGCATGACAGCGGCATTCACCTTTCCGGGGCAAGGCTCCCAGACAGTCGGCATGGGCAAGGCGCTGGCCGACGCCTTTCCGGTTGCCAAGGCCGTTTTTGCCGAAGTGGATGCCGCCCTCGGGGAAAAGCTGACAGCCATCATCTGGGACGGGCCGGCTGAAACCCTGCAGTTGACCGAGAATACCCAGCCGGCCTTGATGGCCGTTTCCATCGCCGCTCTCCGCGTGCTCGAAGCCGAGGCGGGATTATCCGTGGCGCGGGACGCCGCCTTCGTGGCCGGACATTCGCTGGGAGAATATTCCGCGCTCGCGGCCGCTGGAAGCCTGAGCATCGCGGATACGGCGCGGCTGCTGCGAACGCGCGGTCTCGCAATGCAAAAGGCTGTTCCGGTCGGCGACGGCGCGATGGCGGCGCTGTTGGGTCTTGATTATGAGGTCGCCGTCGCCGTCGCCGACGAAGCCGCGCAGGGTCAGGTCTGCGAGGCCGCGAATGACAATGGCGGCGGACAGATTGTCGTGTCCGGCGACAAAGCCGCGGTCGATCGGGCCGTCGAGATCGCGAAGGCTAAAGGCGCAAGGCGCGCGATGCTGCTGGCTGTATCGGCGCCGTTTCATTGCAGGCTGATGCAACCGGCGGCGGATACCATGGCGGAAGCTCTCGCCAGGGTCACGATCAACAAGCCGGTAGCGCCGGTGGTCGCGAATGTCATCGCCGCTCCGGTCAGCGATCCCGACGCGATCCGGAAACTTCTGGTGAAGCAGGTCACCGGCACGGTGCGCTGGCGCGAAAGCGTGGCCTATATGGCCGCCCAGGGTGTCACGCATTTTCTGGAGGTCGGCGCGGGCAAGGTGCTCACCGGCCTCTTAAAGCGCATCGTGAAGGACGCGGCCGGCGTCGCGGTCGGCGGTCCCGGCGACATCGCCGCCGCCAGGGATGCGATCCTCGCAGCGCGCTGAGATCGAGAGCGGCTCAAGGCCGCGCGACCTTGCAATGCACCATTCGATTCGATGCAATCACTCGGGCGGCTTCAGCGAGCTTTTGATCCAGCCGCTCGCCGACGCCTGGAGCGGGTCGGCTTCCGTCTCGCAATGCGGGCAGCGGCGGACCAGTCTTGCGACCGCAACGGATTTGTCCATCGTCATGGCCATGCCGCATCGCGGACAAGCGCTCTCCGCCTCCTTGTTGATGAGCAGCAACCACCCGCGCACGCCATACAAAGCAAGCAAGAAGACACTCAGGAGGCAGAGAATCAGGAAAAGATCTTCAAGGGCACACATCGCGATTACCTTCCATGCAAGCGATGGAAGCAGACCGGCCGGATGTGGTTAAGGGTGGTAGGAGCTTGCGGACTGAATTGACGATGAATCTACACCACGCCGGCTCCCGCGGGTGCGCTCTTTAATCCTGCGGGGAGGCGACCGCCGCGGCCGGAAAATGAGGCAGGGTTATTGACGAGCGGCGTTTCCTTGCGGCAAACCGGACGTGGGTGGTGATTTTCGTTTTGGCCTAGAGCGGGATGAGGAAAAGTGTGTAGCGGTTTTCCGCCCGCATCCCGCTCTAAAATAATGGAAACGATCACGTTTATGGTTTTGGATCGATTCGATCCAAAACCATCGTGATCTAGGATGTTCCAACGGGGGCGATATGTTCGACTTGACCGATAGGACCGCGCTTGTGACAGGCGCGACCGGCGGCATCGGCGGCGCCATTGCGAAGGCGCTACACGCGCAGGGGGCGACGGTCGCGATTTCCGGTACGCGCCGGGAAGTGCTGGAGACACTGGCGGATACGCTTGGCGAGCGCGTTCATGTGCTGCCCTGTAACCTGTCGGATACGGCGGCGGTCGAGGCACTGGTGCCGGATGCCGAGAAGGCGATGGGGAAGGTCGATATTCTCGTCGCCAATGCCGGCGTCACGCGGGACAACCTGTTTGTGCAACTGCGTGACGAGGATTGGGACGACGTGATCAGGATCAATCTGACCGCGACATTCCGCCTTGCGCGCGCGGCGACAAAACTGATGATGCGTAAACGCTTCGGCCGCATCATCGCCATCACCTCGGTGGTCGGCGTTACCGGAAATCCGGGGCAGGGAAACTACACCGCATCAAAGGCCGGACTGATCGGCATGATCAAAACCCTGGGCGCGGAATATGCAAAGCGCGGGGTGACGGCCAACTGCATTGCACCCGGATTCATCGCAACGGCGATGACCGACGCGCTGAACGAAAAGCAGCGAGAGACGATTCTGACGAAGGTCCCGGCGGCCCGCCTCGGAACTCCGGAAGATATCGCCGCGGCGGCGGTCTATCTGAGTTCGAACGAAGCGGCCTACGTGACCGGACAGACGATCCATGTCAACGGCGGAATGGCAATGATTTGAGGTGCTTTTGGCTCATCTGCCGGGGCTAGTGGTCAAGGCTTTCGATGTGTGATAACCGGACCACGAACGGGTGGGCAAAGAACGCCATTGCAGGAAATTGAAACCCTGTATATTGGCGGTGCGGCGGCTGCGTCGTTTGCGGTCCGCACCTGCACAAGGCGGAAAAGACCGAGATCCTACACGACTGCAAATAGCAACAGGAATTAGCCGGTTTAATGATCCACGATGGCTCGTTTTGCGGTCGGGTCCAATTGAACAAGCGCGAGGTTTGATAATGAGCGAGATTGGCGAGCGGGTTAAGAAGATCGTGGTCGAACACCTTGGCGTGGAGCCGGAGAAGGTCGTCGACAGTGCCAGCTTCATTGACGATCTAGGCGCGGACAGCCTCGACACGGTCGAGCTCGTGATGGCCTTCGAGGAAGAATTCGGCTGCGAGATTCCCGACGACGCGGCGGAGACGATCCTGACCGTCGGGGATGCGACCAAGTTTCTCGAGAAGAACGCGAAAAGCTGACACCCTCTCGCGGTCATGATGAAGCCGGACGGGTCGTTTTCGAACGGCCCACCGGCTTTTCCTTATGACCCGTAAGGAAGCTGGAGTTTTCCAGATGAGGCGCGTTGTCGTCACCGGACTTGGCATGGTGTCGCCGCTTGGCTGCGGGGTCGAGACGACCTGGAAACGTGTTCTCGATGGCAAGAGCGGCGCGAAGCGGATCGAGACGTTCGACGTAACCGACATGCCGTGCCGAATCGCCTGCATCGTCCCCCGCGGCGACGGTGCTGACGGAACGTTCAATCCCGATCAGTGGATGGAGCCGAAGGACCAGCGAAGGGTCGACGACTTCATCATCTTCGCGATGAGCGCCGCCAGGCAGGCGCTCGATGACGCGGACTGGCATCCTTCAACCGAGGAGGATCGTTGCGCGACCGGCACCCTGATCGGTTCCGGCATAGGCGGCCTGTCGGGCATCGCCGATACCGCGGTCCTCATGAAGGAGAGGGGGGCCCGCAAGGTGTCGCCATTCTTCATTCCGGGACGCCTGATCAATCTCGCTTCAGGATACGTGTCGATCGAACACGGACTGAAGGGACCGAACCATGCTGTTGTGACAGCCTGCTCGACAGGCGCGCATGCGATCGGCGATGCAAGCCGCCTCATCGCGCTCGGCGACGCGGACGTCATGGTGGCCGGAGGCGCGGAATCGCCAATCTGCCGCATCGGCATGGCGGGCTTCTGCGCCGCGCGAACGCTCTCCACCAGCTTCAACGACACGCCGCACAAGGCATCGCGTCCTTACGACAGCAATCGCGACGGCTTCGTAATGGGAGAAGGCGCGGGCATCGTCGTGCTGGAGGAGTACGAACATGCGCGTCGGCGTGGCGCGCGAATCTATGCCGAGATCACCGGATACGGCCTGTCGGGAGACGGCTACCACATCACGTCGCCGTCCCCGGATGGCGACGGTGCTTTCCGAAGCATGACCGCAGCCATGAAGCGCGCCGGCGTGTCGCCATCGGATATCGACTATATCAACGCCCACGGGACATCGACGCCGGTCGGCGATGAAATCGAACTGAAGGCCGTGGAGCGTCTGCTGGGCAACGCCGCATCAAGGACAGCGATGTCCTCGACGAAATCTTCCATCGGCCATCTGCTGGGTGCGGCGGGCGCCGTGGAAGCTATCTTCAGCATCCTTGCGATTCGCGACAACGTCGCGCCGCCAACGATCAATCTCGATAGTCCTTCGGTGGAAACAGCGATCGATCTTATCCCGCACAAGGCGCGTCAACGGGAAATCAATGTCGCGTTGTCGAATTCGTTCGGGTTCGGCGGCACCAACGCGTCGATTATCATGCGGCGCATCGCTAATTAATGTGCGATGGAAGCAAATCCACCGTTTCGCCGCATTCGATGATAAATCCTAAAGAAGGGCGCATGCTGTTGGCCGGGGCAGGAAATTCGCCGGCCGATTGAACCGACAGGATTCAGGTTGCATCGATGACTGAAAGGCCGCCCATTTCTCCACGCAGTCCACGCGCCGCGCTTGAACCCGAACAGGTACCGCCGCCACCGAAACGTTCCGCGCGCGTGCGAAGCCCGCTGGTGGTTGCAGGCAACGCGATCATTACCGTTCTGTTGATCGGGATGCTTGGAGTCGGCGGCGTTCTTGTCTATGGCAAGCAGAAGATCGAAGCGCCGGGACCGCTGCAGGAAGAAAAGATCGTCAACATTCCGTCCCGCGCCGGAATGAACGACATCGCCGACATTCTCCAGCGCGAAGGTGTGATCGACAGCAATCGTTGGGCGTTCATCGGAGGCGTATTCGCACTGAAGGCGCGCGCTGATCTGAAGCCCGGAGAGTATGCATTCCAGAAGAACGCCAGTCTGCGTGAAGTCATCGGCACCATTGTCGATGGCAAGGTGGTCCAGCATCCCATGACGATTCCCGAGGGCCTGACCTCCGAACAGATCGCGGCACGGATATCCGAGAACGAGATTTTCTCAGGCACGCTTCGCGAGATTCCACGCGAGGGTACGTTGCTGCCCGAGACATACAAGTTCCCGCGAGGCACCAGCAGGGACCAGGTGATTCAGCGCATGCAGCAGACGCAGAAGCGCGTGCTCGCGGAAATCTGGGAGCGCCGTGCCTCGGATGTACCCGTCAAAACACCTGAGCAGCTCGTTACACTGGCCTCTATCATTGAAAAGGAAACCGGTAAGGCGGATGAACGCAGCCGCGTCGCGGCGGTGTTCGTCAACCGCCTGAAACAGAGAATGAAGCTGCAGTCCGACCCGACGATCATTTATGGCCTGGTCGGAGGCAAGGGAACGCTGGGACGGCCGATCAAGCGCAGCGAAATCATGCATGCGTCTCCCTACAACACCTACGTGATCGACGGATTGCCGCCCGGACCGATCGCGAATCCAGGCCGGGCTTCGCTTGAAGCGGCGGCAAATCCGGCGCGAACGCGCGACCTGTTCTTTGTCGCCGATGGAAGCGGGGGTCACAGCTTCACCGAGACCTACGAACAGCATCAGAAGAACGTCGCCCGGTTGCGGGCCATGGAGAAGCAGATTCAGAACGATGCGGTTGAGCCGATAGATGACCCGCCGCCTGCGGCCGCGCCAACCGCAACGGAGAGCGGCGCGACACGGGACGAACCTTCCTCGAAGCCTGCCCCCAAACCCGCTCCGCGGACCCGAACCCGGCCGGACCGATAGGACGTCGCAAAACCTATTGCACATTGGTTCACCGGCCGGAATCGAATCAGGTCGCGGCAGGTTTCCCGCCTGGAATTCTGACTCATCCTTTGATCGGGCGCGGCCGGCCTCCGTAACCGTCCCCACTTTCGGTTAGTGCGATCAGCCGGATCGGGATGATGCTATGGTTTCCATAGGAGTGGCACTCGCGCGAAAACGCGTTAATCAAAGAGGCTGAGCTTCGATTCTAAAGCTTCGTTTCCGATTGGATCAGAAGAAGCTTTGGATCGTCGTTTTGACGCGTTTTCTTCGCGCGAACCGGTATCCACTTCGCTCGAAAACGCTATAACCTGATCAGAAGCGATAATCTCTATCCATAGATTTCACAACCACACACGTTCTTCACCATCGTAACGATCTGTTTGGACGAATCCCGCATTTGGAGAAAAACCGCGCGATGGCGTTGTCGAGCATGACCGGCTTTGCAAGAAGCCACGGCGCAAGCGGGCCGTATGCGTTCGAATGGGAGTTGAAGTCAGTAAACGCCAAGGGGTTCGACCTTCGGACGCGGTTACCTTCCGGCTGGGATGATATAGACGTAACGATACGAAAGCGCGCAACGCAGGTGCTGTCACGCGGTACGGTCTATGCCAATCTGACGGTGAAGCGAAGCAACGCCGCTCCCGTCGTTCGCATCAATGAGAGCGTTCTGGCATCTCTCCTGAACACCGCTCAGGAGCTGCGCAACAAGATCGACGCGCTCGCGCCGAGCATCGACGGTCTTTTATCGATAAAGGGCGTTCTGGAGGTCGTTGAGCCGGAGCCCGACGAAGCCGAGGAGCAGGCGGTGAAGCTCGCCGCCGCTGACTCTTTCGAGCAGGCGCTACGCAGCCTGGCGGATATGCGCGAGCGTGAAGGCGCTGAGCTAGGCCGTATATTGATGCAGCGGATAGATGAGATCGAACGTCTCGCGAGCAGGGCGGATGCGGCTCCCGGCCGCCGACCGGGCGCGGTAATGGCGCGGCTGTCCGAGCAGATCGCCGCGCTACTCGACACGTCGGACCGCTTCGATCAGGATCGACTCCATCAGGAAGCGCTCCTGATCGCCGCGAAGGCGGACATCCGCGAGGAATTGGATCGCATTGCCTCGCATGTCTCGCAGACGCGCGAATTGATCGGCAATGGCGGACCGATCGGACGGAAGCTTGATTTCCTTGCGCAGGAATTCAACCGGGAAGTGAACACCTGCTGCTCGAAGTCGAACGATCTCGAACTGACCAATGTCGGACTCGAACTGAAGAACGTCGTCGAACAGTTTCGCGAACAGGTCCAGAATCTGGAGTGATCGATGACTGCTCACGATCGGGGTTTCGATGGAGTCGAGCGGCGCGGCCTGATGTTCGTGCTATCGTCGCCTTCCGGCGCCGGCAAGACCACGCTGTCGCGGCTGCTGATCGAGCGCGTCGAAGGCTTGAGCCTGTCGGTATCCGCGACCACCCGACCGATGCGGCCCGGCGAGGTCGATGGTCGTGACTACGCGTTCGTCGACGAGAAAACCTTTGCGGCCATGGTCGAGCGGAACGATCTGCTAGAATGGGCTCATGTGTTCGACAATCATTACGGCACGCCGCGCGCGCCGGTGGATGCGGCGCTGTCATCCGGCCGCGATGTCCTGTTCGATATCGACTGGCAAGGCACGCAGCAGCTACGGGAGAAGGCGCGAGACGACGTGGTCAGCGTCTTTATTCTGCCGCCGTCCGCCGCGGATCTGGAGCGGCGTCTGCATACCCGCGCCCAGGATTCGGATGATGTCATCCGTGAACGAATGGCCCGCGCCGCCCATGAAGTGAGCCACTGGGCCGAATACGATTACATCGTCATCAACCGGGATATCGATGAAGCGTTCGCCGAGGTGCAGTCTATCCTGAAGGCTGAGCGGCTCAAGCGCGAACGCCGGACCGGATTGACCGCTTTCGTACGAGAACTACAGCGGCAACTCGAAACTTAGAGTCTTTTGCCGCTTCCAACGATGCTCGCCAACTCACGCGCCATGGCCGCAAAGCCGGATATCGAAACCGTCTCCGCGCGCCGCGTGGGATCGATGCCGGCCGCGGCCGCGAGCGACGCCGGGTCGGCGGGTAACGATTTGAGACTCTGCCGCAGCATTTTCCGGCGATGCCCGAACGCGGCGGCAGCGACTTGCTCCAGGCTGCGGCGGTCGCAGGGCTCGGGGTTGTAGCGCGGTATCAGCCGCACCACGGAAGACGTGACCTGGGGTTGCGGAACGAAGGCGGCGGGCGAGATGTCGAAGAGGATTTTGGTCTCGGCCCGCCAGTTCGACAGAACGCCGAGACGGCCATAGGCGTCTTCGTTTTCACGGGCAACGATCCGCTCGGCCACCTCGCGCTGAAACATCAGCACCATGACATCGTACCAGGGTGGCCAAGGCTCGATGCTGAGCCATCGGATCAAAAGCGCGGTGGCGATGTTGTAAGGCAGGTTGGCGACGATCTTTGCGCGCGTCGTGCCGAGCAGGGGCCGCGGATCGAAGTCCGTCGCATCTGCGTTGATGATCGTGAGACGGCCGGGATAGCGATCCGAGATTTCTTCCAGCGCGCCGAGCGCGCGTTCGTCACGCTCAATGGCGATAACATGCTTCGCGCCGACCGCAAGCAACGCTCGTGTCAATCCGCCGGGGCCGGGACCGATCTCGACGACTGTCGCATCCTGAAGCGGACCGGCGGCGCGCGCGATCCTGGATGTGAGATTCAGATCGAGCAGAAAATTCTGTCCCAACGATTTTCGCGCCGACAAAGCGTGACGCTTGATGACGTCGCGCAGCGGCGGAAGGTCATCGATCATGCTCATGACGAAGGCGTCGGACCTGCCATCCGCGCGGCGAGCCGCAGCGCGGCGATCAGACTCGATGGACTGGCGCGCCCCGTGCCGGCTATGTCGAACGCGGTGCCATGATCAGGCGATGTACGGATGAACGGCAGTCCCAGCGTGACATTGACCGCCCGATCGAACGCCAGTGTCTTGACCGGAATCAGCGCCTGATCGTGATACATGCAGATCGCGCAGTCGTAGGTCCGGCGCGCGGCCTCATGGAACATGGTGTCGGCCGGAAGCGGACCTTTGACGTCGATCGCCTCAGCGCGCAGGGTTGCGATGGCGGGGGCCACGATCGTCTGATCCTCGGTTCCAAGCGAGCCGTCTTCTCCCGCATGGGGATTCAATCCGGATACCGCGATGCGGGGATTGCGAATCCCAAACCGAGCGCGCAAGTCCGCCACGACAATGCGGACGGTGTCCACGATCATGCGGCTCGACAGAATTGAGATCGCATCGCGCAACGGCAGGTGGATGGTGACCGGCACCACCGCGAGATCTGACGACCACAGCAGCATCACCGGTTGGGGAGGATTGGCGTTCGCCGCCGCCAGTTCTGCGAGAAATTCGGTGTGACCGGGATGGGCGAATCCCGCCCGGTAGAGCACGCTCTTGGCGATCGGATTGGTGACCACCGCTCCCGCGTGGCCCGCCACAACGTCGCTGACCGCCTGACGGATTGATCCGATCGCCGCGGGGGCGCTGTTGTCGTCGGGATCGCCGGGCTGCGCGGTTGCCGTATGGCCCGTGGCGGCAATCGGAAGCGCTTCAGAAAATATCCTGGACACGTCTCCCTGGCCGACATCCACCAGAGGAATTTCATGTCCGAGCAGCTTTGCCCGTGCCGCGATGAAGGCGCGATCGCCAAGAAGGTAGAAGGGCGGAACGGAATCGCTCTCGCGGCGCAGCCAGGCCGCGATCGCGATGTCCGGTCCGATGCCGGCCGGCTCACCCAGTGTCAGTGCTATTGGCTTTACCAAGCGGTGACTCCGGCGCGGCTTTTGATCGGACAGTGCCGCCGTTCAAGACATCCGCCGCCTTAGACTTCTGCGGGACGCGAGAACGTCATTTGCACGCCGTTCTCAGGGGCGGCTCTCACGATATTCGATCATCGCCGATTTTCGAATACGTTCCAGGTAAGATTTGGATCGCTTCTCATATTTGTCGGCGAACATTTTCTCCCGGATTTCCTTTTTCTTCGGGGTGTCCACGCTTGTCACCTTCTTTCCGCATACCGCCACCATTTCGACGCCCTGCCGGGTCATTTCCGGCGGCGTCAGATGTCCCACCGCCGTCTTGTCCAGCAGATCACGAAGCGGAGGCGGCAGGTCGGTGGACGTTTTGGTGATCGTCTCGCGGAGGGTGGCATTCCGCATCACCTTGACGGTGCGAATGATCTCCGCACAGGATTGCACGCGCTCGCGCAAAGCATTGGCCTCGTTGCGCCGCGCTTCCACCATGGAAGCCGTCGCACCGCGCGGAACGATCAGAACGACAGGGCGCATCTGGTACTCGACCCCCTCAATCTTCGATTGATCCTCGCCGCTGTTCTTCAGCGCTTCATTGACGTCCCGATCACTCACGAGAAGACTTTCCTTGAAGCGGCCGCGCACGAGGCTTCCCCAGACAAGATCGGCTTTCAGGCGCGACTTAATCGTATCCGGGCGAATCCCCTGGGAGCCGAGCGATTTCGTCAGCTGTTCGGGCGACATCCCCATCCGCGCGCCCATATTGGCGTAGGCACGATCAATGTCCGTCGAGGTCGGATTCACACCGTACTTCTTGGCCTCCTTGACCTTCACCTTCTCATCGATCAGCTCGTCGATCACCTCCTGCCGGGACGGAGATTTGTGAGTGGATATCTTGATCAGGCGGCTGCGCTGTTCGATATCCAAAGTGGTGATCGGCTCACCGTTGACCATGACCGCGATCGACTGCGCATGCAGCGGCGAGTTCATGCTGACGAACGTAAGAAATGCGAATACGGCAAGGAGGCTGGATGGCCGGTAGAGCAGGGTCATTTTCATGTCAGTCGCGCTAGCAGATCTTTTGTCGACGGAGGCTGTGTCAAATCAGGCAGCCCGGTCTTGCTGCAAAAAGCACCTCCACTTGAAACCTATAGCGTTTTCGAGCGAAGTGGAATCCGGTTCGCGTAAAGAAAACGCGTCAATCAAAAGGCTAGAGTCGTTCATCGCTTCCATGAAGCGGTGAACGACTCTAGCGGACGCCGGTCGACCCTTGGCGGGTCTGCCCCAGGGTTCTCAGCCCAAGCTGAAGCATGAAAGCGTGGTTAAGCTGGGGCGGCGCTGCTCCCGCAGCGTAAATGTATGATGTCACGTAGTTGACGCCGAGCACGAAACAATCGTCCACGTATCCCGCGCCGACCGCATACTGGTTGATCTGTCTGGCTTCCAGATCCCAGCGCGCCGCACCCTGCACAACCCAGTTGGATGCGATCTTTATGGAGCCGGAGCCCAGGATACCCCGGCGCCTTGTCAGGAACCCGAGGTTGGGCTGCTCCGCGTAATCGCCGTACAAAATGCTCCCGGACCAGCGGTTGAAACTGGCGCGGCCTTCGGCTTCGAAGCGCTGCACATTCAGGGTCGTCTCATCAATGCGCGCGCGGGTGCTGAACGTGAAGGCGCTGTTCGGCGAATAATTGACGCTTGTCACGTAGTCTGACTGCGCGCGCTGCAAGCCGGAATTGACACCGGTGTTGGTCATGTCCGCGACGGCGAACGAGTTGAGGCCGAACAGGTGATAGGACTGTCCGAACAGAAAATTGATCGCGCCGCCGCGGTCGAATTGAGTCGTCGCCTGCACGCCCACATTGGCGCGGCCACCGCCTTCGACACGGTCGTAACCGGAGAACTTGTCCACCCGGAACAGGTTCGTGGCGTCGAAGACCAGGCTCTGCGCATCCTCGTTCGGCAGCCGGCCCGCATAGCTCTCGTTCGGGCGGATGATAACCTGCGCGATCGGTTCGAGCGTCGTGGTGCCCCAGGGCTGAACGTTGATGAAGGGATAGCGATATTCGAGGCCCACCGCCGGCATGAGGCGGACTGTCTGCGTGGCGCCGGGCTGGAGGAACTCGGATACGCCCGGCTGGTTCGAAATGTCGGCATTGATGGCGTCGGCGCGAAGCGAGGCAAACGGCGTCCATATCTGACCGAAGGAATCCGTGAACGACCTCCGCCACTGAGCCTGCGCCGTCAGACGCGTATAGGTTCCCGGAATGCCTCGAAGCAGACAGAGATCCCGCGGTCTCGCCGCCGGGTCAGCCGATGTCGGCCCGCACACGAAGGAGGTGTTCGCCAGTGTCGAGATCGGATCGAACTGCGGCTGATCGCGCATGAGATTGACGAAATTGAATTTGTAGCTGAACTCGCCGCCGATCACCGAATGGTTGATGACGTTCGAGTAATCAACCACGGGCGCGATCACCGGAACCAGGCTCTGATTGCCGGAGAAGCTCAGGTAGTGGACGGCGCGGGCGTCGAAGTAGCTGCGGTTGCCGACGCCGGTCAGATAGAGCTGCGAGAGCGCTTCGGTCGGCAAGGTCAGGAACGATTGCATCGGGTCCCTGTACTGCCTCAACCGATAGTCGGAGAAGAAGAAGTAGTCGCTCAGCAGGACGCCGTCCCAACCCCAGATCCATTTGTCGTTCAAGGCAAACTGGCCCTTGGTATCGACACCGCCCCGGAAGTCCCGGTTGCCGGGACCTGCGCCGAAGGCGTCCGGATCAAGCTGATTGATGCCATAGGCACGGATCTGATAGGCGCCGTCCTCGAAACGCTGCCGGAACTCGCCATGCATCAATACGCCTTGCCGCGTGGTGAACCGGGGAGAGATGGTCAGGTCATAGTTCGGCGCCAACGCGAAATAGTAGGGAGTCTCGACCCCGACCCCGAAACCGGTAAAGGCGGTCACGGCCGGCATCAGGAAGCCGCTCTTGCGCTTCACCGTCGGATCGGGTGTCGAGAAGAAGGGCATGTAAGCCATCGGCACGCCATAGAATTCCAAACGGGCGTCCTCGAAGTACAGCATCTTCTCGGTCTGGTTATGAATGATCCGGGCGCCCTTGACCTGCCATAGCGGGGGTTTCTTCGGGTTCTCCTTGCATGGCGCGCAGGCCGTATAGACGCCGTTTTCGAACACCGTGTAGTTGCCTTCGGTCCGATCGGCGCGGGTGGCGGCCATGCGCGTCGCGTCGGCGGTGTCGACCCTCAGCGAATCAACGAATCCGTCCCGGTAGTCGTCGCTCAGATCGAGAATGTTGGCATAGGTGACCTTGCCGTCCGCATCGGTCATGCGGATGTTGCCTTCGGCATGGAGCCGCTTGGTTTTCTGATCGTAGATGACCCGATCCGCCTCGACGCTCGTGCCGTTGTAGAACATCTGCACGTTGCCGACGGCTGACACGCGGGAATTATTGTAGTCGTAGTCAAGCTCGGTGGCCTGAACGAGCATCTGCCCATCGTTCTGCCTTGGCGGCGGCGCGGGCTTGGGTGGGCGAGGGTTGTAGGTGAAGCTTTGCGCGGCAGCCGGAGTGGTCGCGACGACGTCCATCACGGCGGCGGCGATCAGACCGAGAACGGCCGCCGTCAGCGAGGCCGGAATCACGGACGCACCCGACCGATAGCAGCGCAGGGGGCTGCGCCGCTCGCGAATAGCCGATCGTTTACGGAGGGTGGCGATTGGGGCCACTATCCGTCCTCCTGGTGCAGCAAGACCAAAAAACCGGTAAGGCCGCCGACGCAAACCGGCAGCCATGCCGCGGCGATTGGATTCATCAATTCGGCCTTGCTCAAATCCTCAGTTACCTTGGATAGGACATAGAGCAGAAAGCCGGAACCCACGCCACTTAAAACCATCTTTTGCACCCCGCCGAAGCGGAAGAACCGGAGGCTTACCGAGGCCGCCAGCATCACCATGGCAGCCAGCAAAAACGGCTGTGCGATGAGTTTGTGATACTGCAGCCGGTATCCCGCTGTGGCAAACCCCGAACTTTCGGAGGATCGGATATAGTCCGGCAGTTGCCAAAATGACACAGTTTCGGGCGTGGAGAAACTGTTCTGAACCTGCGCCGGCGTCAGGCTGGTCGGGAGCACAAAAGTTTCCTGCTCGACCGGAGGGTTATCGAGCGTGAACCGGCGGACGCCTTTGAACAGCCAGCGGCCGTCCTCCAGGGCGGCTTCCCGCGCCTCGATACGCTCCCTGAACCTGGAATCGGGATCGAACCGGAACACCGTGAGTCCCGTCAAGCGCACGCCCTGCTGCTCACTGAGCGCGGCGTTGATGATCGCCTGGCCGTCGTCGGTCACCTGGTTGATCCAGAAGCCCGATGCGTCATGGAGACCTCCGCCCGACGCGCCGCCGAACATTTCGGCCTCCATCCGCTTCGACAATTCACGCAGGTTGGAAGACAAGGGATTGTAAACCGTGGTCGCGAAAACGCCGAGCGCGATCGCGCAGGCCAGCGTCGGCGAGATGAACTGCCACGCCGAAACGCCGGCGGCGCGGGCCACCACCAGCTCAAGCTTCCGCGACAATGCGAGATAGCAAGTCATGGCGCCGATCAGAACGCAGAACGGGGTCAGCTTCTCAAGGAGTTGAGGCACCCTGAACAGCGACGTTTCCGCCACCATGAGCGCCGATGCCGACGCAAGTCCTGATGTTCTCCGGACCATTTCAATATAATCGACGAGAACGAGCAGCAGGAAAATGCTGGCGAACACGCCAAGCGCCGCCACCATGAAACGGCCGGCAAAATAACGCCCCAACGTGTTCGTCAACATGCTCATGCGAAAGCCGGCCTCTTCCGCAGCAGGCGAAGGATCCGCGCGTTCGATCTGTTGATCGCTTCCATCAACGCTGCGGGCGGTTCGAGCACGATTCCCGCAATGATCACCCTCAGGCTGATACCGATCGCGCCGAACAGAAGCAGATACTGCAGGAGCGCCGCCATCGGCGATTTCACTGTCATGACCGAAAGCGCGAAGCCCGCCATACGAAGGCCGAACACGGCCGCGATTGCGGCTCCCATGGAGAAATTACGACTCTGACGCGTGGTGCGCGGTGATCCGAGGAACGCGAAGGTCAGCGCGGCAAAAGCAAACGGATAGATCGGCGCGGTGAATCGATCATGAAGCTCGGCGCGGAACTGGCCGCGCAGTTGCTGAACCAGCGGATCTTTCTCATCGGGAGCAATCAACTCCCAAAGGTAGCGTTCGCGAATGCCATAAACGACGTCATGCCCCCGATTGGAAAATTTCGACATGTCGAAAGCATAGCGGTCGAACGCGACCATGGCCGGCTCGCGCTTGCCGGTTTCGAATCTCTCCAGGTGTCCGTCTTCCAGGATGAGGAACGATCCCTGGTCGTTCTTCATCACCGTTCCGTGGTCGGCGATGATACTGAGGCGCTCATTCGAATTACGGCGGTCATCGATGAAGATTCCGGCGAGCTGGCCACCCGGCTGTCGTTCACGAATGCGGATCGTCAGATTCGGATCGAGCTGCGCAAATCTGCCCGGCTGCAGAACGTTCGCCAGAACATCGGCGGTGATCTCGGCGTCCCATTGTTTCAACCGGCGCATGCCGTCAGGTGCGAGGTAGGCGGCAATGAAGGCCACCAGCAGAGCCACGACCACCGTTGCATAAAGAAACGGCCGGAAGAGCCGGAACGGCGACAGGCCAGCGGCGTTCATCACGATGATTTCCGAGTCCGTCGCCAGCTTGTGAAGCGTGTGCGAGACCGCGATCATCAGTGCGATCGGAGAAATGATCAGCACCAGCACCGGGATAGCAAGGCTGGTGATTCCCAGGAACGTCAGGATGGTCTGCCCCTGACTTGTCATCAGGTCGATCCCGCGCAACGCTTGCGTAATCCAGATCACCCCCGTCAGGCTGACCAGAACCACGACAAACGACGCCAGCGTCGTCCGGAAAATATACTTGTCGATCGACCCCATCGGTCTGAACGATCCCCAATCCCTTCACGCGGAAATATCCGGCAAGGCCGGACCGCGGCCGGGACATCCCCAATGTCCCGCCTTGTTCTTATCTGACTCGTGGCCCAGTACCATCCCCTTGATCTGTCAATAAAATGGCTGGGCCTCAAAGCCCGGTGATTATAGTTAAAATCCGGAATATGTGGCCCGGCGGCCACGACAGCCGGGCCGATCGCGCTCCAAGAGCGAAGTTCACCGTAACGGCGCCGGGAAGGGGTCCCGTGGCGGAGCTTGGCAGCATTGCCTTTGACGGGTCATAGTCGGTAAGTCACACGCGCTGGCCGATTCCGAGGCCGCGCCACCCTGAATTCTGGAGGTTTCCGATGCCCGACGCCGTCAAGGTCGGCTTTGTTCCGTTTTCGACCGCTTCGCGCGGGACCCTCGTGGTGTTCTGCGATGAGACGCTGAAGTTCGGCCGGGCCGCGGGCAAGGCACTCGGTTCGTCGGCCGGGCTGGTTAAACGAGCGGCCGCGGCCAATCAGTTCAAGGGCAAAAGCGCGACGACGCTCGATATTCTCGCTCCGGAGGGACTCAAGGCCGATCGTCTGATCGTCGTGGGCGTCGGCAAGACGCCGGCTCTCAAGAGCAGCGACTTCCTGAAACTCGGCGGCGTCATCGCGGGAAAGGTTCGCAGCGACAACAACGGCGTTACGATCATCGCGGAACTGCCATCCGCGACGATGGAACCGGATCTGTCGGCTTCTCTGGCTTCCGGCATCCGGCTGCGCGCTTACAAATTCGATCGTTACAAGACGCGGAAGAAAGAGGGCGATGACGCTGTCAATCGCGCCGATGTATCGATCGCGGTCGCCGATGTCGCCGCGGCGAAGAAGGCGTTCGCGCCGGTCAATCACGTTGTCAACGGTGTCATCATCGCGCGCGATCTGGTGAACGAACCGCCGAATGTCCTCTATCCGGAGGAATTCGCGCGGCGCGCGAGCCGGTTGCGCGCGATGGGAGTCGGCATCGACGTTCTGGACGTCAAGGCGATGACGAAGCTCGGCATGGGTGCACTGCTGGGTGTGGGGCAGGGGTCGGCACGGCCCAGCCGGACGGTCGTCATGCGCTGGAATGGCGGCAAGAAGGGCGAGCCGCCTGTCGCTTTCGTCGGCAAGGGCGTCTGCTTCGACACCGGCGGAATCTCGATCAAGCCCGCCAACGGCATGGAAGAGATGAAGGGCGACATGGGCGGGGCCGCCTGCGTGGTGGGATTGATGCACGCACTGGCAGCGCGCAAGGCGAAGGTGAATGCCATCGGCGCAATCGGCATTGTCGAGAACATGCCGGACGGCAGCGCGCAGCGGCCCGGCGATATCGTGACGTCCATGTCGGGACAGACCATCGAGATCATCAACACCGATGCCGAGGGCCGACTCGTTCTCGCGGACGTGCTCTGGTATGTCGCCCGCAAGTTCAAGCCGAAGGTCATGATCGATCTCGCGACGCTGACCGGCGCGATCATGGTCGCGCTTGGCACTGAGCACGCCGGCCTGTTCTCCAATAACGACGAGTTGTCGGAGCGCCTTACGAGAGCGGGTCTGGACACCGGTGAGCGGGTCTGGCGGATGCCGCTTGCGCCGGAATACGACAAGCTGATCGACTCCAAGTTCGCCGACATGAAGAACACCGGCGGACGCCATGGCGGCTCGATCACGGCCGCGCAATTCCTGCAACGGTTTGTCGACGATACCCCGTGGGCGCATCTCGACATCGCGGGAACGGCGATGGGCGCTCCCAAATCCGACATCAATCAGAGTTGGGGTTCCGGGTTCGGCGTGCGGCTGCTGGACCGCCTCGTCGCGGAGCATTACGAAACGAAGCGATGACGGAAGTCCTGTTCTATCATTTGCAGAACATGTCGCTTGAAAAGGTTCTGCCGCCGCTGCTCGAAAAGACTTTCGAGCGCGGATGGCGCGCGGTGGTCCACACGACGTCTGAAGAGCGTGCCGATGCGCTCGACGCGCATCTGTGGTCCTATCGCGACGATTCTTTCCTGCCGCATGCGACGTGGCGGATCGAGGATGCAGGCGAACAGCCGATCGTGCTGACGGTCGACGGCCGCAATCCCAATCGGGCCACCGTCAGATTTCTGATCGACAATGCCCCGCTTCCGGAAAATCTTGATACCTATGAGCGACTGGTGCTGATATTCGATGGCGACGACGGAGCCGCGCTGGATGCCGCGAGAGCCATCTGGACGGAATGCAAGTCGCGAGGATGCGAGGCGACCTACTGGCAGCCTGACGAAACGGGGCGCTGGCAGCGTCGCGGGTAGCCAGATAGAGCAATTTTAATTTGATGAGACTTGAAGCTTTCTGATCAAACACTAGGGTCCAGCCATGGTCGCGCCGCAAATCGGTGTTGGACAGGCCTTCCGCTACGATCCGCCGGGACAGAATTCGTCGTGAGACAGCCCAGATTTCGCCGAAGGGCCCTGATACCGCTGCTTTTGGTGGCGCCGCTTGTCTCTGGCTGCGGCACCGCATCGGATATGTTTTCGACCGGCCTGCTCTCGAAGGATGCGGACTGGTTTTCGCGATCCGGCAGGTTGTTCATCAAGAACGTTTCGGTCGAGGCGCCGCCGCTGACGCCGGACAAGCCGGTTACGCCGGACGATCTCATCAGCGCCGACGGACTTTGTCCGGGAATGGCGCCGCCGATCGGTATGGGTGAATCCAGCGCGCTCGCTGATAGCGCGGGAGATTCTCCGGCAACCTCGGCGCTCACGGGTACGGTGGCGTTAGGCCATACCGAGTGCGACGTGACGCGCGGTCTTGGCGCGGCGCCGGACAATGTCAGCCTGTCCAGCAATCCTCGCGGCGATCGTGTCGCAGTCTTGACGTTCCTGAAGGGACCGCGTGCCGGTATCTACACATTCACGGCGGGACGCCTGTCTTCCATCGAGCAGGCGCCGGAATCAGCCGTCCGTCAGAAGCCGGAGCGACGCGCGAAAAGACGGTAACCGGGTAAGTTATGGCGGGTTGCAGCGGGTGGATGACCTGTTCGCTTCAAGATAACGCGTCAAAACAACATCGAAAGCCATGCTTTCGACCCGTCAAAACCGGAAAGGCTCCAGTTCTGGAGGCGGCTTTCCGTCAGCCTGTAGCGTTATCGTAAGACGAACTGGCCTCCAGCCATGCCTCTTCCGCCCGCCGCAGCGCATCGGCCGCGCTGGCGCGCGCCTTGGTGAGTTGCGCCGCCTGTTTGGGCTCACGCTTGAACAGGTCCGGCAGGGCAAGGGCGACATCGATTTTTGCGATGATTCCGGTAATTCGCTCGATCTCGGCCTCGGCGGCCGTGATCTTCTGTTTGAGCGGCGAGCGTCGTTCGGTCCTCTCGCGCCGCGGCTTGTCTCGACCATCGTCGCGCTGGCCGGACACCCGGTCGCGGCCATTCGAGCGGAGACCCCGTGCCGATAAAACCGCGCGGCGGTAATCCTCGAGATCGCCGTCGTAAGGAGTGACGGTATGGTCCGCCACCACCCATAGCTGGTCGGCGCAGGCCTCGATCAGGTAACGGTCGTGCGAGACCATGATGACAGCGCCGGGATACTCGTTGATGGCTTCGGCAAGCGCGGCGCGGCTGTCGATATCGAGATGGTTGGTCGGCTCGTCGAGGATGATCATGTTGGGAGCGAAGAACGTCGCGAGCCCGAGCAGAAGACGCGCTTTTTCGCCGCCCGAAAGGCTGCGAACGAGCGTATCGCCCGCCTTGCCGGAAAAGCCGATGCCGCCCACGCGAGCGCGGATTTTCGTTTCCGGAGCATCCTGCATCAGGCGCCGCACATGATCGTAGGGCGAGCCGTCGAGATCCAGCTCGTCGGTCTGATGCTGGGCGAAATAGCCGATCGACAGCTTGTCGGCGCGCACCACCCTGCCGGCGAACGGTTGCAGCTTGCCGGCCAGCAGCTTGACGAGGGTGGACTTGCCGTTGCCGTTGGCGCCGAGCAGGGCGATGCGATCGTCCTCATCGACCCGCAACGTCACGCGCTTGAGAATAGGCGATTGCGGATCGTAACCGACGACGGCCTCGTCAACGGCGATGATCGGCGGCGATAGCAGCTTGTCCGGCACGGGAAAGGAAATCTCGCGCACATCCTGTGTGACCAGCGCGGTCACAGGCTTCATGCGTTCGAGCATTTTCACGCGTGACTGCGCCTGGCGCGCCTTCGAGGCCTTAGCCTTGAAGCGATCCACGAAGGCCTGGAGCCGCTTGCGCTCATCGGCCTGCCGTCTGGCGTGCTTGGCGTCCAGCAACTCGCGAGTTGCGCGTTGCTCTTCGAAAGCAGAATAGGTTCCCTTGTAGAGCGAGAGCTTGCCGCGATCGAGATGCAGAATCTGATCGACGGATGTGTCAAGGAGGTCGCGGTCGTGACTGATGATGATGACCGTGCGCGGGTAGTGCGCGAGGTGATCTTCCAGCCAGAGCGTTCCTTCGAGATCGAGGTAGTTGGTCGGCTCGTCCAGCAGCAGCAGGTCGGGTGATGCGAAAAGCGTTGCCGCGAGCGCGACGCGCATGCGCCAGCCGCCTGAGAATTCCGAACAGGGGCGGGACTGGTCCGCCGTTGAAAATCCGAGACCGCTCAGGATCGATGCCGCCCGTGCGGGCGCAGAATGAGCGTCGATATCGACCAGACGCATCTGGATGTCCGCGATACGTTCCGGATCGCGGGCCGTTTCGGCTTCACGCAGCAGCGCATGGCGTTCGAGGTCGGCCTTAAGCACCACCTCGATCAGGCTTTCCGGACCATCCGGCGCCTCCTGCGCAAGGCTGCCCACGCGCCAGCGCGGCGGAATGGCGATGGTGCCGGTTTCCGTCGGCAGTTCACCGCGTATCGCGTGGAACAGCGTCGATTTGCCGACGCCGTTACGTCCCACGAAGCCGACGCGCGCGCCGGGCACGATCTGAACGGAGCTATGGTCGATCAGCAGGCGTCCGGCGATGCGGATCGAAATATCGGTGATGGATAGCATGTTTTGTTTTTTTCACCGCTGCGTCGCCAAACGCAACTCGTTTGTGAACGAAGGAGGGAGGCCGGCGGCGGGCATTGACCGAAGAAGGATTCACAGCCGACCGAGACCGGCGTCAGAGCGTCAGCTTCAGAACCTCAGCTATGGTGATCCTGCGCGCGAAGCCGTTGCATCAGCAGCTGAAGCCGGAAAGGAAGCTCCGATTCCTCCGGCCGCACGTCGGTCCGCAGCCGTTCGCCGATCGCTCTCGCGACCACGTTGCTGGTCTGCGGATCAATCGGGGTGGCGCTTTCGGCGGTTCGGTCGTGCATTTCAGTCCCGTGTCCTACGAGCGCGATTCGGACGTTTGAGTCAGAAGCAAAACAGCTCTGGGTTGTTAAGTCCCGGAGCGGAAAATTGTTTCGGGGTATGCCTCTCGGGTGCGGGATATTCAAGCCCGAAGATCGCGGCCGGTGTGGAAATCAGTCATTCAACAGCCGGGGCGTTTCGATTTCGAGCAAGCTTTGGCAGGCCCGGCAAAGCATTTCAATCAGCCGTTGTTCAGGCGGGCGCCTGCTCGCAAGAATTTCTGAGGATCGACGGCTTCCCCGTCGATCCTTGTTTCATAATGCAGGTGCGGCCCCGTTGAACGGCCCGTCGAGCCGACCTCGCCGACTGCCTGTCCAGCCTTGACGGACTGGCCGACCTTCACATTGATCGCGGAAAGATGCCCGTAGCGCGTGGACAAGCCATTGCCGTGATCCACCTCGACCATCCGGCCGTAACCGCCCGTCCAGTTCGCGGTGGTGACCTTTCCGTTCGCCGTCGCGCGCGCCGGCGCTCCCGTTGCGGCGCGAAAATCGAGCCCGGCATGCATCGCCGGCCGCCCAACGAACGGATCGACGCGAACACCGAAACCGGAGGTGAATTCAAGCTCGCCCGTGACCGGCTTGCGATAGGGAACAAGGGCGAGAGCCCGGTCGAGCTGGTCGATCTGCGCCCGTGTCAGGCTGACGCGGTAAAGCTGGCGCTCGAAGGGATCGACATCGGATCGCAGCTTGACCGGCACATAGGGCCCGCCCGTGCCGGAGTTCGACACGGCCGCCATTTTCGCGACACTCAGTCCGAGATCGGAAAACACGCCGCGCATCCGCCGCAGGCGGGAATCCATGCCGTCCGCGATCGCGTTCAACTCGGCGACCTGCCGGCTTTCGACCCGATCGAGCGAGGATTCCAGTCGCGTCAGCCTGTTGGCCTCGCCGGTGAGGTTCATGAGCGGGACCGGTTTCGGACGGGCATTGGCGGGATCACGGGAGTCGAGGGCCGCGCCCCGGTCTGGCATCTCGAAGCCATCAGCATCGTTGATCGGAGATGGCTTGTCGGCCCGCGACGGGCCTGCATCAGTATCGTTTCCCGTTTTTTGCGCCGCCCCTTTGATTGAACCCGTCACTGAAACATCGGATATGGCATTCAGGGCGCCGGCGCGGGCTTCAAGCAACGCCTGACGGCGCATGATCCCGTCGAGCTTTCTTTCGAACTGTTCCTGATCGAGCAGCTGGCGGCTGGTGGTGCGATCGACACGCGAGCGCAATTCGGCAATGCGATCCTCGTAGGCGTATTGCATTTCAGCTTGCCGCGCGAGGAGCCGCGTCAACACATCATCGCGAAAGGCAAAATACGTCGCCGTCGCGGCCGACCAGACCCCGAGCAGCGTGACCGTTCCGACCGCAATCCAGAACACGACGGGGCCAAACCGAACCTGTCGACCGCCATGGGCGAAGGTGTAGCCGCTCCGTTTCTCCGGCGCGCCTGACGACAAGCCTGCCGCGGCACGGCGGGACGGACTTCGATCGTGTTTGTGAGCGTGAGCGCGCTGAGGCGGATACTCGACACACTGACTGGAACGGTAGGACATCGGCACTCCTGTGCCGACCGAAAACGAAGTTCCAGGCGGCTCAACTTCGACGCTGATTGGAACCGTTCATGGTTAATTTTCGGAAAACGGCCAGCCAGCTTCACAGTTCGCGCGCGGCCGCGAGCACCTCGTCCGCGTGACCTTCGACCTTGACCCTGCGCCAGATGCGAGCGATCCGTCCGGCCCCATCCACCAGTACGGTTGTGCGAAGAACGCCCATGAAAGTCTTGCCGTACATGGACTTTTCACCCCAGACCCCATAAGCCTCCAGCATTTGGTGCTTTTCATCCGATATCAGAGCAATGGACAGCTGGTGCTTGTTTCGAAACGAAAGCTGCGCCTTTACCGGATCAGCCGATACGCCGATCACCGCCGTTCCACTGACCGCGAAATCAGTCGCCAGCCGGGTGAAGTCCATGGCCTCTATGGTGCAGCCCGGCGTTCCCGCGCGCGGATAGAAAAAGATTACGAGCTTTCCTCCCGCGAAATCAGCAAGCGAAACCAAGGCGCCGTCTTCCCTGGGAAGGTTGAATGGCGGGGCCGGGGAGCCTTCCGCGAGCCCGGCGCCTTGAGAGGCCGGCGGAGCAGGGCGCGGCTTGGTTTTTGTGGTCGCTGCCGGGGAGGGTGACGGGCCGGCCTCGCGAGCCTGTTCCGTGTGAGCGACAGTTGCCGCCCGCACCGTTACAGAACTGTCGGATTTCGAGGATTTCTTGCGTATCTTCTTGGACATACGCCTTCCTTTCGTCGTTTTCCAACGCTCATTATCCGTTATGATTGCCGCGGATGCCGAGGACGAATCGGTCAGACTGCCGCCGCCGCCATGACTGCGAGCGCGGGTACGGTTACAAGGGATTCGACGGATTGTCCGCCCCGCATCACAGGAACGTTCGTCCGAACGCGGCGTGCGGACCGATGAGAGCGAAAGCTCCGGACCAAGCCGGCACCGAGAGGCAATGACTAAAAGCACGCCGACACGAGATCCAAATCCGCACGGCGATCATCATGTCTCGCAGGGAGAGGTCGCCGGCTGGGGCGAGGACGACGACGAACTCCACAGCCGTCGCGTACGTCGGTTGCTGTCTCGATCGGATTCGAGGTTTCACAGGGCCGGCGACCGATTCGTGAGGTTCAGAAACTGGCTGGCGGGAGAGCGCTGGATCAAACGGCTCGCGGTCGCCTTTCTGGTTCTGTCGGTCACGTTCGCAGGGGGATTCGGTGCGCTGTGGTGGCGGCTCGGTGCTGGTCCCCTCAATCTCGACATGATGACGCCATGGCTTGTCAGTGCGATCGAAGGAAACATCGGTCACGACAACACGGTGGAGATCGGCGGCACTCAGATCGAGCGCGCCGGCAGAATTCGCATCGCGGTCCGTATTCGTGACGTCGTCGTCCGTGACCGCGACCGTGTCGTGATCGCGAGCGCCCCCAAAGCCGAGGTTAAACTGTCCGGTTTGGCGCTGTTGACGGGGCGGCTGCGCGCGGAAAGCCTCGACCTGGTCGACGCCGAGCTCGCGGTCCGGATTACGCCGGACGGCCAGGTCACTGTTTCCACGGGCGACAACGCCAAGCCGCTTGCCACGGGCGTCGCGCCGCCCCTGCGATCCGGCCTGCCATCGGCGGTCGTCTCCTCGGAAACGTCGCCGCCCCCACAAGCTACGCAGCAACTCTCCGACTCCCCGGCCGCGGCGCCGGCGAGCTCGGAAAGCAGCGGCAACGCAGGCGCCCTGTTGGCGGGATTGGAATGGCTCGACGGCCTCGGCGTAAGGGGACTGGATGGCCAGAATCTCAACGAGATTGGTCTGAAGAACGGGAGGCTGGTGGTTGATGACCAGCAACGCGGCAACCGTTGGAGCTTTAGCAACATCAGCCTGAGCCTTCACCGGCCGAGCGCGGGCGGAGTCGCGTTCACTGTCAGCGAAGGCGGCAGCAAGGAATGGTCGCTTCATGTCGCGGTCGGGCCGCCCGCGAATGGCGTCCGTCCGATTGAACTCCGCGCCGCCGGAATTCCAGCGAAGACCGTTCTGCTGGCTCTTCGCATCAAGGATCTCACTTACAGCGCCGACATGCCCCTCAGCGGAGAATTGAAGGGCGAGATTGGTCGCGATGGCCTACCTACGTATCTCCGGGGCAATCTTTTCGCCGGCAAAGGCACGATCATCGATTCCGACACGCCGGATTACCCCATGGCGATCGATCAGATCGAAATGAACGTGGAATGGGATTCGGGACGGCGCGTGCTTCTGGTGCCGTTCAAGATCGTGTCCGGCGAAAACAGGATCACGCTGCTCGCCCGTCTCCAGCCTCCGAACGGCAATGTTCCGGACTGGCAGATGGGTTTGAGCGGCGGCACCATAGTGCTCGCCGGCTCCGATGGGGAAGCGCCTCTGATCTTCAACCGCATTGCGGTCGGCCTGCGTTTCGACACCGGGCACAGGCAGGCCATTCTGACCCAGGCCGATATCAGCAACGGCGAGATCGGCATCGCGGGCACCGGCAGCATCGACTATTCGGATGCGCCGCGCTTGAAACTGGGCTTCGCCGGGACGCCGATGTCCGCCGCCGCGCTTAAGAGCATATGGCCGGCTGTGATCGTGCCGGAACTGCGGGAATGGGTTATCGGACGAATTAAACGAGGCTTTCTCAAGCGCATTGAAATCGGCGTGAATTCGCCGCTTCACAATCTGTCGCGTCGCGGACCGCCTATGCCGGATGACGGGCTTTCGGTCGATATCGTCGCCGACAATGTGACGATCTATCCCGTTGATGAACTACCCCTGGTCCACGACGCCGGCCTGAAGGCGCGGGTGACAGGAAGAACGGCGGCGGTAACGATCGAGCAGGCCGTCGCCGACACTCCGTCGGGCAGAAGGCTCAACATTTCCGACGTCGTTTTCGAAGTGCCCGATATGGCGCCCAAACCCTCGCCGGCAAAGGTGAGATTCAGAATAGACAGTCCGGTTCCCGCAGCCGCGGAAATTCTCGTCTCGGACCGCCTCAACGAATTCACCGATAATCTGATCGATCCCAACTCCAGCAAGGGCACCGTTGCAGCCCAGATCGCCCTGGGCCTGCCGCTCACGCGACAGATCACCAAGGAAGACACCACCTATTCCATCACCGCCGATCTCACGGGTTTTGCCGCCGACCGGTTGGTCATGAATCAGAAACTTGAGGCGAGCGCGCTGAAGGTCACCGCCAACAACGAGGGGTATCACGTCAAGGGCGACGTCAAGATCAACGGCCAGCCGGCATCGCTGGACTACCGCAAGCCGGCCGATGGCGATGCGGACATCAAGCTGCAGGCCACGCTGGATGATGCGAGCCGCGCAAAGCTCGGAATTGATCTCGGCGCGGGAGCGACCGGCTCGATTCCCGTCAAGCTGGCCGGCAAGATCGGCCGCAACAGGGATAATAAATTCGCCGTCGATGCCGATCTCACATCCCTGAAGCTCGACAACATTTTGCCCGGCTGGGTCAAGCTGCCGGGCAAGTCAGGTCACGCGACGTTCAATGTCGTGCAGAAAGCGCAATCCACGCGCCTGGAGGACATCATCGTCGACGGCAGCGGCGTCACGATAAAGGGATCACTGGAGGTCGATCAGAACGGCGATCTGGTGAACGTGAACTTCCCGGTTTACGCGCCGTCGGAAGGTGACCGGGCTTCTCTGAAGGCCGAACGCAACGCTGACGGCGTGTTGAAAGTCGTCATGCGCGGCGACGTGTTCGACGGTCGCGGCTTTCTCAAATCGGCGATCTCGGGCAAGCAGGCCGACGCCAGGAGCAAGTCGAAAAGCATCGATTTCGACATCGACCTGAAGATCGGAGCCGTCGCCGGATTTTACGGCGAAGCCATACGCAGCGCGGACGTCAAGATGGCCCAGCGTAACGGGTCGGTTCGCAGCCTCACCATGACCGGCAAGATCGGACGCAACACCCCCCTGACAGGCAGTCTGCGCGGCCGTCCGCAGGGTCGCGACGTGGTTCTGATCGAGACCGACGACGCCGGCGCGTTCTTCCGCTTTACCGATACCTACGGAAAGATGTTTGGCGGTCAGCTCGCGCTGGCCATGGACCCGCCGACCGCCGAGCAGCGGGCCAAGCAGGGACTGATCAATGTTCGCGATTTCACCATCAAGGGCGAATCCGCTCTGGATCGCGCCGCGGCGGGTGGCCCCCGAACCGCTCAGAACGGCATTTCATTCTCGCGGCTGCGCGCGGAATTCAGCCGGCAGAACGGACAACTCACGGTCCGCGATGGCGTCGTCAAGGGTCCGACGATTGGCGCGACCATTGAAGGACGGATCGATTATCCAGCCAACGAGGTTCGCATGAGCGGCACCTTCGTTCCGATGTACGGGCTCAACAACATATTTGGACAGCTTCCGGTCGTCGGACTTATCCTTGGGGGCGGCAGCGACGAGGGATTGATCGGCGTGACTTATGAGGTGGTGGGAACACCGGGACAACCGCAACTGCGCATCAACCCGATCTCGGCCATGGCGCCGGGACTGGTGCGCAAGATTTTTGAGTTCCAGACGGGAAGAACAGCCAACCAGATCGAGTTTCCGGCAACGAGCGGGAACTGAACGCGATCGCGTTCTCCGGACGCGCTATGCGGGCCGCAGCAGGACGTGGCGTTTCTTGCCCATTGAAAGTTTGATCACGCCTTCGGGCGTGAGGTGATCCGGCGTCAGCACCATCTTGTCGTCGGCGACGGCGACATCGTTGACGCGAAGTCCACCACCCTTGATCTGGCGGCGCGCTTCTCCGTTCGAGGCGACAAGGCCCGCCTTCACAAACAGTGCGAGCACGCCGGCGCCGCTTGCAAGCTCGCTCCGCGGAATATCCAGTGTGGGAAGACTCTCGGAAATAGCGCCTTGCTCGAACGTCGTGCGCGCGGTGTCGGCGGCTTTCTCGGCTTCGTCGCGACCATGCAGAAGCGCGGTCGCCTCGGTCGCGAGCACCTTCTTGGCCTCGTTGATCTCTGAGCCCTGCAACGCAGCCAGCTTCGCGATCTCACCCATCGGCAGGATCGTGAACAGTTTCAGGAATCTGCCGACGTCGGCGTCCTCGACGTTGCGCCAGTACTGCCAGTAATCGTAGACCGGCAGCATGGTGGCGTTGAGCCAGACCGCGCCCGCCGCGGTCTTGCCCATCTTGGCGCCCGACGATGTCGTGAGCAGCGGGCAGGTCAGCGCGTAGAGCTGATGCGTGCCCATGCGGCGGCCGAGATCGACGCCGTTGACGATGTTGCCCCACTGATCCGAACCGCCCATTTGCAGGTTGCAGCCGTGGCGGCGCGCCAGTTCCACATAATCGTAGGACTGAAGGATCATGTAGTTGAACTCGATGAACGACAACTCCTGCTCGCGCTCGAGACGCATCTTCACGCTGTCCATCGTGAGCATGCGGTTGATGGAAAAATGCCGGCCGACGTCGCGCAGCATCTCGATATAGTTGAGCCTGGTGAGCCACTCGGCATTGTCCGTCATGATGGCGTCGTTCTTGCCGTCGCCGAAAACCAGGAACTTCAAGAATGTGCCCTTGATCGATTCCTTGTTGGCGTCGATCTGGTCATAGCTCAGAATTTTGCGCGTTTCGTCGCGGCCCGACGGATCGCCCACGCGCGTGGTGCCGCCACCCATCAGGGCGATCGGCTTGTTTCCAGTCTGTTGCAGCCAGTGCATCATCATGATCGAGAGCAGGTGACCGACATGCAGCGACGGCGCGGTGCAGTCATAGCCGGTGTAGGCCGTCACCTGATTTCTGGACGCCAGCGCATCAAGGCCTTCGAAATCGGAGCACTGGTGGATGAAGCCCCGTTCCTGAAGCGTGTTGAGAAAATCGGACTTGAAAGCGACCATGGCACTATAACTCTAATCTCTTGTTCAACTGAGCGCGCAGACCATTCGGCACAGGATAGCTGTCAGCCGCCGCCCGGTTATACTGCGTGTCAAGTGTGTGCCATTATAAGAAGCGCGCGTTCGGCACAAGCCGGCCGCTGGAGACCGCAAGGCGATGATGACGGCGATCGGCATGATGAGCGGTACCTCGCTTGACGGCGTTGATGTCGCCCTGATCGAAACCGACGGCGAGCGCGTGACGGCGTTCGGGCCGACAGGCTATCGCCCTTACACGAACGACGAACGCGGCCTGTTGCGGGAGGCGCTGGCGGAGGCGGTCAATCTGACGCGACGTGACGCACGGCCGGGCGTGATCGGCATGGCCGAACACGCCGTGACCATGGCGCACTCTGACGCCGTCACGTCCTTCCTCGCGCGGAACGGCATCAGGCGCGAGGATATCGATATCGTCGGTTTTCACGGCCAGACGGTTCTGCATCGGCCGGGGGAGCGGCTGACCGTGCAGATCGGCGATGCGGACGCGCTGGCGAAAGCGATCCGCGTGCCGGTGATGCATGATTTCCGCGCGGCCGACGTCGCCGCCGGCGGGCAGGGCGCGCCATTCGTCCCCGCCTATCATCGCGCGCTGGCGCAGTCGCTCGGCCGCGACGGTCCGATTTGCGTGGTCAATATCGGCGGCGTCTCCAATGTCACCTATATCGACGGCGCGGACACTTTGATCGCCTGCGACACCGGACCCGGTAATGCGCTGCTCGACGATTTCATGCTTCGCACGACGGGTGAACCGTTCGACCGCGATGGCAGGCTGGCGCAGCAGGGCCGCCCCGACGCGGACTGGATCGCGAGCGCCCTGAATCACCCCTTTTTCGCGCTGCCACCACCCAAATCGCTCGACCGCAACGATTTTGCCTCTCTCGCCCTGCCCGATAGGCCGCCAGCCGATGGCGCCGCCACCCTGACGGCGTTTACCGCGGCGGCCATCGCGCGGATCGTTCCGCTGCTGCCGAAGGCGCCGGAAAGATGGATCGTCGCAGGCGGCGGAGCCCGCAACCCGATCATGCTCGAGATGCTACGGGAGAAGGTTGCCCCTGCGCCTGTCGAGCGGGCGGACGCGCTCGGCTGGTCGATTGACGCGATGGAGGCGCAGGCCTTCGGCTATCTCGCGGCGCGTGGCCTGAAAGGCTTGCCCTTGAGCTACCCCGCGACCACCGGAGTGCCGGTGCCGATGACCGGCGGTGTGGTCACGCGGCCCTGAACCATTCGCGACGCTGTGGCGTACGATATTGCGTCCCACACGCGATGCGGCTACCGGATGTTGGCAAGCCTCATATCGAGATAGCTGGTGACCGTTTCCATCAACGGTTCCATCTTGTCCTCGAAGAAATGGTTCGCACCCGGAATGGTTTGCTGATCGATCACGATTCCCTTCTGGGTCTTCAGCTTCTCGACCAGCGTCGTGACATCCTTGGCTGGCGCGACGATATCCTTCTCGCCGTGGACGATAAGCCCCGATGACGGGCACGGCGCCAGGAACGAGAAATCGTAGCGGTTGGGTTCAGGCGCGATCGAGATGAAGCCTTCCACCTCGGGCCGCCGCATCAGCAACTGCATTCCGATCCAGGCGCCAAAGGAAAATCCCGCGACCCAGCAGGCGCGCGCCTCCGGGTTGATGGTCTGCGCCCAGTCGAGCGCAGCCGCGGCGTCCGACAATTCGCCGGTGCCGTGGTCGAACGAGCCCTGGCTGCGGCCAACGCCACGGAAATTGAAACGCAGCACGGAAAAGCCCCGCGCCACGAAAGCATAGTAAACCTGATAGACAATCGGGTGGTTCATGCTGCCGCGAAACTGTGGGTGCGGATGCAGGACCATCGCTATCGGGGCATTTTTCTGCTTCGCTGGATGGTAGCGGCCTTCGAGACGGCCGGCGGGACCGGTAAAAATGACTTCAGGCATCGGAATCCTTGGCAAATCAAGCCGCTCACAGGATCGGTTTCCGTTCGCGGCTCGACGACGAGGGCGATCAGGCCGCCGCGATGGCGGTAACAGAAAGTGCCGGTGAACACCGCCGCCTTCTAGCATAGGGCGAGGGGCGAAAAGCAAGCATCTTACGCGGCCGTGACCGCATCCGCCAAAAATGCCGTATAGTCGCAATCACATGCAGGAACGAACTTATCTCGACTGGAACGCGACCACGCCGCTTCGGCGCGAGGCGCGCGAGGCGATGGCGGCGGCCTGGGATCTCTTCGGCAATCCGTCATCCGTTCACGCGGAAGGCAGGCGGGCGCGGGGACTGATCGAAGATGCGCGGATCATCGTCGCGGAAGCGGTCGGAGGCGAACCACGCAACGTGATCTTCACGTCAGGAGGAACAGAGGCCAACACCCTGGCGCTAACTCCTGTTATCAGGAAACAAAAACACGATATTGATAATATTATAGTTTCATCAATAGAACATGCCTCCGTTCTGGCCGGAGCGCGGTTTCCGCCGGACCGGATGACGCGTCTGCCGGTCGATCGCTCGGGATTGATCGATCTCGACGCCTTGCGCGCGATGCTCGCGCGGCAACCTCCCACGCTGGTCTCGATCATGCTCGCCAACAACGAAACCGGCGCCATTCAGCCGGTGGCCGAAGCCGCAGGGCTGGTCCACGAGGCAGGCGGCCTGCTTCATGTCGACGCGGTGCAGGCATTCGGAAAAATTCACATTGATATCAATGAATTGAATGCTGATTTTGTATCTCTTTCTGCGCACAAGGTTGGCGGCCCGAAAGGGGCGGGCGCATTGGTCCTCGCGGAGAACCGAAGCCATCCAACGGCCTTGATACGGGGAGGCGGTCAGGAGCGGGGCGGCCGTGCCGGCACCGAGAATGTACCGGGAATTGCGGGCTTTGGGGCCGCCGTGAGGGCAGCCGAAGCAGATCGCGCCATCGACACGGCTCGGATCAAGAGCCTGCGCGACCGGCTGGAGGATGGCTTGAGACAAACACGGGGCGGCGTGATCTTCTCGCAGAAGGTCGCGCGCCTGCCAAATACGACACTTTTCGGTGTTCCCACCTTGAAAGCTGAGACGGCCGTGGTCAGATTCGACCTTGAGGGGGTGGCCGTCTCATCCGGTTCCGCATGTTCTTCGGGCAAAGTGCAGGCCTCGCATGTGCTGGCGGCCATGGGGTACGGCCCGGAAATGACCAGGAGCGCGATACGATTCTCGCTGGGCTGGGAGACCACGGACGCAGACGTGGATCGGGCTATTAAGACTTGGCGAAAGCTTTCAGGTGCACTACTAAGGGGGAACGAAACAGGGCTTGAACCATTCTAAGACAGCTTCTTCCTTAGAATCGGAGCAGGCACCAAGACTTCAATCCACCGTGGTCCTTGAAACCGCGAGCGGAGGTAGGAATGGCAGCCGTACAAGAGACGGTCGATCGGGTTCGCCAGATCGACGTCGATCAATACCGGTATGGATTCGAGACCATCATCGAGTCCGAGAAGGCCCCTAAGGGACTGTCCGAAGACACCATCCGGTTCATTTCCGCGAAGAAGAACGAGCCCGCATGGATGCTCGAGTGGAGGCTTGAAGCCTACCGCCGCTGGCTCACCATGCAGGAGCCGACCTGGGCGCGGGTGGACTACCCGAAGATCGACTATCAGGATCTTTATTATTATTCCGCGCCGAAGCCGAAGAAAGAGATCGCCTCGCTCGACGAGATCGATCCGGAAATCCTGAAGACCTACGAGAAGCTCGGCATTCCCTTGCGCGAGGTCGAGGTGCTCGAAGGCGTCGTTCGTCCCGAGGGAGAGCGCAAGGTCGCGGTCGATGCCGTGTTCGACTCGGTATCCGTGGCGACCACGTTTCAGGAGGAGCTGAAGAAAGCGGGCGTGATCTTCATGCCGATCTCGCACGCCATCCAGCAGCATCCGGAACTGGTGAAGCAGTATCTCGGCAGCGTGGTGCCGACCTCCGACAATTTCTTCGCGACGCTGAACTCGGCGGTGTTCTCCGACGGCTCGTTCGTCTATGTCCCGCCCGGTGTTCGCTGTCCGATGGAGCTGTCGACCTACTTCCGCATCAACGAGCGCAACACCGGCCAGTTCGAGCGCACGCTCATCATCGCCGACAAGGGCTCCTACGTCAGCTATCTCGAGGGATGCACGGCGCCGCAGCGTGACGAGAACCAGTTGCACGCCGCCGTGGTCGAACTGGTCACGCTCGACGACGCCGAGATCAAGTATTCCACGGTGCAGAACTGGTATCCCGGCAATTCCGAGGGCAAGGGCGGCATCTTCAACTTCGTCACCAAGCGCGGCGATTGCCGCGGCGCGAATTCGAAGATTTCCTGGACCCAGGTCGAGACCGGCTCGGCCATCACCTGGAAATATCCGAGCTGCATCCTGCGCGGCGACAACTCGCGCGGCGAGTTCTACTCGATAGCCATTTCCAACGGCTACCAGCAGGTCGACAGCGGCACCAAGATGCTGCATCTCGGCAAGAACACCACGAGCCGGATCATCTCCAAGGGCATCGCGGCAGGAAAGTCGCAGAACACTTATCGCGGTCTCGTCACCGCGCATCGCAAGGCGACCAACGCGCGCAACTTCACCGCCTGCGACTCGCTTCTGATCGGCGACAAATGCGGCGCTCACACGGTGCCGTACATCGAGGCCAAGAACACCTCGGCGCTGTTCGAGCATGAGGCGACGACCTCGAAGATTTCGGAAGACGTGCTGTTCTATTGCGTCCAGCGCGGACTGTCACAGGAAGAAGCCGTCGGCCTCGTCGTCAACGGCTTCGTGAGAGACGTGCTGCAGCAGTTGCCGATGGAGTTCGCGGTCGAGGCTCAGAAGCTGATCTCGATCTCGCTCGAAGGAAGTGTGGGTTAACCCACGTCACTGCGAGCTCGCTACAAAGCTGGCTGTTGTGCCGGCTTTGCGCCGGGCGAAGCGATCCACCGGTGGAAACGCCGGATTGCTTCGCCGCACGAGCGCGCTCCTCGCGATGACGTAACGATAGCGAAGGATCTACGATGCCGTTGCTTGAAGTCAAAGACCTGCAGGTCCGTGTCGAGGAGCGTGAAATTCTTCACGGCCTGTCGCTGACCGTGAACAAGGGCGAAGTCCACGCGATCATGGGGCCGAACGGCTCCGGCAAATCGACGCTGAGCCATGTCATCGCGGGCAAGCCCGGCTACGAGGTCACCGGCGGTCAGATCCTGTTCAAGGGCGAGGACCTGCTGGAGATGGAGCCGGACGAGCGGGCGGCGAAAGGCGTCTTTCTCGCTTTTCAGTATCCCGTGGAAATCCCCGGCGTCGCCACCATGACCTTCCTGCGCACCGCGTTGAACGCGCAGCGCAAGGCGCGCGGCGAGAGCGAATATTCGACGCCGAATTTTCTGAAGAAGGTGCGTGACGTCGCCGCGTCCCTGAACATCCCGCAGGACATGCTGCGCCGGGGCATCAATGTCGGCTTTTCGGGCGGCGAGAAGAAGCGCAACGAAGTGCTGCAAATGGCGCTGTTCGAGCCGAGCCTCTGCATCCTCGACGAAATGGATTCCGGGCTGGACATCGACGCGCTTCGCGTTGCGGCCGACGGCGTCAATGCGCTGCGATCACCGGATCGCGCCATGGTCGTCATCACACACTACCAGCGGCTGCTCAATTACATCGTGCCCGATGTCGTACACGTGATGTCGAAGGGCCGCGTCGTGAAGAGCGGAAACAAGGATCTGGCGCTGGAGCTCGAAGCGTCCGGATATGCGCAATTCGAGGAAGCGTAACTCGAAAAACGGCCTTCGGCTTCGGATGAGATCATGCCGAAAATGATCTGAACGGATTTGATCATGGATGTTGCATTGGTAAAACCGACTACGGAACGCGCGACCAGGGAGCTGTTCGCCGCGGCGCGTGACCGTCTGCCGGGATCCGGTCCGGTAAGTGAAGCGCGGCAGGCCGCATTCGACGATTTCGCCCGACGGGGTTTGCCGTACCGGCGCATTGAAGAATGGAAATATACCGACTTGCGCACGCTGTTGCGCGAGATTGCGCCGCTTGCCGCCGCGCCTGATCAGGCGGCATTGGCGCGCGCGGGCGAGGCCGTCACCGCCTATGGCGCGGGAGACGCGTACAAGCTGGTGCTGGTGGACGGGGTATTCGCGCCGAAGCTATCCGATCAGACGCCGGAGAACGGTGTCGAGGTGCGGGCGCTGCGTGAAGTTCTGGAGAACAACGAGGTTGCCGCTCGCGCCGATCTGCTGACCACCACGGCGGCATCCGACACGATGATCTCTCTCAATACCGCGATGGCCACGGATGGCATTGTCATCGACGTGGCGGAGAACGCGAAGCTGACCAGACCGCTGCATATCGTTCATATCGCCACTCAATCCAGCACCGCGGCATTCACGCGTTCGTCGCTGCGGCTGGCGAATGGCGCACAAGCCACGCTGGTCGAAAGTTTCGTCGCGGCCGAGGGCGCCGCCGCCTATCAAGCTCACGACTCGGTCGTGTTGTGGGTCGGCGACGACGCCGTGCTGCAACATGTTCGCCTTGTCGAGGATGCCAGGGATGCCGCCAACATCTCGACCGCGATCGTGACGATCGGCGCGAAAGCTACGTTCAACTCGCTGAATCTCACCAGCGGCGCCGCGGTGAGCCGATATCAAGGCTTCATCAAGTTCAGCGGCGAGGGGTCCCATGCGGACGTGAACGGCGTTAACCTGCTCAATGGCCGCCAGCATGGCGATACGACGCTGGTGCTGGATCATGCCGTGCCGCATTGCAGCAGCAACGAGGTGTTCCGCGCCGTTCTGGACGATCAGGCGCACTCGGTATTCCAGGGCAAGATCATCGTGCGGCCCGATGCGCAAAAGACCGACGGCAGGATGATGACGCGGGCTTTGCTGCTGTCCGATAGCGCGGAAGCCGACAACAAGCCCGAGCTTGAGATTTTCGCCGATGACGTCTCGTGTGGCCATGGCGCGACGATCGGCGCACTCGACGAAAGCCTGCTGTTCTATCTGCGCGCCCGCGGCCTTTCTGAAAAGGAAGCTCAGGCGCTTCTGATCCAGGCGTTTGTCGGCGAGGCGATCGAATCCGTTGCTGATGATGGCTTGCGCGATGTTGTCATCGGGGCCGCCGAGCGGTGGCTCGCGGCGCGAGGGTGAAGGCGCATTCCGGGACTCACCGGCGTGACCGGGCTAAATCGCGCAGCACGTTTCGGCGTAGATGACCCGGTCTTTCCACGTCTTGCGGGCAGGGGACTGGAAGAACCAAAGAGGTGGATGCCCGGCACAGGGCCGGGCATGACGACAAGAGAGATAAAGAGAAAATGACCCATCCGGCGGTCGCCAACGGTTCCTATGATGTCATGCGCGTGCGCGAGGATTTTCCGGCGCTGGCGATGAAGGTTTATGGCAAACCGCTGGTCTATCTCGACAACGCCGCCTCGGCGCAGAAGCCGAACGCGGTGCTCGACCGGATGGCTGAGGCTTACAAGACCGAGTACGCCAACGTTCATCGCGGGCTGCATTATCTCGCCAACGCCGCAACCGAAGCCTATGAAGGCGGCCGCGCGCGGGTCGCCCGGTTTTTGAACGCAGGACGGACCGAAGAGATCATCTTTACGCGTAACGCCAGCGAGGCGATCAACCTCGTGGCGTCGTCATGGGGCGAGCCGAACATCAAGGCGGGCGACGAGATCGTGCTCTCCATCATGGAGCATCATTCCAACATCGTTCCCTGGCATTTCCTGCGCGAGCGCCACGGCGCCGTGATCAAGTGGGCGCCCGTCGACGACGACGGCAACTTCCTGATCGAGGAATTCGAGAAGCTGCTGACGCCGAAGACGAAGCTCGTGGCCATCACGCAGATGTCCAACGCGCTCGGCACCCTCGTTCCAGTCAAGGACGTGGTGAAGCTGGCTCATGCGCGCGACATACCGGTGCTGGTGGACGGCAGCCAGGCCGCGGTGCACCTTGCGATCGACGTGCAGGACATCGACTGCGATTTCTATGTCTTCACCGGACACAAGCTCTACGGCCCGACCGGGATCGGCGCGCTGTATGCGAAGCATGACCATCTCGTCTCCATGCGTCCCTTCAACGGCGGCGGCGAGATGATTCGCGAGGTCGCGCAGGATTGGGTCACCTACGGCGATCCACCGCACAAGTTCGAGGCAGGCACGCCCGCGATTGTCGAGTCGATCGGGCTTGGCGCCGCCATCGATTACGTCAATTCGATCGGGAAGGAACGCATCGCAGCGCACGAACACGATCTTCTGACCTATGCCCAGGAGCGGCTGCGCGAGATCAACTCGCTGCGCATCATCGGCACCGCGCGCGACAAGGGGCCGGTGATCTCGTTCGAGATGAAAGGCGCGCATCCACACGATGTCGCGACCGTGATCGACCGCGCCGGAATCGCGGTTCGCGCCGGGACGCATTGCGTGATGCCGCTTTTAGAGCGTTTCAATGTTTCGGCGACCTGCCGCGCTTCGTTCGGCATGTATAATACGCGCGAGGAAATCGATCATCTGGCGCAGGCGCTGATCAAGGCCCGGGAGTTGTTCTCATGAGCGACACTGCCGAACTGGTTGTAAACAAGACTTGTCACATGCAGACCAGCTCCGCGCTTTCCGCGGAGGAAACCGAGCGCATGGGCGCCGGCATCGTGGCCGCGCTGAAGACCGTGTTCGATCCGGAAATCCCCGCGGACATTTATGAACTCGGCCTGATCTACAAGGTTGACATCAAGGATGATCGCGCTGTCGACGTCGAGATGACGCTGACGACGCCGAACTGCCCTTCGGCGGCTGAACTTCCGATTATGGTGGAAAACGCGGTCGCGAGCGTCCCCGGCGTCGGGGTGGTCAATGTCAACATCGTCTGGGAGCCGCAGTGGGTGCCCGACCGGATGACAGATGAGGCGCGCGCCGTTCTCAATATGTGGTGACGAATTCCATCCGCTCCGATGCTATGATCGGACTTGATTTGCCGTCAGGATTGACCAGATGACAGACATGACGCCAGGCACACCAGCAACCAAGCCGAAACCCCGGCCTCGTCCGCAGGTCATGCGGCTGACTGACGCCGCCGCGACCAGAGTCAAGGAACTTGCGGCGCGAGCCGATTCAGAGATTGTCGGCCTTCGGGTGGGCATCAAGAATGGCGGCTGCGCAGGTCAGTCCTACACCGTGGAATACGCCCACGATATCAGGCCGACGGACGAAGTAGTGGAAGACAAGGGCGTTAAGATTCTGGTCGACCCCAAAGCGGTGCTGTATCTGCTCGGCACCGAAATGGACTACAAGGCCGAAAAGATGCAGGCCCAGTTCGTCTTCAACAATCCGAACCAGGTGTCAGCCTGCGGCTGCGGTGAGTCCGTGCAGCTCACGCCCGCCAAGATCGACGGCTAGAGCGTTTTCGAGCGAAGTGGATACCGGTTCGCGTGAAGAAAACGCGTTAAATCAAGATTATACAGCCTCGCTTCTGATTCCATAAGAAGCGAAAAGGTTCTAGAGCGTGGCCGGTTCGCTCGAAAACACTATCGGGTGCGACTGATTCAACCGGATCCGTCATTCATGACCGTACTTGTCACGGCATCCTGAGGACGTGGCCGGAACGAGGACGTAGATGGCCGGAAGACCATAGGCGAGCGAAAGCGACGCCGTTCATGGGCGAGGGCAGAGCCTCATGCCACGCGAGTCTCAGCGCCAGCGAAGTATTCCGGATCGGTCTCGCAAATAGCGCGGTTGCGGCCGCCACGCTTGGCTGCGTACAGGCAGGCATCGGCGCGCTCCATCAGTGAGTCCGGAGTATCGCCGGGGCGAAGCATCGAGACGCCGATCGAGATGGTGACGCGGCCCAGGATCTCGCCGGTCGATTTTTTCTTCAGCTCCTTGGCCATCACGGCGCGCCGGATATGATCCGCGACCGTCAGCGCCTGTTTCAGCGCGGTGCTCGGCAGCACGACCGCGAATTCTTCACCGCCGTAACGAGCGGTGATGTCCTGCCCCTTGATGTTCTGCTTCAATGACATCGCGACCAGCCGCAGGACTTGGTCGCCGGTCAGGTGTCCGTAGTTGTCGTTGAACGACTTGAAATGGTCGATGTCGAACATCAGAAGCGACAGCGGCTCGCCTTCGCTCATTGCCAGCGCCACGGCGTCGGCCACGGCTCGATCGAAATACTTTCGGTTGCCGAGACCGGTGAGCGGATCCGTCATACTTTCAGCTCTGATGGCCTCAAGACTATGCTGAAGGTTATTGATCTCGACCTTCGAGAGCTCCAGCCGGTCCTCCAGAACCTTGTTGGCTTCCTGCATGTCGAGGGTTGATGTCATCAACGCCGCGATGACCGACTTGATCTGCGCATGACTGCCGGCGGCGCCAAGCTGCCTGGCGGCTTCTCTCAAGCTGTCTCCAAAACCGGCCGCCATGCTGCGCGCGCCGGTAATAAGAAGTATCACCTCGTCGATTTCGTTGATCACCCGCGCGCCAACCTTGTCGATGCGTTCGGTCGTCCTGATCGGAGAAAGATAGGTATCGTAGATCTGCTCGAGATCAACGTCGCTCAGCGTTCCGTTGCGCGCCAGCGTCTCGTTGATGGTCCTGTTGAGGGAGCAGTTATATCCGGCGGCGTAGACGTACCAGACTTCATAATTGCGCGGCACCGCGGCCTGACGCAGCGAACGGATCTGGCCGAGCGCCACCTCGGCGAACGCCATGGTGCGTTCATGTTCGTTCAGCTCAACCACTGATGCGGTCCTGCCGACGATTCACGTGATCGTCGTCCTAAACGGCAAATATCAACGTAAATATCGATTGAAGTTAGCAACAGGGAGTTTACGCGCGGTAAACGTAAACAGCGTCTTTGATGGGCCGGTGCAGAACCGCGCCGGCCGAAAGGCTCAACCGCGGGCGCGGATGGGGCGAAGCAAAAAAGCCGGCAGGTGTGAGTGGTCCCCCGGTTCGGAGACCGCCTCCCGGCGTGGTGCGAGCGTGCGCCCGATCGAGGGGGGCGGCGCGGCCTTGGATGCTGCCGCCGTCACAGCAGGAGCCTCGTGTCTCTGGTGGTCGCCTCCGGAACGGCGCGGTTTGCGGCTTTCGCGCTTTCCGCCACGCGCATAGCTCTCGCCGCCCTTGTCGGGTGCGGAGCGGGATCGCGAAGACCGTCCCGCCGCAGCCGCGGCAGGAGCGCCAGCTTCTACAACGGCTTCATTGGCGCTGGCATCATGGCCGGGAAGGTCTGCCTGGGGTATGGCCTGACCGGTCAGCTTCTCGATAGCCGCGAGTGACTTGAAATCCGCCGGACAGACGATCGTGATCGCGGTGCCGGTGCGTCCGGCACGGCCGGTACGGCCGATGCGATGCACGTAGTCGTCGGGATGGTAGGGGACATCGAAGTTGAGGACGTGGCTGACTTCGGGAATGTCGAGTCCGCGGGCGGCCACGTCGGAAGCGACAAGCAGCGGCAGTTCACCCTTGCGGAATTGATCGAGCGATGCGGTCCGCGCCGACTGATCCATATCGCCGTGAAGGGCGCCGGCGCTGAAGCCATGCTTCTGAAGCGATTTGCAAACAATGGCGACGTCGCGCTTGCGGTTGCAGAAGATGATGGCGTTCTTGAGTTCCTTGGCTTCGCGCAGCAGGCGGCGCAGCAGTTCACGCTTCTCATGCGGTTCGCGGCTACAGCTGACCTGCGATTGCGCCACGGTCGCCGCCGTGGTCGCCGGCCTGGAAACCTCGATCTTTTCGGGATTATGCAGGAAGGTATCCGTGACGCGACGGATCTCGTTGGGCATCGTCGCGGTGAAGAAGAGGGTCTGCCGCGTGAACGGCACCAGCTTGCAGATGCGCTCGATATCGGGAATGAAACCCATGTCCAGCATTCGGTCCGCTTCGTCGATCACCAGCAGTTCGACCCCGGTGAGCAGCAGGCCGCCGCGTTCGGTGTGATCAAGCAGGCGGCCCGGAGTTGCGATCAGCACGTCGACGCCGCGGGTCAGCTTCAGATCCTGATCGCCGAAGGAAACGCCGCCGATCAGAAGCGCCACGTTGAGCTTCTGGCCGGCGCCGTACTTGTCGAACTGTTCCTTGACCTGAGCCGCGAGTTCGCGGGTCGGCTCCAGGATCAGCGTACGGGGCATTCGCGCCCGGGCGCGACCTTTCTCCAGCAATGTCAGCATGGGCAGGACGAAGGCTGCCGTCTTGCCGGTGCCGGTCTGGGCGATGCCAAGGACATCGCGGCGCGCCAGCACGTGGGGGATGGCCTGATCCTGAATGGGAGTGGGGGAAGTATAACCTGCAGCCGCAACGGCGGCGAGCACCTTGTCGGACAAACCGAGATGGGAAAAAGACATTGAGCCTCTGATCGACACCGCCGTTCGGAATCGAGGATATAAGGCTGTCGCGCTCGCCCCCTTAACGGCGTGCTTGATAAGCGAAGGGGGGTCTGTCTTACGCTGACGGGCGGCTCACCGTTGAATCGTTTTCGAATCCGGGCCGCGTTACGCCAAAACATAGGGGCGAAATGCGCAAAGTCAATGTAAGAAACAGCCTGAACAGCGAGAAATCCGGACGCTTCGTTGAATTCAGCTAAACGGAACCCGCTTTGAACCCGTCGGTGGGGGTTGAACCGCAGCGCCCGGCATGTCGACTATGGCATGAGACAATTTACGGGTGGGTTTATCGCGGAGCGGCGGACGAGAAGGTTGGGATGAGGGGAATTTCAGTCGGACGCACCGCTTTGGCGGGAATCGTATGTGCGCTGGCGATGCTGGCAGGTCCGGCGCTGGCAGCCAAGCGCGTGGCGCTGGTGATCGGGAACAACGACTACAGGAACGTCCCGAAACTTCAGAAGGCCGTCAACGACGCCCGCACCATGGGCGACACGCTGAGGCAACTCGGCTTCAGCGTGATGGTGGCGGAAAACCAGACCCGCCAGGATTTCAGCCGGACGCTGCTGGCGTTCGATCGGCAGATCGAGGCCGGCGATACCGCGTTTTTCTTCTACGCCGGTCACGGCTTCGAGATCGCGGGGCAAAACTATCTGTTGCCGACCGACGTTCCGGCCGCCACCGAAGGGCAGGAGGAGCTGGTGCGCGACGCCTCGATCCTTGCCGATCGCATCGTCGAGCGGCTCCAGAACAGGAAGGCCCGCACCTCGATCCTCGTGCTCGATGCCTGCCGCAACAATCCTTTCGAACGCAAGGGCACCCGCGCGGTCGCGGGCGGCGCGGGACTGGCGCCGATGATTGAATTGCCGGAAGGCGTGTTCTCGGTATTTTCAGCCGGGCCGCGCCAGACCGCGCTCGATCGCCTGTCGGACAACGACAGCAATCCGAATTCGGTTTTCACCCGCATCTTCGCCAAGGAGTTGCTGCAGCCCGGAGAGAACATGGTGCGGGTGGCGCAGCGAACCCGCCGCATTGTCAGCGAAATGGCCGATACCGTAAGACACAAGCAGGTGCCGGTCTATTTCGACCAGATGGTCGACGATGTGTTCCTGAACGGCCTGGCCAAGGCGGCGCAGCCGAAACCGGCTCCGACCGAACCCGCGCCGAAGATTGCGGCGCTAACCCCTGTCGCGCCGCTGAAGCCGCCCTCGAACGAAGCCCTCAACGCGCCCATCGCGAATTTCTCCCGCCACAACGGCGGATGGACCGTGGTGTTCTCAATCGCCGACCCCGCGCTCGGGATTTCCTGGCGCATGGACGAGAACGGCGAGTTCAAGGAAACCGGCTTCCTCGACACGCTCGACCAGCGAACCCGCAAGCGGATGCCGAATCCGGCCATCGAACTCCCTGCCGATGCGCCGGCCGCGACAATTCAGATGCGCTATGTCGACGCCAATGGCGAGATGAAGGGACCGTTTCCCATCCGGTTCGATCCGGACGCAGCACTCATTCGCGATCAGCGAAAAATTCTCGACATGACCGCGACAAGCTGGCTGTCGTTTCGCCAGTTCAACGGGTTGCTTGTCTATTATACGCATCTGATGTCGTATCGCTGCGCGATCCGCGAAGTGAAAATCGGTATCGACTCGTCGGTGCCGGACCGAACGCTCAAGATGCCCCCCTGTGATCCGCGTGACCCCGTGGCGATCCCGAGCAATGCCACACCGTATCTGAAATTGCCGCCTGCAACGAAAACCGTATCCGTTGAGTTGACCTATCGCGACGGCAGCGTATCGGAGATCAAGAGCTTCCGGCGCTGATTTTTTCGACTTGAAAGGCTCCACCGATGGATGCAGCCAGTCCGCGCCAACAACGCTCGATGTCCACGCGCTGCTGCATCGTCGGCGGCGGACCCGCGGGCATGATGCTCGGCTACCTGCTCGCGCGGGCCGGTGTCGATGTTGTCGTGCTCGAAAAACACGCGGATTTCTTCCGCGACTTCCGCGGAGACACCGTGCATCCCTCGACCATGCAGGTGATGGACGAGCTGGGCCTGATCGACGATTTCCTGAAAGTCCCGCACGACAAGCTGCAAAAGCTCGACGCCCATTTCGGCGGGAGGCGATTGCGGATCGGGGACATCAGCCGGACCGGCGCCAGATATCCGTTCATCGCTTTCATGCCGCAGTGGGACTTCCTTAATTTTCTGCGCGAGAAGGGCCGTCGATATCCGAATCTCAAGCTGATGATGGGGACCGAGGGGAAGGGCCTTGTTCAGGACGGCGATACGGTGATCGGCGTTCATGCGGAAGATGCCGACGGCGCCTTCGAGATCATGGCCGATCTTACGGTCGCCTGCGACGGCCGGCATTCCGTCCTCCGGGCGAGCGCGGGCCTCGAAGTGGAGGAGATCGGCGCGCCGATGGACGTGCTCTGGTTTCGCGCCGGCAAATCCACCGAAACGGAAAGTATCCTCGCCCGCATCGAGGCGGGCAAAATGATGGTGACGCTGGATCGCGGCACCTACTGGCAATGCGCCTATGTCATTCCCAAGGGACAGCATGACGCCGTGAAGGCGAGGGGCCTTGAATCGTTTCGCTCCGACGTCGTTTCGCTTGCACCGATCCTGAAGTCGGGCATCGCTGACGTCAAAAGCTGGGACGACGTCAAGCTGCTCACCGTCGCCGTCAATCGCCTCAAGCGATGGACACGGCCAGGACTGCTCTGCATCGGCGACGCCGCGCACGCCATGTCGCCGATCGGCGGCGTCGGCGTCAATATCGCGATCCAGGATGCGGTCGCGGCAGCCAATCATCTGGCGGGAAAGCTCAAGCGCGGCGGCGTGAGCGAGCACGATCTCGCCGAGGTTCAACGCCGCCGCGAATTCCCGATGCGTATGACGCAGGCGATGCAGGTGACGGTCCAGAACAACATCGTCAGCGCGGCGCTCAAGCCGGGCGAAGGCCCGTTCAAGCCGCCGCTATTCGCGCGTGTCGTCAATGCTGTCCCCTTCCTGCAAGGATTGACCGCGCGCTTCATTGCCGTCGGGGTGCGGCCCGAGCATGTGCGCTCAGAGGAGGCGGGACTGTCGGAAGCTCGATCGTAACTATCCAGTCAGAGAGAATTTCGACCGACCCTCAACCTTTAGTTGCTCTGGGCCCACGGACTATAGGTGCCGAAGCTCCAGACCTGGCCCTCGGGATCGCGGCAGGTGAACTCGCGTCCTCCATAGTCCTTGTCGGAAATCTCAAGAACGATGATGGCGCCGTTGGCCTTGGCCCTGGAATAGACGGCGTCGGCATCCGGCACCACGATATAGGCGCTCTGAGTGACCAGGTGGTCGGTGGTGGCCGGCTTCTGAACCTTGGCGAAATCGTCGTCGCGCGCAGAGCCCAGCATGATCATGCCTTCGCCAAGCGTAAGTTCGGCATGGGCCACACCGCCATTGCCGTCGTCATGGACGGATTTGCGGGCAAAGCCGAAGGTCTCGCACAACCAGTCGATCATTTTGTGCGGATCGCGATAGCGCATCGCGGGAATCACGGTTGAACCCATTGTCCTAGCCTCCCTGCCGTTGAAGTCGTCTGTGATTATGACCGCAACTTGGCACCGGAATCCAGTCAACTACTTGGCCCATGCTTCAGATAGGCGCACCCTTGGGAAGGAGAGGGCTTGGGACAGGAGAGGGCTTAAACGTCCAGCATGTCCTCGCTGGCGAATACAGCCTTGTCCGAAATGAAGGCGAAGCGCGCCTCCGCCTTGGTGCCCATCAACCGCTCGACTGAATCCGCCGTGTCCTCGCGATCTTCCGCAAGCAGCATGACCCGCAGCATCGTGCGCTTGGCGGGATCCATCGTGGTTTCCTTGAGCTGCGCCGGCATCATCTCGCCCAGCCCTTTGAACCGGCCGACATCGACCTTGGCGTTGGCGTTGAACTCGCTCTTGAGCAGCGCATCCTTGTGGGCCTCGTCGCGGGCGTAGACCGTCTTGCTGCCGTGGGTGAGGCGATAAAGCGGGGGTACCGCGAGGTAGAGGTGACCCTCGTCGATCAGGCGAGGCATCTGCCGGTAGAAGAACGTAATCAGCAGCGAGGCGATATGGGCGCCATCGACATCGGCGTCGGTCATGATGATGACGCGTGAATAGCGCAGATCCTCCTCGCGGTAGTTGGTCCCGGTGCCGCAGCCCAGCGCCTGGATGAGATCCGCCAACTGGGCGTTGGCTGTGACCTTGTCCCGCGTCGCGGATACGACGTTGAGGATTTTGCCGCGCAAAGGCAGCACGGCCTGGGTCTTGCGATCGCGCGCCTGCTTGGCGCTGCCGCCGGCCGAGTCGCCCTCGACGATGAACAGCTCCGAGCCTTCCGTCGCGGTGTTGGTGCAGTCGGCAAGCTTGCCGGGCAGCCGAAGCTTCTTCACGGCGCTCTTGCGCGAGGTTTCCTTCTCGGCGCGGCGGCGCAGTCGCTCGTCCGCGCGCTCGATCACGAAGTCGAGCAGCCTGTTGGCCTGCGCCGGATTGCCGGACAGCCAATGATCGAACGGATCCTTGATCGCCTGCTCGACGATCCGCGACGCCTCGGCGGTGGCGAGGCGGTCCTTGGTCTGGCCCTGAAACTCAGGCTCGCGCACGAACACGCTGAGCATCACGGCGGCGCCCACCATCACATCCTCCGACGTGATGCTGCCCGCGCGCTTGCCCTGGCCGACGCGCTCGGCATGATCCTTCAGCCCGCGCAGCAGCGCGCTGCGCAAGCCCGACTCATGGGTGCCGCCGTCGGGCGTCGGCACCGTGTTGCAGTAGGAGGACAGGAATCCGTCGGCATCCGCGGTCCATGCCACCGCCCATTCGCAGGCGCCGTGCGCGCCGTTGCGGCCCGATCTGCCAGAGAAGATATCCGGATGGACCAGCGTGTCCTTGTGGATCGCCGCGGCAAGGTAGTCTTTCAGGCCGCCGGGGAAGTGGAACGTCGCTTCCGGAGGAAGATCCTCGAGGCCCTTGAGCAGTTCCGGCGCGCACCGCCAGCGGATTTCGACGCCGCCGAACAGGTAGGCCTTCGAGCGCGTCATCTTGAACAGGCGCTGCGGCTTGAACGCGGCCTTCGCCCCGAAGATTTCAGTGTCCGGCTTGAAACGAATGGTGGTGCCGCGGCGGTTGGCTATCCTGCCGAGGTCCTCGAGCTTGCCCTTGGGGTGGCCGCGCTCGAAGGTCATCCTGTAGAGGTTCTGGCTGCGCGCCACTTCCACTTCGAGGTGCGAGGAGAGGGCGTTGACCACGGAAACGCCGACGCCGTGCAGGCCGCCGGAGGTTTCATACACCTTGGAGTCGAACTTGCCGCCCGAATGCAGCGTGCACATGATGACTTCAAGCGCCGATTTCTTCGGGAATTTCGGGTGCGGATCGACCGGGATGCCGCGCCCGTTGTCGGTGACGGTGAGGAAGCCGTCAGCGGCAAGCTCCACCACGATGAAGGTGGCGTGGCCGGCCAGCGCCTCGTCCATGGCGTTGTCGATCACCTCGGCGAACAGATGATGCAGCGCCTTCTCGTCGGTGCCGCCGATATACATTCCGGGGCGGCGGCGGACCGGCTCAAGTCCCTCCAGCACCTCGATGTCGGCGGCGGTATAGTCCGCCTCGGCTCCCGATGCCCGGCCTGGGGCCCTCGCGGAGGACCGGCCCTTGGTTTCCGAAGCCGCGAAAAGGTCGTCAGCTTGTTTCTTTTTAATGTTCGATTTCAGTGATTTGACCATAATTACTTAGATATTGCATAAAGCTGCGTGCGAACGAATCGGCTGCCCCGACTATGCCACGCTGGTTTCGTGCCGTCCGCGCCTTTGTGACTTGAAGTCTCCGGGCGAGGGTGGCTTACCTGCGAGGGACGGGCGGCGAAAGGGTTTCCTCGCCGCCGAAATCCGATGAGAGGCGTTTGGGAATGGAAGATGTCGCACGCAGCCTGGTCGACTTCGTGCGCGACCATCAGGTTTGGGCCGCTCCCGTCGTGCTGCTGCTCGCCTTCGGCGAATCGATCGCCTTCGTCTCGCTGCTGATCCCCGCCTGGGGGATTCTGGTGGCGATCGGAGCGATGATGGGACCGGGACAGATCAATTTCTGGCCCGTTTGGTTGGCCGGGGCGATCGGCGCGGCGCTCGGCGACTGGGTGTCCTACTGGATCGGCTTCACCTTCAAGGATCAGGTCGCCTCGATCTGGCCGCTTTCGCGGCATCCAGGCCTCTTGCCGCGAGGCATCGCCTTCGTCGAAAAGTGGGGCGTTCCCTCGATCTATATCGGGCGATTCTTCGGACCGCTGCGCGCCACTGTGCCGCTTGCCGCTGGCATCTTCGAAATGCCGTCGTTGCGATTTCAGTTCGCCAACTGGACGTCCGCGCTGATCTGGTCGGCGGTGCTGCTGTTTTTTGGCGACCTGACCTCGCAGTTCGTGCAATGGCTCTGGCGGGCGACTTGATCACCCCTGCGAAATGCCTTGCGCCGACATCCCCGGGTCAAGGCCGAGGACATGCTTCGCTCGAAAACGCTATAGGATGAGGTCATGACCAGCGCAGACACCACGATGAAAGGCGTTTCAAGCAGCGGCGCGGCGGGCAAGCCGACAGTGTTCGTCGATGGCGCGTCGGGAACGACCGGCCTCGAAATCCGCCAGCGGCTTGATCGGCAAGGCGACGTCGTCGTCAAAAGCCTTTCCGACGACAAGCGAAAGGATCCGGCCGCCAAGCGCGCGCTGATGGCGGAAGTCGATCTGGTGATCCTCTGTCTGCCCGACGAAGCGGCGAAGGAAACCGTCGCCCTGATCGACGGCATGGGCGCTGACGCGCCGAAAGTGCTGGACGCCTCGACGGCGTTCCGCGTCGCTTCGGACTGGACCTACGGTTTTCCGGAGCTGACGCCGGATCAGGCGGACAGGATCAAGGCGGCGCGCAAGGTTGCGAATCCCGGCTGCTATCCGACCGGATCGATCGCCTTGCTGCGGCCGCTGACCGATGCCGGGCTGATCCCGCCGGACTATCCCGTCACCATCAATGCGGTGAGCGGCTATTCCGGCGGCGGCAAATCCATGATCGAAAGTTTCGAGAAGGGTGCCGCGCCCGCATTCGAGCTTTACGGACTTGGCTTCGAGCACAAGCACCTGCCGGAAACGCAGAAATACGCGAACCTGACACGGCGGCCGATCTTCGCGCCGTCGGTCGGCGACTACCGGCAGGGCATGCTGGTCTCGATCCCGCTGCATCTGGATACGCTGCCGGGGCAACCCGACGGCGCCACGCTTCATGCGACACTGGCGAAGCGTTACGCGGGCAGCACCTATGTCTCGGTGATGCCGCTCGACAATGCTGCCGCGAAAAGCGGCCGGATCGAGCCGGAAGCGCTGAACGGGAGCAACAGGCTTGAACTGCATGTTTTCGCGACCGACAGGCACCGGCAGGCCGTGCTGGTGGCGCGGCTCGACAATCTGGGCAAGGGCGCATCCGGCGCGGCGGTGCAGAACATGCGGCTGATGCTGGGATTGCCCGACAGGGACGACGCGGCGACCCCGACGGAGCAAGAGTGGAATGAGGTTTGATTGAATCATCACGCCCGGCTTATGTGCCGGCCATGACACGTTGCCTTCACGCGATCAGGTCATCTTCGTTCGAAAGCGCTATATCTCAAGCACGCACGCGCACATAGCTGCCCGGCGCGTCCTCGATCGGCGACAGCGCGCCGGTTCCGACCTCGCGCGCCGGAACCTCCTTGCCGTCGATGTTTCGCAGCCATGCGAGCCAGTCCGGCCACCACGAGCCCTTGTGCTCCTGCGCGTCCTGCATCCACTGGGCGAGGGTTTTGTCGCTGATCCCGTCGTTGGTCCAATACTGGTATTTGCCGCGCGAGGGCGGATTGATCACACCTGCGATGTGGCCCGATCCCGCCAGAACGAAGCGCACCGGCCCGCCAAAAAAACGCGAGCCGTACAACACGGATTCCGCCGGCGCGATGTGATCGTCGCGGGTCGCGAGATTGTAGACCGGCACCCTGACCCTGGAAAGGTCGAGCAAGGTATTGTCGAGCACCATCGAGCCGGTTGAAAGGCGGTTCTCGAGATAGCAGTTGCGCAGATAAAACGAGTGGTTGGCGGCCGGCATCCGCGTGGCGTCTGAATTCCAGTGCAGGAGATCGAAGGCGGATGGCGCCTTGCCCTTGAGATAATTGCTGACGACGTAGGGCCAGATCAGGTCGTTGGAGCGCAGCATGTTGAAGGTCATCGCCATCTTGCTGCCTTCCAGCACGCCGGACCGCTTCATGTCGCGTTCGAGCGCGGAGATCTGATCCTCATCGGCGAATACCAGCAGATCGCCGGCATGGGTGAAGTCCACCTGAGCGGCGAAGAAGGTCACCGACCGCACGCGCTGCCGCCGCTTGTTCGCAAGCCATGCCAGCGTGGCGGCAAGCAGGGTGCCGCCGACGCAGTAACCCGCGGTATGGACCTTCGTTTCTCCGGTGGCCTTTTCGATGGCGTCCATCGCGGCCAGCGGACCTTGCTTCATGTAGTCCTCGAAGGTCTTTTCCCCGAGATGTCCGTCCGGGTTGACCCAGGAGATCACGAACACGGTGATGCCCTGATCCACGCACCACCTGATGTAGGACTTCTCCGGCGTGAGATCGAGGATGTAGAATTTGTTGATCCATGGCGGCACGATCAAAAGCGGCGTCCGCAGCACGTTTTCGGTGCTCGGTGAATACTGGATCAATTGCATCAGTTCGTTCTGGTAGATCACCTTACCGGGCGTCGTCGCCAGGTTGACGCCGACGGCGAGTCCAGCGGAGTCGGATTGGCGGATGCGCAACACGCCCCGGCCAGCCTCGATGTCTTCCGCCAGCATCTTCATGCCGCGCGCCAGATTGTCGGCGTTGGAGGCGAAGGTCTCGCGGAGCACTTCGGGGTTGGTCATCACGAAATTGGACGGCGCGGCCGCGTTGGTGAGCTGCGTGATATAGAACTCAGCCTTCTTGCGGGTATGGGGATCGAGGCCGTGGGCGTCGCGCACCAGTTCGTTGGTCCATTTGGTCGTCAGCAGATACGCCTGCATCAGGAAGTTGAACAGCAGGTTCGACCGCCATTCCGGGTCGGCGAAGCGCTTGTCGCGCGGATCGGGTTCGATCGCTGGCTCGACCTCCTCGCCGGCAAGGCGGCGCGCAGCGTAACCCCAGAGTTCCAGATAGGACTTGCCAAGCCGGGCCTGTAAATCGACGGCCCTGGCCTGGTCCGACAGCCAGTATTCGGAGACCGCGCTGACGGTCTTGATCAGTTCGGCAAACTCGGTAGGCGGGTTGTCGGGGGTCTGCTTCTGCTCCCGGGCCTTGAGATACGCGGCCAGCGCCCTGCCGCCGTTCTCCATAGCACTCGCGAGATTCATCGCGAATGCGTCGGAGTCGAACCCCTTCGTCGGCTTGGCCTCGGCGGATACCTCGCTCATGGACGCGTCTTGGAGCTTGCTCATCGTTCCGTCACGTAGGTTGCCATTGGCGGGCATCGATCATGACATAATCTGGGGATCATTGCCCGATTCGATGTGGTGCAGTGCGACAATACTCCTTGATCCCGCCATATATGGGCCGTGATGACCCGGTTGTAGTGGTCGCGGTCGCAGGGATTTCGAAGCTTTTAATGGTTTGGAAGCGATGATGATTTCATGCCGCGATCAGGTGTGATGGAGCAACTCCATACCGGCAGGCTTTGACGGAACCATGTGAGCATCCGTGACGACAGAATCGCAAGGACAGACGAGCAGACGCGCGGCCCCGGTAGCCGTCCGCATCGCCGCGTTGGCGGTGTTGATGTCGCTCGCGCTCGCAGGCTGCTCGACATCGATTGCGGATTTCGAGACTTCGTCGGATGCGCCGGAACGGCCCCGTGACGTATCGTCCTATCCTGCGGTGCATGACCTTCCAGCTCCAAGAGATCAGGCGGCGATGGATCCCGCCGAGCAGGCGAAAGTCGAAAAGGAACTGATCGACGCGCGCGACCGTCAGGCTCACGCCACGCAGAATGCGGAACCCCAATAAGCCTGTGAGCGGTCGTCCTCAGCGCCTGAAGCACGCGACATGATGGCAGGGCAGGGTGTCCGTGTTAAAAGAAGCTGATTCAAGCAGACGGTTGCGTCCCGAACGTCAAGCCTCGACCCCGGCAAACCGGCGCTTGAGTATGTCAAGCTATTGAATACAAACGATTTACCGAAGTCTCACTGACTTCATCGAGGCGAGGACGCTCGCATCGCCAATCCGGCCTGGAGCCAGGACCATGGAAGAGTTTTATCGTATCCGCCGTCTGCCGCCTTACGTCTTCGAACAGATCAATCGCGCCAAGGCGGCCGCCCGGAACGCCGGAGCCGATATCATCGACCTGGGCATGGGCAATCCGGACCTGCCGACACCGCCTCATGTCATCGAAAAGCTCAAGGAAACCCTGGGCAAGCCCAAGACCGACCGCTATTCAGCCTCGCGCGGAATCACCGGCCTGCGCAGGGCTCAGGCCGGCTACTATGCCCGCCGCTTCGGCGTGAAGCTCAATCCCGATACGCAGATCGTGGCGACGCTCGGCTCCAAGGAAGGCTTTGCGAACGTCGCTCAGGCGATCACCGCGCCGGGCGACGTCATCCTCTGTCCAAACCCGAGCTACCCGATTCACGCCTTCGGCTTCCTGATGGCGGGCGGCGTGATCCGCTCGGTCCCGTCCTCGCCAACGCCGGAATTCTTCGCCGCCTGCGAGCGTGCGATCATCCATTCCATTCCGAAGCCGATCGGGTTGATCGTCTGCTACCCGTCGAACCCCACGGCGCAGGTGGCGTGTCTCGATTTCTACAAGGATCTGGTGGCGTTCGCGAAGAAGCACGAGATCTTCATCCTGTCCGACCTCGCTTATTCCGAAGTCTATTTCGACGACAACCCGCCGCCTTCCGTATTGCAGGTGCCCGGCGCGCTCGACGTCACCGTGGAATTCACGTCGATGTCGAAGACGTTCTCGATGGCCGGCTGGCGCATCGGTTTCGCGGTCGGCAACGAACGCATCATCGCGGCGCTGGCGCGCGTCAAATCCTACCTCGATTACGGAGCCTTCACGCCGGTACAGGTGGCGGCCACGGCGGCGCTGAACGGTCCCGACACCTGCATCCGGGAGATGCGCGAAACCTATCGCAAGCGCCGAGATACGCTGGTTGAATCGTTCGGCCGCGCAGGATGGGTGATCCCGCCGCCGCAGGCCTCGATGTTCGCATGGGCGCCGTTGCCCGAACGCTTCCGCGACCTCGGGAGCATGCAGTTCTCCACCCTGATGGTGGAGAAATCGGGCGTCGTGGTGTCGCCCGGCGTCGGTTTCGGCGAACATGGCGAAGGCTATGTCCGCATCGCCATGGTGGAAAACGAGCAGAGAATTCGCCAGGCCGCCCGCGGCGTCCGCCACTTCCTTGAAAGCGGCATTGAAACGTTGCACAACGTGGTTCCTCTCGCCAACCGGCGGTAGGCGCCAGACCGGAAAATGCCTTCCGGTCTTCCGCTCGGGTGGTGTGCCTCGCACACCGGTTTCCAGCAGGGTTGTCATGGTCGCACCACTGAAAGTGGGCATCGCGGGGCTCGGAACTGTCGGCTCGGCTGTTGTCCGCCTGATCGAGCAGCAAAGAGGCGCGCTCACGGCGCGCTGCGGACGCGGGGTGCGTGTCGTCGCCGTGGCGGCGCGCTCGAAAACCAGGAAGCGCGACGTCGACTTGACCGACATCGCATGGGCCAGGGACGCGCTGGCGCTGGCGAACGATCCCGGCATCGACTGCTTCGTCGAACTGATGGGCGGTTCGGACGATCCGGCGCATTCCGCGATCGAGGCGGCCCTGAAATCCGGCAAGTCGGTGGTGACGGCCAACAAGGCGCTGATCGCCAAGCACGGCCTGCGGCTGGCTTCTCTCGCCGAGCAGCACGGCGGTGCATTGAACTACGAAGCGGCGGTCGGCGCCGCAATTCCCGTCATCAAGACGCTGCGCGAAGGGCTTGCGGGCACGACGATCAATCGCGTCTACGGCATTCTCAACGGCACCTGCAACTACATCCTGACGCGGATGGAGCGGGAGGGCCTGTCGTTCGCCGAATGCCTGAAGGACGCCCAGCGCCTGGGCTATGCGGAAGCCGATCCGTCGTTCGATGTCGACGGTCACGACACCGCGCAGAAGCTGTCGATCCTGGCGAGCCTGGCTTTCGGCACGCGCATCGCGCAGAACGAGGTCTATGTCGAAGGCATTTCCTCGATCGCGCCGGAGGATCTTCGCGCGGCCGAGGAGCTCGGCTACCGGGTCAAGCTGCTGGGGGTCGCGGTGCGGACCTCGAAAGGCATCGAGCAGCGGGTGCATCCGACCATGGTGCCGAAGACATCATCCATCGCACAGGTCATGGGCGTCACCAACGCGGTGACCATCGACGGCGACGGCATCCCCCCGATCACGCTTGTCGGACCGGGCGCCGGCGGAGCCGCGACGGCGTCCGCCGTGGTCGCGGATATCGCCGACGTCGCGTCCGGCACCCGCGCGCTGCCGTTCGGCCGGCACTCGACGAAACTGCGTGAGACGAAAAAAGCGCCGATGGAGCGCCACGAGGGCGGCTATTACATTCGCCTGATGGCGCGCGATTTCGCCGGCACCGCCGCGACCATCGCCACGCGGCTCGCCGAACAGAAGATCTCGATCGAATCCATCGTGCAGCGTCATCCCAACGGCAAGCTGGATACCGATGAGTCCGACACGCCGATTTCGCCGGTTCCGGTTCTGCTGATCACCTATGCAACCAGCGAGGACGCGGTGCATCGGGCGCTCCATGCCGTGAGGGCTGACAAGGTCATCACTGGGCGGCCGCAGGTCATTCGCATCGAGAAGAACTGAACATGCGTGCCAACGCAGCCGACGCAGGGAGCCTCCGCGCTGTCCGAGGGAGTTGAAACGATGCCGACACAGAATTCCGTTCCGTCACAGCAGGTGCTGGAGCGTATCCTGACGCTCGAAGTCGTGCGGGTGACGGAGCGGGCGGCGGTGTCGGCGGCGCGCCTGCGCGGTCGCGGCATGGAGAAGGCGTCGGATCAGGCCGCGGTCGATGCGATGCGACGCGAACTCAACAATCTGCCGATCGACGGCACGGTCGTGATCGGCGAGGGAGAGATCGACGAGGCGCCGATGCTGTTTATCGGCGAGAAGGTCGGCAACACATGCGGCCCGCGGGTCGATATCGCCGTCGATCCGCTCGAGGGCACCGTCCTCTGCGCCAAGAACATGCCGGGCGCGATCGCCACCATTGCGATAGCCGAGGCCGGCACGCTGCTTCACGCGCCGGACTGCTACATGGACAAGATCGCGATCGGCCCCGGCTATCCGAAGGGCACGGTGGATCTCGACGCGCCGGTGGAAGAGAACATCATCAACCTGGCCAAGGCCAAGGGGGTCAAGCCGACCGAGATCACCGCCATTCTGCTCGACCGGCCGCGCCATGCGGCCAAGATCGCCGCGCTGCGCAAGCTCGGCGCCGCGGTGAGCCTGATCAGCGACGGCGACGTCGCCGGAGTCATCCACACCGCCGAGCCGCGAACGGGAATTGACATCTATCTCGGCAGCGGCGGCGCTCCCGAAGGCGTGCTGTCGGCGGCGGCGCTGCGCTGCATCGGCGGCCAGATGCAGACCCGTCTCATCATCGATAGCGAAGCGCTGCGCGAGCGGGCGCTGCAAATGGGCATCGAGGATCCCAGGAAGAAATACGAGATCGATGACATGGCGAAAGGCGATTGCCTGTTCGCCGCCACAGGTGTGACATCAGGTTCGCTTTTGTCCGGCGTCCGGTTCCGCAAGAACGTGATCGAGACCGACACGGTGGTGATGCGTTCCGCGTCCGGCACCGTGCGCCGCATCAAGGCTGAGCATCGCAGGACGGACCGGTTCGACCAGAATTGAGAAAGCAGGCGACGTCGCCCCCGGCCGACATCGCAAGGCACGGACGACCTCATGACCTTGCCAGCCTCCGCATTGCCTGTCGAAGCGCCTGACGCCTTTCTTGGCGTATCGCATTCAGCGACGGGCCGTCTGTGGCGCGATCGCCTCGATCCGCGGGGCGCGGCGCGCGCGCTGGCGATCGCACAACGGCATCAGTTGCCGGAGATGCTGGCGCGGGTGATTGCCGGACGCGGCGTCGACATCGATGCGGTCACGGATTTTCTCGACCCCACCATCCGCCGGCTGATGCCCGATCCTTTCACCGTGACGCAGATGGAGACCGCCGCGCAGCGGATCGCGGATGCCGCGATGCGCGGTGAGACAGTCGCGATCTTCGGTGATTATGACGTCGATGGCGCGACCTCGGCGGCGTTACTCGCCTGGCATCTGCGGCATTGCGGACTTGACCCGCTGATCCATATCCCCGACCGCATTTTCGAAGGCTATGGTCCGAATGTCGATGCGGTCGACGCGCTCGCGGGCAGGGGCGCGACCTTGCTGGTGACCGTGGACTGCGGCACGACCAGTATCGAGCCGCTGGCGGTTGCAAGGCAGCGGGGCATGTCGGTCGTCGTGATCGACCATCACCAATGCGGCGACGACCTGCCCGAGGTCGAGGCGCTGGTTAATCCGAACCGCCCCGACGATCTTTCCGGCCTGGGCCATCTCGCGGCCGTCGGTCTCGTTTTTATCACGCTGGTCGCGCTGAACCGCGAGCTCCGCCAGCGCGGTTTCTGGAGCCGCGAGCGGCCCGAACCGAATCTCCTGGACATGCTGCATCACGTCGCGCTCGGAACGGTGGCCGACGTCGCGCCGCTGACCGGTCTCAACCGCGCTTTCGTGGCGAAGGGATTGATCGCGCTGCGCCGCCGCGATCATGTCGGCCACACCGCCCTGATGGATGTGGCGCGGCTGAGCGGCCCGCCGGAAGCCTGGCATCTCGGCTTCATGCTGGGACCGCGCATCAACGCCGGCGGCCGGATCGGGCGCGCCGACCTCGGGGTACGGCTGCTGCTGGAAGGCGATGTGTCCGAAGCCGCGCGGATCGCCGCCGAACTCGATCGTCTCAATGCGGAACGCCGCGTGATCGAACAGACGGCCGAAGCGCAGGCCGAAGCCGAGGCGCTGGCCTCGCTCGGTCTGGAGGACAAGGGCTCCGTCATCGTCACCGCCTCCGAGGGCTGGCATCCCGGCGTGGTCGGTCTCGTGGCGTCGCGGCTGAAGGACAAATTCGCGCGGCCAGCTTTTGTTGTCGCGCTGGAGCCCGGCGGCATCGGGACCGGATCGGGCCGCTCCATCGGCGGCGTCGATCTCGGCAAGGCGGTGCGGCGGGCCGTGACGGACGGCGTGCTGCTCAAGGGCGGCGGCCATGCCATGGCGGCTGGCGTGACGTTGCGGAAAGAGCAGCTTGCGGAATTCCGCGCCTATATGGAAACGGCGCTCGCCGCCGATGTCGCGCGGTCGCGCCATGTCCGCAAGCTTTTCATCGATGGCGCGGTCAGCGCGCGGGCGGCGACGCCCGAATTCGTGGCGACGCTCAATCGCGCGGGACCGTTCGGCGCGGGCAACCCCGAGCCGGTGGTGGCGTTGCCATCGCACCAGTTGATCCATGCCGACGAGATCGGGCAGGCGCATCTCCGGTTACGGTTCAGGTCCGGTGACGGCGCGATCGTGAACGGCATCGCGTTTCGCGCGGTCGGTCAGCCGCTGGGCAACGCTCTCGCCCGGATGCGGGGCCAGCCGTTGCATGTCGCGGGATCGCTGGCGGTGGACCGCTGGCAGGGCGCGGAGCGCGTGCAGTTGCGCGTGGTGGATGTCGCGGCGCCAGATCCGGGACCGAAGACAATTCGTTAAAAGGGACACAACGAACAGACAGGCGTTACCGCCCCGATCAGCTACAGTCCCTGTCTCAGCTTCGCCAGCACCTTCAAGCCCGCATAGCCGTCCGGCGGCAATCCGACGCGAGCCTGGAAATCCTTCACCGCCTTCATGGTGTCGTTGCCGACGCGTCCATCGGTGCCGCCGGTGTCGAAGCCCGCCTGGGTCAGGCGCGTCTGCACCTCCTGCACCTCCGCGAGCGTGAGCGCGCGTTCTGATCCGGGGAAGGGCTGGATGAAGGGCGGCGCGCCGAGGATGCGGTCGCCGAGATGACAGATCGAAAGTGCGTAGTTCATGGACGGATTGTAGCTGCGCACGGCATAGAAGTTCGGCCCCAGCAGGAACGCCGGGCCGCCGGGTTCCGGGATCCAGAGCTTGGCCGACGCGTTCGGCTGGGGAAACACTTGACCGTCGGCGCGCTGCACGCCGGCCGCCGCCCAGGCGGCATAGCTGCGGCTGCCGCTCGCGCCGCCGGGCGCGCGCACCTCATACCCCCAATGCTCGCCGCGATGATACTTGCCGCGCTTGATTAGGTAGCGCGCGGTCGAGCCCAGCGCATCGTCGGGTTTCCCGAACGGCGAGACCCGGCCATCGCGGTCATAGTCGATGCCGACGTTGAGCCAGACTTCCGGCATCCATTGGCTGTGTCCCATCGCGCCGGCCCACGAGCCGCGCATCTCCTCGGGCGTGCTCCAGCCCTTGTCCACGATGCGCAGCGCGTTGATGAGTTCGGTTTCCCAGTAGGCACGCCGTCGCGGTTCGTTCCAGGCCAGCGCCGCCAGCGAAGGAAACACCGGGCGCATATGGTTCTTCTGCACCAGCGGATCGCCGAAGGCGGTCTCGACGCCCCACAGCGCCAGCAGCGTGCCGCGCTCGACGCCAAAATCGCGCTCGATCCGCGAGAACAGCGCTTCGTTCTTCCGCAGGGCTTCCTTGCCGGCGATGATTCGCCAGTCAGAGACGCGGCGGTTGATGTACTGCCAGATCTTTTCGTGAAACTCCGGCTGTTTGCGCATCTTGTTGAAGACGCTCATGTCCGGTTCGATCCGGCCCATGCAGCGGCTCCAGGTCGCGCTTGAAATCCCCTTGGCCAGCGCGCGGGCGCGGAAGCCGTAGCGCCATTGCTCGAACCCCTGAGGCATGGCGGCGAGAGCAGGGAAGGGCGCAAGCACCGCCACCGCTCCGAGACATCGTAGCGCGCCGCGCCGGCTGAGCCGGATGTGAGAATCGGGGACTGTCATGCAGCGAGCATAACGGAGGGTAACATCCCGCAGCAAAGCTTCATTGCGTCGCGGGAACCCGGACCTTCCTCAATCCTTGGCGCGTTCGACGTAGGAGCCGTCCTCGGTCATCACCACGACGCGGGTGCCGACGGCGACATGCGGCGGCACGCCGGTGCGGACCCCGTTCGACAGCACGGCGGGCTTGTACGACGAGGACGCCGTCTGCCCCTTGGTGACAGGCTCGGTCTCGACCACCTCCAGCGTCACCCGCTGCGGCAGCGTGATGGCCACCGGCACCATGTCGTGCAGGGACAGCTTCACCACCATGTTTTCCTGGAGGTACGGCGCGGCGCTGCCGACGATATCCTTGGGCACCTGGACCTGATCGTAGGTCTCGGCATTCATGAAGTGGAAGCCGTCGCCGTCTTCATAGAGGAAGGTGAAGTTGTGATCCTCGATGGTGGCGCGCTCGACCTGGTCGGTGGTCTTGTAGCGTTCGGAAATCTTCACGCCGTCGCTGATCCGCCGCATCTCGATCTGGCTGACCGGGGTTCCCTTGCCGGGGTGGATGTTCTCCGCGGTGAGGACCACGTAGAGCTTGCCGTCTTGCTCGATGACGTTGCCCTTGCGAATAGAACTGGCGATGACTCTCAAGGCTGGATTTCCTAAGGTTCTGGCTTAAGGCCGGTCCGGACGGAACGTCCTGCGGCCTTTGAAGCGGTTTCGGGCCGCAACATACTGATTTGGCCCGTCGGCGCCAGTGTTTTGCGGCCGATTCCGGTCGATTGCTGAGGATGGATGGAGAGGATCTCTTCCTGGTGGGATCAGTCGAGGCACGCGGACCGGATGCCGTTCCTGAAGGCGCGCAGCGCCGTGACCAGGGCTCTACGGGCATGGTTCGACGCGCAGGGGTTCGTCGAGGTCGAAACCGGTGTTCTGCAGGTGTCGCCGGGCAACGAAACCCATCTTCATGCGCCGCGCACGACGCTGACGACGGCGGCCGGCGATCACCTCACGCGCTACCTGCGCACCTCCCCGGAATTCGCCTGCAAGAAGCTGCTGGCGGCCGGTGAGCAAAAGATCGTGGAGTTCGCTCGGGTGTTCCGGGACCGCGAGCGCGGCGTACTGCACCTGCCGGAGTTCACCATGCTGGAATGGTATCGCGCGGGCGGTTCCTATGAGGCGGTCATGGCCGACTGTATCACCGTGATCGCCAACGCCGCGCGAGCGACCGGCATCCCGAGATTTTCGTTTCGCGGCCGGCAGGCCGATCCGCTTGCCGAGCCGGAACGATTGACGGTCACGGCGGCGTTCGAGCGCTTCGCCGGAATTGACCTCCTGAATACGATAGTGGGCCGCGAGGGCGATCGCACGGCTCTGGCGGAAGCCGCGCGGGAGCGGGTGCGCATCACGGACGACGACACCTGGTCGGATATTTTCAGCAAGGTGCTGGTCGAGCATGTCGAGCCCCATCTCGGGCAGGGCCGGTTGACGGTGCTGTCCGACTACCCCGCGCCCGAAGCCGCGCTGGCGCGGATCAGCCCGTCCGACAGCCGCGTCGCCGAACGTTTCGAGATCTATGCCTGCGGCGTCGAGCTTGCGAACGGGTTCGGTGAATTGACCGACGCCGCCGAACAGCGCATCCGTTTCGCGCAAGCGATGGACGACAAGCAAATCCGCTACGGCGAGCGCTATCCGCTGGACGAGGATTTTCTTGCGGCCGTCGCCCGAATGCCGGAAGCGGGCGGGGTGGCGCTGGGCCTGGATCGGCTGGTGATGCTGGCGAGCGGCGCGTCGAGAATCGATCAGGTGGTGTGGACGCCGCCCGCGGAGGAAGCATGAGCGCGCGGATCACGAAAGGCATCGCTTCGACCTTGCGGCGTCCCGAAGACCTGATCGCTCACGGTCTCGCGCCGGCCGCGGCTCTGGCCGATCTCGAAAAGGTTGCCGCTCGCTATGCGATTGCGATCACGCCTGAGGTGGCGAACCTGATCGATCCGGCCGATCCTGATGATCCGATCGCGCGGCAGTATCTCCCGAGCGCAGATGAACTGGCGGCGCAAGCGTACGAACGCGCCGACCCGATCGGCGATCACGCGCGTTCTCCGGTGGACGGCATCGTTCATCGTTATCCCGACCGGGTGCTGCTCAAGCTCGTTCACGTCTGCGCTGTCTACTGCCGCTTCTGCTTCCGCCGCGAAATGGTGGGACCCGCCAAGGAAACCGCGCTGTCGAAATCAGCGACCGCGGCGGCGCTCGATTACATCCGGTCGCATCCGGAAGTCTGGGAGGTGATCCTGACCGGCGGCGACCCGTTGATGCTGTCGCCGCGACGGCTGGCCGAGATCATGGCCGAGCTGGCCGCCATCGACCACGTCAGGATCGTCCGCATCCATACGCGCGTTCCGGTTGCCGATCCCGCGCGCGTCACCGACGAGATGGCGGCGGCCCTGCGCACGGACGGCGCCACCACCTGGCTGGCGCTGCACGCCAATCATCCGCGCGAACTGACAGCGGCGGCGCGAGCGGCCTGCGCGCGCATCATCGATGCGGGTATTCCCATGGTCAGCCAGTCGGTGCTGCTGCGCGGCGTCAACGATGACGCGGCGACGCTGGAGGCGCTGATGCGCGCCTTCGTCCAATGCCGTATCAAGCCCTACTATCTGCATCACGGCGATCTCGCGCCGGGGACGGCGCATCTGCGGACCACGCTGGAACAGGGGCAAGCCCTGATGCGCGAGCTGCGCGGCCGTGTATCCGGCCTGTGCCAGCCGGATTATGTCCTCGATATTCCCGGCGGATACGGCAAGTCGCCGGTGGGCCCGGGCTATATGTCGCCCTCAGATTTAATCTCCGGAGCAGGTGAACATCGGCCGGAATTGCACTATCTTATTACCGACTACTGTGGCGGCGTTCATCTCTATCCGCCGAAGCCATAGAGACTGAGAGACTGACGCGCCGGGCAAGCGAGGCCGGCACAACCGCGGAACGCTGAAAAACTTCACAACGTTCTCGCCAGTATCAGTTGCGGACAATGGAGCAGCGAGATGAGCAGAATCTCTGTGATCGCGGTTTCTGCGGTTTTGATCGGCGCGCCCGCGGCGCTCGCGCAGTATCCATCGGGAAGCGGATCGTCACCCGGTTTGACCATCGACAGATTTTCGCGTGACAGCACGCCGATCGGCCACCGTCAGCCGCGCCCGAGCGACCTGCCTCCGGACAGCAGGGACGCGAGGGACCGGGATCGCCTCGATCCGGCCGATGCAGCTCTCCAGCGCAAAATCAAAAGCATCTGTCGCGGCTGCTGACGCCTGGAGTCTTCACCGCTCATGGAAACGGTGAAGACTCTATTCTCTGCTTTGACCGGTCTCAGATCGGAATCAGCCTGCGTGCGGGCCGGGGCTGACTGTTCACCGCCGGGTGATGGACATGATCATCATCATCGCGGGTGTCACCATCATTGGCTTTCCGCGATCGTCGGTTTGGGAGCAGTCCGGCTGGCACGATGCCGTGGGCCGGCTAAATCCGCTCTGCGTCACAAGCCATCCGTAGCACCACGGATGCCCGCCGTTCAATCCCGCGCAATCTCTCCGTTGCAGGGAGCGCTGTTCCAGTTGCCCCACTGCACGTTGGCAAGACTACGAAAGTCGGTCGTCCGCGGACGCCGCGTACGTTTTTCGTAAGCGCCGATGACCTTCTCGGACGCGGTGATCTTACGCCGAAGATTGGCCGCCATTCGCAGCGTCTCGACGCGCACGCGCGGATCCGCGGTCTCGCCAAAACGGAAACGGCGAACCTCCATGTCGCGCAAAGTTTCGCGATGCTTTTTCAACTGGGCCCGATGCCATGCGATGGTGCTGTCGTTATCTGCCATCAAAAATCCTCACTCCAACGGCGGCGGCGTTCTGAGCCGCAATGCAGAACGAGGGCCGGAACCTCGCGCACCCGCCGAGTCCAATGAACCCCGTGGAGCGCGGATTAAGGCCAACGGAATCGTCGCCGGATTCTGGTTAATCAAAGGTTAACGAGCGTTTCCGGGGCTGGGTGAGGCGCGGCGGCGTGCGCTGGCGACCTTCAACTTTCCGATAGCCGCGACAGGCCGCTAAACGGAATGCGGATATCGGACCGGCCAACCATAATCGTTGTTGACCGGCACCCGTTTGCACGTAAAAGCACGGTCGCGAAAATTGCAGCTTTACGTTCCGATTTTCATGTCCGGCTGCACGCGGCGAAATCAACAACAATGACAATTACCGGCCTCGATCGAGAAATCCTTCTTACGCTCAATGCATTCGGCGGAGGAAACGACACCCTTTGGGAATTCGCGAACAATTCGCTTTTCCGGGGATTCCCAGTGTTTTTTTCCCTTGTCGCCCTGTGGTTCGCCACCGAACAGCCGGAGCGTCGCGGTCGCATGTTGGCCGGGCTGTTGGGGGTCTGTCTGGCGACCATGCTTTCGATCTGGTCCCAGTTTCACACCGCGGTGCACCTACGTCCTATTCTGGACCCGTCAATTCCACTGGACACCGTCATTCCGCGAACACCGTGGGACCGAACGAATTCGTTCCCCAGCGACACGGCGACCTTATTCTTCAGTCTTGCCGCTTTGGTTTTCGTCGAGAAGCGATCGGCCGGGCTATTCTGCTTTGCCTGGGTTGCGTTGATCGTCGCGATTCCCAGGGTCATCGTCGGGCTCCACTATCCGAGCGATATCCTTGGTTCGTTCGTTCTGGGACCGGCGGTTGTTTTCATTCTTGCCGCGCTTCCATACCCAAAACGCCTGTTTGAACATGCTCTCACATGGTTCGAAGGCCGCCTGTATATTGTTCACGCGCTTCTGTTCATTTTTCTGGCGGACGCGTTCGACTTGTTCCCGAGCTTGCAAGCCTTGGGAAAGGTGCTTGCGCGATCGCTTCACTCCTGAGGCCGATGCAGCGGATCATTATCGCTTCTGACTGAATCAGAAGCGAAGCTCCAGATTGTTGTTCCGACGCGTTTTCTTCACACGAACAGGCGTCCATCCTCGGGCAAGCCCGAGGACAAGCTTCGCGCGCAACGCTATAGTTCGCCAACCCGCAGGGTGGCGCTTTATTTCGATCTCGAATGCTGCGACTTCCGCGAGTTGTGCTTCGTGTCCGATGTGGTGACGGATGCTTGCTCCGAAAGCTGATCGAGGCGCGTGTGCAGCTTTCCTACGTCCGTTTGAAGAGCATCTATGGTCGTCTTGAGGGACTCGGGATTCTTCGTCCCGGCGACCTTCATCTTGAGCGCGTCGAAATCCGACGCGGTGAAAGCGCCCAACTGGGTTTGTACAGCCGCGAGCTGGGACTCAAGACCTTTGATCTTTGCATCGAGCTGAGAAGCATCAACGGTTGGCGGAGCCTTCATCTTGGCTTCAAGGAGAAGCAGGCGATTTTCAAGTCCGGCGGTAGCGTCTGCGTGGGGCGCGGCCTGATGCGCAGGGGCGACTGCCGCCTTCGCTTCGCTCGAAAGCCGGCCGGTATTATTCCATACCAGGGCCATGCTGCCGAAAAACATCACGCTGGTAACGGCTATGCCCAAGATCAGATTGGCGCGGTCGCGTTCACTCATCACGGTGCCTCCTTAGCGTTGCTGTACGTTGCTTACGTTCGTCGCGTTGCCTCCCTCAGAACCGGTTGCAAAGTATGACCGAGCTGCGACATTTTGTACAGGGGACGCGCTTCAGTAAGCCAACCGTCGCGCGTCTTTTTGTTCATCGCAGCATTCTGGACAGGCGCGACGGAGAAATCCAAGCTCACACCGACTTTCCGAAAGCAATTCCCTCGCGCCGCGATCGCGCGGCGCCCAACTTGTATGGTAACGGTCGAAGGCGGCTGTCGACTGCCTCCTGATTAAGGGACGCCTCATGGTTTCGATTCTTTTCACACTCGTGTTTGTCGGCGTTATTCTGTTTATCGTTGGGGGACGGATACTGAACCGTCTGCGCGGCCGCTAGAGCTTCGCTTCCGATTGAATCAGAAGCGAAGCTCCAGATTTTGTTCTGACGCGTTTTCTTCACGCGATCCGGATTCCATCCTCGGGTCAAGCCTAGGACCTGCTTCGCTCGAAAACGCTATAAGCCGCGATAGCGCCATCGGACTGAGGCTCCAGGTGCGAGCTTTCAGGAGGTTGTCCATCTGGTCCGCAACGAGGAGGCCGAGGTTGCGAAACTTCAATAGCCCCAGAGGACCAAATGAACACCCAGGAAGGCGCTTCTATGCTTGTAGTCATGTATGCTTGTAGTCATGCGCTTCCAGCAGCCCGCGAATTGACGATTCCGGCCTGGATTTCTGATTCATCTTCGTGCTTTACGGCTGCGACGAACCAGAAATCCTACCTTCGGAACGCACCTTAATCTGTCCAGGGCAGCCTCTCACTGGGTTTGACCCCCAGGTACCTGCTTTGGATCCTGGTAGCCGGCGTAACCACCAAGGGGCGCAAGCAATAGCTGTCGTCATAATACGATACTGCGCGGTAGCCATAGGCGGGATAATAGTAGCCGCCATAGCCTCCGTAGTAGGCGCCACTCGCGATCGCCCCGCGGACGCGGACGCCAGCAACACCATAACCGGCGCCGCCCCAGCGGACGTCGGTGGTGTTCTTTTGGATCACCGATTTCATCGTCGGCGCGGCATATGTTGGCATCGGCCCCGCATGAGCGCTCATGCCGAGAGAACCAATGGTCACGGCAAGAATGGTGGCGCGCAGAGAATTCGAGTATCTCATAATCAATCTCCGTGCTTGTGCGGCGGCGCTTTAACGCAGCCAACGTCGGCCCATTGCACACCACGTTGCCGGGGAAGCGTTGATCCAGATCAAGGATGATGCGTCATGCGCCTGTGTGCGCTGCACCCAGATTCCACGCTGCTGTTGCGCGTTGCACCAGGCTCCTCATTGCGTTGCGGGCCCGCTGCACCTTTGCGACGGCAGGAGCGAGCTCGCCCGCACGGCGCTCGGCGCAGGAGTGACGCGAAGCTTGATCGGGATGGTTGATATGTATTCGGTCGCGGAAGTCGCGGCTTGGCGTTCGTCGCCGTGACGGCGGCACGTGCGCTCGTGCCGAGGCAAGGTCTTCAATCGTTCATGCCAATCTCGGAAAGAAGAAATCCCTGCGCGGTTCTGGTGAAGGTGAATATGAGATCGCCGCAGAAGATGAAGTAGCTATCCTTGTTTGCTCCGTCGCGAGCATAGACGGCTTTGCCGCGCTGGATGCATTTGCGATTTCTCGCCGTGAAATCGCCGGAATATATCTTCGCCCGGAATGCCGACGCATCGCTGATGGAGGCGTCGGCCATGAAAGGCAGTTGCGTCATGCTGGCAACCGCAGCGGAATCATCGGCCTTCAACGCGGTCCGGAATTTCTTGATGAAGCCATCAAACTCCTGCTGCACGACAGGCGGCGCGTCCGTACTCTTTGGCGTCTCCGCGAAGGCGGGGGCGAGATGCGAGAGAAGCGCCAGGAGCAGAGCCAAGAGCAGAGCTACCAACGATGCTTTCATGGCTTCACTCCGATCCGTTCATGAAGTCGGCATCCGCTTTGCCATAAGCCACATAATCGCGGGGTACCGGCGGAACGCAAGCCGGTCCCGCCAAACCGGGCAGGTGGGACACAATGAACATGAACGAGCTAAGTTACTGATTTAGTTGGCGCTCCCTAGCGGAATCGCTCTCTCCACCGTGAAAGGGTGTTAAATTCGTCTAGGGACGTCTATGGTTGACACTTTCGCTCTATATTTTTCAATAGTTTAGTACACTTAGACGTCCCTAGACATTTGTCCGTCTATCCACGCTTATTGGACATCTATTGGACACGTGCTAATCTCCACCGTGATGGCACGTACTATTCGCGACTCTATATTGGACACGCGCACGGCACGCAGTCGTTTGAAGCCGCGCGGCAAACCCTATTGGCGAGCCTTGGAGCCGGGGGTTCATATTGGCTATCGTCGGCCGACGACCGGCGCCGGGAAGTGGGTTTTGCGCCTGTATGCTGGCGAACAGTCCTATCGCACCGAGACGCTGGCCACGGCTGACGATTTCAGCGACGCGGACGGTGTGGCCATCCTCGATTGGCGACAGGCACAGACGCTCGCTCGCAAGCGCATGGCGGATTACGCGCGCACAGAAGCGGGTATTGCCAAGCCGCTCACGGTGGCCGACGCCATGGCGACGTATCTCGAATATTTGGAGACTAAAACGAAGTCGGGCAGGGAGGGGCGCTATGCGGCGGAAGCGTTCATTCTGCCCGTGTTCGGTAGTGTTGAAGTCGCCAAGCTGACGAAAGAACAGATTGAGCGGTGGCACGCCGCTCTAGCGAAAAATCCAGCCCGTATCCGAACGAAGAATGGCCGTCGACAACGCTTCAAAAGCACAACGCATCCTGAAAATGATCGCCGCCGGAAATCAACAGCGAACCGGATTTTAACGACGCTCAAAGCCGCGCTGAATTTGGCATGGCGTGACGGCAAGGTGCCAACCGATGCCGCATGGCGGCGCGTCACGCCGTTTGAGAGTGTCGACAGCGCGCGGGTTCGCTATCTATCCATGACCGAAATCCGCCGCCTGCTGGAAGCCTGCTCGCCGGCGTTCAAACACCTTGTGCGCGTAGCTTTGGAGACCGGCTGCCGCTACGGCGAACTGATCGCCCTTCGTGTCGAGGACTTCGATGCCGACGCTGGCACGCTACATGTTCGCGATTCAAAGTCTGGCAAGCCACGGCATGTTGTGCTGACACAAGAGGGCGCGGCGTATGTCGCGGAGATCGCGAAGGGCAGGTCGCCAGCAGCCATGCTTTTGGTGAAAGAAAACGGCGAGCCATGGCAGCGGGATCACCAAGCGGACCCGCTGCGCAACGCTTGCAAGAACGCAAAGATTGATCCGGCGATAAATTTCCACGCCTTGCGGCATTCCTGGGCGTCCCATGCCGTCATGCGTGGCGTGTCGTTGCAGATTGTCGCGCGCCAGTTAGGGCACACTACGACACGCGTGACGGAAGCGCATTATGCGCACCTCGGGCCGTCGTTTGTGGCCGATGCTATTCGCGCGAACGCTCCGCGATTCTCGTAACCCGCGACTAATCCTCGCTGGGTGCATCCTCCCGAGCGTAAAATCCGCGAATGGAAACCGGCGTTGCCGCACGAACAGGTAGAGGCATGTGGATTTGGGGGAATCGACACTGGTCCCGGATACTGCATGTCGTCACATAGGAGGATCAAAATGAATTCGGTTACCATTCAAGAGTTCTGCGACAGCCAACGGATTTCACGCGCATATTTCTATATCCTGGCACGCGAAGGCAAAGCGCCGCGGTCTTACAAGCTCGGCAAGACGACGCGCATCAGCGAAGACGCGATTCGCGAATGGATTGCAGCGCGCGAAGCTGAGAGCATGGAGGTCGCGGCGTGACCCGTAATCCATTTCAAGAATTAGGAGACCGAGTACGCGCTCAGGCCGCGGCAACTTGTGAAGCCCTTGGCGTCGATAACCTCAACGAGGTTCGTTTCTCGAAACCTCCGGGTATCGAAGAGACGTTTGCTAAGGTCAAAAGCGCGACACCCGATCACGTGCGAGAGGGCATCATTGACGCGGTATATTTAATCGTTGCGGCGGAGACCCATGACCCGAGGGTACTCGCGATCAGGCGGAAATTGTTCGGCGACCCCCAATGATGCAAATCACCCGCATCGAACCCGCGGCTCCTGACCGGCCCGGCTCGCCAACCCTGATCGCGCTGTTCGACGTGGAAACGCCGAACGCCGTTTTGAGAAACTGCAAACTACTGGAAAGCGGGACGGGCGAATGTTTCGTCCTGGCACCCGCTGGTTTGAAGTTTTGGTCTGATAGCGCCTTACGCGACGAGATCTGCGAAGCGGCTCTCGACGCACTCGACGAGATCGAGCCTTAGAAACGAAAAACCCCGCCGGGGGAGGGCGAGGCTTTTCAAGCATGGAGTCATCGGCAGTTGAACAACTCTTTATACCCGCAAGCCGCGGATTGCGCAAGCCTGCAATATTACAAATCGAATGGCGCGGCTCTCGTTCCGATTCCTGCGGGATCGAAGATAGCGACCGGCATCATTTCCAGTTTCAAGCATGACTGGTCCCGCAACCCGGAGCAAATCGACAAATGGGCTCGTGAAAATCCTGGCTGCAACTTCGGGGTTGTCGCCTTCGCATCTAATCTGATCATCGTCGACATTGACACCAAGGGCGACAACGGCCGCGAGGAAGCATGGGCGCTATGGGCCGAACTCTGCGCGTCATGGGGTTTACCCGCCGCGCTTGTGCCTCATGTGCAATCGCCTTCGGGCGGCTGGCACGTCTACTGCACGGTTCCTGATGGTGTCGACGCGGCCACGCTTCGCCAACCAGACGCCATCAAAGGCCGGATCAATATCCGTTGCATTGGATACACCGTCGCCGCCGGTAGCTATTACGACGGGCGCCCCTACCAATTAATGCCGGGCGCACCGCCGCCACATCCCGCTCCCGAAGGGCTGATACAACATTGCTCGGGCGGGACACGCAAGGTCACGGAGCACCGCAGCCGGCAGGGTGAGCATTCTCTGCGGGACGTCCGAAGTATGCTCGCGTGGATGAACGAGCGGGACGCGTTCGATTCCTACGAAGATTGGATTTCGATCGGGCAGGCTCTCAAAATCTGCTTCTGGGACGATGGATTAGAATTGTGGGAATCCGTGACCGTCGCCGGTCGATATTCCTGCGATCAAAAATGGGAAACCTTCAAAGATACCGATGACGGCAACGCGGTCACCCTCGCTACATGGTTTCAGCGGGCACGTAAGGCTGGCTGGCAACTCGCCGCGAGCGAAATGTTTGGTTCGGTCGCTTCGATAGGATCGCCCTCGTTGGCGCCAACGACTCCACGCGCAGCGCTTCTCAAGTCGTCTGCGGAATTTCTGGAAGGCTTTGTCCCGCCGGACTACATCCTTGACGGGGTGCTCCAGCGCGGCTTCTGCTATTCAATGACGGCGAAGACCGGCACCGGCAAGACCGCCGTGGCAATGTGCTTTAGCGCGCACGTCGCCACGGGGCGGTCCCTGAATGGCCTCAGCGTGTCTCAGGGCGATGTCATCTACCTAGCTGGCGAGAACCCGACCGACATTCAAATGCGCTGGCTTGGCCTTACGCAGGAAATGCGGATCGATCCGCAGACAGTCCCTGTGTACTTCCTTCCGGGTGTTATTTCAGTTTCACAGAACGTCGCGGCGATCGAGCAGGAGGTGAAGGAGCGGGCGCTTCAGCCAATGTTGGTGGTCGTCGACACGGCAGCGGCCTATTTCGAGGGCGACAATGAAAACGACAACGTACAGCAAGGAAACAACGCCCGCTTACTTCGGTCGCTCACGAACCTTCCCGGCCGCCCATGCGTTCTGATTCTTTGCCATCCGACGAAGAGGGCGGCTGACGACGACCTGATGCCGCGGGGCGGCGGCGCATTCTTAAACGAGGTTGACGGCAATATCGCGCTCAAGGCGAACGACACAATCATTGGAGCCGAAGTGCAGGGCAAGTTTCGGGGACCGGCATTCTCACCCCTGGCGTTCAAGCTGGACGCCGTGAGGGAGCATCCGTTGCTCAAGGACAGCAAGGGGCGCAGCATCCCTACAGTTATCGCGCGGGCGATCGGTGAGGGCGAGATGGCGTCCAACCATGCGACCCAGGAGCGCGACGAAAACAAGCTGCTTCGCCTACTCGAACAGCACCCCAAGGCGTCGCTGCAAGAATTGGCAACCCTGCTAGGCGGAGCCGGCAAATCAAAGGTGAACCGACTTGTCCAGAAGCTCATCGACACCAAGCTCATTAGACGTGAGGGTCGAAAAATCGTGTTGACACAAATCGGCCAGAAGGAGCTTAACGACCTCGAACCGGTCGTTTCACCATCGTTTCGGACCCCTTTTCCAGGGGTATCATTTCCACCCCTTCCACCCATCAAAAATTAGCGAAACGAAATCGGAACGATAGCGAAACGACGATGCAAGAAACCATTGCCAAATGGGCGTTTCAAGCGAAACGATCAATGAAACGACACCCATACGGCGGCGCTGCGTTTACGCAGCCGCCATGGTCGTTCCGTTCCGGTCCTATCCTAGGGGTGAAACGATCGGAACGATTTCTGTCAACTCATAATTTCAAAGGCACCATTCATGCGAGCTTCGATCAAACTGGCCCTTATCGCAGTGGTCGTTGCAGGGATTGCCTACATGGCCCAGCTACCGGCGTTTCCGCCTCCCACAAAGTACGGCGACGTCGCTAAGGCAGAGTGTTTGAGGGAGGCCGGTCGCGACCTCAATAGCCAACAGGCTTGCGTGACCACTAAGTTGCTAGGGAAGTATGTGGAAGAGAAATTCAATTCGCAAAAGAGGTGAAACACCACATGGAAACCAAACCAATCAAACTGAACGAACCTGACCTCTACGTGGAACGCATTTGGGGCTTGCCCTCGATCGCGTTTTTCCTCGACGTGAGTGTCGACACCGCTCGACGATGGGCAAGGAAACCGGACGTTCCGATTTACAAAACAGGTGGTCGACATTGGGCGATTCGTAGCGAACTCTTCCGCTGGATGCGTCGCGCGGCCTGACCTGCTAGGGTTTGCAAGGTCCTGCCAGCTTATATGTCCGCGCGTTTTGTGGCATATAATCATGAATGAAACTCTGGCCCTTCCGCCGCACTACTATTGAAACCAAATCGCTCGCCGATCCGGATGAAGCGATCTTCGCAATTCTCTCGGGCGGCAGCACGTACGGGCCGGTTCATCCTCTCTCAGAACCCGCTGTTTCCGCAGCCGTCACGACGATCAGCAATGCTGCGGCAACGCTCGATTTACACCTGGTCAAACGCGACGACACGTCCGCCGACGTAAAACACCCCGCACTCGACCTGTTGCGCGGTCACGTCAACGAATGGACATCCGGCTCCGACCTGATCCGAGACCTTATCACACAAGCACTAACCGCCGACGCCGGCGGGATTGCCTGGGTCAACAAAAGCGGCGACGGCCGACCCCTTGAAATTATCCGGTATACCGCGGGCCGCATCACCGTCGAGTATGCCGGCGACGGCTCCGGTCGCCCATCCTACACCGTCAACGGTCGCAGCGTGCCGGCGTCGGACGTCGTTCACATTCGCGGCCCATTCTCGAAATGCCCGGTCAGTCTTGCCTATCCGACAATCTCCGCCGCAGTGGCGATGTCGCGTTATGTCGAATTCCTCTTCAAGCGGATGGCGCGTCCCGGCGGCGTTGTCGAAGTGCCGACCGGCGCGGGCGAAAAGGCCGTCCAGAACATGATCGCGGGCTGGAACGCGGCTTACGGCGGCGCGGACAACGCCGGCGGCACCGCATTCCTGTTTGACGGTGCGACGTTCAAGCAGATCGCACTTGCATCGACCGACGCTCAGTTCGTCGAAAACCGCCGATGGCAACTGGAAGACATCGCGCGCGCATTCAACATTTCGAGCGTCATGCTCGGTGACCTCACAAAATCGAGCTACGCCAATGCATGGCAAAAATACAGAGAGTTCCTGAGCGTCACGCTGATGCCGTGGCTCAAGGCGCTTGAATCTGCGTTCGACCGCGCGCTGCTGACTGATGACGAGCGGGCGCTGTACGCGTTCAAGTTCGACATTGATGACCTGACACGCGTGGACCTGGAGAAGCGTGCGACCGCCATTTCCAGCCTCGTTGCCAGTCGCGTGCTCAATCCAAACGAAGCCCGCACATGGCTGGATACCGGCCTTGCGCCTTATGCCGGCGGCAACGAATTTGCCAACCCGAACACCGGCGCCAGCCAGCCTGGATCGCAGGAGCAGCCCGTAAATGACTGATCTCGCCGACTTCGATGATCTCATTGCGTACCAGGATCGCGGCGCGGAATGCGTCATTACCGATCCGGTCAATGGTACGCCAACCGATATTGTTCTGATCGTTGCCGGTCCGGATTCCGACACTCAACGTCGCGCTCGCCTCGCCACCACGGATGCACTGATGAGCTATGCGGGCCGACCTCCAGCCGATGAACAGGAGCGGCTTGCAATCGAGCAACTCGCGAAATGCGTCGTCGGCTGGGGCGTCAAGCAGGGCGGCGTCGATGTGCCGTTCAGTTTCAGTGCAGCCGTGCGGCTGCTTACAAAGTTTCGGTTCGTTCGAGAGCAGGTCGACGCGTTCGCTGCATCCCGCGAACCTTATTCCAGAAAGGTGACAAGTTGAGTTTGAAAGTCGGCGACGTTGTGCGGTTGAAGAGCGGTGGCCCCGCGATGACAGTGGATGGACAGCCCGGCGCGTATCACCGGGAAACCATTGTCACCGTCCACGTGATTTGGATCGACGATAGGGGCGATGTGAAGTTCGGTCGATTCCCGGTCGATGGCCTCGTAAAGGACACCTTCTGATGGACCGGCTCGAAATCAAGGCATCCCTGAACGTCTCCGACACTGGCGAAATTGTCGGCAACGCATGGCCCTTTGCGGAGCCGGATCGTGTTGGCGACATCATCACCAAGGGTGCATTTGGCGAAATCTCTCCCGATCTCGGAATGCTCTATCAGCACAATCCCGCCGACCTGATCGGAACGTGGACCGAAGTCAAAGCGACCGACGAAGGGTTGATGGTCAAGGGGCAACTGCACCTCGATCAACCCCGCGCACGCTCGGTGAGGAGCCTGGTTCTAAAGGGTCTCGTGTCTGATCTCTCGATCGGATTCCGCACTAAGTCGTCCCGCAAGGAAGGTCGCAACCGAATTATCGACGCGCTCGATCTCGCTGAAATCAGCCTTGTCAGAAGTGGGTCGCACCCCCGTGCGCGGATCACGTCCGCAAAGTCTTTTGACGAAGCCGCAGCCATTGCCGCGGTCATTAACCGGGCCGCTGCGGCCCTAGCATTGAGGTAATCACCTTGGGTAAGCATTTCTCTGATCTCGAATTCAAAGATACCGACGACGCCGATCCGGTCGATCTGGTGACGAAGGCGGTCAATGATCTGACTACCAACGTTGACGCGCGCTTGAAGGACATCGAGACCAAAGCCGACACGACCAAGCTCGTGGACCGCATGGACAAGCTCGAAGCCAAGATTAACCGGCCGGGCAGTGGCGATCACAAGGATCCGGACGCCGCGCTCGAAATCAAGGCGTTCGGCGCTTATGTCCGTTCCGGCATCACGCCGCCTGATCCGCTCGAACTCAAGACGCTGATCGTTTCCAGCGATCCGCAGGGCGGCTATCTGGCGCCGACCGAGATGGCGACCGAGTTTATTCGTGATCTGGTGCAGTACTCGCCGATCCGCGGTCTCGCTTCGGTCCGATCCACATCGGCGCCTGCCGTGTCCTATCCCAAGCGCATCGGCCGCACGAATGCTCAATGGCGTGGTGAGACGCAAGCGCAGACGACTGGTGAGCCGACCTTTGGTCAGCTTGAAATCCCGGTTCGCGAGATCAACACTTACGTCGATATCTCGAACCAGCTTCTCGCCGACAGCGCCGGCGCAGCCGAGTCCGAAGTTCGGATGGCACTCGCGGAGGACTTCGGCCTGAAAGAGGGACTGTCGTTCCTGAAGGGCACCGGCCCGCTGCAGCCGGAAGGTTTGCTCATCAACGCGGACATCAGCATCGTCGCGACCGGCAACGCTTCCACGCTTGGCAGCGGACCGGCCGACATGCTCATCGACACGTTCTATTCGCTTCCGGCTGCTTATCGGAACGCAGGCACTTGGTTGATGAATTCCACGACGCTCGCGGCCATCCGGAAGCTGAAGGACGGCACGACCGGGACATACCTTTGGTCGCCCGGCTTCCAGGGGCAGGCGGACACCATCCTGGGTCGTCCAGTCATCGATTGCCCCGACATGGATGATGTCGGCAGCGGCACCACGCCGATCGCATTCGGCGACATCGCCGCGACCTATCGGATCCTCGACCGTATTGGTTTGTCGATTTTGGCCAATCCATATTTGCTGGCGACCACCGGCACGACCAGAATTCATGCCACGCGGCGTGTCGGCGGTGCGGTCGTTCAGCCAGCGGCGATGAAGAAGATCGTCTGCAAGACCTCGTAAGGAGCACAAATTATGCGTGATATCGCTTCCAACATCGGCACCGTTCAGGCTCTTGCGCCAGCGGTGCAGTCCGCAACCATCAAGGGCGAAACCGTCGATACGGCCGGTTTCGAGAGTTGCGCGTTTGTCATCAATACTGGTGCGACCGCCGGTTCGCCTGCACCGAGCTTCACCGCGAAGCTGCAGGAGTCAGACACGACCACCGACGGTGACTTCACCGACGTCGACGCAACGCACCTCGTCGGGACGCTTCCGGACTCTCTTGAGGAGTCGAGCACTTATAAGCAGTCGTATATCGGCCACAGGAAGTACGCCCGTGTCGTTGTGACCAAGAACAGCGGAACGTCGATCGCGGCTGGCGCTGTTGCCGTGCTCGGTCACGCGCGCTCGCGGCCTGTCGCCTAACACTAGTCACTGAGCGCGCTTGCCGCCACGGGCGCGCTTAGTGGAACGGGAGTCGCGGTCCTCGTAAGTCATGCGACTCCCGTACCCTAAACTAGGAATGCCAATGCCTTTTCGTGCGCCACGTATCTGCTCCTGCGGCCTCAAGGTCGCCTATGGCGTTCGTTGTGTGTGTCAGCAGCGTACACGTGCCGAAGCTGACAAGCGCCGGCCGAATGCGCGAGAGCGCGGTTATGACAATACATGGCAAAAGGCTCGCTCATACTTTCTCGATAAGCACCCTCGTTGCGTCATGTGTGGTGCAGCCGCTCGTGTCGTTGATCACATTAGACCACACCGTGGCGACACCAAACTATTTTGGGATCGAGGCAATTGGCAGTCGCTTTGCTTCTCCTGCCACAACAGCCGCAAGCAGCGCATGGAGCGTGCATCGTGACCATGCAAAACGATGAGAAACACGACCGACAATTGTGGTGTGCCGTGCTCGGCCAAGCCATCACGGATGCAACAACGACACGCACTGGCAAGGACGCACAGCGTGACCAGCACGCGGCCATTCAATGGCTGCTGACCGACACCATCGACTTTCCCATCGTCTGCACGCTCGCCGGCGTCGATCCTGAAGCGGTTCGTGAGCGGTTCATGCGGACACCGGGGGTGGTCGAAAAGTTTCAGGGAACGCAGCGGGACCGGCGGGGGAGCAGAACGCACGATTTGACCGAATTGGGATTTTTTCCACGATGATTGCGACACTGGCTGACATCAAAGGTCAACTCAACGTCACCTCGGACCTCGACGATACGCTGCTGACCCGCAAGATTTCCGCAGCCCAAGACTACCTGGAGTCGTGGCTCGGCTACAAAATCGAGACCGTCTACGGCGGCGAAGATCAAGAACCGGTGCCACCCGCCTTGGTCGAGGCCGTGCTGCAGCTTGCCGCTCATTGGTATGAGAATCGCGAGGCAACGCTTGTCGGCGTTTCCGCACAGCAACTTCCGCACGGCGTTTCAGACATCATCCGCGAATATCGACGCTGGTGGAGCACGCCCGATGACGAATGATGATGGCGGGCTTTCCAGCTTTCAGCGCCGCATGGCTGCGATCCCGAAGGAAGTCCGCGCCGCGGTCAAGCCTGCGCTGCTAAAATCGGGTGAAGAATTGAAGTCGGCTATGCGTCAATTGGCCGAGGCCAGCCGCGACACAGGCGACCTGATCGATTCTATCGCCGTCACGGGACCAGGCGAAACCACGCCGGCGTACTCTCAGCCGGGCGGTTCGAAGGTGGTGGGCGAAACTAGCGTTGCAGTCACGGTAGGTAATACCAAGGTCCGCTACGCGCATTTGGTCGAGTACGGAACCGCGAAAGCGCCAGCGCAGCCGTTCTTTTGGCCCGCGTTCCGCCTGTACCGCAAGCGCATCACGTCGCGGATTAAGCGAGCAATCAACAAAGCCGTAAAGGAGTCCAAGGGGAAATGAGTAGCCCCGCACTGGCACTCCAAAAGGCCATCCGGTTGCGGCTGATCAATACCGCGGCGGTCACTGCGCTTGTGCCGGCTGCAAACATATTGGACCGCAACGAGCGCCCAGCGCCGAGCCCCTCCATCATCCTTGGCGAAGATCAAGAAGTGGACGAGGACTTCACGCTCAAGCGCGATTATATCCGCGTCTATTCGACGCTGCACATCTGGAAGACGGAGCCAAGCACAGCAGGCGTCAAGGCGATCGCTGGCGCCGTCCGAAAGGCGATTGGCCGGGTGCGGCGGCTCGATATAGGTGATCCGGATTTCGTTTGCGCCGATTGCCGCGTCGATGGCGTGCGTTACTTGCGCGATCCCGGCGGAGAGATGTCGCACGCCGTGCTGACCATTAACTCGCTGGTCCAGGCGCGATGGAGCGTCGTGATATGAGGGCCGGCAAGCTGGATCAGCAAATCGCCATTCAACGTTTCACCAATACCGTCGACGATTTCGGGACGCCAGTAGAGACGTGGACCACGCTCGCGACGGTTCGCGCGCAAGTTATCCAGCAATCGACCGAGGAATTCATTCGAAATTTCGGTGCATCAGACGAGACGATAACCGTCTTTCGAGTCCGATGGATCGACGGAATTACCACCGCAGATCGCGTGCTGTTTGACGGGGACAGCCACAATATCAAAGAGACCAAGCAGATCGGCCGCAGAGCCGGATTGGAGTTACGATGTCAGAGGATCGCATGAACGAAGAAACGAAAAAGCACGAAGACAAGCCGAAGCCCGCGCCGCAGCCCGAACCGAATGATCCGCTCGGCTCTGGCGTCGGTTTCGTACCTGGGGAAGGGATCTGATGTTCAAACTCTTCGACCGAGTGAAAGTCAACACTCCGACTACCGGGACCGGTGACGTTACTTTCGGCTCTGTGTCTTCGAATGCGTTCGTGACGCCAGCCGAAGCCGGAGCCGGAGACGGCGATACTGTCCGCTACCTTATCGTTGACGGTACCGACTTTGAAGTTGGAATCGGTACGATTAAAAGTGGCGTTACCGCAATGGAACGGACAACGGTCAAAGAGTCCAAGATTGGCGGTACCGCGGGAACATCAAAGATTAACTTGAGCGGTGTGGCCGCTCTGTCGCTCACTGCGTCGGCGGCGGATATCCTTGTCCCTGGTAATAACCTCGCCGACTTGGACGACGCGGACGAAGCCCTCGACAATCTAGGAGCGACCACGGTCGGCAAGGCGTTGTTTACGGCGGCCGATGCGGAAAATGCGCGAGCGGCATTGGATCTATCTGACACGCTCCCCACGACTCAGGTTTTCACTTCCGGAGCCGGCACCTACACCACGCCAGCGGGCTGCAAGTGGATCGAAGTCGAGATGATTGGCGGCGGCGGCGGCGGTGCTGGTTCGGCCACTTCGGCGGGCAATGGCGGAGCGGGCGGTAATACGACTTTTGGTTCGCTGACAGCCAATGGCGGTGCGGGTGCGGCAAACGCCGCTGGCGGTGCGGGCGGCACTGCTTCCGGCGGTTACTTCAACAAAGCCGGGGCATCTGGTGGCCATGGATCAGGACTTACCAGCCAATGGGGCGGTAGGGGTGCCGCAAGTACATTTGGAGATGGCGGGCACGAGGGGCAGCCAAATCAAGCTGTAGGTGGCACCGCCACAGCCAATTCTGGCGCTGGTGGCGGCGGTGCTGGCTGCGGCGCCACGGTCAATTCTGGCGGCGGCGGCGGTAGCGGGGGTTACCTGCGCGCCATCATTAATAATCCGAGCGCGTCCTACTCTTATGCTGTGGGAGCGGCAGGGACAGCCGGAACGGCTGGGTCAGGTGGTGTTGCCGGCGGCGCGGGCGGCTCTGGCGTCATTATGGTCACTGAGCATTACGGGCCGTGATGAAAGGCGCTAAACCTCATCTACGCACCGACGCCGCAGCGATGAAGCGCGCGCCGACTGTCCCGAAATGGCTTTCGGCCGATGCCAAGCGCGAATGGAAGCGCGTGCTCCCTGATCTCATAGAGCGGCGCATTCTGACGGATGCCGATCTCGGATCGCTCGAAAACTACTGCATTGCGATCGGGCAGGTGAGGGAGATGGAGCGGATCCTGCAAACCGAAGGCCATGTCTATGGCGCCGAAAGCGGGCTGCTTAAACGTCATCCCGCCGGCGTGATCCTCTCGGACGCCATGACGCGCGCGCGCTTGCTCGCCGTGGAAATGGGGTTGACGCCGGTTTCGCGTAGTCGGCCGGCGATCCGGGATGATGACGAAGAGGACTCGCTGTTAGACTGATGCTCGCTCCTGCATGGATCAACGACGGCAGCGATATTCCCGATCCTTTCGGTTACGGCGAGCGCGCGGTGCAATGGCTGCGCCGGCTGAAGCATCCGAAGAATCCGGCGCGCGGTCACCCGTTCCAGGTTGACCCGTGGCAGGAACGGATCATTCGCAAGCTCTATGGTCCGCGCCATGAGGATGGACGGCGAGTGGTGCGCCGGCTTGTTCTACTACTTCCGCGGGGAAATCGAAAAACCAGCCTATGCGGCGCAATAACGCTTTTGCATTTGATTGGCCCGGAGAAGCTGCCCGGCAATTTGGTGGTGTCGGCGGCATCCGCGCACGAGCAGGCGATGGAGTTGTTTAACGAGGTCGCCATGATCGTCCAACACGATCGCCGGCTAGAAAAGCACTTGGCGGTTCGCGAATACACGTCATCGATCACTTTCAAGGCGCAACGATCGCGCTATATCGCCGTCGCGAGTGACGGCAAGGTTCAGCACGGCAAGACACCGAACGTCGTCATCGCCGACGAATTACATGCTTGGGAGGGCAGGGCAGGTCGGGTGCAATGGGAGGCGTTGGATTCCGCACTGGTGAAGGTGCCTGACACGCTCATGATCGTGGCCACCACGTCGGGCCGGGGACAAGAAAACCTCGCCTGGAAAACGATCGATTACGCCATCAAGGTTCAGAAGGGCGAGATTGACGACCCGGCCACGTTGCCTGTCGTATTCATGGCGGAAGAGGGCGACGACTGGCGCGACGAAGCGGTGTGGCACGCTCTGAACCCCGGTATGCGCCATGGATATCCGGACCTGACCAGCTACCGCGACAAGGCGCAGAAGGCGATCAATTCGCCGTCAGATCGCGACAGCTTCCTGCAATTCAATTTGAACCGTTGGCTTGACCACTCGACATCGCCGTTCGTGGAAATGTTAGTTTACGATCAGGGCGCTCGCGCGATTGATCTCGATGAACTCAAGGGCGAGCAATGCTGGATAGGCGTAGACCTTTCCAGCAACTCGGATTTGACGGCCGTCGTGGCGTGCTGGCGAGATGGCGATGACGGATACCAGGTTCAGCCATGGTTCTTCTGTCCGGAAGACAATCTGCGGCGCCGCGCGGACAAGGATGGTGTCGCTTACCCCGCTTGGGCCGATGACGGATTCATCATTCCGACACCGGGCAACGTCGTCGATTTTCACGCCGTCGAGAACCACATTCGCGACCTTTGCGAGCGGTTCAACGTCCGCGAAATCGCATTCGATCCGCATCTGGCGCGCAACATGCTCAGCAATCTACTGGCGGATGGCCTTCCTGCCGTTGAGATGCGTCAAGGCTGGGTGACGATGGCGCCTGCCATCAAAGAACTGGAACGGGCGATCGTCGGTCGCCGCTTCCGTCATGGCGGACACCCCGTGCTGCGCTGGAACTTTGATAACATCGCCACCGAAACCGACAAGGCCGGCAACAAATCATTCCACAAGGGAAAGTCTCGCGACCGGATCGACGGCGCGGTTGCGACTGCCATGGCAGTTGCACGATGCGCAGCCGGCGACAACGCCCGATCAATCTACGATTCACCGAACTGGTCGCCCGATTGGGCGTTTGTGAAAGCAGGATAATATGGCTGAAGAAACCGGCGAACGCCTGGTCGTTATGCTTGAAGCTCGGATTTCCGAGTTTGAGAAGCGCATGGTGAAGGCCGAGCAAACCGGAACGCGGACCTATCGGCAACTCACGGCTGGATCGAGCCGCGCCACGAAGAATATGGAGCAGGATATGCTCCGCTCGACGGTCGCGATCAATCGCTCACTGGCGCAGACTAGCGTCCAGATCGGTTCTTTCGCCAAGGCATTCGCGGTCGGTATCGCCGGGAGCGCCGCATTTCGCTCGGTATCCAAGGCAGCGCAGGAATTTACGTCGCTGCAAAATGCTCTGAAGGTCACCGGCCTTGAAGGTGCGGCACTGGACAAGGTGTTTTCGTCACTCTTCCAGATCGCTCAGAAGAACGGTACCGCGATCGAGCCATTGGTGACGCTCTATAGTCGGGCTTCGCAGGCGCAGAAGGAACTGAAAGCTAACAGCGCCGACCTGATGAAATTCACCGACGGCGTTTCGATTGCGCTGCGGGTTGCCGGCACAAATTCGACGCAAGCGGCCGGCGCCTTGCTGCAGTTGTCGCAGGCCATCGGCTCAGGCGTCGTGCGGGCGGAAGAGTTCAATTCTGTCAACGAAGGCGCGCGGCCGATTCTACAGGCGGTTGCGGCCGGATTGAAAGAAGCCGGCGGTTCAGTTTCGGCGCTGAAAACCTTAGTCAACGATGGCAAGGTCTCGTCGGAAGCATTCTTTCGCGCGTTCCTCGCCGGGATGCCGCAGATTGAAGCGCAGGCGGCGAAGGCCGACGGCACTATCGGACAGGCTTCAGCGCGGATCGGTAACGCTTTCATCGCACTGGTGGGACATCTCGATAAAACGACAGGCGCCAGTGGCAACGCCGCCCAGGGGCTAAACGCAGTCGCCGGTGTCGTCGAAAAGCTCGGCGGCTATTTCGACGCGGCATCCGGCAAGCTGGAAACGCTGCAGAAGTGGTTGACCAGCGTTGGCAACAATTCCGCCTGGACCACGATCGCGAAGTTTTTCGGCGCCGATTTCTCGCCGGAGGAAATGGCGAAGTATGGCCTAACACCCGTAGGCGCGACGCCAGCCACGCCGGCGCGTGTCGTTGTTACGGGCGGCACGACAGAGGCGCCAAAGGTCAATCCGGTTTCGCTGACTGACTTCAAGGTGCCTGGCAAGGCAGGATCCGGCGCTGCGGCGACCCGTGACCCGTTCGAACGGTCAAATGATCAAATCGCGAAGCGTATCGAACTTCTGAAGGTCGAAGCGGCGACAATTGACCAGACAGCGGCGGAGCAGGACCGGGCGCGAGTTGTGGTCGAAATGGAGACCGCGGCGAAACAAGCCAATGAGCGTGCGGGCAAGAAAAACGTCGAGGTTACAGGCGAGCAGCGCGCCAAGATCGAGGCTCTTGCGGATGCCTACGCAAAGGCGCGCGGTGAATTGGAACGTCTCAATAGCCCACTGGCGTCATTCGCGCGGGAATCTGCTGACGTCGGGCAGCAACTCGAACGTCTCGCGGTCGGCTCTCTCGACCGGATTGCTGATGACTTCGGCGAGATCGTCACCGGCACGAAGACGGTCGAAGAAGCGTTCAAGTCCATGGCGCGATCGATCCTTGCAGAACTTGCCAAGATCGCGGTCAAGCAAGCCGTACTCGGTCCGCTGGCGAACCTGATGGGCGGCGGCGGGAGCGGGGGCGGCATTCTGTCTGCACTCATTCCGAAGTTCGCCAACGGCACGGACAATGCACCCGGCGGCCTCGCCATCGTAGGTGAACGCGGACCGGAACTGGTCAACCTGCCGCGCGGGTCGCAGGTTATCCCGCACCATCAGATCGGATCGGCGGGCGGTGGCGGGGATATAAATGTGCCGGTGATGGTGAATATTGACGCAACCGGCGCCGATGCAGCGGGACTAGCGCGTGTGCAAAGACAGGTCGCCGATCTGAAAGCGAACCTGCCGGGATTGGCCGTGCAGGCAATTCAGAGTGCCAAGAACCGCCGGGTGCGTGGGTTATGATCAACCTGCAATGGCTTTCCGATCGGCTGGTCTACATTCTTCGCTGGCGAATGGACCGTCACCCCGGCGCTGAAAACGAACCGGATGCGCCGCAAATTCCGGTCGCGGGCTTGCGTGTTTGGGGGATCTTCCTCGACCTGCACGCGACGCGCGGCAGCAACGGATTCGGCGCCAATCCGATCGCTTATGCCGACATTGAAGCCTGGTCGCGGCTGCGTCGCGAGCCGGTGCGGCCGTTCGAACTCGACATGATCCGCGCATTGGACACGACATGGCTGGAAGTCGCCGCCGCCATGGCAAAGGAGCCGGACAAGCCGAAGGTCAGTTCGCGCAAAGTGACCCCGGCGCTATTCGATGCCATGTTTGGCGAGGGGAAGCGAGGAATGGAATGACGATCGGTCACTAGACAGCGGCAGCGACGTGTTCCGTCTGACCACGCTCATCCTCGGTTCTTTGAATAACCTTTAAAAGGCCTCTCGCGTTTTCCACTCGTTCTCTGTCAGTCTCTTTTCCGTTAAGCATATTGATGAGCTCGGCTAGGAGGAGAGACTGTATTTCCCCGAGAAGATGGTGATAACCCTGCGCCCCATACTTTTCGATATAACCAACTTGGTGCGGCAGAGCCGCTTTCAGAATCTCTTTGTTCCCATCGCGATTAATAAACCTGAGAGGATCGCTCACTCCTGTTTGTAAGATTTTGAAGACTGTATAGTTGCCAACCAGGATAGACGTATAAGCCGAATAGTAAGCCCAGGCAGTTTCAGAAAGGAATGGGCGTTCGTTTTTGGCGTCCTGAAGATCCTTTAAGTCCGGCGGATTTTGCCCCATGGCCGCCAGCACTCGTTGCATTTTCGGATCTGAGGCTTCGGCCGCGACTGCCTCAACTTTCATTATTGCAATGGTCGATGAAACCCACAAGAGCTTCGAGTAATCGTTGACAGAGGCCCATACTTTTTCCACGGCTTCAAAGCGGCGTTTGTCGAAAAGCGACTGTCTGTTCGCAGTGCCGTTCAAAACCGTTTGTCGTAATGTCGATATCTCTTGCTCCTTCTCGCGCAACTGACTCCTGATTTTCTCTTCATTCGCTCTAAGTTCTGATCGAACAGCTTCGATCTTCAATTCAAAGCCATGGCGTACACTGCTTTCGATCCGCGCCTTGATCCAATTCCGCCCTAAAAGCAGCGCCAGAGGCCAAAGGATCGACAGGCCGATTGAAATCCAACCGAGAGCAGAGTTCATCCAGTCCAATCCGGCCAGCAGCCGTCCTCTTCGTGACGACCTGTGCGATGTTTGCAACCGTCGTCGAGTAGCTTTCGGCCGACATCTTTCCAGATGGCATGTGGACCGTACAGGCGGATCGCGTCGGCCTTTTCGATTTCCACAATGCGCATACAGCGAAAGCACTCGACGCGTAGAACGTCACGCGGAATTTCGTTGAGGCGGCATTGCTGGATCGGAAGGCGAGGGGCGCCGGTCGCACGCGGATCGTTAAGAACCGAGTCCCACCATCCATCAGGTTCGCCGTCGGGCGTTTGGATTTGGCGCTGCTCGCGCGCCAGCTTTTCCATCTGTTTGGGGGAGGGCATTCGCCAATAAGCCGACCAATTGCTCATGGTGGGAAATTAGAACATAAAGAGAACAATTGTCGAGTCCGAAAGCGAGCGCTTATTCGCAACTCGGTTGACAACCTGCCGTAATGTAGTAGATATTTCAGTATCTTACGCGAAACTTTTTCCCGGTCAAGGTCTCGACTAGGCGCCCCGAATGTGGCTCTATTCGCTCGTGGCCATAGTGGTCGCGGATACAGGAGCTACGAAATGACCCTTCTCGAAGACGCTGAAGATGGTTTCACCCATACCATGTTGATGAGCTTGGTTGTGGACGTGACATGCCTAGCGAAGAACGTCGAGTATATGAAAGGGCAGATCCTCGCCTTAGCCAAGGAGCACGGCGTACACGTTAAGACGCGGGAAGACGGGGAAGACTAACTGTCCACGTATGACAATGCCCGTTTATTGGACATATGTTGGACATGGCGGGCGGTGTGAGAGCTAACCAATTGAAATCATTGGCGCTCCCTAGCGGAATCGAACCGCTCTCTCCACCGTGAAAGGGTGGCGTCCTGACCGATAGACGAAGGGAGCTGAACTTTTCAGCGGCAAATCGCGCCGTCGCTTCAGTCTCAATGCGCTGCGATATCGCCGCTAGATCAATATCCTGTGTTGATCTGATCAGACAGCGTTTCCGGGCGGCGACGAACCGGCTCGGCGGCAGCGGCGAAACGTATAGTGGCGTTTGCCCGGAGGAGCAAGCGTTCTCCCTGGAGAGACCCCGTATCGCGGCGCATCCTGATATCTTCTCAGGCCGACCTTTGAGGCCTTCAGGTACACCGGCAGTTTTACAACTGCACCACAAACCGGATCGGGGAGCCGCCCGCAAAGAAAAGCCTCGCTTAAGCGAGGCCTTCAACGAAGAATACTAGCGGGCGTTTCAGGTACCGAAGAACAGCCACAGCAGAAGTATCACCGGTATCGGCACGCCCAGCAGCCAAAGCAAAAGTCCGCGTCCCATCGACGTCTCCTTAGTGTGTCCATAATATGCAAAAAGAGAACGTGAACCGCCGTCGATCGTTCCCGCTTTCCACGGGACGAGCAACTGCCTGGGACTGAGGTGGCCTCGCAACGACGCGCCCGTTGCCCATCGCGAACGCGCGCGATTCAGGCACAAGCGACGTCGCCGGAGGTTCTCACCAATGACCGGTGTTGGGCATTGAAGTCCACGGTTCAGCCGCCGGAAGAGGTTTGCCCTTCTGCAGCAGTTCGATCGAGTGCAGGTCCGGAGAGCGGATGAACGCCATCTGTCCATCGCGGGGAGGGCGATTGATCGTGATCCCGAGCCTCATCAGCCTTTCACACGTGGCGTAGATGTCGTCCACCTCATAGGCAAGGTGACCAAAGAAGCGATCCTCGCCATAGGTCTCCTCGACCCAGTTGTACGTCAGTTCGACCAGCGGCGCGCCACGCCCACTCGACTGCCTCACAAGGTCCTCGTCCTCGGGGGCGCACAGGAATACCAGCGTGAATTTCCCCTTGTCGTTGTCGACGCGCCGGACCTCCTTCAATCCCAACGCGTCCACATAGAATTTCAGCGCGATCTCAAGATTGCGCACGCGCAGCATGGTATGAAGGTAGCGCATCCGTGATGTCTCCTGACGAGATGATGAGGGTGAATAGAATCATAGCAATATCAGATCGGTATGGTCGATTTTGTATCCGGTTTCCGATTCCGGGCCGCGAAGCGGAGTGTTAACTAAACGACGTTTTTTGCCACGGCCATGGAACCCTTTCGACGACTTGCTCGTTTGCCCCGCATGATGCGCGAAAGCCCGGCACGGTCGTCACCCTCGCTTGAGCAGCCTTTTCGGGCAGAATCCGACGATCCATTTTGTCGTTGGATCGCAGAGCGATTTCATCGGACCTCGGGGGCGGCGTCCGGCGTCAGGCTGAATCATCACGTTTGGAAACCAAGGCGATAACGATAGAACCCCGATCTGGAATGTATTCAAGCAAGCGCATTGCAAACCACCTTTTAGAGAACACATTATTGCGACGATCTCTGGTGAGAGGATAGCGACATGAAGAAGAACTTGATCATGATTGCGACCGTGGCCGCGCTCGGCAGTGCCGTCGTATCGGCACCGGCTCAGGCTCAGCGATTTGGACCGGGTCTTGGAGTCGGTCTTGCCGTCGGCGCTCTCGCAGCGGGCGCGATGGCGAGTTCGTTCTACGGACCCTACGGTTACTACGGCGGCGGACCCTACTATGGCTATGGACCGGGCATCTACGGCGCCGGCTGGGGCGGCGGTTGGGGTGGTGGCTGGGGCGGCGGATGGGGGCCGGGCTTTTATGGCGGCGGATGGGGTCCAGGCTACTACGGCGGCTACCGCGGATATCGCGGTTGGGGCGGCCGGGGCGGCCGGGGCTATTATGGAGGTCGCGGATATTACGGAGGTCATCGCCACTGGGGTGGCGGCCGTGCCTATTACGGTGGCCGAGGTTGGGGTGGCCGCGGGCGCTGGTGACCCCTGATTTGACCTGAACTGAAGACCCCCGGAGAGACTGAGATGAGGTCTCTCCGGGCCGACACCGCATCGCAAGCCCCAGCCAGCGGGTGGACTGCTTCGGCGCTCAGCAACGACGGTTTCAGAAGTAAAATTCGCGCGCGGAATGCGCGGCAGGCGGTGATGTCTCAATTGTTAGCGCGCGGTGCGATGACCTGCCTTCACGACGCCCCAAGACGCCTACTGAACGAGGTTCATATATTTTTTGCGTGCGTGCGGCATTCAGATTGTCGTTGATGTGGGCTGACTTCACGCGCCTGACTTGGAGAAATTCCAGGGAAAAATTCAAAACAAACGCAGACGGAGAGCCAGTCAAAGGGTACTTGCTACGAGTACTTCGAACTACGGGTACTTCGAACTGCCGGCGCCTGGATCCGTTCGCGCCCACGCTACATAGTAAAACGATATGATGCTTCTACAAACCTTATCGATAACAGCCGAAATACGTACCAGCGATGCTTTTCGACAGCGCTGAAACCCATCGGCAGACCGAGAATCAAAATCCGGTGAGAGTTGATTCGTGCATTGTGCAAGGCTGTTTATAGATGTCGATCGATTTATCTTTTGTCTTGCGACGCCCCCAAGAGTGTTATCTTTTGATTCGTGAGATTCGCCTGGCTATATACGGTCGTAAATAACGGTACGCTGCGCTAGACTGCAGCCGTAGTTGAAGCAACCGTAGTAAATAAAAATGTGTGGGGGCCTGCGTCATGGGGTCGGACGGTTTTGAATCCAGGAAGTTTGCGGGGCCGGCGGTGAGCGATCCCTTGGGATCCAAGGAATTTTCCGGAACGAACGATCGAGAGGCGGGAGCCGGTCCGTTTGCCGGGCTAGGGGAATCTCCCGCCAACATCGTCGAGATCAGCGGCGTCATCAAATGGTTCGACGCTTCAAAAGGCTACGGATTTATCGTCCCCGATAATGGCTGGCCGGATGTGCTCCTGCACGTCACGGTGCTTCGTCGCGACGGCTATCAGACCGCTTATGAGGGAGCCCGCCTGGTCTGTGACTGCGTGCAGCGGGCGAAAGGCTATCAGGCGTTCCGGATCACGTCGATGGACGAGTCCACCGCGATTCATCCCGCGCAGATGCTGCCACCCCGGACACATGTCAGCGTAACACCCACCAGCGGCCTGGAGAGGGCGCAGGTCAAATGGTTCAATCGATTGCGGGGATTTGGCTTCTTGACGCGCGGCGAGGGAACTCCGGATATTTTCGTGCACATGGAAACGCTACGGCGCTTCGGCATCACGGAACTTCGGCCGGGGCAGTTCGTCCTGGTCCGCTTCGGGCCGGGTAGCAAGGGCATGATGGCCGCGGAAGTCCAACCTGAAACGGGTGCCCCCAGCGTGTCCTCGCACTGATCTGCCAAACAGGCCGCCGTGGAAGCCGCCCGGGGTTGCTTGGGATTTGATTTTCGGGAATCGTGTTCTGCGCTTGTAACCGCCGGCTGCCAGCGGCGGCGGGCGGTTTGCGGCGATCGCTGCTTTTGATCATGGTTCTGACAGGTTGTCCGATGCTAGGACTGCGGGATGTCGGTTTTGGGTGGTTCCGCGCCGGTTTGGGAATTGTCCTGTTTTCCTGGATTGTCGTGGTCGCCCCGGACGACGGGGGTGTCCACGCCGCCGAATTCCAGCCGCTCGAAATCGCGACCAGGACCGGCGTAAAGATATTCTCGGTCGAGATGGCGACGACCCCCGAGGAGAAGGCCACCGGATTGATGCATCGAAAGCATCTGCCTGACGGGCAGGGTATGCTGTTCGATTTTTCTCCTGCGCAGCAGGTGTCGATGTGGATGAAGAACACCTACATCTCGCTCGACATGATCTTTATCGGCTCGAATGGTCGCATTGTGCGGATCGCCGAAAACACCGAGCCTCTATCGACCCGGATCATCTCGTCGCGGGGTCTGGCTAAAGGTGTGCTCGAGGTGATCGGAGGCACCGCGAAAAAATACGGAATCGCGACAGGCGACCGGGTGTCGCATCCGCTCTTCAACGGCCGCTGAGTCCGCTGGAAACTCTGAGCGACTTGCTGGGCCGCCCGGAAGGATGTAACGACATCGTTTCCCAGCAGATCGGGGTATAGCGCAGCCTGGTAGCGCGGCAGTTTTGGGTACTGCAGGTCGTTGGTTCGAATCCAGCTGCCCCGACCATCAACCAGTATCTTGTCGGTTTCGATCGACGAATCCTTCCCGAACGACCAGGGTGGCGAAAAGGGCGGACATTCGCGATGGTGAGGAAGGCGAAGCAATGAGTAGTTGGACGCTTGGCGCTCGTAAGCCGCCCCAGGGGGACGGCCTCGAGATTGATATTGCGATTGATGGCGGTGATCCGCTCACGCTGAACACGCTTGAAGCCGAGACGCTGGAAACCGGACTGGGCAAAGCGCTCGCGGGCGTTGATAACGCATCCGGCCGGATTTCATGCGTGAATGCAGCCACCCAGATCATTGTCGCCGTCGACAAGGTCACCGTCGCTTCGCTGCGGTATGAAAAGGCGGAGCGGTTGCGCGGCCATCTGAAAGAACTTCTGGCCGGCAGAGGTACTGAATTTGCCGATTCAGGCGCGGTAGAGGATCAACCACACCCTTCCGTTCCCTGAGGCAAATTTGACCCCCGGCCTCGTTCGCACGGAGGTGGTCGAACATTTCGTGAAACCACCTTCGTTCGGCCGCGCTTCCACACGACGTGGTCGATCCGTCATCCCTCAAGGCCAAGAACGGGCCGACTGCGGAAGGCGATGCCCAATGCCGTTCGGGCCAGATTGTCAGGCCGTGACATAACGAATATACTTGAGATCCAGGGATGTCCGGCGGCTTGCTGCCGGATCAACGTCAACAGCAGGTACCAGCGAAATCCATGATGGCCCGTATCTTCAAGCCCGCCAAGAACGCGATGCAATCGGGCGCCGCCAGGACCAGGGAATGGCAACTGGACTACGAGCCCGAGCAGCCAAGAGCGATCGAGCCGCTGATGGGCTGGACCAGTTCCGGCGACACGAAGCAGCAGATCACGCTTCGTTTCGAGACCAGGGAGGATGCGATCGCCTATTGCGAGCGCGAAGGCATCCCCTATCAAGTGATCGAGCCGAAGGGAAGGGCGACACGAAAGGCTGCCTACTCGGACAATTTCGCATTCCGCCGCATCGAACCCTGGACCCATTGAAGCTCTAGGACCCATTAAAGCTATCGACAGGCCAGCCAGCAGACTGACCTTACCGAAGGGGCATGGCGTCTTAGTGGCATGAGGCAAATCATAACCGTCGCCCACCTGCGTCCCGCGCATCAAAAATAGGGGAATCGATCAGGTTCATGATTATGGATCGCTTTGATCCCAAATCATCGTAATCTGGCCGGATTGAAGCGCGCGTTTCAACGCGCGCCAAGCATTCGGACTGTCATGGCGCTCCGTTCCGGTGTCGATCCCACGTCGTCAGATTTCGCGCGCAACGTCGAAGCGATGAAAACGCTGGTCGGCGAGCTGCGCGAAAAGCTCGCGGGCGTCGCGGGCGGAGGCGGCGAGGCCGCGGTCGCGCGCCATGTCTCGCGCGGAAAAATGCTGGCCCGCGACCGCATCGATCTACTGCTCGATCCCGGCACCGCGTTTCTCGAACTGTCGCCGCTGGCAGCTAACGGGATGTACGGCGGCGACGTGCATTCGGCGAGCATCATCACGGGCGTGGGACGCGTCGCCGGCCGTGAGTGCGTGATCGTCGCCAACGACGCCACGATCAAGGGCGGCACCTACTATCCGATGACTGTGAAGAAGCATCTGCGCGCGCAGGATATCGCGCGGCAGAACAATCTGCCCTGCATCTACATGGTGGATTCCGGCGGGGCCTTCCTGCCGCACCAGGACGAGATATTTCCCGACGAGCGGCACTTCGGGCGCATCTTCTACAATCAGGCCAGCATGTCGGCGGCAGGCATTCCGCAGGTCGCGATCGTGATGGGATCGTGCACGGCGGGCGGAGCCTACGTGCCTGCGATGTCGGACGAGAGCATCATCGTACGTAATCAGGGCACGATCTTTCTGGGCGGACCGCCGCTCGTGAAGGCAGCCACGGGCGAGGTCGTTACCGCCGAGGAACTCGGCGGCGCGGACGTGCATTCGCGCCAATCCGGCGTCACCGATCATTATGCGCGAAATGACGCCGATGCGATCGGGATCGCGCACCGCATCGTTTCCACCCTGAAGCCTCCGCAGCGCGCCGCGCTCAACATGCGCGAGCCGCGCGAACCGCTGTTCGCACGGGAGGAAATCTACGGCGTCGTACCGGCGGACGGCCGCAAGCCGTTCGACGTGCGCGACGTCATCGCCCGCATCGTTGACGGCTCTGAGTTCGACGAATTCAAGAAGCTCTACGGCCAGACGCTGGTGTGCGGCTTCGCCCATATCTGGGGATACCCGGTCGGCGTCGTCGCCAACAACGGCATCCTGTTCAGCGAAAGCTCACTGAAGGGCGCTCACTTCATCGAGTTGTGCTGCCAGCGCGGCATTCCGCTGGTCTTCCTGCAGAACATCACGGGCTTCATGGTCGGCAAGAAGTACGAGGCGGGCGGCATCGCGCGCGACGGGGCCAAGCTCGTCACGGCGGTCGCGACCGCGGGCGTGCCGAAGTTCACGGTGGTGATCGGCGGCTCCTACGGCGCCGGCAATTACGGCATGTGCGGACGCGCTTTCTCGCCGCGTTTTTTGTGGATGTGGCCTAACGCGCGCATCTCGGTGATGGGCGGCGAACAGGCCGCGATGGTTCTCAGTACGCTGCGGCGGGAGAACATCGAAGCCAAGGGCGGCACCTGGTCGGCGGAGGATGAGAGTGAATTCCAGGCGCCGATCCGCGCGCAATACGAGAGCCAGGGCAATCCCTATTACGCCACCGCGCGGTTGTGGGACGACGGGGTGATCGATCCCGCCGACACGCGTCTCGTGTTGGGACTTGGATTGTCCGCCGCGGCGAATGCGCCGATCGAGCCGACGACCTTCGGCCTGTTCAGGATGTGATCATGGCCGGCGCTCCAACCTGTCGCCCCTTCACGACGCTCCTGATCGCCAATCGCGGCGAGATCGCGTGCCGCGTCATCCGCACCGCCCGCGCCATGTGCCTGCGCACCGTCGCCGTCTATTCGGAGGCAGACCGCGACGCGCTGCATGTCGCCTTGGCCGACGAGGCGGTGTGCCTTGGACCCGCGCCCGCCCGCGACAGCTATCTCAACGTCGGGAAAGTGATCGACGCCGCGCGCAGAACCGGCGCGGAAGGCGTCCATCCGGGCTACGGGTTCTTGTCGGAGAATGCCGGCTTCGCGCAAGCCTGCGCCGATGCCGGCCTCGTGTTTGTCGGGCCGACAGCGGCGATGATGACCGCGATGGGAACGAAATCGGACGCCAGGGCGCTGATGCAAAAGGCTGACGTGCCGCTGGTGCCGGGCTATCATGGCGAGGCGCAGGACGAAGCCACGCTGCGGAATACCGCGGACCGGATCGGCTATCCGGTTCTCGTGAAGGCGTCCGGCGGCGGCGGCGGCCGCGGCATGCGGATCGTGCGGTCGGCCGCGGAACTGGCTCCCGCTATCGTCAGCGCCCGGCGCGAGGCCGGCGCGGCCTTCGGCGATGAGCGAATGCTGATCGAGAAATACGTCGAAAATCCCCGGCATATCGAAGTGCAGGTGATCGGCGACAGCCATGGCAATCTGCTGTCGTTGTTCGAGCGTGAATGCACCTTGCAGCGGCGGCACCAGAAGGTGATCGAGGAAGCGCCATCGCCGACACTCAACGCCGCGCAGCGCGACAGGGTCTGCGAAGCCGCGCGCAAGGCCGCCGCCATCGTGAATTATATCGGCGCGGGCACAGTCGAGTTCGTATCTGACGGCAGGGACGTCTTCTTCATCGAAATGAATACCCGCCTGCAGGTCGAGCATCCCGTGACCGAACTCGTCACCGGGATAGATCTCGTGGAATGGCAGCTTCGGGTGGCGTTCGGCGAGAAGCTGCCGCTGACGCAGGACCAGATCACACTGAACGGTCACGCCATCGAAGCACGGGTCTATGCCGAAGATCCGGACCGGAACTTCATGCCGTCCGTCGGCCGCATCAGAATGTGGCGTACGCCGCCGGAGGTTGACGGCTTGCGTATCGACGCCGGCTACCGTGAAGGCGATGCGGTTCCGCCAAGCTACGACGCCATGCTCGCCAAGGTGATCGCCTGGGCGCCGACCCGCCAGGCCGCGATCCGCCGCCTGGCGCGCGGATTGGACGAAACGGACGTTCGCGGCATCGCCACCAACATTCCGTTCCTGTCCGCGCTGATCACGCACGCGGATGTGCGCGCCAACGCGGTCGACACCGGGTTCATCGAGCGTCATCTGCAAGAGCTGACCCGGCCCTCGACGGCGCCGGGCGAGACCGAACTCGCAGCCGCCGTCGCCGCCGTCCTGCTGGAGGAAAGCAAGGCATCTTCAACGGACCCGGCGTCGCCCTGGCGAACCGCGGGCTGGATGGCGGTCGGCCGACGCCGGCAGCGGTTCGTATTCCGTCAGGGGCAGGGGCAGGCTGAGCACGAGGTCACATTCGTCTATGGCAATGGCCCGGATGAAATCCAGCTTGCGGACAAGAAGCTTCCATTCGCATTCGCTGCGGACGACTCGGAAGGCATGATCCTCACGCTCGATGGGCGACGAAGCCATGTGGTGTTCGCTGTCGATGGACGCGAACTGTACTTGCGGACGCGCAACGGGCGGTTCGAGTTACACTGGGTCGATCCGTTTGGCGAAGACGAGGAGGAGCAGGCCGGCGAAGATCGCATCATCGCGCCGCTGCCGGGCACGGTGGTCGCGCTGTTCGCGGAGGAAGGGACTTTGCTGGAGAAGGGCGCCCCCATTCTCGCGCTGGAGGTGATGAAGATGGAGCAGACCTTGCGGGCTCCGTTTGCAGGCAGGCTGAAGAAAATCAAATGCAGGGTCGGCGATGTCGTGCGGGAAGGCGTCGAACTCGCCGAGATCGAGGCGGCCGCTTGAAAGCGAAAGGGGCAGTCTCACCTGTTTTTGGGCGAGACTGCCGTTCCCGGTGATCAGAAGCAGCGATTGACGACGCGCCAGCGCGGTCCGAAAGAGGTCGGCACCAGCCTGCGCACATAGCAGCCGCCACCCCCGCCGATGAAGTGGCCGGGACCCCAGGCATAATGGCGCCAGCCGTGATGGTGATGCCCATGCCCGTGATGGTGATGATGACCGTGGTGATGCCAGCCCTTGCCAGCGAACGCCGCGGTGGGCGCCAACGTTGCCGTACCAAGCGACGCAGCCGCGATCGCGGCGAATGCGATTTTGCGAAACATCGAGCTCTCTCCTCATGATGGGGACGCCGAGGCGTCCGCGGTGAATATTTCGTCCGGCTGGTCTGACGTTGCGCCAGGCGAGCAGGTTCAGTGCGTCGGAGGTTACGGCATGGATTCGAACCGCTCTGTGATGCAGATTACAGAGCTTGTCATCGCGCGAAGAATTGCCGAGGGTGGGACGGTCAGATGTCCGATGCGCTTGCCGTCACTGACGGGCGCCGATATAAGCGCGCAATTCCTGCGACCGCTAAATCAAGGACGACATCATGGCGATTGAACGCACCTTTTCGATTCTCAAGCCGGACGCGACCGCGCGAAACCTGACCGGCGCGATCAACGCCCTGATAGAAAAGGCTGGACTTCGAATTGTGGCGCAAAAGCGCATCCGCATGACCCGCGAGCAGGCCGAGACGTTTTACGCCGTGCACAAGGCCCGCCCGTTCTTCGGAGAACTCGTCGACTTCATGATCTCCGGGCCGGTGGTCGTGCAGGTGCTGGAAGGCGAAGGCGCGATCCTCAAGTATCGCGACATCATGGGTGCGACCGATCCGTCCAAGGCGGCCGATGGCACCATTCGCAAGCTCCATGCGAAATCGGTCGGTGAAAACTCCGTTCATGGATCGGATGCAACCGAAACCGCGGCGGTCGAGATCGCCCAGTTCTTCTCGGGCAACGAGATCGTCGGCTAAGGCATTTTCGGGCGAGATGGATACCGGTTCGCCGCATGAAAATGCGACCGGACAATAATTTCCAAAACATGATCCCGATATTTTCCAGAGCATGATCCCACCCGAAGGGCCGCGCCAGCGCAAAGTGGAAACCGGCTTTCGGAGAAGATCATGCTCGGACAGGAAGATAAGCAAAGAATCTGATTCAACGCAGTTCAATCGGATTCAACGCGGTTGAAACAGACCCTGGAGCTTCGCTTCCGCTTCAATCGGAAGCGAAGCCTGAGATTGGTGTTTTGACGCGTTTTCCTCACGCGAACCGGCCGCCATCCTCGGGTCACATCCCGGGGACATGCTTCGCGCGGGAACGTTATCGGCCGAGTCTGGCGGCGTTCGATCGAAGGAACAGGTGTTGGATTCGCTACTGCACGTCTTCGACCTGACGGCGATCGCCTCGGCCTTCGATCAGTTTCGAAACGACCTGAATGATCCGGCGTTCTGGCTCGCCGTCAGCAAGATCATCTGGATCGATGTCGTCCTGTCCGGCGACAATGCGCTGGTGATCGCGCTTGCCTGTCGCGGGCTGGCTCCCCGGCTGCGCTTCTGGGGCGTGGTGCTCGGCGCGGGCGCCGCGGTCGGCCTCCGCATCATCTTCGCCGGGATCATCACGACCTTGATGGGGCTGCCCTACCTCAAGCTGGTGGGGGGGATCGCGCTGCTTGTGATAGCCACCAAGCTGCTGGTGCCGGAGAAGCAGGGCGAGGAAGCCATCCCGGCGGCCGGCCGCCTCTGGTCCGCCGTCCGGGTCGTGGTGGTCGCCGACTTCGTGATGAGTCTCGACAATGTCATCGCGATCGCGGCAGCGGCGAATGGCAGCGTACCGCTGTTGATCATCGGGCTGGCCGTCAGCGTGCCGCTGATCGTGACGGGCGCGGCGCTGATCATGCTGCTTCTGACGCGCCTGCCTTTCTTGATCTGGGCCGGATCGGCGCTGCTGGGCTGGATCGCGGGCGAGGTCATCGCGACCGATCCGGCGGTAGCGCCATGGCTGCATCGGTTCTTCGATGGGGGCACCGGCGCCTTTCTGGATGCGGTCCTGGGGTGGGTCGGCATCGCGCCCCGGTTTACCGCCGGCGGACCCGGAGGCGAGGTGCTGTGTGGCCTGCTGGGAGTCATGATCGTGCTCAGTGCCGGATCGATGATACGCAACCGCAGGCAAGTCGCCGATTAACCGTTCCAGAGGGCAGGTCTTCCGCGCAATCAAATATGTGGATAGCGGGATATTGACGAACGAAGCTGGTTCGTCTCCGGAACGGCCACGCTTCGCCAAGACACCTTGAAACGCTTCGGTTTCGCCCGTCGCTGCCGCATCGCCGCTTCCTCCACAGCCGCGGGTTCGGGTGTTTCCCAGTTATCTGGCGTGACTTGCTAAGCGGTAATTTTCGTGTTGCAATCCACCAACAATCGGTTGAGAGCCCGCCATCGGTACAATTCGGAAAGTTCGGAAAAGATCAGGAGAGGGGGCCGCTTGTGGCGTGAGACGCGAAGTGCGCCACGTCTTTGATCATATCCCAACAGGAGACAGACGATGCAAAAGGGCACCGTCAAATGGTTCAACCCAACCAAAGGGTACGGATTTATCAAGCCAACGACCGGCGATAGGGACGTGTTCGTTCATATCTCCGCCGTTGAGCGCGCCGGCCTGAGCACCCTCGACGAAAACCAGACGATTGAATACGATCTGGTTGAAAATCGCGGCAAGACCTCCGCCGAGAATCTGAAGATCTCGTAAATCACATCTCCCCGCGATGGGTTCGGCGACACGCTCCTTCAATCGCGAGGATGGGTGGATCTGCCCTGACGTATAGCCTTTCCGCTTCTGATGAAAATCAGAAGCGGGCTCTCCGATTATGATCTGACGCGTTTTTCACGCGAACCGTCACGTCATCCGCTTCGCTCGAAAACGCTATAGCAGGACGCGGTCAGATCAATCGTGGTCAGATCAATCGTGGTCAGATTACGGACGGCGAGATCAGGCTATCGTCCGGACTGGCGTTTGCCGACGTCTTGCAAATGTCGCCATCCAGTCGCGTGCCGCCGCCCGCGACCAGCCGCAGCGCATCGGGGTAGATGCGATGCTCGATGTCCAGGACGCGCGCGGCCAGCGTCTCCGCCGTGTCGTCGTCACGCACAGCCACTGCGCCCTGCATGACAATGGGGCCGGCATCTGTTTCCGCGACGACGAAATGCACCGTGGCGCCTGAGATCTTCACGCCCGCGCGCAGGGCCTGACCGTGGGGGTCGAGGCCCCGGAATGATGGAAGCAGCGAGGGGTGGATGTTGAGCATCCGTCCATGCCAGCCTCGGACGAACTCGGCTGTGAACAGCCGCATGAAGCCGCCGAGGCAGATGAATTCGATGCGCCTGTCATCCAGAGCGGATTGCAGTTCGGCCTCGAACGCCGCACGGTCCTTGCCAAATGGCTTGCTTTCAATGACGAGCGTCTCGACGCCGGCCGCCTGGGCTCTGGCGAGGCCCGCCGCGCCGGGTTTATTGGAAATGACGACGGCTATTTCAGCCGGAAAGTCCTCGGCCTTTGCAGCCTCCACCAGCGCCGTCATGTTCGATCCGCGTCCGGAGATCAGGATGGCGACACGGCGTTTCATGCTCACATTCCCTGCTGGGGCGTTCTATACGGCGAGATCGAGTTGACCGTCGTAAACGACCCGGCCTTCATCGCCTGCAACGATCACATCGCCCAGCAACGACACACGTTCGCCGGCCTGCGTCAGCACATCCACGACCTGCTGAACCGCGTCGCGGCGCACGATCGCGACCATTCCGATGCCGCAATTGAAGGTTCGAAGCATCTCGCGTTCGACGACGCGACCCTGCTGCGCCAGCCATTTGAAGACCGGAAGGACCGTCAACCCGGCGAGATCGATCCGCACGCCGAGTCCTTCGGGCAGGACGCGAGGAATGTTGTCGGTGAAGCCGCCTCCGGTGATGTGGGCGAGCCCTTTCACCGCACCGGTTTCGCGGATCGCGCGCAGACAGGATTTGACGTAGAGCCGGGTGGGGGTCAGCAGCGCACCTCCCAGGGTCGCGACGGGAGCGAATGGCGCTGGAGCGGAGAGGGCGATACCCGAGGCTTCGACGATATTGCGGACCAGTGAATAGCCATTGGAATGCACGCCGGACGACGCGAGTCCGATCACCGCATCACCGGCGGCGATATCGCGGCCGGGCAACAGGGAGCCGCGTTCCGCCGCGCCGACCGCGAAGCCGGCAAGGTCGTAGTCACCGTCCTTGTAGAGGCCGGGCATTTCAGCCGTTTCGCCGCCGATCAGGGCGCAACCCGCTTCCCGGCAGCCTTCCGCGATTCCGGCCACGATCGCCGCGGCGGTTTCGGGATCAAGCTTGCCGCAGGCAAAATAATCAAGGAAGAACAAGGGCTCCGCGCCCTGTACGACGAGATCGTTGACGGACATGGCGACAAGATCGATGCCGATGGTATCGTGGATGCCGGTTTCGATCGCGATCTTGACCTTGGTTCCGACGCCGTCGTTGGCCGCAACCAGAACCGGGTCCGCGAATCCGGCGGCCTTGAGATCAAACAGGCCGCCGAATCCGCCGATCTCGGCCTCCGCGCCGGCGCGAGCGGTTGCGCGCACCATCGGCTTGATGAGGTCGACCAGCCGGTTGCCGGCGTCGATATCGACGCCCGCCCCGGCATAGGTCAGGCTGATGTTCCTGTCGGTCATGCCAGTGTCCCGATTCCGAAGTCCGCATACCCTTGCCGCAACCTTTGATACGAACTTCGGAATCAAAGGGACACTAGCAGCGCTCGAAGACATCCCGGCTGGTTACGTCGGATTGCCGACTTGCGCAATGGCTCGCACAGGCTGTCCGCATATACTATGTAGACAAAGGCCGACCTCTTCTGCAAAGCCTCGCCTCCCGAAGGTTTTGTGCGGAAACCGGAGCCTGGAAAGTCGCGTGAGTATTCCAAATATTATTACGCTCGGCCGTATTCTGCTCGTGCCAATCATTATCTGGGCTATCGCCTCCAATCAGATGGAGATCGCTTTCGCCATCTTTGTGATTGCCGGCGTCAGCGATGCGGTGGACGGGTTTCTGGCCAAGCGCTTCAACATGGCGAGCGAACTTGGTGCGCTTCTGGATCCGCTGGCCGACAAGGCGCTGCTGGTCTCGATCTTCGTCACGCTCGGCATTTGGGGCGCCGTGCCCATCTGGCTCGTTATCCTGGTGGTCTCGCGCGACATCATGATCGTCGGGGCGGTGATCGTATCGTGGCTGTTCAACAAGCCGGTGCCCATGAAGCCACTGCTGGTCTCTAAGCTCAATACGGGAGCGCAGGTCGCGTTCGCGGCGCTGGTGCTGGCCGCGCTGGGATTCGGATTTGATTCCTCGCCCTACGAAGCCCTTCTGATGGCCGCCATAGCGATCCTGACCCTGGTTTCCGTTTCTTTCTATCTCGTGGAGTGGGTGCGCCACATGAGCACCATCGATCCGCAATGAAGGTGGCACAGTGCGCGCGAGTTGGTGCTGACGTGGAGTAGATGCTTGGCAGGCCGTCCTCCCTCCCGTCAGCTCGCATTCACGCTGCCGCACGCCGAGAGCTTTTCGCGGGACGATTTTCTTGAAGGTCCCGCGAACGCGGCGGCGCTGTCGCTGATCGAGAGCTGGCCGGAGTGGCCGAACAGGATCATGTTGCTGGCCGGCCCTGAAGGTTGCGGCAAGAGCCATCTCGCGGCGATCTGGGCGGAGCGGGCAGGGGCGCGCTCCATCAGCGCGCAAGGCCTGACCGCGGCGACGGTGCCGATGGCCCTGACGACAGGGGCGCTCGTGGTGGAGGACCTCAATCCGAAAACCTTCGATGAGCTTGCCCTGTTCCACCTGATGAACCTCGCCCGTGAGGAAGCCGCGTTCGTGCTGATGACGGCGCGAGTCACGCCGGCCGCGATCGAGATCGGGCTGCGCGACCTGCGGTCGCGACTCCGCGCGGTGCCGGTCGTGACGTTGATGCCGCCCGACGATCATCTGCTCCGGGCGTTGATCGTGAAGTTCTCAGCGGATCGCCAGATGAATATCGACGAAGCGATCGTGAGTTTCATCGCAACGCGGACCGAACGATCGGTTGCCGCCGCTCGCCTCGCCGTCGAACAGCTCGATGCCGAATCGTTACGGCTTGGCAGGCCGGTGACGCGCGCGCTCGCCGCAGAACTGCTTCGAAATCACGACTGAGGCCACAGGCTCTGAATTCCTTCGACGGACCTTGACGCCCCGACCATCCGCAACGTCAAATGTCATGGAAACGTCATTGAGCTGGCCCATGGTTCACCGCTGTTGCACCGCCGCCGAAGCATCTGGGCCCCTTCACTTCTGTCGAGATCAGAAGCGGGCAATCAGTTTTTGATTTGACGCGTTTTCTTTACGCGAACCGGCTATCCGCTTCGCTCGAAGACACGGGAATACGGACCGACATATCGATGGATTCAATTCAAGCGATTGCTCCCGAAGAGAAAAAACCGGAACTGGAACTGGACTCGGCGATCCGCGCCAGTCCGGAACGGTTTATCAATCGGGAATTATCCTGGCTCCATTTTAACCGCCGCGTCCTTGAGGAGTCGGTCAATCCAGGTCATCCCGCGCTTGAGCGCGTCCGATTCCTGTCGATTTCCGCCAACAACCTCGACGAATTCTTCATGGTTCGCGTCGCCGGCATCAAGGCGCAGGTGCGGGAAGGGATCACCGAGCGCAGCCCGGACGGGCTGACGCCGTCGGAGCAACTTGTTCTCATCAACGAGACGGTCTCCGATCTGGCGAGCGACCAGCAGGCGATCTGGCGGGATCTGCGCAATATGCTGGCCGGAGTCGGGATCGTCCTGATCGACGGCAAGGATGTCACCAAAGCCGAGCGGAGCTGGATCGCCGATCACTTCCTGCACAATATCTTCCCTTTGTTGACGCCGCTCGCCATCGATCCGGCCCACCCGTTTCCGTTCATTCCAAGCCTTGGCTTCACCATCGCGCTGCAACTGGCGCGGACCTCCGACGGCAAGCCGATGAATGCGTTGATCCGCATGCCCGGCAAGATCGACCGGTTCCTGAGGATTCCGGCGGCCAGCAAGGACGATCCCGTCAGGCTGATCACGATTGAAGGCGCCACCAGCCTGTTCATCAACCGGCTGTTTCCGGGCTACACGGTCAAGGGGCAGGGCGCTTTCCGCATCATCCGGGACTCCGAACTGGAAATCGAGGAGGAGGCGGAGGACCTGGTTCGCCTGTTCGAGACCGCGTTGAAACGCCGCCGGCGCGGCTCCGTCATCCGGCTCGAAATCGAAGCCGCCATGCCCGCCGAGCTGCGCGCATTCGTTCAGCGGGCGCTATCCGCGGCCGACGACGAAGTGTTGCTGGTGGACGGCGTCCTGGCCATGAACGAGCTGTCGCAACTCACACGGCTCGACCGGCCCGACCTTGAATTCGTGCCGTATGTTCCGCGCCATCCCGAGCGCGTGCGCGATCATGGCGGCGACGTGTTCGCCGCCATCCGGCAAAAAGACCTGATCGTTCATCATCCCTACGAGTCGTTCGACGTCGTCGTGCAGTTCCTGCAACAGGCCGCGCGCGATCCTGACGTCGTCGCGATCAAGCAGACGCTCTACCGCACCTCCAACAACTCGCCGATCGTGCGGGCGCTGGCGGAGGCCGCGGAGGCGGGCAAGTCCGTCACGGCGCTCATCGAGCTCAAGGCCCGGTTCGACGAAGAGGCCAACATCCGCTGGGCGCGCGATCTCGAGCGCGCCGGCGTGCAGGTGGTCTACGGTTTCCTCGAACTAAAAACGCACGCCAAGCTCTCGCTGGTCGTGCGCCGGGAAGGCGGCAGTCTCGCGACCTATGTCCACACCGGTACCGGCAACTATCACCCGGTGACCGCGCGTATCTATACGGACCTGTCGTATTTTACATCCGATCCGATCATAGGCCGTGATGCGGCGCGCGTATTCAATTACATCACGGGCTACGCCGAGCCGAGCGATATCGAGAGAATGGCCGTATCACCTCTAACGCTGCGGAATCGGATTCTCGATCATATTCGCGGTGAAACCACTTTTGCGCGTAACGGCAAACCGGCCGCGGTCTGGATGAAAATGAACGCGCTGGTCGATCCCGACATCATCGACGCGCTGTATGAAGCATCCCAGGCGGGCGTTTCCGTCGAACTGATCGTGCGCGGCATCTGCTGCCTGCGGCCCGGAGTTCCCGGGTTGTCGGAAAACATTCGCGTCAAGTCAGTCATCGGCAGGTTCCTGGAGCACGGCCGGATTTACTGTTTTGGAATGGGGCAAACCATGCCGGGACCAAAAGCCGCTGTGTATATCTCGTCCGCGGACATGATGCCGCGCAACCTCGACCGGCGCGTCGAAGTGCTGTGCCCGCTGCAGAATGCGACGGTGCATCAGCAGGTTCTCGAGCAGATCATGGTCGCGAACCTCAAGGACACCGAACAGAGCTGGCGGTTGTTGCCGGATGGATCGTCAACGCGTATGAAGGCCGCGAAGGGCGAGGAGCCCTTCAACCTGCACAACTATTTCATGACAAACCCGAGTCTGTCCGGCCGTGGAAAGTCGCTCAAGGAATCTTCGCCGCGCCGTCTCACGCGTCGCTCAGAGCGGCAGCCGCCGGCATAGACCGCCGGCCCCGACATATCTGCGTCCGCGCAAGCCGGGCTCCAGCGTCGCCGTCATCGATATCGGCTCCAACTCCGTCCGCCTCGTCGTCTATGAAGCGTTGGAGCGAAGTCTCGTCTCGGTCTTCAACGAGAAAGCATCGTGCGGACTCGGGCGCGAGGTGCAGTCCACCGGATTGCTTGCGTCGGATGCGATCAGCAAGGCGCTGACATCCCTGCGGCGTTTCCACGCGCTGTGCAAGGTCATGAAGATCAGCCGCGTTTACGCCATCGCGACCGCCGCATGCCGCGACGCCACGAACGGCGCGGATTTCATAGCCCAGGCGGAACGCATCTGCGGCGTGACGGTCGAAGTCCTGCCGGGATCACAGGAAGCTTATCTCGCGGCCCTTGGGGTCGTTTCCAGCGTCCACAAACCGAACGGAATCGTCGGCGATCTCGGCGGCGGTTCGCTGGAATTGACTGACGTGCGCGATCACCGCGTCGGTCGCGGAATAACGCTGCCGCTCGGCAGTCTCGCCTTGCAGGATGCGTCGAAGAAATCATTGAAGCGCGCGAACAGCATCGTAAAAGCCGCGCTTGCCGATGCGACGCCACTGAAGGCCGGCAAGAGTCGCACTTTCTACGCTATCGGCGGAACATGGCGGGCGCTGGCGCGCCTTCACATCATCCAGAGCGGTTATCCGCTTCGCGTCATGCACGGTTACTCCATCCCCGCGGCCGACGCGCTTGATTTCGTCCGGCGGCTGCGCCGTCTGGTTGCTTCCGACATGCTGGCAGATATCGAGGTCGTGGCCGAAGCACGGCAGCCGCTCCTGACTTACGCCGCTCTGGTGCTGGAGCACATCATCCGGATCGCGAAGCCGAAGGCCATCGTCTTCTCGACCTATGGCGTCCGCGAGGGTTTGCTTTATTCGATGCTGCCCGCTGCCGACCAATCCAGGGATGGATTGATCTGCGCCGCGCAAACGCTGAACGGCCTGCTGTCACGCTCGGCGTGTCATGCCGAGGAGCTGATCAAATGGACCGACCGGTTGTTCCGGGCTCTCAAGCTTAAGGAGACCGAAGACGACCGACGGCTGCGCCACACCGCCTGCCTGCTTTCCGATATCGGCTGGCGCATCCATCCAGACTACCGCAGCGAGCAAACGCTCAGTTTGATCATGAATGGCAATTTCGTCAGCATCGACCATCAAGGACGAGCCTTCGTCGCGCTGTCGGTATACTACCGCTATGCCGGGTTGAACGAAGCAAACGGGCCATCGCCCGAGGTATGCGAACTGGTGACGCCGCCCATGGATGAGAGAGCGCGTATTCTGGGCGCCGCCTTTCGCGTCGCGCATCTGATTTCAGCCGCTCAACCGGGGGTGTTGTCCGCCACCCATTTCAAGAACAGCGGCCGCAAGCTGACGCTTGTGTTCGAACACCGGCTGGTCGATCTGGTCGCGGATCGTGTGGGCGGCCGGTTCAAGCAACTGGCGCGCCTTGTCGGCCGCTCGGGCTCGATCGTTCTCCGCTAGGCCGGATCGACATTCACGGCAGCCAGATCAGGGCTGCGGCCAGGTGAACGAAGCCCGTGAAGTGAACGGTTCGCCTGTCGTAGCGGGTGGCGAAACGGCGGAAGTGCTTGAGACGGTTGAAGCAGCGCTCGATGCGGTTGCGGTGCTTGTAGAGACCGGCGTCATGCGGGATGATGATTTTGCGCGTCCTGTTTGAGGGGATCACCGCTTCGGCGCCCATGCCGGCGATGAGTGCACGCAAGGCGTTGCTGTCATAAGCCTTGTCGGCCAGCACGGCGTCCCCGGCCTGGGCTTCGAGCAGCGCGGGGGCTTGTGTGATGTCTCCGACCTGCCCGGCGGTGACGATGAAACGCAAGGGTCGGCCCAGCGCATCGGCGAGCATGTGGACCTTGGTGGTCAGTCCACCTCGGGAACGCCCCAGCGCCTGATCCTTGGCCCCCCTTTTCCGGTAGCCGCCTGCTGATGGGCTCGAACGATGGTTGAGTCGAGCATCAGATACTGGTTGTCGCGATCGGCTGTCAGGGTGGAGAACACCCGTTCCCACACACCGGCATGGCACCACCTGCTGAACCGCCGATGCACCGTCTTCCAGCGACCATAGCGCTCCGGCAGGTCACACCAGTGCGCGCCGGATCGCAGCACCCACAGGCAGCCGTTCACAAACAACCGATTATCCGATCCCGTCCGTCCCGGATCAGAGGCCTTGCCTGGCAGCAACGGTGCAATCTTCGCCCACTGATGATCGCTCAGCTCATACCGCTTGATCCCCATCGTGCAGCTCCGTGTCAGAATCACGGAACCCTATGAATCAGCGATCAGACCGCCTGGGAATCCTGAATGTCGATCCGACCTAGAGCATTTTCCGGCGAAGTGGATACCGGTTCGCGTAAAGAAAACGCGACCAAACAACCATTTCTAGAGCATGGTCCGATTCAACTTGATCGGATCATGCTCTAGCGTCCCGATTCCGAAGTTCGCAAACCCTTGCAGCAACCTTTGATGCGAACTTCGAAATCACAGGGACACTGGCAAATTTATAATTCTAGTGTGGTTTAGGTTCAGAAGTTCGCCTGGCAGATTCGCTGGACCCTGAAAGCGAACTTCTGAACCACCACACCAGGCGCTTTCATCAGCGCCGCCTGCGACGTTTTCTCTTTGCGCATTAAGCATCCGCTTCTGTAACGTTGTCGTGGTGGCGGAACACCAGGAGCCTTTTCGCTGCTGATGGAATCAGAGGCGAGGCTCTATGATCGTGATTCGACGCTTTTTTTCATGCGAACCGGTATTCACCTCGCTCGAAAACGCTCTCGCCTTCCATAAGGAGATATCGCCGTGGGTGATGACAGTTTAACCAGTCTGGCCGGAGTTCTCTCTGTCATCATTCTTGTCATCGCGAACGGCTTTTTCGTCGCTTCAGAATTCTCACTGGTGGCGATGCGTCGCAGCCGCGTCGCGCAACTGGTTGCCGCCGGAGGCGCAAACGCCCGTGCGCTACAGAAGGCGGTTGAACATCTCGATTATAATCTCGCGGCGTGCCAGCTCGGAATTACGCTGTCGTCATTGGCTCTGGGCTGGATCGGAGAACCGGCGCTGGCGCACCTGATCGAGCCGCTGCTGGTTCTGCCATTCGGTACCGGCGCCGAAATCGGCGCTCACGCCATCGCCATCATTATCGCCTTTGCCATCATTACGATCCTGCACATCGTACTTGGCGAACTCGCGCCGAAGAGCCTCGCCTTGCAGCGGACCGAGACCACCGCGTTGATCATCGTGCGTCCGCTCGCGCTGTTCGGGTTGCTGTTGAAACCGGCGATCGTGTCATTGAACGGGCTCGGCAACGGCGTCTTGCGTCTGTTCGGCCTCAGCGCCGCCAGCGAAAAGGAAACGCTTCACTCACCTGACGAGATCAGGCTTCTCGTTGCCGAGACCGAGCGAGCGGGCTTGCTTGCTCGAACCCAGCGGGAAGTCGTTGAGCGGGTCATCAGCCTCACCCGTCGCGACGTGAGCGACATCATGACCCCGCGGATGAGCATCGTTTGGGCCGACGCGGATGACAGCCGGGACGAGATTCTCAATGTAGTGCGTGAGTGCAAGCATGAGCACGTCGTTATCGGGCAGGGTAGCATCGACGAGGTCGTGGGTGTACTGCGCAAGCAAGACCTGCTCGATCAGGCGCTTGAGGGACGTGAGGTCGATCCGCTCGCGGTGTTGCAGCAACCGCTCGCACTCTCGGAGTTCACGCCGATCCTGCAAGCCATCGAGCGTTTCAAGGCGCAACCTGTTCGCGTCGGCACCGTGGTCGACGAGTACGGAACGTTGCAGGGGATCGTCACGCGCACCGATCTGCTCGAGTCCATCGCAGGTGAACTGCCGGATGCCGGTGAGGAGCCGGACATACTGGGAGGAGGCGACGGCAAGTTTGTCATCAACGGACGAATGCCGATCGACGAAGCGATGATCCACCTGGGCATCAGCCGCAAGCCCGATGGAGATTTCCATACCGTGGCGGGCTGCGCGATCGAGTTGCTGGGTCGAATACCGGCGGTCGGCGACGAGTTCGCCTGGGAAGGGTGGCTGTTCCGGATCTCGGAAATGGACGGTCCGCGGATCAGCAGGCTAATCGCGTCGAGGTCCGTCGAATGACGTGCATCGCTGAATCGCGGGCGTGCTTCAGGAATCGGAAAGCCTCGCTCCAGATCACATCAGAAGCGAAAAAGCTCTACGCTCGCTCCACGCGCACCACGCGGCCCTTTTCGATCGCCAGAGCCAGCCGGCCATGCTTCAGGGCGAGGGCGGCCTCGCCAAACAGTTCACGCCGCCACCCGTGCAGCGCACCGACATCGGCCTCGTCATCGGCGACGATCCGTTCCAGGTCATCCACCGTCGCGATCACCTTGCTGGCGACAGCATGGCGCTCGGACGTCATGCGCAGCAAAACCTTGAGAAGCTCCACCGTGGCGGCGCCGTTCGAATTGTTGCGGGGCTTCTCGATCCGGGGCAGCGTGCGCGGGTCTCGTGCAAGCCCGCGCTGGACCGCCGCGACGATATCAGCGCCCCATTGCGACCGTTCAAAACCCTTGGGCAGCGAACGCAGCGTCGCCAACCGTTCCGGGCTACTCGGCGCATGGATCGCGATATCGCCGACGGCGTCGTCCTTCAGAACACGGGACCGTGGAATATTGCGGCTCTGGGCTTCCTGTTCGCGCCAGGCCGCCACTTCCATCAGGACGGCAAGGTCCTTCGGCTTGCGGACCCGGCTCTTCAATCGTTCCCATGCACGTTCGGGATGAAAGTCGTAGGTCTTCGGCGACGTCAGGACCTCCATCTCCTCGCTGACCCAATCGCTGCGTCCGCGCTTGCTGAGATCGGCGTCGAGGGCGGCAAAGACGTCGCGGAGGTGAGTGACATCCGCCACGGCGTATTCGAGTTGTTCCGCGGTCAGCGGACGGCGCGACCAGTCGGTGAATCGGTGGGTCTTGTCCGGACGGTGTCCGGTAATACGCTCGACCAGCGCGTCATAGGCAATGGAATCGCCGTGTCCCAGCACCATGGCGGCAACCTGGGTGTCGAAGACAGGATGGGGGATAAGCCCGGCCTGGTGCCAGATAATCTCGATATCCTGCCGTGCAGCGTGGAAGACCTTGAGGACGCTTTCGTTCGACATCAGAGCGAAAAACGGCTTCAGGTCGATTCCCCCGGCGAGAGCATCGACCACCACGGCTTCATCGGGACTTGCCAGCTGAATGACGCAGAGCAGGGGATAGTAGGTGGTTTCGCGGAGGAACTCGGTGTCGACGGTAATGACCGGGTGCCTGGCGAGGCGGGCGCAGACGGAGGCCAGCTCCGCGGAGGTGGTAATCAGATCCATGAACGCTCCATAGCTCGTCTTTTTTGCCCTGTCGCCCTGCTTTTTTGCAGCACGCCGCGCTTGTTTTCTTCAGACTTTTCCGGTCAAGAATGATCATCCGGGCCGCTCTTCCAGGTTCCACCTCTCGGTTGCCGCGCACCTTTCGCTCGGGTAAACCCCTGACGCTCAACCATCCAGCGGCTCGTCCGACCCTGTTCCGCCTCTGACGCCTTCTTGCAGGATTCCCATGCATCGCTATCGGTCTCATACCTGCGGCGCGCTCCGCGACAGCCACATCGACCAGACCGTCCGCCTGTCAGGCTGGTGCCATCGGATTCGCGATCATGGCGGGGTGCTGTTCATCGACCTGCGCGACCATTACGGGCTGACCCAGTGCGTGGCCGATCCGGACTCCCCGGCCTTCGCGCTGGCGGAAAAGCTTCGTTCGGAATGGGTGGTGCGGATCGACGGCAAGGCCCGACGCCGTCCCGCCGGCACCGAGAATCCGGAACTGCCGACCGGTGATGTCGAGATCTATGTCACCGAGATCGAGGTGCTCGGACCCGCCGCCGAATTGCCGCTGCCGGTGTTCGGCGAACAGGAATACCCTGAAGATATAAGGCTTAAGTACCGTTTCCTCGATCTTCGTCGCGAGAATCTGCATCAGAACATCATGACCCGCGGCGCGATCGTCGATTCGATGCGCAAGCGCATGAAAGAGCAGGGATTTTTTGAATTCCAGACCCCGATCCTGACGGCCTCATCACCGGAAGGCGCGCGCGACTTCCTGGTTCCCTCGCGCATTCATCCCGGCAAGTTCTACGCGCTGCCGCAGGCGCCGCAGCAGTACAAGCAACTGTTGATGATGTCGGGCTTCGACCGCTACTTCCAGATCGCGCCGTGCTTCCGCGACGAGGACCCGCGCGCCGACCGCCTGCCGGGCGAATTCTACCAGCTGGACCTTGAGATGAGCTTTGTCGAGCAGGACGATGTTTTTGCTGCGGTTGAGCCGGTTATAACTGGCGTGTTCGAGGAGTTCGCCAAGGGCAAGCCGGTCACCAGGAACTGGCCGCGCATCCCGTTCGCCGAGAGTTTGCGCAAGTACGGCACTGATAAGCCCGACTTGCGCAATCCGCTGCTGATGCAGGACGTCTCCGAGCATTTCCGCGGCTCCGGCTTCAAGGTGTTCGCGCGGATGCTTGAGGATTCGAAGAACCAGGTCTGGGCGATTCCGGGACCCGGCGGCGGCAGCCGGGCGTTCTGCGATCGCATGAATTCGTGGGCGCAGGGCGAGGGTCAGCCGGGACTCGGCTACATCATGTGGCGCGAAGGCGGCGAGGGGGCGGGTCCGCTGGCCAACAATATCGGACCCGAGCGGACCGAGGCGATTCGTGTTCAGCTTGGCCTCAAGGCTGGCGACGCCGCGTTCTTCGTCGCGGGTGACCCGGCGAAATTCTGGAAATTCGCGGGACTCGCGCGCACCAGGCTCGGCGAGGAGTTGAACCTGATCGACAAGGACCGCTTCGAACTGGCCTGGATCGTCGACTTCCCGATGTACGAGTACAATGAAGAAGATAAGAAGGTCGACTTCTCGCACAATCCCTTCTCGATGCCGCAGGGCGGGCTCGATGCGCTCAACACCCAGGATCCGCTGACGATCAAGGCGTTCCAGTACGACATCACCTGCAACGGCTACGAGATCGCCTCAGGCGGCATCCGCAACCACCGGCCGGAAGCGATGGTGAAGGCGTTCGAAATCGCGGGCTATGGCGAGAACGACGTGGTCGAGCGGTTCGGCGGCATGTACCGCGCGTTTCAGTACGGCGCGCCGCCGCATGGCGGCATGGCGGCCGGCGTCGATCGTATCGTCATGCTGCTCTGCGGAACAAACAACCTGCGCGAGATTTCGCTGTTTCCGATGAACCAGCGGGCCGAAGACCTGCTGATGGGCGCGCCGTCAGAAGTCGCTCCGAAGCAGTTGCGCGAGCTTCATATCCGGCTCAATCTGCCGCAGAATTAACGCCTCGATTCCAACTTCGGCGTCCCCGATTCCACCGGCTTTTCTCAAATGTCGGAGGAATCAGGGGCATGGCTCGGGCCGGAGCGCTTTGGCGTAGGCTTACGCCCGGGCCAGTAGGCCCGCGCGCACCATCGTCAGAACCTACGCCGGGAGCTGACCAAGGCAGGCGGCAAGGAGCGCTGCAACGTGTCGTATTCAGAGGATCTTCGCTCCGCCGCGCTGTCCTTTCATCGCTCCCCGCGTCCCGGCAAACTCGAAATCCAGCCGACAAAGCCGCTCGCCAACCAGCGTGACCTCGCGCTGGCCTATTCGCCCGGCGTAGCCGCGGCCTGCGAGGAGATCGTCGCCGATCCGGCGGAAGCCGCCACGCTAACCGGCCGGGCCAATCTGGTCGCGGTGGTGTCGAACGGCACCGCCGTGCTCGGCCTTGGCAATATCGGGCCGCTCGCCTCCAAGCCCGTGATGGAAGGCAAAGCGATCCTGTTCAAGAAGTTCGCCGGTATCGACGTGTTCGATATCGAGATCGCCGCCGACACCATCGAGCGCGTGGTGGAGACGGTCGCGGCGCTGGAGCCGACCTTCGGCGGGATCAACCTTGAAGACATCAAGGGGCCGGAGTGCTTTGAGATCGAGGAGCGCCTGAAGGGCCGGATGAAGATTCCGGTGTTCCATGACGACCAGCACGGCACCGCGATCATTGTCGCGGCCGCAGTTTCCAACGCCCTGATGCTGAACGGCAAGGCGCTCGCGGAAGTGAAGATCGTTGCTTCCGGCGCGGGCGCGGCCGCAATCGCCTGCCTCAATCTGCTGGTGTCGATGGGCGCGCAGCGCAAGAACATCTGGGTCTGCGATATCGACGGCGTTGTGTACGAGGGCCGCGATACGCTGATGGACAAGTGGAAGGCGGCTTACGCGCAGAAGACGGACAAACGCAAGCTTGCCGAGGTGATTTCAGGCGCGGATGTGTTTCTTGGTGTCTCCGCCGGGGGCGTGCTGACGCCGGAAATGGTCGCGCAGATGGCGGACAGGCCGCTGGTGCTGGCGCTCGCCAACCCTGTGCCGGAAATCATGCCGGAAGAGGCGCGCAAGGCGCGGCCCGACGCCATGATCTGCACCGGCCGTTCGGACTTTCCCAACCAGGTGAACAACGTCCTGTGCTTTCCCTTTATCTTTCGCGGCGCTCTCGACGTCGGCGCCACCGCGATCAACGAGGAGATGAAGCTGGCCGCTGTCGATGCCATCGCCCGGCTCGCGCGCGAACCGCCGCTTGACGCGGCAATCCGGTTTGACAGCGAGACCCAGGGGTTCGGGCCTGGTTCCCTGATTCCCGGTCCATTCGACCCCCGGCTGATCCTGCGCATCGCGCCCGCCGTCGCGAAGGCCGCCATGGCCTCGGGAGTAGCGACGCGGCCGATCACGAACTTCGACGAGTACCACGCGCGGCTTGAACGCTTTGCTTTCCGGTCCGGCCTCGTCATGAAGCCGGTCTTCGCGGAGGCGAAGAAGCAGCCGTTTCGGGTGATTTACGCCGAGGGCGAGGATATGCGGGTGCTGCAGGCAACCCAGCAGGTGCTCGAGGAGCAACTGGCCCGTCCGATCCTGGTCGGTCGCCCGTCCGTGGTGGAAACGCGGATCAGGCGTCTCGGTCTCGCGATCAAGGCGGGCAGGGATTTCGACCTTGTCAATCCCGAGGACGATCCCCGCTACCGCTCCTATGTGCAGTCCTATATCGACGTCGCCGGCCGGCACGGCGCGACACCGGACGTCGCCCGCACCACGATCCGCACCAACGCGACGGTGATCGCGGCGCTCGCGGTGGTGCGAGGCGAAGCCGATGCGATGCTGTGCGGCGTCGAAGGCAGCTATATGCGGCACCTCCGGCATATCCGGGAGATCATCGGGTATCTGCCGGAGACAAGCGACTTTGCCGCGCTGTCGCTGATGATCACCGGCAAGGGCGCCTATTTCATCGCGGATACGCAGGTCCGCCCGAATCCGTCCGCGGAAGAACTGGCTGATATCGCAGGCCAGGCCGCGGTGCATGTGCAGCGCTTCAACATCAAGCCGAAGATCGCTTTCGTGTCGCACTCCGATTTCGGCAGCTACGATACCGAATCGGCGCGCAAGGCGCGCCGGGCGACCGAGATCTTCATCACCCGACATCCCGATATCGAGGCGGACGGGGAGATGCAGGGCGATACCGCCCTGTCCGAGTCCGCGCGACAGTTGATCCTGCCGCATTCCCGGCTAACCGGCGTCGCCAACGTTCTGATCCTGCCCAACCTCGATGCGGCGAACGCGGCCTATCAGATGATCAAGGTGCTCGGCAACGGGCTACTGGTCGGGCCTATCCTGATCGGTCCCGCGCGTCCCGCGCATATTCTGACTCCGTCAGTGACGGCGCGCGGCATACTCAACATGACGGCTATTGCGGTGGTCGAAGCGCAGGAACGCGCGGGCCGAATCTAGAGCATGATCCGATCCGATCAAGTTGAAGCGGATCATGTCCGGCGCCATGCGGTGACGCCAACATCGTTCTTCGCATCGAGAATCCGGACCTCGCGAGGCTGAAGGCCATGCGCCGTCAGCACGGCTTGCGGAGAGCTATCAGGGACGGCGGGGAAGCAGCCTTCGCCTCCGGGCAGCCTAACATGCGGAGCTTCCGACAGCCAGAACGTATCATAACGATCGAGGAACATCTCGAAAACCGTAGGCCCACCGATGATCGCGGCAGTTCCGTCGCGCACTCCGGCATGGGAGCAGGCGTCCTCGAACGAAGCGCCGGCGGGATTCCACAAAGTCGCTTTTTCGTTTTCGGGATCAGGCTCAACACCAGCGACGCGATGGGTGAGAATGATCCTTTTGCGAAGCGGAGAGTTGGGCTGATCCTCGAACGAATTGCGCCCGTGAACGACGACAGCCGCGTCATCGAGGCCCGACGTGAAGAACTCGAGATCGCCCTTGAACTTCAGCGCTTCGGGCATCACCCGGTTGGCATCGGCAAGCATTCCGTCAGCCGACACGATAACGTAACCTTCGATGCGAAGCATTTTTCGTCCTGAATCGTCACGCTACTCGGAGATGGTCTGGACTACGCTATCGATCGGGCGCGTGCTCACGGTCGGGAGCTTGGTATCCTTCTTCAGCGCCTCGTCATATTGCGCAAGCGTCTGGATCGGGGCCTTGGCCTTCATCTGCGCCACCTTGTAGCCGCCCGCCTTGAGCCTGCGCAGAATCTCAGGAAGCGCCTCCGCCGTATGCTTCTGAAAATCGTGCATCAGGATGATGCCCTTGCCGACCTTGTCCAGTTTCTTGAAGATGTTGGTGACCACCTGTTCGGCATTGCGGGTCTTGAAGTCGAACGAGTCGACGTCGCAGGAGAAAATCGCGACATTGCGTTCGCCCAGATACGTCACGATTTCCGGCGGATGCTGAAGCGCCGGAAAGCGGAAGAACGGCGCGGGTTCAGCTTCGAGCGCCCATTTGACGGCGCTGAAGCCTTTCTCGATTTCTTCCTTGCGCTGGTCCTCGGACAGCTTCTTGTTGTTGAGGTTGGCGTGGGACCAGGTGTGACCGCCGATCGTGTGTCCTGCGGCGGCGACATTCCGCAAGATTTCGGGATGATATGTCGCGTGCTTGCCGATCGAGAAGAAGATGCCGGTGGTGCATTGATCCGCAAGCGCCTTCAACACGGCGGGCGTTTTTCCGGGCCATGGGCCATCATCGAACGTCAACACCACTTCCTTGTCCCGCAGGAAGTCGAGTTGCTTGAAATGCTCGAAACCGAAGCCCGGACCGCCGGTCGTGTCGATCTGGACCACGCGCGCAACACCGAGCGCGTCGGGGCTTCCGTTACAGGCGACCTGCGGCCCGCTGGCCCGCACGGGAACCGGCGCGGCGTTCTGAGCTCCCTTGGGCGCCGGTGTCTGCGACCAGGCAACCGTGGCTGCGCACAACGAAATCACGCCTGCAGAAATCAGCACCGCCGTCATGCGCATCTCGATCACCCCAAAGGTTTCGCGGTTGAGTCGTCCGCTTTGTTATCCTAGCGCAGCCAGGGGCGGCCACTTCGACGGAAACGGCATTTATCCCCAACTGGACCGCTTTCTCCGAGACCGCGTTGCGCGTGACATGCCGCTCAGCGAAAGCTCGAACGGTTGAATCGCCACATTATGGCAGCTTGACGATGAAGTCGGTGCCTTCACCGGTTTCGCCGCTGCCCGCGATCCCCTGATCGGAGATAACGATCGAGTCTCCCGTTGAAAGAGCGCTTGCGATCTTCGCCATGACGTCTTCCGGAAAGGAGACGCGATCCAACGCTTCGGTGGGGTTCTCCGGAACCGAAATTGGTCTGGCCGTCGCGTCGGCCACCTTCGTTTGCCGGGCGGGCTGGTTTTTTGAGATGTGAATCCGATCGGCGCGGTGCGCCGGCGCCGGGAGCGAGACCACCGACCAGCGGAAGTCATCCTTGCTGTCCCTGGTGGTTCTCGCCGTGAACACGTGTGTTCCCAAGGGCCGATCGCTTGCGGCGATCGTGATGGGAGCATCGAATATCGGCGAAAAGTTCTGCCGCACATAGATCTTGCTGTCCTTGCCGCTGACGAACACCGCGATCCGGTCGTTGCGCTTCAATGCGGAGACCGCCATAAGCCCGGTTTTCTCAGCGCTTTCCGGAGAGGACTGCGATTGATCCTCCGGCGCTGCCGGAGTTCCGGCCGGGGAGGCCGCTGCATCTCCGTCAACCTTGACCGCCGCCGTTACCGTCGTGTCGGCGTCCTGCGTATTTCCTGAATCCGTCCTGACCGGTCCGATGGCGGACTCGGGCGTTGCGGCAGCGGGCTCACCGGTCGCGGGCAGATCGGATGCAATCGATGAAACTTCGACTTGCGGCATCGCATTGCCGGCGTCGGAGGCTTTCACCTCGGCCGGCACCGTCTCGGACTTAGGCCGGCGGGCTGTCAGCAGCGGGTGCGAAAAATCCGCGGGCGTCACCTCGCCAGGCGTGATGATGACCCTCGCGCCAATCCTGGTCCAGCCCCACATCTTCACCGCAAAGTCCAGAGGCATTCGGATACATCCGTGCGATGCCGGATACCCCGGAAGCGCGCCCGCGTGCATCGCGATGCCGGACCAGGTGATGCGTTGCATGTAGGGCATCGGCGCGTTGCTGTAGATGTTCGAGCGATGCCATTTTCGCTTCTGAATGACGCTGAAAACCCCCATTGGAGTTGAGTGGCCGCGCATTCCGGTCGACACCGGCGTTTCGGCGAAAAGGCCGTTGCCGTCGTAGACCTTCATCGTTTGCCGGCGGATTGAAACGGCGATGATGATCGGACCGTTTGGCTTCCGTATGACCCTGGCCGTCGGTTCTGGCTTTGAAAGACGGCGAGGTTTGGATTCGTGCGCCTGCGGCCTCGTCACGGGCGGCGGCTGGGGAGGCGGCTGGGGAGGCGGCTCGATAAAAACCTCCGGGTAATCCTCCTGCCAGAAGAACTGGCTGTGAGCGGGTGATCCGAGTCCGATCAGGATCGCGGCTACCAGTCCCAACCCGACGCGCCGCGGGCAGGGATATGCACCTGCGCGAGCAAGGGGAAAATTGGCGGACAACGAACGCCACCGTATCGCGCGCAGGAAGCACCAATATTTACTCACGCCTTCGTCCCTCGAATCATGGTTCAGATGAGCGTCGCGGACGTCACGCCCGGCCGGCCCGTGTCGGTTCCCGGTCAGCTTACGCAGGGTAATGCAAAATCCTTCACACGACTCTAATTCTCGGCTTGCTGGACGATCGGGATCTTTTTTCCGAAACTTGAAGAACCTACATAGGCCGGACTCAGCAAATGGAGCTACCTGATGACATTTCGAGCTCGAATTCATGATGAGAGGCGCCGGACGGCTCAGACCTTATTGGCCTTCATCGTTCTGACGATAGCGATGCTCGCGGGAACTTACGCCCATGCAGCAGACGAGCCCGACCTGATCTTTCGCCGCTCGACGGTTTTCAAGCTGCTGACGCCGAATGACAAGCTTGCGACTTATGGCGTCGACGATCCGGGAATCGAAGGTGTTGCGTGCCATTTCACGGTACCCGAAAAAGGCGGCATCAAGGGGTGGCTCGGAGTGGCGGAGGAGGTCTCAGATATCTCGCTGGCCTGCCGCCAGACGGGACCGATACGCTTCAAGGAAAAGCTGAAGCAGGGCGATGACATATTCCGGCAGCGGCGTTCGCTGTTCTTCAAGAAGATGCAGATCGTACGGGGCTGCGACGTCAAACGAAACGTGCTGGTCTACATGGTTTACTCCGACCGGGTGATCGAAGGCTCGCCGCAGAATTCAACGTCCTCGATACCGATCATGCCATGGGGCGCTTCGGACACGGCCATGCAAAAATGCGCGGATTTCATTTCCGATTAGAGCATGATCCCGACCCGAAGGGCCGCTCACCGCGAGGAAATACGGCTACACTGCGGCCAGAATGAAGCATGGTCCGATTCAACTTGATCAGACCATGCTCGATCAAAATAGAGGTTCGGCCCGAGGGAGGTCGTCTTTCGAACCGTGATCGTGGCACGCATTCATCGCTTTAAGCGAATCCGCGGTATGCACTTGCGTGCTCGAACCACGCCGGCCGGGGTCAGTTTCGTACCGGAGACTTCCTTGATATGGCCCGCCGGACAGGATCCGTCATCAACAAGAATGCGTTCGCCCAGCCGCAGATTAACGACATCGGTCTCTCGCGAAACTTGCGAGGCGTATGCGGCGGTCGCCGCAACGGTCAGCGTGCCGACTATCATGAGGAGGAGGAGCGGGCCACGATATTCCAGCATTCGATTTCTGTAGGGTTCAAGCGTCGTGATGGATACCGGTTCGCTCCAACCAGACGCCAAAAGATTCTGAGATCGACTAGGCGCATAGGAAAGCGTTCAATTCGCAGTCTCGTAACGCGATTCACATAACTCCCAAGAACGTGAACTGTGCTCGCGAGCGCAACAAATAGTGGTTCTATAGCGTTTTGGAGCGAAGTGGATACCGGTTCGCGTGAAGAAAACGCGTCAAAACAACAATTAGAGCCTCGCTTCTGATTCCATCAAAAGCGAAAAGGATTGCGGTAATACCCGTTCGCGTCAAAGTCGCTTGTCGTTGCCGAATCTGCGGACCACACGGCGCTCGACCACGACCGAACGCAGCGCGCCTTGCTCACCGACGATCACGCGTGTCGTGGGCGACCGCGTCACAGCCCGAGCGGTCTTCTTGACCTCTGCGTGAACGATATCGAAGGGCATTCCAATCAGTGATGCCGCAATCTCCGCCTGCGAATCGAGATCGTCGGTGATCCCGGTGGCGGCGAAGATAGCTTCCTCCAACGTGGGAGGATCGCGGCGAACCCGTCGGATGCCATATTTTGTATGCCAGCCTTCGCTCATCATTCGCCTCAATGGTTGCGCAAACCCGGCCCATGAAAAATTGACGTGAAACGCCTTAACGCACCATGACCATAATCGTTCGAAGAATGACGGCTCTTCGACGTTTCGCCTCCGACATCAGCGCCTTTCGATTCAAATTCAGAACACGACAGGCATTCAGCATGACGAAGCGGAAAGCAGAGGCAGGCTTCTCCCGCTTCAGGAAACTCGGCACCTTGACTCAATACGGAATCCCCGGTGGCAAAACAGCTATGCATTTTGACGCGCTTTGCCAGGTGGAGATGATCACATGCGACATGCCGCCGCGCTTTGATTGAAGATCCTCCGGCTGACCAGAAGCTCGACCCTTTGAACTCATTCGACGATCGGCACTGCTTCGCATGACTGCTGCGGCCATCGCTTCAGCGCGTCCTTGCCAGCCTCGGTCAGGCAATAAATTCCACGATCGACGCGATCGAACCATCCATAGACATTGTGAAGAAGGATTTTTCCAGCATCGGGATTCTCTCCTCTGAGATCCCGCACGCGGCATGGACCCGCAGCCATCGCGGCCGCGCAGCTCAGCGCCTGCTGGCGATACGCTGTCATGATCGGCATTCGCGTGCTGCCGCCGGCAACGGGATCGCCCCTGCGGCGTTGATGCTCCATGACAAGGCGGGAACGCTTCTTCGGGTTACGGCGCGGACTGGCAGCGGAGGGAGCCACCAGCACTTCGACATTCCCCTGGTGTGTCACCCCGAGCATTCCGAACCCGAGCCGCCGGCACAGGTTGCGATAGCGCGCGTCGCTCTCGCGGCCCTTGCCACGCATCGACAGCCTGGCGGCAAGCCAGACCTCATCACATGCGCCCGCGCGCTCGACGCCTTGCAGGATAAGCTCCAGATTGAAGCTCAGCTTCAGTTCGCCGATCACCACGACAGGCGGATCATCGCCGTTCAGCGCAACCAGGTCGCAGCCTCCGACTTCGCCTTTGACCGAGAAACCAAGGCTTTCAAGATGGCGTTTGACCGGAAGATAAAGCGAGGTTTCCACGGTACAAGCTCAAGCCGACTCAATAGCCGGGAGCTTATCAGCTTGTCGGCTCAATCGGTGATCCGGGCAGGCTCTTGAACAGGCCGAGCCGAAGATCCTTGGCATGATAAATCGTATCGCCGTCGACGCTGACTGTACCGTCGGCAATCGCCATCACCAGCTTCGAACGCATCACCCGCTTGATATCGACCGTGTAGGATATCTTGCGGGCGTGCGGCAAGATTTGACCTGTAAACTTCAAGTCACCAAGACCGAGCGCACGAGCCCGCACATTCCGGTCGCGGCCAAGCCAGACCAGATAGAATCCCACCATCTGCCAAAGCCCGTCGAGACCGAGACAGCCGGGCATCACCGGGTCGTTCTGAAAATGGCATTGGAAGAACCAGAGGTTCGGTTTGATGTCGAGCTCGGTGCGCACCAGGCCGCGTCCATATTTCCCGCCGCCTTCGGTAATCTCCGTGATGCGATCGAACATCAGCATCGGCGGCAACGGAAGTTTGGGTTCGCCGGGGCCGAACATCTCGCCACGGCCGCAAGCCAGCAAGTCCTCGTAATCATAGCTGCTGCGAAGGTTAGGCATTTCGACCCTGATCCCCGCTGAAGCGACGAAGGAAAGGAAACCGTGAAGCTGAGGGGTGGAACTCTTGCCGCTACCCGAGATAGCAACAGCGGTATAATTACACGTTACGATGGAAACACAAGGGTCTAAAATCGGGTTCTAAAGCGTTTCCAAGCAAGAACGTCCTCGTGCCTTCGCGGGAGATGGGAAATTATAGGCTGGCGTGAAGACGGCGCGTCAAACAGCAAGCTTCTCCAGTTCAACGAGAAGCGAAGCTCGAGACACAAAGATATTATATTCAATTATATATAACGATGGATCGCGATTCAAACGCGTCCGCGCACGGGAAGCAGCGCCCCGGTCACGCCGCTCGCCGCATCGCTTGCCAGAAACAGGATGACATCAGCCAGTTCGTCCGCCGTCACCCAGGTCGCGAAATCCGCTTTCGGCATGTCCCTGCGATTGGCCGGCGTGTCGATCGTCGAGGGCAGGACGGCGTTGACGGTCACCTTGCCTTTCAACTCGGAGGCAAGCGCTTCGGTCAGCCGATGCACGGCCGCTTTCGACGCCGCATAGGCGCCCATGCCAACGCCCGCCTGCAAGGCACCGATCGCACCGATGTTGACGATGCGTCCGGCGCCGGACGCAACCAGATGCGGGATCGCCGCTCGCGAGGCGTTCAGCGCGGTCGCCACATTGATCGCGTAAAGGCGCTGCCAGGTCTTCGGATCGCCGTCCGCGACGGTTTCGAAGGCAAACGCGCCGGCAACGTTGACGAGAACGTCGAGCCGGCCGAAATGCGCGGCCGCCGCATCGATGGCTTGCAAGGCCTGTGCGGGATCAGTCAGATCGACGCCGCCCAATTCGATCCGGTCGGCCGTGGCATCGCCCCTTGCCACAGCCCGGTTAATGCAGGCCGCCCTGGCGCCGCGCGTGATGGCGGCATCCACGACCACCTTGCCCAGCGCGCCGGAAGCTCCGGTGACGGCGATGACCTTTCCTTGCATTGCATGAGCCTCCAGCCCGGAACGGCTGCTAATGAAAGAGGGCGGGTCTCAACCCTGCTTCGCCAGCTTGTCCTGCGTCCGGGTCTCGAAATCCGAGGCGTCGTGGCGCTCGTGAAGCTGGCTTGCGGGATCACCGGAGGTGCGGTTGACGATGCGGCCGCGCTTCACCGCGGGCCGTGCGGCAATCTGCGCCGTCCAGCGCTGCACGTTCTTGTAGCTCTGGACGTCGAGGAAGGTTGCGCTGTCGCCGTAGAGCCTGCCCTCGGCCAAGCCGCCGTACCATGGCCACACCGCCATGTCCGCGATCGTGTACTCGTTGCCGGCAAGATACTCGTTGTCCTTGAGCCGGCGGTCGAGCACATCCATCTGCCGCTTCGTTTCCATCGCGAAGCGATTGATGGCATATTCGATCTTCTCCGGCGCATAGTGGTAGAAATGCCCGAAGCCGCCGCCAAGATAGGGCGCGCTGCCCATCTGCCAGAACAACCAGGACAGGCATTCCGCGCGCGCCGCCGTCGCCCTGGGGATGAACTCGCGGAACTTGTCCGCAAGATGCAGGAGAATCGCACCGGACTCGAAGACGCGGAACGGCACGGGTCTCGAACGGTCAACCAGCGCCGGAATCTTCGAATTCGGATTGACCTCGACAAACCCCGAGCCGAACTGCTCGCCGTCGATCTGGATCAGCCACGCGTCATATTCCGCGCCGGCGTGACCGCGTGCGAGCAGTTCCTCGAACATGATCGTGACCTTCTGGCCGTTCGGCGTTCCCCGCGAATAAAGCTGGAAGGGATGCTTGCCGACGGGCAGCACCTTTTCGTGGGTCGCGCCGGCGGTCGGCCGGTTGACCGAAGCGAATCTGCCCCCATTCTCTTTATCGAAAGTCCAGACTTTTGGCGGCATATAGGGGGCGTCGGTCATCAAGAGGCACTCCGGAACAGCGAGCATGATAGTGAGACAGGCAGGATACCGCGGCTATAGCGTTTTCGAGCGAAGTGGATACCGGTTCGCGGAAAGAAAACGCGTCAAAACAACAATCTAGAGCCTCGCTCCTGTTCAAGCAGAAGCGGAAAGGCTCTAGTTAGGCCCGAATTTGAACGGCCGCAAGCGGAGAGCAATCGAGAAGCGCCGGCGGTTGAGATCGGCACTTTTGAAGCGCCGCTGGCCGCGCATCAGATGTTTCGAGGACGGACCATGAAGGCAGCACGCTCCAGCCGGATGAACCCGACCATTCTCGCGATCGACGTCGGCGGGTCCAATGTCAAGATGATGACCAACACGGACCGCGTCCCGCGCAAGTTCGAATCCGGACCCGGTCTCACGGCGAAAGAGATGGTGCGCAAGATCAAGGCGCTGACGAAGGACTGGTCCTTCGACGTCGTTTCGATCGGCTATCCCGGCCCGGTCTGCGGAAATCGCCCGCTGCGCGAACCCGTCAATCTCGGCGTGGGGTGGAAAGGATTCGATTTTCAGAAGGCGTTCGGCAAGCCGACCCGCGTCGTCAACGATGCGTTGATGCAGGCGCTCGGCGGCTATCGCGGCGGGCGGATGCTGTTTCTCGGGCTCGGCACCGGGCTCGGCTCCGCGATGATCGCGGACGGCGAACCGGAGCCGATGGAATTGGCTCACCTGCCATACCGGAAGGGTAAAACCTATGAGGATTACGCCGGGAAGGCGGGGCGGAAGCACAGCGGCGACAAGAAATGGCGCAAGCATGTCTTCGACATCATCGCGCAGCTTTCGGCCGCGCTCGAACCGGACGAGGTGCTGATCGGCGGGGGTAACGCCAGGCATCTCGAAAAGCTGCCGCCGAAATCGCGGCGCGGCGACAATGCCGATGCGTTCGAGGGCGGTTTCCGGTTATGGGATCAGAGCAGTGTGGACGCGCGGGCGAGGGTGCGTTAATCGCTTCCTGCGCGTGGCGCTTACGGCCGGCGGCGACGGAGGTTTGAACAATGAACGATTTCAGGGAATGGCGCAGTTCGACGCGAGAATACAACGGGGCGCCAAGTATGAGCAAACGCCGCAAGAACGTCTACGTCATAATCGGCGCGCTACTGCTGGTTGCTTTCTTCGCCGGATTGGCGGTTATCAAACACCTCGGCATTTGATGACGCTGGGTATGGGATGAGCTCGCCGGGGGTGAGGGTATGTTGCCCGGCGGCGTACGTATTCGGCTTTGTGACGCACGTGCGATAGACTAGTTTTGAGTACGTTTATAAGGTGAGACAATTGTTGTCGTCGATGTAGTGTTGAAAGCGTGGGTTTGGCGAGTTGCGGAGCTTCAACACTTTAAAAATTTCGCTCGCGAGAGCATTTGTCGCGGGGCCAGATGCGATCTGGAAACGCCTTGTCCATTCCAAATACTTCGACAAGGTTATCGAAGCGAGGCATGCTACCCTTTGGCTTCAGCACTGCAAGCATCACGCCGCATGATCCGGGCGATGCGTGACATCGCCGCGTCCGGCCAGTATCCCTGCAATCGAGATGTCCTCGTCGAGGTCGTCCCAGTGCAGCCCGACGCGGCTGATCTCGACCTTGTCGCGTTGCGCGGGTGTCGCCCTCAAGAGCCGCGGAAACCATGCCAGCGGCACGCCGAGCGTGCGACCGTCAGTCAGTTCGACCCACATTGTATGTTCGTCGAAACGAACGCTAGATGCCGAAATGTTCATCTTGTGACTGACTAGCGAAATTGAGACCACCGAATTCGCGCGGCCTCGCTGCTGACGTTATAAGCTTTGATAATTTGGTCAATGGTCATAGTTCGGAGTCCTGAGTGATCAGGCATCAAAAAACCTGCGTATGAGTTCGCTTGATGCTCCATTCGTTTGAGATTAGAGGACAACGATGCGGCAACAACGCTTGATGGACCACGGTTGAGAATACCCTTATGACCTAATAACGCATGCCCAACTTCATGGACGACGGCAAACAGACTCCGCGGCTTTTTTTGGTTCATGCCCTCAAAAGTCGCTTTGAACCGCCCCGAGTTTGCCGGAGGCTCCCAACCTTGAGAAGGTGGAGCCATGATGAGCAAGACGAGGAACCGGTTTTCTCCGGAAGTGCGGGCCCGCGCGGTGCGGATGGTCTTCGATCACGAGAAGGAGCATCGGTCCCGGTGGGCCGCGGTCTCCTCGATCGCGACGAAGATCGGCTGCACGGCGCAGTCGCTCAATGAGTGGGTGAAGAAGGCTGAGGTCGACAGCGGCACGCGCGCCGGTCTTCCGAGCGAGGTCACCGAGAAGCTCAAGGCGCTGGAGCGGGAGAACCGTGAGCTTCGGCAGGCGAACGAGATCCTGCGCAAGGCGTCGGCGTATTTTGCGATGGCGGAGCTCGACCGCCGGTCAAAGACATGATCGCCTTCATCGACGGTCACCGAGAGGTCCACGGGGTCGAGCCGATCTGCAGGGTGCTGCCGATCGCCCCCTCGACCTACCATGACGACCTCGCCAAGCGCGCCGATCCCACGAAGCTGTCGGCAAGGGCAAAGCGGGACCTGAGGCTGAAGCCTGAGATCGAGCGCGTCTTCGTCGAGAACTTCGAGGTCTATGGCGTGAGGAAGGTCTGGCGGCAGCTGAACCGGGAGAACATCCCGGTTGCTCGCTGCACCGTCGAGCGCCTGATGGCTGATCTCGGCCTGCAGGGCGTCATCCGCGGCAAGCCGATCCGCACGACCGTGCAGGACAAGGCAGCTCCGTGCCCGCTCGATCACGTGAACCGGGTCTTCCACGCGCCAGCTCCAAACATGTTGTGGCTATCCGACTTCACCTACGTGAGCACCTGGTCGGGCTTCGTCTATGTCGCCTTCGTGATCGATGCCTATGCTCGCAGGATCGTCGGCTGGCGCGTCAGCCGCGCAGCTCATGCCGCCTTCGTGTTGGACGCCTTGGAGCAGGCGCTGCATGAACGGCGCCCCGCCAGCAAGGCTGGTCTCGTCCATCACTCGGATCGCGGTTCGCAATACGTCAGCATCCGCTACACCGAGCGCCTGGCCGAGGCGGGCATCGAGCCTTCGGTCGGCAGCGTCGGCGACAGCTACGACAACGCGCTCGCCGAAACGATCAACGGTCTATACAAGGCCGAGGTCATCCATCGGCGCGGGCCGTGGCGGAGCTTCGAGGCGGTCGAGTTCGCCACACTCGCCTGGGTCGACTGGTTCAACCATCGCCGGCTGCTGGAGCCCATCGGCAACATCCCGCCGGCCGAAGCCGAGGAGCGCTACTACGCCATGCTCGACGAGACAGCCATGGCGGCGTGACTCAAACCAAACAGCCTCCGGCAAACTCGGGGCGGTTCACTTCAGTAAGGGTTATTAGCTTTTTGCGGTCATCCCACTGTGCATCAGCACTGTTGAGTGAACCGTTCGGTACTCGCCGGTAGTCAAACTCAGGATAGCGTTTCTTGAGCTTGGTAATTAAGAGTCATTCCGTCGATCATCTGATCATCTCGGAAGCCCAATGCGCGGCGATGGGCTAACGCAATCTTATCAATGTCTTCTGACGGAATGAATTTAATCATTTATCTGTCTCCTAACTACACCCCGTCGTGCTTCCACACGTATCGCACTTCATGCAGGTGCCGTTGCGCACCAGCGTGAAGTTGGCGCACTCCGGACACATCTCGCCCTCGTAGCCTTTTGCCTTCGCTTCGGCGCGGCGCTCGGCCTTGGTCGGTGCGATTGCCGGCGCGGCGACCTTGTTTCTCTGCTGCTGCTCCAGCCGTTCGGTCGGCGAGAGATCATGACCAGTCTCCTGCTTCAGCGCGGCCGCGCCTTCGAGCGTATCGCCCGCGCGCGAGGATGAGAGGGCCGTGACGCTGGCCGCTGCGGCCCGGCCTTCTCCTGCGAGGGGGGAGGGGACGGAAGTACGCGCGCCGCCGTCGCCGGCGGCTGAGGACGAAGACCCCCGTGCATCATTGCCCCCGCGCATGACGACGAGGTTGTCGGTGCGTGAGCGGGTCAGGCCCTTCGAGACATAGCGGGTGGCCTGCTGGCCTTCCGGCGTCTTGCCTTCGGCCACGCCCTTGCCGAGCGCGTCGAAGCCGGTCTCCGACGGATCGACATGGGCGAGGTCGTAGCGGCCCATGTAGCTGACGGCGAGTTCGCGGAATACGTAGTCGAGGATCGAGGTCGCGTACTTGATCGAGTCGTTGCCCTGCACCGGTCCCGCCGGCTCGAAGCGGGTGAAGGTGAAGGCGTCGACATATTCCTCCAGCGGCACGCCGTATTGCAGGCCGAGCGACACCGCGATGGCGAAGTTGTTGATGAAGGAGCGCAGCGCAGCGCCTTCCTTGTGCATGTCGATGAAGATCTCGCCCAGGCGGCCGTCGTCGTATTCGCCGGTGCGGACATAGACCTTGTGGCCGCCGACCACGGCCTTCTGGGTATAGCCCTTGCGGCGGTCCGGCATCCTTTCGCGCTCGCGCAGCACGACGATGCGCTCCACCAGCTTCTCGACAACCTTTTCCGCCACCTGTGCGGTGCGGGCGGCCATCGGCTTGTCCATCAGCGCCTCGATCGCGTCGTCGTCGCTGTCATCATCGACGATGAGCTGCGAGTTGAGCGGCTGGGACAGTTTCGATCCGTCGCGATAGAGCGCGTTGGCCTTCAGCGCGAGCTTCCACGACAGCAGATAGGCCGACTTGCAGTCGTCCACCGTGGCGTCGTTCGGCATGTTGATGGTTTTCGAGATCGCGCCCGAGATGAAGGGCTGCGCCGCAGCCATCATGCGGATGTGACTTTCGACCGAGAGATAGCGCTTGCCGATCTTGCCGCAGGGGTTGGCGCAGTCGAACACCGGATAGTGCTCGGCCCTGAGGTGAGGCGCGCCTTCCACGGTCATCGCGCCGCAGATATGCACATTGGCGGCTTCGATTTCGCGCCTGCTGAAACCGATCGCGGCGAGCAGGTCGAAGGCCGGCGAGGCGAGGGCGTCGGCGTCGACGCCGAGCGTGTCACGGATGAAGTCCTCGCCGAACGTCCATTTGTTGAAAGCGAACTTGATGTCGAACGCGGTCGGCAGCGCCTTTTCCACCTTGGCGATGGCCTCGTCGGTGAATCCCTTGGCCTTCAGGGTGGAGACGTTGATGCCCGGCGCGTTGGACAGCAAGCCGTGGCCGACCGCATAGGCCTCGATCTCGGCGATCTCGCTTTCGCGATAGCCGAGCGCGCGCAGCGCCTCCGGCACCGCACGATTGATGATCTTCCAGTAGCCGCCGCCGGCCAGCTTCTTGAACTTCACCAGCGCGAAGTCGGGCTCGATGCCGGTGGTGTCGCAGTCCATCACGAGGCCGATGGTGCCGGTCGGCGCCACCACCGTGACCTGGGCGTTGCGATAGCCGTGCTGTTCGCCGAGCGCGAGCGCATCATCCCACGCCCTGGTCGCGTGGGCGATCAGGTCCGCTTGCGGACAGGAGGCGTGGTCGAGCGGCACCGGGTTGACCGCGAGCGCCTCATAGCCGTGCGCCTGACCGTGCGCGGCGCGGCGGTGATTGCGGATGACGCGCAGCATATGGCCGGCGTTTTTCTTGTGGCCGGGAAACGCGCCGAGTTCGCCGGCCATTTCCGCGGAGGTCCTGTAGGCGATGCCGGTCATGATCGCGGACAGCGCACCGCACAGCGCGCGGCCTTCCCGCGAATCATAGGACAGGCCCATGGTCATCAGGAGACCGCCGATGTTGGCGAAGCCGAGACCAAGCGTGCGGAATTCATAGGAAAGCGCGGCGATCGCCTTCGACGGAAACTGCGCCATCAGCACCGAGATCTCCAGCACGACGGTCCAGAGACGCACGGTGTGTTCATAGGCTTCGACGTCAAACTGCTTCGAGGCGGTGTCGTAGAACGTGATCAGGTTGGCGGAGGCAAGGTTGCAGGCGGTATCGTCGAGGAACATGTATTCCGAGCACGGATTCGACGCGCGGATGTCGCCGGACGCCTTGCAGGTGTGCCAGTCGTTCATCGTGGTGTTGAAGTGCAGGCCGGGATCGGCCGAGGCCCAGGCGGCGTAGCCGATCTTCTCCCAGAGCTCGCGCGCCTTGAGGGTCTTCGTCACCTTCCTGTTGGTGCGCCCGATCAGATTCCAGTCGCCGTCGGTCTCGACCGCGCGCAGGAAGTCGTCTTTCAGCGACACCGAATTGTTGGAATTCTGGCCGGAGACGGTGAGATAGGCCTCGGAATCCCAGTCGGTATCGTAGACTGGGAAGTCGATCTCCTTGTAGCCCTGCCGGGCGAACTGGATGACACGCTTGATGTAGTTGTCAGGCACCTGGGCGCGGCGGGCGAGCTTGATCTCACGGCGCAGCGCGGGGTTCTTCTCCGGCAAGAAGCAGTCGTCACCCGAGCCCTCGCAGTTGACGCAGGCGCGCATCACCGCCTTGAGGTGCTTCTGGTTGATCCTGGAGCCGGTGACGAGGGCGGCGACCTTCTGCTCCTCCTTCACCTTCCAGTCGATATACTGCTCGATATCAGGGTGATCGGCGTCGACCACAACCATCTTGGCGGCGCGACGCGTGGTGCCGCCGCTCTTGATGGCGCCCGCCGCGCGGTCGCCGATCTTGAGGAAGCTCATCAGGCCTGAGGAGCGGCCGCCGCCCGAGAGGCGTTCGCCTTCGCCGCGCAACCGCGAGAAGTTGGAGCCGGTGCCGGAGCCGTATTTGAACAGGCGCGCCTCGCGCACCCACAGGTCCATTATGCCGCCTTCATTGACGAGGTCGTCCTCGATGCCCTGAATGAAACAGGCGTGCGGTTGCGGATGTTCGTAGGACGACTTCGACCTGGTCAGCTTGCCGGTCTTGAAGTCGACGTAGTAGTGGCCCTGGCCGGGACCGTCGATGCCGTAGGCCCAATGCAGGCCGGTGTTGAACCACTGCGGGGAGTTCGGCGCCACCATCTGGCGCGCCAGCATGCAGCGGAGTTCGTCGTGGAAAGCCCGCGCGTCGTCTTCAGAGGTGAAGTAACCGCCTTTCCACCCCCAATAGGTCCAGCAGCCGGCCAGCCGGTCGAAGACCTGCTTCGCCGAGGTCTCACCGACGATACGTTCGCTTTCGGGGAGGGCGGCAAGCGCATCGGTATCGGGCACCGAGCGCCACAGCCACGAAGGGACCGTTTCCTCCTCGACCTTCTTCAGGCGCGCCGCGACGCCAGCTTTCCGGAAATACTTCTGCGCCAATACGTCGGACGCGACCTGAGACCAGAACTCCGGCACTTCCACATTCTCGAGCCGAAACACCACCGAGCCGTCCGGGTTTCGGATCTCGCTCGTCGTCAGCCGGAAATCAATCCCGGCATAGGGTGATTGGCCGTCCGTGGTGTAGCGCCGTTCGAATCGCATTGCTTCGTGCCCCGTAACTGTCCGTCACCGCTTGTGCGGCAGCGGCGGTTTCCCTTCGCGAACTTCGCGCCCGCGGTTCGGCCGGTGTACCGACCTGTTCAGTCCGGTTTCACTTCCGAACCTTCAGCCTCGAGGCGGTCTTGGACTCAACGCCTCGCATCCCCATTTGAGCCAGTTTCGATCCGGCTTTTCGTGCTCCTGACGCCCAACGCTCCTGATGCCAAGGCTCCTGATGCCAAGGCTCGGAGGCAGACATCATTCCACCATCCGCTGCCTCTACCGGCGGATGGAGTAGCCCGATCTTGATCTTCAGAGCCTTTCCACTTCTGATAAAATCAGAAGCGGGCTCTATGATTTTGATTGGACGCGTTTTCTTCACGCGAACCGGTGTCCACTTCGCTTGAAAACGCTCCTAGGAGCGCCCGGCGGGAACCCAAGAAACCCTCGCGCCGGACAGATCGAAGCTAGGGCGACTCCCTTACATGCGTCAAGGGTTAGTGCAAACTTGTGAAACAAACACTAAATATGGTGGAAAAGGGAGGGAGGCCAAGGATCGCATTGGCCTAGAGTTGCTTCAAGTATCAGTGAGTCTGCGGGGATTCCCAACGGCAAATCCTTGAAATCACCGACTCGGAATGAATTTCGCCCGCTGTTCACAAGGCAGGCGAAGGGTTGCTAAAGGCAGCGACTCGGGGCGCAGCAGGGGCCGAAGAGAAGGAAAGAAGCGACGCAAAAGAAAAAGGAGCGGTGGTTTCGCACCGCTCCGGGAAGCTAAAGCCGTAATTGGCGAAAGCTATCAGCGTCTTGGACACGCATGTCGTCTGCCGTCGCGCCCCAGGTAGGTCCCGGAACGCACGTCGTATGATTTGAATCGCCGCTGGCAGTAGGTGACATCTCTGCCATTGGTTCGCACCACTGTCGGAGCGACAGCCGGGCCGTCGTCATAATACCCGTCGTCATACCCGTAATCGGAATAGAAGGGTGATCCCCAACCTAATCCCGGTCCCCAACCTCCACCCCAGCCCCATCCCCATGGACTGCCCCACAAGCCTCCGCCCAACAGGCCGCCGCCGATCAAACCGGGGTAGAATCCACCTCCCCAACCTCCACCCCAGCCACGACGCCATCCGCGTCCACCCCAGCCGATGCGATGCCCGCGCCAGCCACGTCCCGCCCAGCCGATTCGATGGCCTCCCCAACCCCGACCGGCCCAGCCCATGCGCCCGCCCCCGCGCCAGCCGCCGCCGAAGTGTCGGCCACCGCCGCCGAAATGTCGGCCACCACCCATGAAGCTGCCGCCGCCAATGCGGGCGCCGCCGCCAGAGAATCCCATGGCTTTTGATCCCCATCCTTGTGCAAAGCTCGGCGACGCAACGACCAGCGGCGCTAAAGCGATGACGGTCGCCGCTAAAACGGATTTGAAACGGAACATATTCGTAACTCCATGTTCAGGTATTCCAATCGAAGGCTTCGCTCCACGAACCAAACGTGGCGACAACTGGGGAGTTCCGCAACGGCCGCCATGGTCATGTTCCATCTCCGGTGCGCGCATCCGTTTCAACGAAAAAATCCCTGAAAATATCTTTCTGACAAGACGCTTGGGCATAAATCTTCATTGATGAGTTCATCGTTCACAAGATTGCGCGGCCGTGCGTCATTCGGCCGCTTCACTCGCATTCGGGTTATGCCGCCTTGGCTTTCCTGCCTTTTCCAGAATCGGCTTTAAGAACTTTCCGGTATGGCTGCGCGGCGCTTTCACAATGTCTTCCGGGGCTCCCCAGGCAACAATCTCGCCGCCTCCGTCGCCGCCATCGGGGCCGAGATCGATCACCCAATCCGCGGTCTTGATGACTTCGAGATTGTGCTCGATCACCGCAACCGTGTTCCCTTGCGCCACCAGTTCGTGCAGCACTTCAAGAAGTTTCTTGACGTCATGGAAATGCAGGCCGGTTGTCGGTTCATCGAGAATGTAAAGCGTGCGGCCGGTCGCTCGCTTCGACAGTTCCTTGGCGAGCTTGACGCGCTGCGCTTCACCGCCTGACAGCGTGGTCGCCTGCTGTCCCACACGGATGTAGCCGAGGCCGACGCGCTGCAGCGTCAAGAAGGTGTCGCGCACGCGCGGCACCGCCTTGAAAAACTCGGCGGCTTCCTCGACCGTCATGTCGAGCACGTCCGAAATCGACTTGCCTTTGAACAGCACCTCAAGCGTTTCGCGATTGTAGCGCTTGCCCTTGCAGGCGTCGCAGGTGACATAAACATCGGGCAGGAAGTGCATCTCGATCTTGATGACCCCATCGCCCTGGCAGGCCTCGCAACGCCCGCCCTTGACGTTGAACGAGAAGCGGCCGGGCGCATAACCGCGGGCCTTGGCTTCCGGCAACCCGGCGAACCACTCGCGGATCGGCGTAAAGGCGCCGGTGTAGGTCGCGGGATTGGAGCGCGGCGTGCGCCCGATCGGAGACTGGTCGATGTCGATGATCTTGTCGATATGCTCCAGGCCTTCGATACGGTCATGGGGCGCGGGGGGATCGCTCGCATTGTTCAGCTTCCGCGCGATCGCTTTGTAAAGCGTGTCGATCAGCAGCGTTGACTTGCCGCCGCCGGAGACGCCGGTGATGCAGGTGAACAGGCCGAGCGGAATTTCCGCGGTAACGTTCTTCAGATTGTTGCCGCGCGCGTTGACCAGCTTGATGGTGCGGCGATGGTTCGGCGGCCGCCGCTCGGGTATCTCGACCGACAGCTCGCCTGTCAGATATTTGCCGGTCAGCGATCTGGGATTGCGCATGATGTCGGCCGGCGTGCCCTGCGCGACGATGTGGCCGCCGTGAACACCGGCGCCGGGGCCGATATCGAGCACATGGTCGGCGAGGCGGATGGCATCCTCGTCGTGCTCGACAACGATCACGGTATTGCCGAGATTGCGCAGCCGCTTCAGGGTTTCAAGCAGGCGGGCATTGTCGCGCTGGTGCAGTCCGATCGACGGCTCGTCCAGTACATAAAGCACGCCGGTGAGGCCTGAGCCGATCTGCGAAGCAAGTCGAATGCGCTGGCTCTCGCCGCCGGACAGCGTGCCGGAAGCGCGCGACAGCGTGAGATAGCCAAGGCCGACGTCGAGCAGAAACGACAGCCGTTCGCGGATCTCCTTGAGGACGCGACCGGCAATTTCGTTCTGCTGCGCCGAGAGCATTGTCGGGACCGTCTCGAACCATTCGCCGGCGCCGCGAACCGACAGTTCGCTGATCTCGCCGATGTGCTTGCCCCCGATCTTGACGCAGAGCGCCTCCGGCTTGAGTCGATAGCCCTTGCAGGAATCGCACGGCACATCGGAGAAATACTTCCCGAGCTCCTCGCGCGCCCATTCGCTTTCGGTCTCGCGATAACGGCGCTCGATGTTGGGGATCACGCCTTCGAACGGCTTCCTGGTTTCATAGGAGCGCACGCCGTCCTCATAGGAGAACCTGATCTCGTTGTCGCCCGAGCCATGCAAAAGCGCGGCCTGCGTCTTCTTCGGCAGATCCTTCCATCTGGTGTCGAGAGCGAACTTGTAGAATTTTCCGAGCGCGGTGAGCGTCTGCAGGTAGTACGGCGACGACGATTTCGCCCACGGTGCGATCGCGCCTTTGCGCAGTGTCAATTCCCTGTTGGGGATGACCAGATTTTCATCGACATGCTGCTCGACACCAAGACCGCCGCACTTCGGGCAAGCGCCGTAGGGATTATTGAACGAAAACAGCCGCGGCTCGATCTCGGGAAGCGTGAAGCCGGACACGGGGCACGCGAACTTTTCCGAGAACAGGATGCGTTCAGGCCCGCTCCTGTCGTGAATCTTCGCGACCTTCTTCTTGTCGCCCGCGCCGTGGGGGAGCGGAGGAGGGGCATCCGCATATTCGATCACCGCCAGCCCTTCCGCGAGCTTCAAGGCCGTCTCGAACGACTCAGCCAGCCGCTGGCCTAGGTCCGGCCGGACGACGATGCGATCGACCACCACGTCAATATCGTGCGGAAACTTCTTATCCAGCGCGGGAGCGTCGGCGAGCTCGTGGAACGAGCCATCGATCTTGACGCGCTGAAAGCCCTTCTTGAGATACTCCGCCAGTTCTTTTCGATATTCGCCCTTTCGGCCGCGAACGACCGGCGCCAGCAGATAGAGCCGCGTGCCATCAGGCAGCGCCAAAACCCGATCAACCATCTGCGACACCGTCTGGCTCTCGATCGGCAGGCCGGTGGCGGGCGAATAGGGCACGCCGACGCGCGCCCATAATAACCGCATGTAATCGTAGATTTCCGTCACGGTTCCCACGGTGGAGCGCGGGTTCTTCGACGTCGTCTTTTGTTCGATGGATATCGCAGGCGACAGCCCGTCGATCTGATCGACATCGGGCTTCTGCATCATCTCCAGGAACTGACGCGCGTAAGCCGACAGCGACTCGACATAGCGCCGCTGGCCTTCGGCATAGATGGTGTCGAACGCCAGCGAGGACTTGCCGGAGCCGGAAAGGCCGGTGAACACCACCAGCTTATCGCGCGGGATCTCCAGATCGACGTTCTTCAGATTGTGTTCGCGCGCGCCGCGGATCGTGATGGCGCGACTCGCGGGGCTCGATTGTTGCCGCTTGGCCTTTATGACTTCGTCCATGACAGGGCTTTATCCAGGCGCCAGAATCGCGCCGCGCTTGGGCGCGCCGCGCCGGTCGAAATCCCCGGAGTGGCGCCGTTTGTAGCAATCCGTTGTGGCAGTCCGTGGAACGTAGATAGAACAGCGGGAGATTTCCAGAGGGCCGCGATGATCAAGCGCGTTTTCAAGCACAGCGGACACCAGTTCGCATGAAGAAAGCGCACTAAATCAAAATCATAGAGCCAGATTCTGATTTATCAGAAACGGAAAGGCTCTAGAGCATGATCCGATCAAGTTGAATCGGAGCATGCTCTAGAAATGGTTGTCTGGTCGCATTTTCTTGCGGCGAACCGGTATCCACTTCGCCGGAAAATGCTCTAAAACTATTTCATCGCAAAGGAGACCCGGCCACGGTTCATCGCCGCCCGCCCTGGCGATTCTTGCGAACACGCACTGGATCCCGACGCAAAAAAAAGGCCGGCGAAAGCCGGCCTTGAGGAGTTTACCAGGGAAATCGGATCAGGCGCGATCAGTACCGCGCGATGGCGGGGCCACCCCAACGGTAATTGATGCGCGCGGTGACGATGTCCACGTCCTGGCTGATGTTGTCCGTTCCAAACAGCGTACCGGCGGCTCCGGCAACGCCATTGTTGGTGAAGGTGTGCCTGCTGTTGCCCATGAAGATGTGATCGTACTCGAAGGCGAGCGACCAGTTCGGCGCGAACCCGTATTCCAGGCCGACGCCCACGACCGCACCCCAGCGGTTGTTGTTGACACTGTCGGTTGCCTGAACGCCGGTCGCGGTAACAAGGCTCCGGTATCGGTTGGACGTCACGGCGGCGCCGCCCTTCACATAGAGCAAGGTGGCATCCCAGGCGTAACCGATCTGGCCGGTGAACAGGCCGAACGCGTTCAAATTGCTGTTGTTGGTGAAAGCCGGGAAGGCGAGGCTGACATTGCGGCCGCTCAGATCAGCCCAGTTGCCTTGAGCCTCGAGGCCGAACAGCCAGTTGGTGGCCTGCCAGCGATAGCCGATCTGGCCGCCGGCCGTGCCGCCGGTTGCGTTATGGCAACCTTCGTTCGCGACGAAAACACCTGCGGGCGTCGTGAAGTCCCAGCAATTCCTGCTCGATCCCCAGCCACCGTTCGCACCGATGTAGAAGCCGCTCCAGTCGTAGATTGCGGCCATCATTGGAGGAGGGGCCTTCGTATAGGGACGTGGAGCAAGGTCGGCCGCGGCGGCTGGCGCAACAGCGCCGAGGCCAATAGCAAGAGCGCTGACGGCTCCGATCAGTAGCTTGCTCATTTCGATCCCCCTGATTATTCTTTAATTTCAACCGTTAAAGCGCGAGCGCCGGTATTCACCCCGAAATTTGTGAATCATTTATACTCTCCGACGCGACAAAATGCCGTCTCTCAAATGCAACACGTTAGCTCAAATCGGTTAGCTCAAATTGGTTCGGCCCGTGTGCTGAAGGTGGGGGAAACCCCGTGTGCTGAAGGTGGGGGAAACCAAGGCCAATACCGCGAGAACCTGAGCAGATTTCCGCCTTTCCCCACTTGAGAACAAATATAGAACTCCATATACGAGGTGTTCGATCGTGGATAACCCTTCGATCGGCCTCTCGGCGCGGCGAGGGGAGTGTAAGCTTGCCTGAACGCCTGCCACGGCTGGATAGAGGGCAGGGATTTGAAGTGGAACGCCTGTTTGGGCTATCGCCGGTTTGAGCTAGCGATCGGGACGGGACAATTGGAGAACGGCGATGGCGGGTAGCGTGAACAAGGTTATTCTGATCGGCAATCTCGGCGCCGACCCGGAGATCAAGCGGACTCAGGACGGACGCCCGATCGCCAACCTGCGGATCGCCACCTCGGAAAGCTGGCGCGACAGAACGAGCGGCGAGCGCAAGGAAAGGACGGAGTGGCACCGAGTCGTGATTTTCAACGAAGGTCTCTGCAAGGTTGTTGAGCAGTATTTGAAGAAAGGCTCGAAGGTCTACGTCGAGGGACAGTTGCAGACCCGTAAGTGGACCGACCAGAACGGCGTCGAGAAATACTCCACCGAAGTGGTTCTTCAGAACTTCAATTCGACGCTGACGATGCTCGATGGCCGCAATAGCGGCGGGGGCGGCAATTTCGGACCTGACGATGCCGGCAGCGGCTTCGGGTCCGGAAGTCCATCCGGCGCCGCGCCGCGCCGCGCCGCGCCCGCCAGCAGCCATCGCGGCGACATGGACGACGACATTCCGTTTTAGGCGGATGAATGAATGTAAGCCTGCTCGGCGTAGCGGCGATTTTGGCGATCCCGGCAGGATTCGAACCTGCAACCCGCGGAGTAGAAATCCGCTACTACGGTTCCGAATTGCGCCGTGAGCGCAAAGGCTTGTCGGTTGTTGCTGAAGTGCCTCGGGATTTATTACAGGGATTCCCCGCGACTTCTACCGCACACTCTCGCTCGACGGCGCGACCTGATTCTAGCTTTGCAACCGCCTGGCGCTCGGCGGCGCTGGTGCGCTCCATCCCCTCGCGTAGATCCTCAACCAGCACGTCGGCATAGAATTCCGCGGTGATTTTGATGTCGGTATGGCCAAGCAGCTTCTGCACGAGCCTGAGGTTGCCCGTCTCTCGCAGGGTGCGGGTGGCAGCGGTATGGCGCATGTCGTGGATTCGGGCCTTCACGCCGGCGCGCTTGGTGGCGTAGCGCCAGTGTGAGACGAAGCCGTAGACCGTGATCGGGTAGCGTTGGCCCCGGATGTACTGCTGCCCGTTCTTGGCGTTCTTGTTGGTGCGGCGGGCGATGAAGGTGAAGACGGCCTCCGGGTGGTGGCCCCGGCGGGCCCACAGAAGGGCGTAGGCCTCTTTCGTCAGCGGGATCACGCGCGGGACGCCCCCTTTGGTGATGACGCGCACTACGGCCTGCTCAAAGTCAACCTGGGGCCATCGCAGCAACACGCTGCCGCGGCGCAGCCCGGTAATGACCGCGAAGCGCCGTAGCGCCGCATAGTCGGCATCCTCCTCGGCGTCGATCGCGGCTTCCTCGGCGTGACCGATCTCGCGAATTGGCCGTTTGGTCTCTTTGAGCCAGTGCTTCTCCCATTTCGGCGCTCGCGGCACCACGGCGTTCCAGTTGTCGACTGCGCGGTTGATGACGCGGCGCAACAGGCCCGTGGTGGTCTTGTTCACCCGTTTGTTGCTGATCGGGCGCCACAACTGCACTCCGTTATCGTCGCGGCCGGCGCGGACCCGGTCCTGCCGCCGCTCGGCGATCAGGCGGGAGAGCGTGTCGTCGGTGATGTCGTGCAGAAACGTCCGGTCGCCGATAATGTCGCGGATCCGGCCCAGCGCATGCTGCATGTCGCGCTCGGAGCCCCGGCTGCCAACCTCGGCCCACCAGCGGTCGCAGGCGGCACCGAGCCTTATGGGTTCGCCCGCGGCGACGGTGATGGATTTGACCAGCTCGCGGGCTTTGGCTTTCTCCGCGGTCTCGACGGCCTTCGCGTCACGTTCACACGTCTTTTTTGTTGATCCGGAAAAGCGATAACCTGAGATTTGAAAGTCGAACTGCCAGTATCGGGAGCCCTTGATGGGATAGACGGACATTCGGCAATCTCGTGCAGCGTCAGGAAGAATCCTGCGACGTCGGCGGCGGTGAAGACCCAGCGCGGATGCTTCCGGCCAAAGCCCTTGATCCGGCCCCTCAGGTGGCCGGCCTCACGATGCCTTCTCAGCGTCTTCACGTCCATGGGGATGAGGCGGGCCAGCTCCGGCATCCCGAGGGTCGCCGAGCGCATGAACGCGGCCTGCAGGGCGTCGGGTAGGGCGGGGGCCGGCGTCACCGCGCGGTCTCTGGCATGGCGTCAGGCCGCTGAGGCCCGGTTGGCTGCTCGAACACTTCCGACCGGTCTGTAACCGACACAGTTATGCCGCTATTTGGGAATGGATTGAGCGAGCAGCCCGTCGTTAGTCGGGCCGGACGCCAAGGTATTTTAGAACCAAAAGGAAGTTTCAAATGTTGATTGAAGACGACGATGTTGCTAAGCTTGAGGGCATGGAGCGTGTTGCGATGCGCCACGTGCGGGTATGCGGAAGCGCTAACGAATGGGAAAGCGCTAACGAATGGCTCGCCATTGTTCGGTGCTGGCTCTCGGAAGCGCGACAGCTCAGGGCTGGCATCGTAAACTAAGGTCATCGCGGCGCGCCCCTCACCGAAATGGGAGCGCCGCGAGTCTGCTCGTCGAGCGCGTCGCCGGCATTTTGGATGCTCGGCCGCTGACGGGCGATTAGCTGCTCGGCTACTGCCTTTGGCATGGCGTCATAGGTGACGCCGTCGAGCAGCCGGCCAGTTGCGGATTTGCTGTAGCGTTGCATCAGATGCACGCTATCGCCATGGAAGCCGCAGCCGCCGGCCAAGTTGAGGATGCGAAATTTCTCGGGCGAGCGGCTAGCCCGGCCATAATCAGCACGCCAGTCCGGATCCTCCTTGTCGCGATCGACGATAGGGTACCAGCTTCCCCACTGCTTGAAGAAGAACGGCACGCCGGCCGCGGCGCACTGATCGCGGATGGACCGCGCCCAATCCGGATGCATCGGCCGGGCGTCGGGGCCGGATTCGCCGCCGACGATGACCCAATCAAGCGCGTGTTCGCGGTGCGGGCCATCACCGCCCTCGTTATATCCTCGATCATCCTTGAAGCTGTAATAGTCGCCCGTAGCCAGAGAGTTGAAGGTCCAGCCCATATCGCTATCGTCTGGCGTGCCCGGAACGTGCGTGGCTTTGATTGCCGTTAGATCTATCGGCCCTAGCAGCGGCTCGGCGCTGATGAAGTGCACCGCCGCCGGCGTAGCCAGCAGGTCCGGAATCCGTTCGTCGGCTTCCTTCTGCCGCTCGGTGGAGACGCCGAGCCAGACGTTCGCAAGCGGCCATGTGGGCGTCGGCGGGTCGTAACTGAACTTCGGGAGGCGTCCGAGCGCGCGCGCTACGTCGTTCTTTGTAATCGGTAGTGTGCCAGGAGCACATGCATCGGGCAGCACGACCTGCCAGTCGCCCGCACGCGTGCAGATGTAGTCCCGCATCCGCGCGCTGCGCTTCGTCAGCACCTGATAAGTGTGCTGCGGCGTCAGCGCCATCACGGCGAAGATCTGGTCGATCCATTCGTCGGGCACCGATTCGTGGAATAGGTCGCCGTGCGCGCAGACGAAGATGCGCCGCGGTCTCTTCCAGCCGAGCGGTTGCGTCAGCCATTCAGGGTTGAGCCGCACCGCGCCGTTCCACACCGGACCGCCTTTGGTCATGGTGGTGAGGTTCGCGCGGGACGGGTGATGCTTCAGGCGCGTGCCTGCAAGCCGCATCGCGTAACAGTTGGTGCAGCCCGGCGAGACGACGCTGCATCCGGTGATCGGTTGCCACGTCGCATCGGTCCATTCGATGGTGCTGTGCTCAGCCATGGTTGCGGTTAGCCTTTTCTGCTACGTACTCGGCATCCGCGCGCAACAGAAACGGAAGGTATCCGTGCAATTGCGGCACGAGCTCTCCGGTCACGTTCAGTCCGGACTTCCCTCGATCGGCGACGAACCAGTAGGGCCATTCGTCTGTGCGATCGGACGCGGATCGCGCAAAATATCGTTGCGGTTTCGAGTTCATGAATGCCCCGCGCGTTCGTGCGGTGGAGCCGCGTGGGGTTCGTCAGGCCATGTCGGCCGCGTGCCGGTGATGTCCGTCAGCATGTCGGACACCGCCTCCTGCATCAGCGCCATAAACAGGTTCTTGCGTGTCACGTCGGCGACGAGGCGTATGTGGATCGAGCCGAGCAGGATCGCGTCTTCCATCGTGTCGGGAAGCGCATAATAGGCGTTCCAGAATTTGCCCTCGCACCGCATCGCGAGGCGGCCTGTTTTTCTCCGCTTCATGCGACCTCCTGTTGCGCCGGCAGCCGTCGATAGACGCGCTGGCCGCTGGGGCCGGTCGCGATGATCCGGCCGCCGATCGCGAGCTGGCGCAGCACGATGCGGACGTAGGCCGGCGTTGAGATTTCGCCGATCGCGAGAAAGACGCCGCGCGATGAGATCGGCGCGCCGTCGGCGGGCAGGGCGTCGAGCACTTTCGCGATAAAAGCAGGCGAGGGGCGGTTTCTCATCGGGGCACCTGCCATGTGTCCACGATGGTGCCGGCGAGTAACACTCCGACGTAAAGCCAGAGCAGAATGTTGGTGGCGATCCTGCTCATGACGCCCTCGCCATTTCGGCGGCCACGATTTCCTGCCGGGCGGCGGCCAGGGCGTCGTCGATGAGCGTGGCGATCTCGCCGTAGCCGTAGCGGCGGGTGGCCATCAGCGAGCGAATGGCGTCACCCTCGGTGCCGGTCGCCTCGAAGTGGATGAGATCGGCGGCCATGCGGTCAATGAGATCGCCGGCCTCCAGGCGGGGCAGGGTTATGACGTTGCTTTGGGCGGTATCGCTGGGCGCCATGGCGCGTCTCCCGATTTGGTGTCGGGAGAATGTTACGCCATGCGAAACTTTTCAGCAATGAGAAAAGTACGATACTCGTAACTTCAGTTTTGGCCAGATCCGCGACGGGCTTTGTCGGCCAACTTGAGGTCGCGCATGTAGTCGAGTGCTTTGGTTTTCGCTTCAGGACTCAATTCGTCGTAGACGCGAAATCCTTTTGCCTCGTCGGAGTTGTCGGCGTCGGGGTCTCGGTAGAGCAGGGACCACGTGTCTACGGAAAGCGCCCTGGACAAGGCGTCTAGGTAATCTTGGTCCCAGCCCTCAAGGTCCCGCTCTTTCATAGTTACGCGAGTCTTATTGGTTCCGAGCAGATCGGCGAGCCCCTGCTGCGTAAGGCGCCGGGCGAGTCGCCACGCAAGGAAATACGTTTTGTATTTCGGCTTGCGTCGGCCTGTGGATTTTTGCTTTTCCTTCGACATGTCAGCAGGTTACGTTAAGCGTAACGCTCTGTCGTTCCCGGATGGCGAAACTGTCTGTTGCGGAAAGTTACGAATAACGTAACTTTCCGAGCATGAGCGATTCGGCTGTCCACCCCCTCAAAGCGTACCGGAAAGCCCAAGGGATGACCTTGGAGGAACTCGCCTCTCGTGTGGGCACCACGAAGTCGTGGCTTTCGCGTATCGAGAGCGGCGAGCCTCCGGGGTCCTCGTTGATCGGCCGGTTGGTTGCGGCCAGCGATGGTCAGCTGACGCCGAACGACTTTTTCAGGGCGGCGTGATGATGCTGCTACGTCAAGAAACTCGCAATCGGTACCGCGCTCAGAAAGGGGCCGCCCTCGAGTACTGCTCTGGTCTGGCGATACGCGGTGGGCAAAATCTCCTTCGGAATGACGACGCGACCGATCACGATGTGTTCGATCTCGGTTCCGTAGTTTCGCCTCGCATACAGCGTGAATCTGACGCAGGCGTTCCCAGCTTTCTCTATCGACGCAAACCCTTCGGCAAAAAGGTCGGGTACGCGATCGGGGTCGATCAGCCCCTGCAACACTTCGTTTTTCAAGATTGTTCCCCTTCTGGCGTTTCCTCAGCGGCCTTAGGCCTGCGGGAAATCTCACAGATCGGGTCTGAGCGAAGGGTAAAAGTCGGCGGGGTTCAATCATGACCCGACCGAGCCCGACCGGCGCAAAACTGTCAAAAACCGGCGCCGATCATTCGATCGGTAAATACCGATCAATCGATCGGTGGTTTTCGCGGGTGGTCGACGCGCTTCGCCGTGAACATCCCGACAAGCTAGCGCAAACGCTGGCGGATTACGCGCATCGGCCGCAGCGCGTCTGTGAATTGTGGCTCGCCGGACGGCAATCGCCGAACGGCGAGGCGCTGGCCTCGCTGCTCCGCAGCCCGATTGGCGGCATCGTTCTCGATGCGATCACCGCCGGCGCTGAAGCCGAGTGGATCGCGCGCGACCGCAGGGCGCGGCGGCTTCTCACCATTCATGAGCGCGAGGCCGAGCTTCGCCGGGAAAAAGCGCAAGCCCTGGAGGATGTCTGATGAACATTCAGTCCTTTCTGAGTTCGTTCAACGCCTCCTGGCCGACCGCGTCGTTCGACGAACGGGACCGGGTTACGCAGGCCGCATCGCGATTATCCGATTCCGATCGAGAGGCGGCGCTTGCCGGCGTCGCACCCTTCCTGGCCGAGCTGGAGCGGCTTCGCCGCAGATACGTGCCCGCCGGTTGGAAATATCTGGAAGAGAAGCGCTGGAAGTTGCTGCCGTCAACCGGGCGGCAGCTTGGCGAGCGCATCCTGCAGCGCGGCGGTGAAATAGCGCCGGCTGATAGCAACCCGGGCGACCGGAACGGTCGGGTCGCTATAGGGGTCACCGAGTTCGGGACGGCTAGCGCGAAAGACAAAGCGCAGTATGCCGCCGCTCTCGAATATCTGCGCGGCATCGCTGAAGACCTCGGGCGGATGCAGATCAAGGTCATGCAGGCGATCGATGTGATCGGTCGCGAGTCCGTAGGGCCACTTTCGTTCGTCGTCGCTCATCGCGAATCTCCTTCATCGGTTGGTGTTGCAACCCCGATGGTAGCCGAGTCGGACGTGGCGTCATCCGCCATGCCCGACTCGGCGCACGATGCTGATCTGCAGAGATTGAAAAGGGGCGTCCGATGACGACGGCCCGCGCCGAGGCGCGTTCGCGCCTGAAGGATTTCATTGAGCGCATCGAGCGGATCGCGGCCGATCGGCGCGATCTCGGCGACGACATGAAGGCTGTATTCGCCGAGGCCAAGGCCGAAGGCTTCGACACCAAGGCGATGCGGCGCATCATCAAGCGGCGCGACAAAGACCCGGCCGAGGTGGCCGAGGAAGATTCCATTTTCGAGACCTACATGGCGGAACTCGGCATGACGCCCGAGGCGCCGTTGCCGTCCATGGTTCGCGCGCTCGGCGTCGACGTGCTGGCGCGCGAGCAGGTTATCGACGTGCTGTCGTCACTCATTCCGAACAATGGCGAGATCATCGCCCGCGTCGGCGGTGATCCGATGCGGTTGTGGCGCGACGAAGAGGGCCGGGCCTATGCCGAGGTTTATGTGCCGCCGGCGGCTGCACCGAAGGAAAAGACCGGCCGCGCGCTGAAAACGCCGGCGACCGTACTCACCATGGTGCCGGGCGGAAAGCTTGCAACCAGCGACGACGTCAGGCGCAAGGCCGACGCGGCGGAGAAGCGCAGCAAGGTGAGCAAGCCCGACGAGGATCCTGACAGCGACGACGAAGGCGAGGACGCATGATGCGCGCCGCCGCTCTGCTCAAGCCGCAGCCGGTCGACCTTATCGCGCTCGAGCAGGTCGATCTGTCGCCCACGGCGTGGCGGTAACGTCGATGCAGGCGCATGGCGGCCTCAACGATTTCAACGATCTCATTCAGGGGTGATCATGGGCAAGTATCGCAAGAAGCCGGTCGAAATCGAGGCATTTCAGTGGCTCGGCCGTTCGAGCGAAGTCGGCGCGCCGGAGTGGTTTCGATCTGCCCTGAAGCATGTCGGCACCCCAGGTTCAGTTTGGATTGATGGCGACAGTGCGCAGATTTTCACGCTGGAAGGGATGATGGCAGCGCGGCGTGACGACTGGATCATCCGCGGCGTGGAGGGTGAAATCTATCCCTGTAAGCCTGACATTTTCGAAGCGACCTATGACGAGGTAGACGAATGAGCGGCTACGACAAAACGCTCGCCGACAAGCTCGACGCGATCGCGCCGATCGTCACCCATCTCCTCAAGCCGCAGCCGGTCGAACTTATTACGCTCGAGCAGGTGGATCTGTCGCGCACGGCGTGGCGGCTGATTCCGCTGTCGGAGCGCCGAGGCGTCTATTGCCTGGTTGATGCTGACGACTATGGCTGGCTCACCGAGGTGACCTGGAACATCAGCTGGGGCTCGCGAACGCCGTGGCAGCAATATGCCAAGCGCAATGTCGGCTCGGGCCGCGCCACGGTGCGCATGCATCGCGAGATCCTGATCCGGCACGACCCGCGATCTGATCGGTTCATGGCGAAGCGTCATGTCGATCACGTCAACGGGCAGACGCTGGATAACCGTCGCTGCAATCTGCGCTGGCTCACGCCCGGCGAAAATGCCGCCAACCGCCGCCCGCGCGGTCGTGTTCCGTCGCTGGAATCCATCATCGCTGAACTGCTGACCGCGCACGCCGCTGGCGGCGCCATGGCGGAGGTGCCGTTTTGACCGAACTCGTCAAATACGAGGAGGCGCGTCGACTTTTGGCTGAAGCCGTCGCTGTCGACGAAGTGAAGTTGATCCGGGATCAAGCCGTCGCACTTGCGGCTTATGCGCGCCAAGCCAAAGACCGCGAGATAGAAGTCGCTGCGGCGCAGATCCGCTTTCGGGCGGAGCAGCGACTCGGCGAGATGATCATCGCGCAGAAGGAAACCGTTGGGCTTGCCAAAGGTGGTCAGCCGTACCGCAATCCTACCTGTTCCGACAAGGAACAGGTAGGAACGCCGGTCCCGACACTCGAGCAGGCTGGCATCGACCGCAAACTGTCCTCGCGTGCGCAGCGCATGGCGCGGCTGCCGGAAGACAAGTTTGAGGAACTGCTCGAGCGTCATGCTGACGAGGTGCGATCCGGCGTGCGCGTCACAATGGATCTACTGAAGGTCGGCGAAGAGGCCGATGGCCGTGAGCGTCGCCGCGCGCTGCAGCAGGCGCTTTCGGATGAAACCGCAAGACTGCCGACCGGCCGCCGGTTCCCGGTGATCTATGCGGATCCACCCTGGCACCGGAAGCAGGGCGTCACCGGCCGCTCTTACGAGAACCACTATCCCACCATGACGTGGGACGACATCTGCGCGCTGCCGGTCAAGGATCTGTTGCTGCCGGATGCCTGGGTGTTTCTCTGGATCCCGCGCGCGCACATGTTCGCGCTGCATGCCGTCGATATGGAATTCGCGACGGATGACGGTTGCGTCATCACCCGCAAAGTGCAGCTGCCGTTGGCCTGGGCCGTGGCGCGCGCCTGGGGCTGCGACAGCTACTCGACCGCCTTCGTCTGGACCAAGACCGACGAAGAGCACCCGGAAGATCAGGGCGGCGGCGTCATCACCTTTGACCAGGACGAGATCCTGCTCCTGTTCAAGCGCGGCCGCGGTCTGCCGAAGCCCGACACGAAGGAAAAGTTCGGCTCCAACCATCGGGAGCGCTCGAAGCCGCTCGGCCATTCCCGCAAGCCGGAATTCTATCGGGAGATGATCGCCACCATGTGTGGCGGGCTGCCGGTGATGGAATTGTTCGCGCGCGTCGATGCCGAGCACCCGCTGCCGCCGAAGTGGGAAGGGTGGGGAAACCAGACAAGTCCATCGTCCGGCGACAACGAAATCGCGGAGACCGTCGCGCCCGGAAGTACGGCCGACGAGTCAACCGCCGGGAACGCGACGATGTTGCCCGTCGCGGCTCCCACCCTTTCCGCCGATGATGGGCTGGATCTTCCGGCTTGTCTGCGGCGTACGAAATCTGAGGTGCCGTCCGGCGCGTCAGACGGGGGCAGCGAGAACACGTCCAATCTCAGCGTGAGCGGAGATGCCGACCGCGAGCAACAGCGCGACACTTTGGGCGTGACAGCCGGGAGAGACCGGCAACCAACATCGCCAATGTCCGAGTTGGTGGAATGGAAAGTTCTCGGCGCGATCGACGCGAACGTCAGCATATCTGGCCCGATCGATGGACTGATCGAATCCGGCCTTGTTGACTTCGACTTCGACAAGCTTCTGTTTCTAACTGACGAAGGTAAAGAGCGGTTCGCTGTCCTTGAGCAGAAATTCAATCCTGCGCCGGAATCAGATTCGTTTGTCGGATCGGCCGATGCGGTTGACGAAATCGCCGATGAGGTTGTCGGTATCGCCGATGCGGTTGATGTCGGCGAGCCTGAAATGGCCGGGGCGTCGGCGGGTCCGTTGCCGTCGACGCCCGATAGTGGGCCCGACGAATTCACCATCCTCAAGGCGTTCGCGAATTCCGCGACCCGGGACCGGTTCAATATCATTGGTCCTGTTGCTTCCGACTACATCGCGCGCGGATTGGTGTTCAAATACGACACCATTACGGATTGGGGTCTCACTGCCGCCGGCTACGATCGGCTAGATGAGCTGAAGCGCGAGCGCGCCGGCCTTGCGCCGAAGGTCCTCACACCGCCGGCGGTCTCTGATCTTTCCGACGACGAGCAGGAGATGCGCGAGGTGCTGGCGGCGATTGCCGGCGCTTATCGTTCCGATCTGTCAGCGACCCGGCGCGCGACCTACGAGCGCGACCTGATCGGGCTCGGATTTCTTAGCGTCATCGACGACTGCGGCGGTCTCGCCGTCACCGAGGCCGGACACGCCTGGCTGCGAGAGACCGAAGCCGGCAGCGCGCCGCCGCCGCTCACGCAGCCGGAGCCTTTGACGCCGGTGCAGATCAACATGTTTGGGGCTGTGAGATGAAACAATCGAAATGGATGTCGGTGCTGGAAAGCATCATCAATATCGTGGTCGGCTTCGGCATCAGCATGACGGCGCAGGCCGTCTTCCTGCCGATGCTGGGCGTGCCGATCCCTTGGCATGCAAATTTCGTCTTCGCACTGATCATGACCGCGATCTCGATCGTGCGCTCGTTCACGCTGCGGCGGCTGTTCGAGGCGCTGCATATCCGCCGGCCGCTGTCGCCGTTCATGCAGGCCGTGATCGCGGAGCGCTATCGGCAACAGGACGTCGAGGGCTGGGACGCGGCGCATGACGATGAACATGCGCGGGGCGATCTGGCGCGTGCGGGCGCAGCATATCTGAAGCAAGCCGATTGTCACCTAATTGAAGGCGCCGATGTCGGCCGCGACGCAAAGTTCTACCTCCCGCTCTTTTGGCCATGGGAAATCGAATGGTGGAAGCCGACCGGCTTCCGTCGCGATCTCGTCAAGGGGTGCGCGCTCGGGATCGCCGAGGGCGAGAAGTTCGATCGCAATCGTAGCCGCAAGGTGCAGCGATGACGTCGGCCCGTCACAGATGGAGCGAGCCCGCGCGGTTCGAGCACAAGTCCGAACGAGAGTGCCGGCGGTGCGGCATGGTCAAGGTCACGCGGCATGAGGCTGACGGCCCACGCGACGTGCATTGGACCGAATTCTGGCGCGGTTGCGAACAGCTTCCGGCGCAGCCGACGCCGCCCTGCGATGCGCGGCTCGAGGTGCGGTCATGACCGTCTCTGCCGACGAAGAGCACATCAGCCTTACCGAGGCGATCGCGCTGTCTTTGCAGGATTACTGGAATTCGATCGGCCTTTATCTTCCGCATTGTCGTGCTGAAGATATCGCCCGCGCCTCGCTCTTGCGTCTACAGCCACGGCGGACAGCTCTCCGCGATCTCCGTGAGCTGGATGGCCTTGGGCTCGCGGAAGAGACGCGCGTGCGCGAGCTAGCTTTTCAGGATGCCGTTGCTGAACTGGCGAGGCGATCGGCTACTGACGGCGATCAGGATTGGAGCGAATGCAAGGTCGCCGCGATGCTCGCTCAGAAGCGGGATGATATCTACTACTGTGACAGCAGCTGCCGAATTGATGAGTTGCCGCCGCCACTGTTCCGTATGGGATACGAGTGGGCCGCGCTGTCGATCATCAGGATCCTTGAAGGTGTGCTGGCAAAGCCATCTGAAGACATCTGCGCGACCACGGAATTTCAGCACATCGGGAAGGGTCTGTACAAGCAGGTCGGAGAGCCGCGCCCGAGCGATCCACGCCGCCGCGCCGCCCTCGATCTGATCAAGGAAATCGAGCGGTACGGCCAGAACGCTTTGCGCGGGATGTTCTTTCGCTCGAAACGCAAGAACGCCTACGCGCCCGCCGATGACGCAGCGCTCGCCGAGCTGATCAAAGAGAAACGAGAGACGCTTTCGGGTGGGTTGTTCCAGTGCGCGCGCGGGGGTGGCGCATGAAAGCCATCAGCATTCGCCAGCCCTGGGCATGGGCCATCCTTCACGCTGGCAAGGACATCGAGAACCGCGACCGGCGCTGGAATTTGCGCGGGCGCATCGTTGTGCACGCCAGCGCGACGATGACGCGCGCCGAAATGCTCGCGATCGACGACATTGCTTCTTTCGGTCTGAGGCCGCCGACCGTCGCCGACTTCCGCGCGTGCGGGCTGCTCGGTGCGCTCGTCGGCACGGTCGAGATCGTCGACTGCGTGCGCGATCATCCTTCCCTCTGGTTCTGTGGCCCGTTCGGCCTCGTACTGCGTGAACCGCGTCCCTTCAAAACACCAATCCCGTATAAGGGCGCGCTCGGAGTTATGGACGTGCCGGACGGGATTTTGCCGCCGGAATGATCATGCCATCGCCCCGCTATTCCATCATTCCCGCCGGCGCTGTCACCGACCGCTCGCTGGAGCCGCGCGACCTGCAGGTGCTGTGCCTGCTTGGTCGGCACACCGACGATATGGGCTGGTGCCGGCGCAGTCAGGTGAAGATGTCCGCCGAGCTCGACTGCGGTCGCGCGACCATTCAGCGCGCCCTGGAGCGCCTGGTCGGCGCCGGTTGGGTGCAAATGAAGCGCCGCGATCTTTCTGATGACGATGACACCAGTCGTCATCCAAGCGCGAGCTATGCATATCGCGTATTGCTCGACCAGGAGGAGTCGGGCAGGGGGTGCCCACCAGCGAGCACCCCGCATCCGGTGCCAGATTCGTGCGGTCCGGCTCCGGAGGGGGTGCCCATAGATGAGCACCCGGGTGCCCACCCTGGGCGGGCACCGGGTGCCCACACATACGTGGGCACCAAGAACGACCCCTTAGAACGACCCCATCTTGAACGGGAGAGAGAGCGCGCGCGCGAGGGAAAGACCGAACACGAGTCGGTTGCCCGCTTCCTCACTACGTTCGAGGCTCGCTGGCCTACGGCTGCGCTCGACGATCGTCAGCGAACGGCTTACGCCGCAGCCGCGCTCACGGCTCAGCAACGTGAAGCAGCACTCGGAGCCGTCGCTGGCTTCCTCGCCGAGCAAAAGCGGAGAAAGCGCGATCGTGTGCCGGCCGGCTGGAAGTACCTCGAGCAGAGGCGATGGGAGCTGCTCTCTGCGGCCAAGCCGGAAGCGCCGGCGTCAACCGTGCATCATCCGCCCGGGAGCGCCGCGGCCGCAGCGCTGGCAACGTTGCATCAGATCGCCATGCTCGAAACGTTCTTTCTGAAGGTCCACCGTTTGGCCGATGGCCGCGTGAGCTGGCGCGGCGAGACGACGCCCCGGCTTCTGGCGCTGGCCAACGCGCCGCCGCGATCGCAGTGGATCGCGTTGAACAATCAGCAAGCGGCGGCATGGGATCGATATCTGGCTGACCACGTCACGGTCGCGACGCGCCGGCGGATCATGGAAGGCTCGATGGCGCCATGGCCATGGCCACCCAGGAAAGACGGGACGGTTTATCTGGAAACAGCCGACGAAGCGTCGCCCGATGAATCGGTCGCCTCCGATGACGTCATAGGTAACGTTGCGCAACACGACCAGCATGGGGAAACGCGATCATGATCGGTGAACTGCAACGGCTTGAGATCGGCCAATTCGTCGGAACGGTTGATCTCGATGCGGTGCGTGGTCCGGCATCGGTGCCGATGCAGCCGAAGTACTGGTTCATTCTGCGCACGCATCCGGGCTGCGAGCGTAAGGTCATGCGGGAGTTCGAGCGGCGGAATATCAGCGCCTATTGTCCGTTGATCGCAAAGCAGCAGCGGGTGGTGCGCAGGGTGCATGGATCGAGCTGGACTTATGAGATCAAGCGGCTCGTCCAGGTGCCGCTATTCCCGCAGCTCGTGTTCGTGCCGGACTTTGAGCGCGTGCCGGCCGATATCGGCGGTGTGTCGGGATGGTTGCGGTTTGGCGGGTGGCGCGCGCGCATTCCGTCAGAGCGCGAAGCGACCTCAGATCGTGTGGCCTGCATGGCGGACATTCATGCGCTGGTCGCGATCGCGAATACGCCGCAAAGCAAGCGCGCCGCGCGGTTCGAGATCGGCGCTCTCGTGCGCATTGTGGATGGACCGTTTCGCGACTTTTCCGGTCGCATCGAGCGACTCGACTCCAAGGGGCGACTCAAGGTAGCCATCGAGATATTCGGACGCCTGTCGCCGACCGAGATGTCGGAAGCACAGATCGAACCGTCACCGGGTCCAACGGATACCTGCACGGTTCGTGAGGGGCGAAAGCCTCGGCGAGGCAGCTTCAGCTGCCGTTGAAGGGATTCCGCTCAAAAAGCTCCGCCATCGTGCGGGGCTTTTTGCGTCTAGGGATGTAGCGGTGATCGCCATTGGCCGTTGCACCTGTAGTGAGTTGGTGAGTGCGCCGTCTGCAGCAATGCAGGCGGCGCTTTTCGTTTAGGAGTAGCGGCGGTGCTCATGCTGCCGCTGACGCCTCCCAGAGACTTGGCCTGCCGGTGTCCATGCCGCGCAGGCCTTTCTTTTGAGTATGCCGACCGTTTCCGACTACGATGCGCGCCGTGGTTCTGCTCGCTCTCGTGGTTACGATGGGCGCTGGGATCGTGCAGCGAAGCAGTTCAAGTGGAAACATCCGCTTTGCCTCGGTTGCAAAGCAGAGGGCAGGGTAACGCCAACGGCAGTGGTCGATCACGTCGTCCCGCACCGAGGCGACATGGTGCTGTTCTGGGATCAGGACAGGTGGCAATCGTCCTGCGATTTCCACCACAACGTGGTCAAGCAGCAGCTCGAGCACATGTTCGATCGCGGCGCGCTTCCGGAGGCCGAGCTGTGGTTGGACTCGGCGACAGCGGTCGCGATCAGCCGTCGCGAGCGAGCGGTGATCGGTGTCGATGGTTGGGTTGGAGGCTGATCCGCAGCGCGGTATTCGGCTCCGCAAGTGGCCTGGTCACTCGGCGGCTTAAAATTATAAGAATAAAACGCCGATCTTCGACGCACCTTGAGTCAAAAAAATGCCTCCATGTGGAATCCCGATCCAAAATTTTTCGACCATGGGATGACCCGGGGGGGCAAAAAACTTCGCAGGGTTCCGCTTAGGGACCGGCGGCCCCCCTTCGGACGCAAAAAGTTGGAATTAAATACAAAAAGCCACCTTTGATGCGCGGTGCTAAACCAAAGCTCCGAAACGTCATCCCGATGCGGCCGGATGACGTCGATGCGGAAAAGCTTCGCAAGAAGATGATGCAACGGGCGATCCGCCGGCTGATGCCGCGTGATCTGCCGGCGGAGGTCGAGAAGGAATACAAGCGCGTCGCTGCGATCCTTGCGGATCCATCGGTCGACCGTCTCAAGGCGCGCTACATCGACACGATTATCGAATACTGCCGCTGCACCGTTCGAATGCGCGGCCTGCGGGCGTCAATGCCGACGCTGGCGCACGAAATCTACCGCGTGAAAACGCGCAACGGCGATCAGGTGAAAAGCCACCCGCATGTTGCGCAGGTCAACGAGAGTTGGCGGCAGTGGCGATCGCTCATTGCGATGCTCGGTCTGTCGCCGACCGATGAGCGCAACCTTCTGCCCGGTCAGGGCGACCTGTTCGATGAAAATGACCAATACTTCGACTAAGCCAAAGCGGACCCGGAAGCCGAAGGCCGAGACGCCGCGCGTCGAGCTTGAGCCGATCGGGCCGCGCGCGGCCAATCGCGTTCGCGAGGAGACCTGGCCGATCGACCAGCTGCGGCCTTACGATCGTAACGCCAAGAAGCACGACCAGGCGCAGCTGGATCAGATTCGGGCCTCGCTGCGGCAATATGGGCAGGTGCACCGCGTGCTGGTCGATGAGGCGGGTATCGTTATCGCTGGCCATGGTCGGCTCGAAGCGCTGAAGCAGGAGCAGTTCGCCGAGGTTCGCGTCCTGATCGCGGTCGGCTGGGAGGAGGCGGAAAAGCGCAAGTTTCGTCTTGCCGATAACCAGCTCACCATGTCGACGGGCTGGGATGAGAAGCTGCTCAAGGGCGAAGTGCTCGAGCTTGGCGCGCTCGGCGTTGAGCTGGATCAGCTCGGTTTCGAACCCGGCAGGATAGCTGGCCTGCTGCATGAGCCGACTGCTGGTCTCACAGATCCGGATGAAGTGCCCGAGCCGCCGCCGGTGCCGACATCGCGGCGCGGCGATGTGTGGATCCTCGGGCGTCACCGCATCACCAACGGCGACTCCACCAATCCGGAGGATGTCGCGCGCGTTCTGGCGGGCCGGGTGCCGCATTTGATGGTCACCGACCCGCCTTATGGCGTGAAATATGATCCGGCCTGGCGGCAAGCGGCGGGCGTCACGTCAAAGGATGCGGCGACCGGCAAAGTGCTGAATGACGATCGCGCCGATTGGCGGGAGGCGTGGGAGCTGTTTCCCGGTGACGTTGCGTACATCTGGCACGCGGGCGCCTATTGCGGCGACGTCGCCAATTCCCTCACGGCCTGCAGATTCAAGATTCGGGCGCACATCGTTTGGGTGAAGCAGCGGCATGTGCTCGGGCGCGGCGATTATCACTTTCAGCATGAGCCGTGCTTCTATGCAGTGAAAGAGGGGGCGGACGAGCGCTGGCATTTCGTGCCGGAGCATGAGGTTGCGACTTACACCGTGCGCGACGGCGAGCGCGGTCATTACGAAGGCGGTCGGAAGCAATCGACCGTCTGGAACATCGAGCATGTGAAGTCGGAGACTGGCCACGGCACGCAAAAGCCGGTGGAGGCCATGAAACGGCCGATCGAAAACAACTCGCAGCCGGGCGAGATGGTCTATGAGCCGTTTTCCGGATCCGGCACCACCCTCATCGCGGCCGAAATCACCGGCCGCAAATGCTTCGCGATTGAGCTGAATCCGCTTTACGTCGATGTCGCCGTGAAGCGCTGGCAGCAATTCACCGGCCTTGTGGCTACCCTGGAATCCGATGGACGAACTTTCGACGACGTTGCCGCCGAACGCGACGCCGAGCGTCGCGCCGCCGCCGCAGCCTGATCTCGAACCGGAGGATGAGGTCACGGCTTATGCCGTGGCCGTCCTGGCTGGCGAGATCGTGGCGGGTCCGCTTGTGCGCCTCGCATGCGAGCGGCATCAGCGCGACCGCACTTCTGGTGAGGAGCGCGGCCTGGTGTTCGACGTCCATGCCGCGCAGCGCGCGATCGGCTTCTTCCGTGACGTGCTCACAGTTGAGGTCGAGGAGCGCGACGAATATGGCGAGGTATCGACCTATGCGTCGCCGTTCAACCTGCAGCCGTGGCAGGCATTCATCATCGGCTCGCTGTTCGGGTGGAAGAACGCGCTCGGTTTCCGGCGTTTCCGCCGCGCCTATGTCGAGATCGGAAAGGGCAACGGCAAGTCGCCGCTTGCCGCCGGCATCGGCCACTACATGCTGCTCGGCTGCCGCAAGCTGCGCGCCGAGGTCTACTCTGCCGCCACCGACAAGGATCAGGCGGCCATTCTGTTCCGTGACGCGGTTGCGATGTGGGAACGATCGCCGGCGTTGCGGCGGCGCCTGAAGCCGAAGGGCGCGAATCCGGTGTGGGAGCTGCACACCAGCCGTCCCGGCGTGAATTCCTACTTCAAGCCGATCTCGTCCGACAAAAAGGGCAAGTCCGGCATTCGCCCGTATTGCGCGCTGATCGACGAAGTGCACGAGCACCCGGACAATTCCGTCATTGAAATGATGCGCGCCGGCACCAAGGGCAACCAGGAAGCGTTGCTTTTCGAAATCACGAACTCTGGTTTCGACAAAAAGACGGTCTGCGGGCAAGAACACGATATGTCCGTGCGGATCCTCAAGCGCGAATTCGAGAACGATGCCTGGTTCGCCTTCATTGCTAATCTCGATGAGACCGACGATCCGTTTGAGGATGAGAGCTGTTGGCCGAAGGCGAATCCGAACCTCGGCGTTTCGATCCAACCCGCATTCATCCGGGAGCAAGTGCAGGAAGCGCAAGGCATGCCCTCGAAAGAGGGTCTGGTCCGTCGCCTGCACTTCTGCCAATGGACGGAATCGGCGACATCAGCCATTCCGCGCAAGGTATGGGAGGACTGCGAAGGCGATGTCGATGTCGACAAACTCACCGCGGACAACGTGCCGTGCTATGGCGGCCTCGATCTCTCCCGCGCGCGCGACCTGACCGCCTTCACGCTGACATGGCTGCTCGATGCGACGAAAGATCAGTGGCGATTTGCTTCTAAAACGTGGTTCTGGACGCCGGCCGATACGCTGAAAGAGCGCGCGAAAACCGACCGTGCGCCCTATGAGCTATGGGTCCAAAAGAAATTCATGGAGGCGGTGCCCGGTCCGCGTATCAGGTATTCCTGGGTGGCCGACGCGTTGCAGCAGCTTGTGGCAAAGTATCATCCGGTGATGATCGGCGCCGACCAGTATGGTCTCGAGCAGCTCCTGGACGCGCTCGGCGAAAAAGGCGGGACAATACCGGCCGAAGTCCATCCGCAAGGCTTCCAGCGCCGCATCATTGGCGAACGGGAGGGCGATCGAAACCGCGAGACTGGCGCCGACGACATCGTTTGGTGGATGCCTGACTCCATCAACAAGCTTGAGGCTGCCCTGCTCGAGCAGCGCATCACCGTCGCCGTGAACCCGGTCATGCGCATGTGTGCCGGCGGCGTGGTCTACGAGCAGAACCGCACCGGGCATCGCATGTTCAACAAGGACAAGGCGACCACCCGCATCGACGGAATGGTGTCGCTGGCCATGTCGATCGGCGTGGCGACGTCCATGCGAGACGACTCGTCAATTTACAGCAAGCGCGGCGCGCTGGTCCTTTAACCGGAAAATCGCATGGGCCTTTGGTCACGTATATTCGGGAGCGGTGCTTCTCCGGAACCGCGCGCCGCGATTCAACCGGCGGGCGGCGGCGTTGTCATCACGACGTCGGAGCAGCTGGAAGAGGCGCTCCGCACCGGCAATGTTACCGCGTCCGGCATGACGGTGACACCGGACAAGGCGATGCGCGCGTCGGCGGTGTATGCCTGCGTGCGCATTCGATCGGGCGTTCCGGCCAACATGCCGCTGCATATCAAGCGTAGGGTGGATGCTCGGACGCGGGATGACGCTTCCGATCATCCACTCTGGTCGATCTTCCGACGCCGGCCTAACCGTTGGCAGACGCCGTCTCAGTTCAAGCGGATGATGACGGCGCACCTCTTGCTACGTGGGAATGCCTACGCGCTAATCGTTCGATCTCGCGGCGCCGTGAAGGAGTTGATCCCGCTGCACCCCGATCGCGTTAAGTGCGAGCAGCTCGATAGCCTGGCGTTGGAGTATACCTACACCCGCAAGGATGGCCGCCGGGTCGTGCTGACTCAGGCCGAGGTCTTTCACCTCGTTGGTCTGACGCTCGATGGCGTCCATGGCGTCTCCGTCATTACCTATGCGCGCGAAACCATCGGCCTATCGCTGGCGCAGGAAGATCATGGCGCGACGGTGTTCAAGTATGGCGCTCGCCCGTCCACGGTGCTTGTTCACCCGAAAGCGCTAGGCCCGGAGGGCATCGAGAATCTACGGTCGAGCCTCGATGAGTTCCGGGCTGGAGGCGATAAGGAGGGCAGGGCGCTGATCCTCGAAGAGGGGATAGAAGTTAAGCCCCTCGCTATGACGGCCGAAGACGCGCAATGGATCGAGAGCCGAAAGTTCTCACGTTCCGACATCGCCATGTTCTTCGGCGTACCGCCACACATGCTTGGCGACACGGAAAAGAGCACAAGCTGGGGCACCGGCATCGCATCGCAGACGCAGGGCTTCGTCACGTTCTGCGCGGAAGACGATCTGACCACATGGGAAGAGACGATCAACCGCGACCTGATCGTCGACAATGACAACGATATCTACGCCCGGTTCAATCGGGCGTCGCTGGTCAAGGGCGACATCAAGATGCGCTGGGAAGCGCATGTGAAGGCGCTTCAGTGGGGTGTGATGAGTCCGAATGAGGTTCGTGCGCTCGAAGACCTCAACCCGCGCGAGGGTGGCGACATCTATTATCCGCCTCCGAATACCGCCGGCGGCGACGACAAACCCGAAAAGGATGATGGCGATGAGTCTTCGCAAGCTGCCTGAGGCGCGGACGTTTCAGCGCCCGCAGAATTTTCAATGGGACGCGCCCAGCGACGTTCTCGCTCGCTGGTCCGAGACTCCGCGTGCCGCCGCGTCCGACGACGATGCCACCATCAGCATGTACGAGGTGATCGGCGAGGATTGGTGGTCGGGCGGCGGTGTGACGGCCAAGCGCATTTCCGCAGCGCTGCGCTCGATCGGAGACCGCGACGTTACCGTCAAGATCAACTCGCCCGGCGGCGACATGTTCGAAGGCATCGCGATCTACAATCTGTTGCGCGGCCATCCTGCGAGGGTGACGGTCGAGGTGCTGGGCTGGGCGGCGTCCGCCGCCTCAATCATCGCCATGGCCGGCGATGAGATTCGCATGGGTCTCGGCACCTTCATGATGGTGCATAACGCCTGGGGCGTCGTTATCGGCAATCGTCACGACATGCGCGAATCGGCCGAGCTGTTTGACGGGTTCGACAGCGCCATTGTGGATATCTACGAAGCGCGCACCGGCCTGAAGCGCTCCGCGATCGAAAAGCTGATGGACGCCGAAACCTTCATGGGGCCGTCCGAGGCTGTCAAGAATGGCTTTGCTGACCTGGTCGATGACGCCATCGGCGCCGACCAGTCGGAAGCCGAGAACTCTGTCGCTGGCGCGGTGAACGCCCGGCGGCGCATGGATGCTGCTCTTGCGAAACAGGGCGTCCCGCGTGTCGAGCGGCGGCGCATGTTCGCAGAGCTCGCAGGGGGCACGCATGACGCTGCCCCGACAGCTACGCATGACGCTGGCTTAGTCGCTGCCGCCCGGCAGTTCATCAACGCAATCCGGTCATAGGGAGACCAGCATGACCATCGCAATGAAATCCCGCGCCCGCGGGCTCGTCGCCGCGCGCGCCGATGCCGGCAGCGCAACGGCTATCCTCAACGAGCTGCGCCAGACATTCGAAACGTTCAAAGCCGAGCGCGAGAAAGAAATCGCTGACCTTAAGAAGGGTTTGGGCGATGTCGTGCAGTCAGAAAAGGTTGATCGCATCAACGCCGAGATCACGAAGCTGCAGGAACAGCTGGACCAGGTGAACTCGTCGATCGCCGCTCTCAAGGTCGGCGGCGCTGGCGACGACAAGCCGCTGGCCGCCGAGCGTCGCGAGCATGCGAGAGCCTTCAACCAGTTCTTCCGCAATGGCGCGGAAAACGGCTTGCGGGATCTGGAAGTGAAAGCCGCGTTGCGCACCGACAGTGATCCGGATGGCGGCTTCGTCGTTCCGGACCAGATGGAAGCGGCCATTGACCGCGTGCTCGGCACAGTGTCGGCGATGCGCGCGATCTCGCGCGTCATGTCGATTTCGTCCGGCACCTATAAGAAGTTGGTCAATCAGGGCGGCGCGGTCGGCGGTTGGGTCGGCGAGCGGCAGGCTCGCCCAGCGACCGCCACTCCAACGTTGGTGGAATTGGCCTTCCAGGCGATGGAACTCTACGCTAACCCGGCGGCGACCCAGACGCTCCTCGATGATTCCCGCGTCAATATCGAGCAGTGGCTCGCCGATGAGGTATCGATCACCTTCGCTGAAATGGAAGGCGCGAGCTTCATCATCGGCGACGGCGTCGGCAAGCCGCGTGGGCTTCTTTCCTACGACACGGTAGCCGATACCTCTTATGCGTGGGGCAAGCTCGGCTATGTCGTCTCCGGAGTGGCGGCAGCGATGACCGACTCGTCGCACAACGGCGCGGATGCGCTTACCGATCTGGTTTACTCGATCAAGCAGGGCTACCGGCAGAATGCGCGGTTCCTCATGAATCGGAAGACGCAGGCCGCGATCCGCAAGTTCAAGTCGAAAACCGAGGAATTGTATCTGTGGCAGCCGTCGATTCAGGCCGGTCAGCCGGCGACGATCCTCGGATATCCGGTGACGGATGACGATAACATGCCGGACGCGACCGCCGGCGGGAATTTCCCGATCGCCTTCGGCGACTTCCAGCGCGGCTACCTGATCGTTGACCGCATGGGCGTGCGCGTGCTGCGCGACCCGTTCACCAACAAGCCTTACGTGCACTTCTATACCACTTGTCCGTCGTCAGATAATTTGAGACTGATCAGACATTTCTAGAAGAGAGGCTCTGGTTCATCTGTGGTTAGAGTTTAAGCGGCCTGCAGCTGATGCTGCAAGCGACGGTTTGCGATGGTGTCGCGCTTGATGCGGTGTCGTTCGGCGAGGATTGTCTCAGCCCTGCCGAAGTAGACGTCGGCAGGTGTAACGTTGCCGATGCTCTCGTGGTAGCGGTCATGATTATAGTGTTCGACGAACGCGGCGACCTGACGTTTGAGGTCGTCCGGTAAATAGTAGTTCTCAAGCAGGATGCGGTTCTTCAACGTTTGATGCCAACGCTCGATCTTGCCCTGAGTCTGAGGATGATACGGCGCTCCGCGCACATGCTGCATGTCCTTGGCCCTGAGCCACGTGGCCAGATCATCCGCGACGTAACTCGAACCATTGTCGCTGAGAAGCCGGGGCCGCTGCCTGACGCTGACGTGATCCAGACCAGAGGCGGCCAGTGCCTGATCGAGCGTAGCCGTGACGTCGGAGGCACACATCGTGGGACCTAACCTCCAGGCGACGATGTAGCGCGAGAAGTCGTCGAGCACCGTCGATAGATAGTACCAGCCCCAGCCGGTGATCTTCAGGTAGGTGAAGTCGGTCTGCCAGAGCTGGTTGGCGGCGGTGGTCTTGTCCTTGAACTCGTTCGCCGCCTTGATCACTACATAGGCCGGACTGGTGATGAGGTCGTGCGCCTTCAGCAGCCGATAGACCGAAGCCTCCGAGACAAAGTACTTTCTCTCGTCGGTAAACCGCACGGCGAGCTCTCGCGGCGATAGTTCCGGAAGCTCCAATGCCAGGTCGATGATCTGGCCGCGGACGTCATCCGGGATACGATTCCAGACCCGATCCGGTCGAGAGCGGTGATCTGCCAGGGCCTCAATGCCGCCCGCGCGGTAGCGATCGTACCATCTATAAAACGTGGCGCGGGGGATGCCGAGCTTGTCCAGCGTGCGTTTGGCCGGCAAATGCGACTGCTCCACCAACGCGATGATCTCGGCTTTCTCGGACGCAGGATACCTCATGCCTCGTTCTCCCCATCCCCGTTCATGCTTTTTTTTAGCAGACGGTTCTCCAGGGTGAGATCGGCGACGACTTCCTTCAACGCCGAGGCTTCCCGACGAAGATCTTTCACCTCGCCAGAGGTTGCGGCACGTGCCGTGTCGCCCGCCAACCGGCGCTTGCCGGCTTCCAGGAACTCCTTGGACCAACCGTAATACATCGAGGCGGCGATGCCTTCGCGGCGGCAAAGCTCGGAGATGTTCTCCTCGCCGCGCAGTCCTTCCAGCACGATACGGATCTTCTCCTCCGCCGAATAATGCCGGCGCGTCTGCCGTCGGATGTCCTTCAGCACCTGTTCTGCCGGCGCTTTGCCTGGTCCGGATTTCTGTCTCATCTGCGCTCCAAATTGGCTGCGATGATCCAGAAATCCTCCCTTCCCGAAAACTCCTAAACTGTCTCAAGAGCCCTGACGGCGGACAGACCCTGAAGTTCTTTGAAAAGTAACGCCGCCGAATGTCACGCCCCTGCATGATGTGGAATAGCACCCCGACCAAAAAAGCTGCGCCGAGCGCGCCATAAAAATAGATTTCGGCATAGACGTTTCTAACGATCGCATCCGACAATTTTGAAATCAACAATATGGGCTGATCGACTAAATCAATCCAAGCGCTCGCCTTTGACTGGCTCATGGTCAACGTGCCCCCGGTTTCCTGCTGTCCGGCCGCAACCTATCCTCGCGCCCCTCCTAAAGGCAACTCAAAAGGACCCACCAATGCCCAGCCCCGATCGGGGAACGCTGAGCTATGCGCTGACCGGGCATTGATCCTTCGACACAGTAGGCGCGCCCTCAATTCCACAACCTGAGCCTAACCAACCTCTTTTCCGGGGACGAGAACCTATGACCAAGTGGCCGAGAGACAATCAAGCCGATCTGCTGGCTTTTTACGGCACCCCTGGCCGCGACGTCGAGCGCCAACTCGTCGATGTCGTGCCGCCTTTCCAGATGTATTACGACGGCAAGCCGATCAGCCGTATCCGGTTTCATCGGAAGGCGGCCGGCGCGCTCAGGGCGGCGCTGGATGAAATCTGGGAGCATTACGGTCGCGACCAGCGCAGGATCGATGCGCTCGGCATCTCGAAGTACGCCGGCGCCTACAACCCCCGGAAGGTGCGTGGCAGCGCCACCAGGTGGTCGAACCATGCTTATGGCGCCGCGATCGACCTCAATGCGGAGCAAAATGGACTCGGGGCCGGTCGCGGGACGATGCCGCAGCCGGTCATCAATGCCTTCAAGCGTCAGGGCGCGCGATGGGGCGGCGACTATCGTGGCCGCACCGATCCCATGCATTTCGAGTTCTGCGACGCCAGCGGGTATCCGGGGGTAACCCCTGTCAAACTCTTCGATGCTCCGGAGATCGACGCGGATAGTGATGCTCACATTGAGCATTCTGCCGCCATCGACGTCTCGCCTAAACCGACGTGGTTACGCCGCAAGTGGAAAGCCGTCACAGGCTGGTTTTCCGGCGGCGCTGGACTTGGTTTCTTCGGCTACCTGACCGACTGGCGAGTAATCGCGGTGCTGCTCGGCGCCATGGTGCTGGTTGCCGTGTTGTTCGTCCTGTTCATGGGGCCGAGCAACGTGCGCGCGTGGATCAAGCGACAGGTGAACTGATGAGCATCAAGATCATCGCCTACCTGGTCGCAGCCGCTCTGATCGCGAGCGCCTCGCTCTATTTGGCCAACCTCTATCAGAAGGCCGGCGCCTTCGACGTACTCTCGGCAGAGCATCACACCCTCGAGGTGAGGTACGGCTGCGACAAGCGGCCGGCGATCTCGGAGCGCAAATTGCCGGCCTGTCTCATCGCCCGCGGCCTCGATGCCGAGAAGGCGCACCGTGAGGAGATCGAGCGCCAGCGTAACGAGGCGGCGAGGGCCCAGGCAAAGCTCGACGCTGACAAATTGGCGGCGGAGCGGGCGCAGCAAAGTGAGAACGCGATCATCAAGGCTGCGCCGGCGTCGGATGACGGCCCGGTGCCGAAGGTTCTGCTCGACGCCTGGACACGCGAGCGCGGGCGATTGGGGATATCGAAATGAGACGCTTTTTCATCCTGGTTGCAGTCGCCGCTCTCGGCGGGTGCGCGACCGCGCCGGCGCCGGAACCAGTCAAGGTCATGGTTTCCGGACCGAAATTCCCGCCCGCAGCGTTCGCCTGCAAGAAGGATGCGGTGCCTCCGAACCCCGAGACGGTCGGCGCCAAGGCAGGATCAGCGGCTGGCAGGTACGAGGCTGCTCAACGGGCCGTCGCCGCCGATTGCCGGAGCAGGCTTCATGCGGTCGGGGCGCAGGAGCGCGCCGCCGGAAATGTCATCGAGCCGGGGGAGGATTAAATGAGCGAGGCTAAGCGGTTTGACGATCTGCCGCCGGCGACGAAGGAGTTCCTCACCAACCTGCGGCCGGATGAGATCAAGACACTGAACGATGGCATCCGTCTCATCAATTCGGCGCTGACAGTCGGTCGCTTCATGAAGTGGGTCATCATCACCATGCTCGGCATCCTCGCCGGTATCGTGATGTTCGGGGAGTCGATCAGCAAGATCGCTTCCTGGATGAAGGGGGGCTGATCGATGCGTATGGCGGTCATTCTGGCGGCGCTTTGCGCTGTCGTGTTCGTATCGCAGGCCGATGCGAGGCCGAAGCAGACGACCTCGATAATGTCGAGGTCGTCCTTTGCGCACCACCCCAAGCAATTGATATCACGTAGGAATAGGCGAAAAACGGGCCATTTGATCACCGCCCATCGGGATACCACTCGTCCCCTCCCTCCCGGCCTTCACCGCATCATGGCGACCGGAGCGGGACGCATCGTCGGAGGCCGCCCACGCGGCTGCCCGCGCCGCTACTGCGGCTGCGGGGCTTCGCTCCATATCTTCGGTCGGATCATCCCGAGGCTGAACCTGGCGGCGAACTGGCTGCGCTTTCCTCGAGCGGCCCCGGCGCCCGGCATGGTCGCAGCGCGTCGAGGCCATGTGTTCGTGCTCAAGAGGCATATCAGGGGGAAGGTATGGCTGGTTTGGGATGCCAACTCCGGCCGAGGCAAGACCAGAGTTCATCCGCGTTCGATCGCGGGGTTCACGATTGTCGATCCGAGGGCAGGGGCGTGATGCGTGCCATCCTGATCCCGCTGGCCGTGGCGGCGCTGATCGCCATGGCTGGCTGTGGTCCGTCCGGCCCGAGCGAGGCGGACATGGCCGGCTGCGCGGTTCGGGGCGGCGGTGCTCCGATATCGACCCGAGAGGTTGCCAACTGCGCCGTCGATCGAGCGGAGATCAGACGGATTCGTGAGCGCTGATGGTGCTCGCAAAAAAGGCCCGCCGGTTGGAGGCACAGCGGGCCTTTCGGGAACGGGATCGGATCTGCCGGGCAATCAACCGTTCCGGCCTTATAATGCAGTCAAGGGGATGTGGTTTCAAAGAAAGCTCAACGGGGATATGGCGGGACAGGTCTGGCCCGCGCTCACAGAAAAAGGCCCGGTCAATTCGGGCCTTTGACGTTTACCAGTACCCATAAGGGCCGAAGTACGGTCTGTAGTATGGTCGGTAGTACGGGCGATAATATCGCGGTCCATAGTACACCGGGCGCGGGCCATAATACCCATAAGGCCCGCCATAATAACCGGGACCGTAGTAGGGCGACCCCGCGGCCGCTGCAAACGCTAAAGCACCGGCAGCCAAACCTAAGCCGATGCCTGGACCGCCCCACCCTCTATGACCACGCCAGTGGGCCTCGGTAGGTGCGATTGAGGCAGCCATAATGGCGCCGACCGCCACGGCCGCAAGAATGAGTCTACGCATTGAAACATCCTCCAGTTCTACAGACAGGCTGCTCACCCGTCCGGAACCGATTAATTCTTACGGAGATGACCAAATTGTGCAAAAGGCCCGCTGTGATGTTGAGAGGCGGCGTAATAAGTTCGCGATGAAGCGGCTGCGGAGCGCGGATTGATGGAGATTAACCCAACTACGCACTCAGAAATTGGCCTAGATCGAAAACGCACGGTGCCGGGCGGCGCTAGCGATTCGGTCCCGAAACCTCGGGATTTTCCTCGGGACTTTTTGTCCCGAAACGTCCCCGAAGGTCTGCTTTTGTCCCGATCTGTTCTCATAATCCGGTCGGGGTGAGCGTTTTAGACCGTTGATTTTATTTGTATATTTTGGCGATCCCGGCAGGATTCGAACCTGCAACCCGCGGAGTAGAAATCCGCTACTCTATCCAGTTGAGCTACGGGACCGCTAAGACTTCATCCCACCGCAATATGAAAAAACTGCCTTCGCGCCAAGCCCGGATCCGAACCATTTCGACCGGGCGGACGACGAATATGCGCGATCCGCTTGTCTCGAATGATCCGTCATCGGAAACCTTGTCACCGGTGGGATGTCCGCTGTGCGAAGATGGTGATCGACGGCGAGATGGTCCTATATCGTAACAACACCAGGTAAGACCATGAATCGATCCAGCTTTTCGTGCGTTCTGGACACAAGCGGTTTGTTGGAAGCCACGCTTTGCGTTCAGGCCGGTACTCTGCACTTAAATGACAAATATCCGCCGGTAAGTATAGATTTGTTAGTGGAGTTTCAGCTTTAACCGTAGCCTTTTAGCTGTAACCGCAGCCTTGGACGCGCGGGCGGGGATGCTAGTGTCAATTCGATCCGGCACAACGCGGAAGTCGAATCCTCCGAGAACGCCCAAGCGACATTTGCGCGCGTGCCGCGCGGGGAGAGAGCTTTCATGACCAGGCTGGTTCGTGCCGTAGCCTTTTGCGCGACCTTGCTCATCGGGCTGGGATCGGTCGCCCATGCGGCGGATAAAGCTTTCAAGCGCGACGATCTGGCCGATGCGGCGATCAAGCTCGAAGCCCGGATCAAAAGTGAAGCCGGCGCGGTCGCCAAATCAGGCTCCATGCTGCGTACCGACGCCGACACGGCCTTCAAACGAGCCGATTTTCGCAGTGGCCTTCAAATACTCGGCCAGATCGCAACCGTTGCACCGAACGATAGCGGCAACTGGCTACGCCTGGCGCGGACCATCTTCCAGATCAAACCCGCCACAAGTCAGGAACAGACCTTCCTGCTGGAGCGCGCGTCCACCGCTGCCTATCTCGCCTACCAGCGGGCGACCGATCCGGGGACCGAGGCTGATGCATTGGCGGTTCTCGGTCGCGCCTTTTCGGATCGAAAGCTGTGGCGGCCGGCCCTCGACGCGTTGCGGCTCTCTCTCGATCTGCGCGAAGTGGCCAGCGTTCGCGAGCAATACGAAAAAATGCGGGACGACCACGGCTTCCGGCTGCTCGATTACACGGTAGATTCGGATTCGGCGACGCCTCGGGTCTGTTTTCAGTTCTCCGAGGATCTTGCCAAGAGGGTGGACTTCTCGCCCTTCGTCGCGCTCGCGGGAGACGACCGGCCGGCGCTGTCCTCGGAGGACAGGCAACTTTGTGTCGAGGGTCTCAAGCACGGTGAGCGCTACAATATCAACCTGCGCGCCGGCCTGCCGTCGGCCGTGAAGGAAAGTCTGCCGAAATCCGCTGAATTCAACGTCTATGTGCGCGACCGCAAGCCGTTCGTCCGCTTCACCGGACGAGCCTACGTGCTGCCGCGCACCGGCCAGCGCGGCATCCCGCTTGTCAGCGTCAACACCCAGAACGTGACCGTCAAGGTGTTCCGGATCGGCGACCGCAACCTCATCAACACCGTTGTCGAGAGCGACTTTCAGAAGGCGCTCGGCAGCCATCAGTTATATGAGCTTGGCCACGAACGCGGGATCAAGGTCTGGTCGGGCGAGGTGACGACGGCCTCCACCCTGAATGCCGATGTGACGACGGCGTTTCCGGTCGATGAGGCGCTCGGAAACCTCCAGCCCGGCGTTTACGTGATGACGGCCGCGCCCAAGGGTCCGGGTTCGACGGATGACGACGAGTCCGGCTCGCTGGCGACCCAGTGGTTCATCGTCTCGGACCTCGGCCTGAGCGCCTATTCAGGCAATGACGGCATCCACGTCTTCGTCAATTCGCTGGCGACAACCGATGCCGTGGACAAGGCGGAAGTCCGCCTGGTCGCCCGCAACAATGAAATCCTGGCAACCCGGAAGACGGATGCATCCGGGCACGCGCTATTCGAGCCGGGGCTGGCGCGAGGCGAAGGAGGGCAGTCGCCCGCGTTGCTGACAGTCAGCACCGACAAAGCCGATTATGCGTTCCTCAGCCTGAAGTCGAATGCATTCGATCTGACCGATCGCGGCGTCTCGGGCCGCGCCGTGCCATCGGGAGCCGATGCCTTCGTTTATGCGGAGCGCGGCGTCTATCGCTCGGGGGAGACCGTGTATCTCACGGCGTTGCTGCGGGACGGGCAGGGCGTCGCCGTGACCGGCGGCCCCCTGACGCTGGTGGTCGAACGGCCTGATGGCGTCGAGTACCGCCGCGCAGTCCTGTCGGATCATGGCTCGGGCGGACGAAGCCTGGACCTGCCGCTCAATTCAGCGGTCCCGACCGGAACATGGCGGGTTCGCGCGTTTACGGACCCCAAAGGACCATCCGTCGGCGAAACCACCTTCATGGTCGAGGACTATGTCCCGGACCGGATCGAATTCGATCTGACTACCAAGGCGAAACAGATTGCCGCTGATAATCCGGTAGAACTCAAGGTCGACGGCCGTTTCCTCTACGGCGCTCCCGCGTCCGGCCTGCAGCTCGAAGGCGAGTTACTGGTTGCGCCTGCCGAGAGCCGTCCAGGCTATGCGGGGTATCGGTTCGGCGTGCCCGATGACGAGGCCGCCAGTAACGAGCGCACACCGATCGAAAACCTGCCCGAAGCCGATGCGAACGGCGTCGCCACGTTTCCCGTCAGCCTCGCGACGGCCCCGTCATCGGACCGGCAGCACGAAGCGCAGATTTTCATTCGCATGGCGGAGGCGGGCGGCCGCGCGGTCGAACGGAAGATCGTGCTTCCGGTGAAACCGTCCGCCGCCATGATCGGCGTCAAACCGTTGTTCGCCGACAAGAGTGTCGCGGAGGGGGACAGGGCCAGATTCGACGTCGTCTTTGTGGCGCCGGACGGAACGTCGCTTGCCCGCAAGGGTCTGCGCTACGAACTGCTCAAGCTGGAGAGCCGCTATCAGTGGTATCGGCAGAACTCGTACTGGGAATACGAGCCGGTGAAATCGACCAGACGGGTGGCCGATGGCGACCTCTCGATCGCCGCCGACAGTCCCGCGCGGATCGAACTCTCCCCGCAGCCGGGGCGTTACCGGCTCGACGTCAAATCCTCCGATTCAGACGGCCCGCTGACATCTGTTCAGTTCGACGTCGGCTGGTATTCCGACGGCAGCGCCGACACGCCTGACCTGCTGGAAACCTCGATCGACAAGCCGGATTACCAGTCCGGCGACACCATGGTCGTTTCGGTTAACGCCCGGACCGCGGGCAAGCTCACGATCAACGTTCTAGGTGACCGGCTGCTGACCACCCAAACCACCGAGGTCAAGGAAGGCACGTCGCAGGTCAAGATCCCGGTCGGCAAGGACTGGGGCACCGGGGCCTATGTGGTCGCGACGCTGCGGCGGCCGCTCGACGTTGCCGCGCAGCGGATGCCCGGCCGCGCGATCGGCATCAAATGGTTCGGCATCGACAGGAGCGCGCGCACCCTTTCGGTCAACCTCTCGCCGCCGGAACTGGCGCGACCATCCGCACCGCTTAAGCTGCCTGTGAAGGTCGGCGGTCTAAGCCCCGGCGAAGACGCCAAGATCGTCGTCGCCGCCGTTGACGTCGGCATCCTCAATCTCACCAACTACAAACCGCCAGCGCCCGACGACTACTATCTGGGCCAGCGTCGCTTGACGTCTGAAATCCGTGATCTCTACGGACAACTGATCGACGGGATGCAAGGGACGCGCGGCCAGCTCAGGACCGGCGGCGATTTCGCGGGAGCGGAGTTGCAGGGCAGCCCGCCGACGCAGAAGCCGCTCGCGCTCTATTCGGGCATCGTCACGGTCGCCGCGGACGGCACGGCCGAAATCAGCTTCGACATTCCGGAGTTCGCGGGCACGGCGCGCGTGATGGCGGTCGCCTGGACCGCGACCAAGCTCGGGCGTGCGACGGTCGATGTCACGGTGCGTGATCCGGTGGTGCTGACGGCGACCCTGCCGCGCTTTCTGTTGACCGGCGATCGGGGCACGATGAGCTTCGATCTCGACAATGTCGAAGGTCCGCCAGGAGATTATACCGTCAACGTCAGAACGTCCGGGCCGGTGAAGGTAGCGGGCAATGCCACGACCGCGATCAAGCTCGCGGCCGGGCAGCGCAGTTCGATGGCGCTGACGCTCGATACCGCGGGCTCCGCCGGCGCTGCCCGGTTCGACATCGATATCAAGGGACCGAACGGCCTGAGGCTGGCGCGGCATTACGACCTCGAGGTTAAGCCCGCGACACAGATCCTGGCGCGTCGCTCTGTGCGAACGCTGGCGAAGGGCGAGAGCCTGACGCTGACCTCGGATATGTTCTCGGACCTCGTGGCGGGCACGGGAGGGGTGTCGATGTCGGTCGGCCTGTCCTCGGCGCTGGACGCGGCGAGCGTCCTTAAGGCGCTCGACCGTTATCCGTTCGGCTGCTCGGAGCAGATCGCAAGCCGGGCGATGCCGCTGCTCTACGTCAATGATCTCGCAGCGGAAGCCCACCTCGCGATGGATACCAGTATCGACGATCGCATCAAAAGCTCGATCGAGCGGCTGCTGGCAAGGCAGGGCTCGAATGGTTCCTTCGGCCTGTGGTCGTCCGGCGGCGAGGATTCCTGGCTCGACGCCTACGTCACGGACTTCCTGACGCGCGCTCGCGAGAAGGGCTTCTCCGTCCCCGACATTCAGTTCACGAGCGCGCTCGACCGCATCCGCAACTCGGTGGTGAACGCAGCCGAGCCGGAAAAGGACGGCGGTCGCGACCTGGCTTACGGGCTTTACGTTCTCGCCAGGAACGGCGCCGCCCCGATCGGCGATTTGCGTTATCTGGCCGATACCAAGTTGAACAATCTGGCGACGCCGATCGCCAAGGCGCAACTTGCCGCGGCGCTCGCGCTGGTCGGCGACCGGGCGCGCGCTGAACGTGTTTATATTGCTGCGGCTGAAAGCCTTGCGCCGAAACCGGCACTCGAATTCGGCCGGGCGGACTACGGCTCGGCGCTCCGCGATGCGGCAGCGCTGGTATCGCTGGCGAGCGAGGGCAACGCGCCGCGAGCCACGGTCACCCAAGCGGTGCAGCGGGTGGAAGCGGCGCGGGGGCTGACGTCCTCAACCTCGACGCAGGAGAACGCGTGGCTGGTCCTGGCGGCGAGGGCGCTTGCGAAAGAATCAATGTCGCTCGATGTCAACGGCGCGCCCGTTAAAGCCGCGCTTTATCGCAGCCACAAGGCGGCCGAGCTGGCCGACAAGCCGATCAAGATCACCAACACAGGCGAAGCGCCGGTGCAGGCGGTGATCTCCGTGGCCGGCGCGCCGGTTACTCCCGAACCGGCGACCTCGAACGGCTTCGTAATCGAGCGCAACTATTTCAACCTCGACGGAACGCCCGCGGATCCGACCCAGGCCACGCAGAACGACCGCTTGGCGGTCGTTCTCAGGATCACTGAAACGAAGCCTGAATACGGTCATATCCTGGTGGCGGACTATCTTCCGGCAGGATTCGAGATCGACAATCCTAATCTGGTATCCTCCGGGGACACCGGGACGCTCGACTGGATCGAGGACGGCAAGGAGCCGGTCAGCACTGAATTCCGTGACGACCGCTTCACCGCCGCCATCGATCGCACTGCGAGCGACAAGGCGGTATTCACCGTGGCCTATGTCGTGCGCGCGGTGTCGCCCGGAAAATACGTGCTGCCGCAGGCATACGTGGAAGACATGTACAATCCCTCGCGCTACGGCCGCACCAGCACCGGCCGCGTCGAGGTGCGTTCAACAAAATGACCACCCCGGACACCCCCGCAACGATCGTGCAGCCGCGTCGCTGGCGGCGGGTGAAGCTGGCCGCGGCGATGATGGCGGTTGTCGCGCTTGTCGCCTCCGGCGCGGTCACGGGCTGGATCGTCTCGCTGGGACCGCTGCCGCTGGCGAAGGCGCACGAGGTTTCGACCACCGTGCTCGACCGCAACGGCAAACTGCTGCGCGCATTCGCCATGGCGGACGGCCGATGGCGATTGCCGGTCGATGCCACAACCGATGTCGATCCCGGATATCTCAATCTGCTGCTGGGTTATGAAGACCAGCGGTTCTATTCGCACGCGGGCATCGACCCGCTCGCGCTCGGCCGCGCGGCGCGGCAACTCCTGACCCGCGGTCACATCGTCTCCGGCGGCTCGACCATCACCATGCAGCTCGCCAGGCTGATCGAACCGCGCCAGCGGCGATCGATCTACGCCAAATTGCGTCAGATGGTTCGCGCGCTCCAACTCGAACGTGAGCTTACAAAGGGCGAGATCCTCAACCTTTATCTGACGCTCGCGCCGTTCGGCGGCAATCTCGAAGGTATTCGCGCGGCGTCCCTTGCCTATTTCGGCAAGGAGCCGAAACGGCTGTCGCTGGCGCAGTCGGCCCTGCTGGTGGCCTTGCCGCAATCGCCGGAACGTCGACGACTCGACAGACACCCCGCGGCGGCGCGCGCCGCCCGCGACCGCGTGCTCATGCGCATGGTCGAGGATTCGCGCATCGGCGCGGAAGACGCCAGGCGGGCCATGGCGGTGCCGGTCCTGCGGACGCGACGACCGTTTCCAATGCTGGCGCCGCATTCGGCGGATCAGGCTCTGGCTACCAACAAGGATTCAAACCTGATCCGGCTGACGCTGGAATCCGGATTACAGCGCCAGCTCGAAACTCTGGCGCGCGACCGCGCGGCGGCGCTCGGACCGGACATTTCGGTCGGCATCATCGCGGTGGACAACGCTACCGGCGATGTGGTCGCTCATGTCGGCTCCGCCGATTATTTCAACGAAAGGCTGGCCGGGCAGGTGGACATGACGCGGGCGGTGCGCTCGCCGGGATCGACCCTGAAGCCGTTCATCTACGGACTGGCCTTCGAAGACGGCCTTGTTCACCCGGATAGCCTGATCGACGATCGCCCGGTGCGGTTCGGTAGCTACGCGCCGGAAAACTTCGATATGACGTTTCAGGGCACCGTCCCGGTGCGGCGGGCCCTGCAATTATCGCTCAACGTTCCAGCGATCGAACTGCTGGATCGCATCGGGGCGAGCCGCCTGTCGTCGCGGCTGAAACAGGCGGGCGCGAGTCTGGTGCTTCCCAAGGACGAAGCTCCGGGCCTGGCGATGGGATTGGGCGGCGTCGGCGTGACGCTCCATGACCTGGTGCAGGCCTATTCCGGCATTCCCCGACTGGGCATCGTGATGCCCCTACGCGAGATCGAGCACGACGACTCCAGCGTCCGCTCGCCTTTGCGGCTGCTGGATGCCGTTGCCGCCTGGCAGGTGGGCAATGTCCTTCTGGGAACACCCCCGCCGGAAAACGCAGTCCGGAACCGGATCGCGTTCAAGACCGGCACGAGCTACGGCTATCGCGATGCGTGGTCCGTGGGCTTCGACGGCCGCATGACGATCGGCGTCTGGGTCGGACGCCCTGACGGCGCGCCGGTTCCTGGCCTTATCGGACGCGTCGCGGCCGCGCCCATTCTGTTCGATGCCTTCGCTCGCACCGGCCGGCTGCCTGCGCCGCTCCCGAAGGCTCCGCGCGGAACCCTGATCGCCGCCAATGCAAAACTTCCGCTTCCCTTGCAGAGGTTTCGTTCCGCCGGCGAACTTATCAGGATCGCCAATCGTGAGCGCAGGCTCCATATCCAGTTTCCGCTGAACGGCTCGCGGATCGACGCCGGAGCAGGGCAGGGAACGCTGTCGCCGCTGCCGGTGAAAGTGGCGGGCGGGAGCCTGCCGATGACGATGCTGGTCAACGGGAAAGCGGTGGGAGCGATCGACGGCCGTCGCCAGCGGATGATCGACCCGCCCGGGCCGGGCTTCGTCCGGCTGACCGTGATGGACGCGGCTGGCACCACGGACACAGTTACGGTCAGAATTCAATAGCAGCCGGCTCAGCGGTTGTCCCTGCCTCGGGTTCAGCGTATGCGCAATCCCATGGCCGAGCCTCTTTCCAGTCCCCGATTTGGACGACCACGCGAGCCGAAGAACCCGTTGCCCATGGGACGGGGTCTGGCGATGGTGATCGACTTTGTCGTCGTCAGTCATATCAGATCGGCATTGTTTCTGACGGTTTTCGGTCTTCTGTTCTTTCTGCCTGGTTTCTTCAACATCCCGCCAATCGATCGCGACGAGGCCCGCTTCGCGCAGGCGACCAAGCAGATGGTCGAGACCGGCGACTTCGTCGACATCCGCTTTCAGGGCGAGGTGCGTTACAAGAAGCCGGTCGGTATCTACTGGCTACAGGCAGCAGCCGTCGAGACGGCTTCAGCTCTCGGCCTGCCGCGCGCGCAGATTCGCATCTGGCTCTATCGCGTGCCTTCCCTGATCGGCGCGATTGGCGCGGTGCTTCTGACTTATTGGGCGGCGCTTGCTTTCATAACACGGCGTGGCGCCATTTTGGCCGGACTGATCATGTGCGGGTCGGTCCTGCTCGGAGTGGAGGCGCGGCTCGCGAAGACGGACGCGATGCTGCTGCTGACCATTGTGGCGGCGATGGGCGCGCTTGCGCGAATCTATCTGTCGTCCCGGCGGGGCGAGAACCCCGAGCATCCGTCCTGGACGCATCCGGCGATCTTCTGGACGGCGCTCGCGGGAGGAATCCTGCTGAAAGGCCCGTTGATCCTGATGTTCGTTGGATTGACGATCGGGGCCGTCGCCATTCTCGATCGCTCCGCGTCATGGCTCTGGCGGCTGCGGTCAGTCTGGGGGCTGATGTGGGTGCTTGTCCTCGTCACGCCGTGGTTCGTGGCGATCTTCCTCCGCGCCGGCGACACGTTTTTCACGGACTCGATCGGCGGCGACATGCTGAGCAAGCTCGCGGCTCAGGAATCGCATGGAGCGCCGCCCGGCACCTACTTCCTGCTGTTCTGGATTACGTTCTGGCCCGGCGCGGCGCTCGCGGGACTGGCGGCGCCCGCGGTCTGGCGCGCGCGGCGGGAGCCGGAGGTGCGGTTTCTGCTCGCGTGGCTGATTCCGTCATGGATCGTGTTTGAACTCGTGTTGACGAAGCTGCCGCATTATGTGCTGCCACTGTATCCCGCGATCGCTATCCTGTCGGTCTGGGCGCTGGAGCGCCGCGTCCTGTCGCGATCATGGCTCACCAAGGGAACGGCATGGTGGTTCGCCATTCCCGCGATAACCCTCGTGCTTGCGATCGTCGCGACCATCACCTTGACGCGCCAGCCGGTTTTCCTAGCCTGGCCGTTCGCCGCGGTGGCCTTGATCTCCGGGCTGTTCGCCTGGTGGCTCTACGATGACGACAACGCGGAACGCTCGCTGCTGAATGCGGTTCTGGCGGCGCTGTTCCTGAGCGCTTCCGTCTACGGGATCATCGTCGCGGCGCTGACGCCATTGTTTCCGAGCCCCGAAGTCGCGCGAGCGCTGCGAAACGTCGAATGTGTCGGACCGAAGGCAGCGGCGGCGGGCTACCATGAGCCAAGCCTGGTCTTCATGACGGGGACATCGACGCTGCTGACCGACGGCTCCGGAGCCGCCGATTTCCTCCTCCATGGCAGTTGCCGGTTCGCGCTTGTTGAATCCCGTTCCGAGCGGGCCTTCGCGCAGCGCGCCGAGACGATCGGGCTGCGTTACAACGTTGCAACGCGGATCGACGGTTTTAACTTCTCGCAGGGGAAGACGATTTCAATCGCCATCTTCCGCTCCGAAGGAACGCGTTAAGATAAGAGACGACATGTCCACCAGAACGACCGCGCCCACAGTTTCCATTGTCGTGCCCGTGCGCAACGAGGCGGACAATGTCGCGCCCCTGATCGAGGAGATCGCGGCGGCGCTCGACGGCCGATGGGATTACGAGATCGTCTATGTCGACGACGGCTCCACTGACGCGACCGCTGAGCGGTTGACGGCGATCATGGCCGAGCGCGGGACCGTGCGCCAGATCCGTCACGAAAAGTCATCGGGCCAATCGGCGGCGGTTCGAACCGGGGTGCGGGCCGCACGCGGTCCGATCGTCGCGACGCTGGATGGCGACGGCCAGAACAATCCGGAGTTTCTGCCCGAGCTCATCATGGCGATCGAGAAGGGCGAGGGACGCATTGGTCTCGCCGCCGGCCAGCGCGTCGGCCGCAAGGATACCGGGTTCAAGAAGTTCCAGTCGCGAGTAGCCAATAAGGTGAGAAGCCGGGTGCTGAGCGATGGAACGCGCGACACCGGCTGCGGGCTGAAAGCCTTTCGGCGCGAGGTGTTTCTGTCCTTGCCTTATTTCGACGGCCTGCACCGGTTTCTCCCCGCGCTGGTGCGGCGGGAAGGCTATGACATCGCCTATGTCGACGTGACCGACCGGCCGCGACGTTCGGGCGTGTCGAATTACGGATTCTTCGATCGCCTGTGGATCGGAATCATCGATCTTGCCGGTGTGTGGTGGCTGATCCGGCGCAAGAAATCGACGCCAGTTGCAACCGAGGTGCTGCGTCATGACTGACATGGTCGGGATGCTGACGAACTATTTCTACGACGTGTTCGTGGCTAATTTCGACGGCTGGGTGATTCTCGGTTTTGTTGCGCAGGGTTTCTTTACCATGCGGTTCGTCGTGCAATGGATTGCATCCGAACGTGCGCGAAAGAGCGTGATTCCCGTGGCGTTCTGGTTCTTCTCGATCGGAGGCGGAGTTCTTCTTCTGGTTTACGCCCTTTACCGGCGAGACCCGGTGTTCATCGCCGGCCAGGCTCTCGGCCTTATCGTTTATTTTCGCAACCTGTATTTCATCATTCTCAACGGACGCCAATCATCGACGTGAGAGACCGACGCGAGTCAGGCGCTGGTTGTTGGGCTGAAGCAACCCGTCAAAAGCGGGAGGCGGGAGCCTTCATCGCGGGAGCCTTCATTGATGGGCGTTGAAGGCCGCAAAACCCCGTTCGAGATCGGCCTTGAGATCGTCCACGTTCTCAAGCCCGATCTGTAGCCGCAGCGTGGGGCCGCCCGGCGTCCACTTTGTCGCGGTCCGATACGATGCGCAATCGAAGGGAATGATGAGGCTCTCAAAGCCGCCCCACGAGTAACCCATGCCGAACAGCTTCAGCGTATCGAGCAGCGCGCTGACGGCCTGCTGCGGCGCGGGCTTGAGGACGATGCTAAACAATCCCGGTGCGCCGGTGAAGTCCCGTTTCCAGATCGCATGACCCGGATCGTCCGGCCATGCCGGATACAGAATTCTGGTCACCTCCGGCCGCCGCGCGAGCCACTGCGCCATGTTCATCGCGGCCTGCTGGTGATGATAAAGCCGCACCGCAAGGGTGCGTAATCCTCGCAGGGTCAGAAACACGTCGTCGGGACCGACGCATAGACCGAGTAGTCTGATGGTCTCAGTGAGCGCCGGCCAGGCGCTGGCATTGGCGGCGATGGTTCCGAACATGACGTCGGAATGACCTCCGATGTACTTGGTCGCCGCCTGGATGCTGATGTCCACGCCTTGCTCGAGCGCGCGGCGGAAGAGGGGGGTCGCCCACGTATTGTCGTCGATCACAATCGCTCCGCGCGCGTGAGCGGCGGCCGCGATCGCGGGAACATCCGGCATCTCCAGGGACTGTGAGCCTGGCGCCTCGACCATCACCACGCGGGTTTCCGGACGGAGCAGCGCGGCGATCCCCGAACCGATCAACGGATCGAAGTAAGTCGTTTCAACTCCGTAGCGCGCCAGAAACCCATCGCAGAACTGTCGCGTCGGACGATAAACGTTATCGCAGACGAGGAGATGATCGCCGGCCTTCAGCACTGACAACAGCGCCGTGGAAAGCGCGGAGACACCTGACGGAACCAGGCCGACGCCCGCGCAATGCGGGCCCTCCAACGCCATCAGCGCATCCTGCAGCGCACGGGTCGAAGGCGTGCCGTGCCGTCCGTACTGGAATTCTCCGCGGTGGGCGTAAAGGTCGCCGGCAGTCGGATAGAGCACCGTCGAGCCGCGGACGATGGGAGGATTGACGAACCCTTTCTGGGACGCGGTGTCTCGACCCGAAACGACCAGTCTGGTTTCCGCCCGAAGCGAATCCGTCGATCCGTCGCTCTTCGACAAGGTCATATCTTCTGCGTTGCTAAACGAGGCATTTTGCCGCTGACACTGTCCCGAAATTCGACGGATGTCAGTTCCAAAGCGGATCGGTAGTAACAGGAAAGAAAAGACCTTCGTCAACCCCCGTGTATCGCCTCCGTGTGTCGCGGAGCCGAATGTCAGGCTTGAAACACCGCCCCGCAACCCATATCGCTCGCTGATCCCCCTTCACAAGAAAAGGCATCGCTGGAAACGGGTGCGAATGCTGGAGTGCGCTCGTCGTTCGGTGATGGTTCAATTTATCGCCGACCGCGGGTAGAAAGCCCCCGTGAAGCTTCATCCTGTGAAGCTTCATCTGTTCTCAACCCCGGTTGATCGACAAAGTCCGTCTTTGGCCTGATTCTGGTGGGAGAAACGAATCGGTCGGGCGCACCTAGACCAAACCGCTGAACGGCGCGACCTGAGTCCATTGACGTTCTTGAAAGGCATTGCCATGAAATGCGTATTTACTGCTATTTTCGCTATCGTTGCTGGTATTTCATTACAACCGGCATCCGCGCAGGAGCAGGAATCCGCGAAGGCGAAGACCACGCTCGAAGCAGTCAAGGCGCGAGGCGCGCTGTCGTGCGGCGTCAGTCAGGGGTTGCCGGGCTTCTCCGCCCCTGACGACAAAGGAAACTGGACGGGCCTCGACGTGGACATCTGCCGCGCGATCGCGGCCGTGGTGTTCAACGATCCCACCAAGGTCAAGTTTGTTCCGCTGTCCGCGAAAGACCGGTTTATCGCCCTGCAATCCGGCGAAATCGATGTGCTGTCGCGCGACACCACATGGACGCTCTCGCGCGACACGTCGCTCGGAGCCAATTTCACCGGCGTGACATACTACGACGGACAAGGCTTCCTGATCAGGAAGTCCCTCAAGGTGAACTCGGCGCTGGAATTGAACAGCGCATCGGTCTGCGTTCAGACCGGCACCACGAACGAACAGAATCTCGCCGATTATTTCAAAAGCAACAAGATGAAGTACGAGGTCATTGCATTCAGCACCGCCGACGAGACCATAAAGGCCTACGAATCCGGCCGGTGCGATGTGTTCACTTCGGATATTTCACAGCTCTACGCCCAGCGGCTGAAGCTCATTAATCCCGCCGATCATGCGGTTCTGCCGGAGGTCATCTCGAAGGAGCCGCACGCGACGATGGTGCGTCACGGCGATGACCAGTGGTTCGATCTCGTGAAGTGGACGCTGTTTGCGATGATCAATGCCGAAGAACTCGGCATCACGAAGAAGAACGTTGACGAAATGGCCAGATCCGAGAATCCCGAACTCAAGCGCATATTCGGAACAGACGGCAATTTCGGCGAGCAGCTCGGCGTCACCAAGGATTGGGTTTCGCGAATCATCAAGGCCGTCGGCAACTATGGCGAATCGTTCGATCGCAACGTCGGCGCCGGCTCGCCGCTCGGGATCGCGCGAGGACTCAACAAGCTCTGGAATCAGGGCGGAATCATGTACGCGCCGCCGATCCGCTAGCGTCGACGCGAAGGAATGGCCACCCGGTCCCGAAAACCGCCGCTGCAATTTTCTCTCAGGCTACGACGCGCGCTTGGCGGGCGGGCGGGCTGGAGCGGACTTGCGTTGCAGGTGCTGTTCGTCGCGATCCTTGCGTGGATCGGCTATGAGATCGTGGCCAACGCCAGAGGAAACCTGGAAGCGCAGAATACCGCGTCCGGGCTTGGTTTCATGTCGAATACCGCGGGGTTCGGGGTCAGCCAGACCCTGATCCCGTATTCCCAGACCGACAGCTACACGCGTGTTTTTCTTGTCGGTCTCGTGAATACGCTGGTGGTGGCCGCGGTCGGCATTTTCTTCGCGACAGTGATCGGCTTCATGGTGGCGCTTGGCCGCTTGTCGCCGAACTGGCTGATATCCCGCATTTCCGGCGGCTATGTGGAGCTGGTTCGAAATCTGCCCTTATTGTTTCAGATTCTGTTCTGGTACCTTGCCGTGCTGCGGATGCTCCCGAGTCCAAAGCAAAGCATCTCGATCCTTGATGGCGTCTTTCTCAGCAATCGCGGTCTCGCGATCCCGAGGCCGGTCGGGCAGGAGGGGTTGATCGCGTTCGCCGTCGCGATAGCGGTTGCCATCATCGGCTGCATGGTGCTGCGGAGCCATTCCCGTCGCAGCTTGTTTCGGACCGGACGAGCGCTGGTCGTCTGGCCCTATGCTCTTGGTCTGCTGATCTTTCTGCCGGCCGTAGCGATAGCCGTTTTCGGTATTCCCTTCACGTTCGAAATGCCGGTCCTCAAGGGATTCAATTTCTCCGGCGGCGCGCGTCTGATCCCCGAATTTGTCGCACTGGCGATCGCGCTCTCGACGTATACGGCCGCCTTCATCGCGGAAGTCGTGCGCGCCGGAATTCTCTCCGTGCACAAGGGTCAGATGGAAGCAGGCGCCGCGCTCGGGCTTTCGCGGGGATCGACGCTGCGATTGATCGTGGTCCCGCAAGCCATGAGGGTCGTCCTGCCGCCGCTGACCAATCAGTATCTCAACCTCACCAAGAATTCTTCGCTGGCTGTCGCCATCGGATATCCGGAGTTGTTCTCCGTGTTCGCCGGGACGACGCTCAGCCAGACCGGACAAGCCATCGAGATCCTCGCGATCACGATGGGCGTGTATCTGCTGATCTCGCTGGTAACCAGCGGGATCATGAGCATCTACTCCCGGCGCGTTGCGCGGAGCGTAAGGGCATGACCGCTCGACCCGCACCATCGTTCGTGCGCGACGATCTCGTTCCGGAACGACGAGCCCCCGTCACGACGACAAACCTGCTCCGCTTCGTGCAGATTCGCCTGTTCAACTCGCCGGGCAACGCGCTGCTGACTTTCGTCGGCGTCGCGCTGCTATGGCTCTTCGTTGTTCCCGCCGTTCGCTTTCTCTTCATCGATGCGGCGTGGGAAGGTCAGGACCGAACCTCGTGTCTGGCCGCCGATGCGGGGCAATCGATCGGAGCGTGCTGGCCGTTCGTCCAGGCGAAGATCACGCAGTTCATTTACGGCTTTTATCCGGAGCCCGAACGGTGGCGGGTCAATCTGACGTTCCTGCTGGCGGCCGTCTTGCTGTTGCCGCTTCTCATTCCCCGATTGCCCGCCAAGCGTCTCAATGCCGGCCTGTTCTTCGTCGCTTTTCCCGTCACGGCATTTTTTCTGCTGCATGGCGGTGGCATTACCGGATTCGGTGTGAGCTGGAGCGCAGGGCTTCTGTCCAGCCTTGCGGACAGCGTCGGCGACGCCGGACGGCAACTCGCGGCGTCAGGGGAGGCGGGCGAGTTCGGTACGATCCTGCGGCCGGTGGGAGGCGCCATTGCATCGATCGGGGACGTGGTGAACGTGCTGGCGTCGCCGTTGATGTCGCTCCGGGATCGGCTTCAGGGCTCCGGTCAGCCGGTCTGGTACGATTTTGGCCTGACGGCAGCGTTCATTTCGCTGCTGCTCTTTTTCTTCAGCGGCGGATTTCGTGCAGGCTGGGGTGCCTTGCTCACGAGCCTGACCGCGTTCGCCGGCATGGGCCTGATTATCGCGGTCATGCCTCTCGATCGCGGCGGACTTCCGGTTGTCGACACTCGTCTCTGGGGCGGCCTGCTGGTCACGCTGGTGGTGTCGGTGACCGGCATCGTGTCGTCGATACCGATCGGAATCGCGCTGGCGCTGGGACGGCGCTCCACTCTCCCGCTGATTCGGGTTTTCTCGATCGCCTTCATCGAATTCTGGCGCGGCGTTCCCCTGATCACCGTGCTGTTTTTCGCGACCTATATGCTGCCGCTCTTCCTTCCCGGAAACTTTACCGTCGATGGGCTGGTCCGGGTCCTGATCGGTATTGCGCTGTTCGCGGGGGCGTATAATGCCGAGGTCATTCGCGGCGGTCTCGCGGCGGTTCCGGGCGGACAGGCGGAAGCCGCTCATGCGCTTGGACTGTCCTACTGGAAGACCACCGGGCTGATCGTGATGCCGCAGGCGGTGCGGCATGTCATCCCCGGACTGGTCAACAGCTTTATCGCGCTGTTCAAGGACACCTCGCTGGTCTCCATCGTCGCGTTGTTCGATCTGCTCGGAATCTTGCGGGCGTCGTTCGCGGATCCCACATGGGCGACGCCCACCACGCTGTTCACCGGATTCGCATTCACCGGACTCATCTACTTCGCATTCTGCTTCAGCATCTCGCGATACTCTTTATTCGTGGAGCATCGACTGAACGCGCATCGGCGAACCTGAACTCGGAAACCAATGACAGATAACAACGCCATCGTTTCCATCATCGCTCTCAACAAGTGGTTCGGCAGTTTTCACGTGCTGCGGGACATCGATCTCGACGTCGCCCGCGGCGAACGCATCGTCATTTGCGGTCCGTCGGGCTCGGGAAAGTCGACGCTGATCCGCTGCATCAACGCGCTCGAGGAGTTTCAGGAAGGCCGCATCGTCGTCGATGGAATTGAACTCGGCCCCAATTTGCGGCGCGTCGACGACGTGCGGCGCGAGGTCGGGATGGTCTTTCAGAACTTCAATCTGTTTCCGCACCTCACGGTGCTCGAAAACTGCACGCTCGCTCCCATCTGGGTCCGCAATACGCCGAAGAAGGACGCTGAGGCGGCGGCGATGAAGTTTCTGGAGCGCGTCAAGATTCCTGATCAGGCCAACAAATATCCCGGTCAGATGTCCGGAGGCCAGCAGCAGCGCGTGGCGATCGCGCGCGCGCTCACGATGAATCCAAAGGTCATGCTGTTCGACGAGCCGACGTCGGCGCTCGATCCCGAGATGGTCAAGGAGGTTCTCGACACGATGGTGGATCTGGCAGAAGAAGGCATGACCATGCTTGTGGTCACGCACGAAATGGGATTCGCCAGGGAGGTCGCCAACCGCGTCGTGTTCATGGATGAGGGACAGATCATCGAGTCCGATACCCCGGCCAGCTTCTTCGCCAATCCGCGACACCCGCGCAGCCAGCTCTTCCTCAGCCAGATTCTGCGGTGAGACCGGAACGGCCTTAAACTTCTGCGAGCGGAACCTTCACCGTGCTCCGCCTCTCGAGCCATTGCGGCACGGGAAGGTTCTTGGAGCGCATGAAGTCCGGGTTGAAAAGTTTCGACTGATAGCGGTTGCCCGAGTCGCACAGGATCGTCACGACGGTATGGCCGGGCCCCAGCTGGCGCGCGAGACGAATCGCGCCGGCGACGTTGACGCCGGTCGAGCCGCCAAGGCAAAGCCCCTCGTGTTCGAGCAGATCGTAGATCACGGGCACAGCCTCCTCGTCCGGGACGAGATAGGCTTCGTCAACCCTGGCGTCGGCAATCACGGGCGTCACGCGTCCGAGCCCGATCCCCTCGGTGATCGAGCCTCCCGCGGTCGGCTTGGCCACGCCGTTCTTGAACAGTTCATACATGGCCGCGCCGCGCGGGTCCGCGACGCCGATGACGATATCTTTATTTTTCTCCCGCAGGAAAGCGCTCACTCCGGCGAGCGTGCCGCCGGTGCCGATCGAACAGATGAAGCCATCGACCTTTCCATCCGTCTGCTCCCAGATTTCCGGACCCGTGGAAACGTAATGGGCCTTCGGATTGTCGAGGTTATTCCATTGGTCGGCGAACAGCACACCGTTGGGTTCGGATTCGCGCAATTCGTCAGCGAGACGCCTTGCGATGTGCTGATAATTGTTCGGGTTGCTGTAGGGGAGCGCCGGAACCTCGACCAGCTCGGCGCCGCATAGCCGAAGCATGTCTTTCTTTTCACGGCTTTGTGTTTCCGGAATGACGATCATCGTGCGATAGCCTCTAGCGCTGGCGACGATGGCAAGACCGATGCCGGTATTGCCGGCCGTGCCTTCAACGACGAGGCCGCCGGGCTTGAGGTCGCCGCGCTTTTCGGCTTCCAGGATCATCTGCTTACCGGCGCGATCCTTGACGGACTGACCCGGATTCATGAACTCGGCCTTGCCGAGAATGGTGCATCCTGTTGCTTCGGAGGCGCGCTTCAACTTGATAAGAGGTGTATTGCCGATCGCTTCTACGACGTCGTTATCGATTCTCATGAGATGCAAAATTCTCATCGGGCTGTTGGAGGATTGCAGGTAACCCTAGTTGAGGGGAGAGGCAGGTACAAGGGTGCGCAGAATCGCATTCATAAAGCGAAGCCGCGGGCCGGCGACTTTCCACGAACCGGCGGCGAACCCTCGTAGCGCCGCATGAAATCTTGGTAAGATTGGCGGACACGCCTCGGTCCATGTTTCAGGAAACGCAATAAAATCAGGTCTTTTCTGATAGAATCAGAACTCCGGCTCCAGTGGAGCGCGTCTAACGTTCTTGCCTCCGCAGGACTGTCCGTCGCCTGCTCGGACAGCTAGAATAGGGCGGTTTCTTAAGAGAAAGCATTACTCCCGGTGGCCGCGTCGCTCTATTTCAGAAAAGGTTGGTACTGCGGTGCCTCAGGCTCACGTCAATACCTTTCGTCGTCTCTGTCGTCCCTCAGGGGGCCGGTGTGAGCGCTCCCGCCGCCAGGGCTTTGGGCCATCCTCTGAGACGCGCGACATGGATCCGGCGTTCCGCGATGCTCCTGCCGCTATGGGCGGCGGTCGCGGCGTCGGCCGGCTGCATTCTGACACGGGATATTCCGGATCCGGCGCTGGATATTCCGATGGCGTACAAGGCCGCGAGCACGACCGCGGCTGACGCCCTGCCGGCGCTCGACTGGTGGCGCGGCTTTCGCTCGTCCGAACTCACCTCCCTGATGGAAGAGGCCCAGACCGTCAATCTCGATATCGCAGCGGCGGCCGCGAGGATCATTCAGGCCGACCGGCAGGCCCGGATCATCGGCGCGGCGCTATTGCCGAGCGTCAGCATCGGCGGGCAGGAATCCTATTTCCGCACGTCGGGTTCGAGCCAAAGCGGCCTGACCAATCGTGGCCGGGAAGTCGTGAACTACTCGGGCACGTTGAGCGGCGCCAGCTATGAGCTCGATTTCTGGGGCAAGAACCGCGATGCCACGCTGGCCGCGCTGGAGACGGCCAACGCCAGCCGCTTTGACCGCGACGTGGTCGCGCTGACGACGCTGGTCAGCGTCGCGAATGCCTATTTCCAGGTCCTCACGGCGCAGGACCGCATTCGCACCGCCGAACGCAACATCGCCAGCGCCCGGCGTATTCTGGACGCGCTCAAACAGCGGCTGAGCGCCGGCACCGGATCCGACCTCGACGTTGCGCAGCAGGAGAGCGTGCTGGCAAATCTGCGCGCGACCGTTCCGCAACTCAGGCAGACGCTGGTACAGAACATCAACGCGCTCGCGACGCTGGTGGCTCGCCCGCCGGAAAGCGTGACCGTGAAGGGCGGTTCGCTCAACCGCATCACCGCGCCAAGGGTGACGCCCGGGCTGCCGTCCGAATTGCTGACCCAGCGCCCGGACATCCGCCGTCAGGAGCTGCAGCTCGCCTCGGCGACCGCGAATGTCGGTAGCGCGCGGGCACAGTTCTTTCCAAGCATTCAGTTGACCGCGCAGGGCGGCTACCAGAGCCCGGCGCTGGTCGCGCTGTTCGCCCCCAATGCCGCATTCTTCAACCTCGCCGGCGCACTGACGCAGCCGATCTTCGATGGCCGCAGGATCCTCAGCAATTTCGAACTCACGAAGGCGAGGCAGGACGAACTGCTTCAGACTTACCGCAAGACGGTGATCTCGGCGTTCGCCGATGTCGGCAACGCGCTGACTGCCGTGCGTCAAACCACCGAGCGGCTGCGCCTCCAGCGTGAGGTCGTGGCCGCTTCGCGCAAAGCGTTCCAGCTCTCCGAACAACAGCTACAGGCCGGTACCGCCGACATCATCATCGTGCTGAACACGCAATTGACGCTTTTTCAGGCGGAAGATGTCCTGTCGCAAGCGCAGCTTGCACGGTTACAGGCGATCGTGAGTCTTTATCAGGCCCTGGGCGGCGGCTGGGAGCCGCGGATCGAGAGGGCGGGCAATGCTCTTTAGACCAGGCCTGGACGATACAGTGAAAGCAGCCGGCGACGGGCTGTCCGGCGCGAGAGCGGCGAGCGACCGTCGGCGTCCCCTGCGGATCGCCATCACGCTCCTGATCGTCGGAGGGCTAGCCTATCTCGGCTGGACCTCGTTTGCTCAGAAGAAGCGCGATGGAAGCTGGGAACGTCCCGATCGCGCGGTTCCGGTACTGGCGGCGACGCCGCGCATCCAGGACGTGCCGGTCTACCTGGACGGCGTCGGAGCCGTCCGCGCGCTAAGCACCGTGACAGTACGCTCCCAGGTCAACGGCAAGCTGATCGCCGTCAATTTCACCGAAGGCCAGGACGTCAAGAAAGGCGACGTGCTGGGCGAAATCGAGCCCGTGATCTATCAGGCCCAGTACGATCAGGCGGTCGCGAAGAAGGCGCAGGACGAAGCGCAACTCGCCAATATGCGCCTCGATCTGAAACGCTACGAGCAACTAGCCGCCTCCAACGCCGGTTCGAAGCAGCAGGCGGATACCCAGAGGGCGGTCGTCGCGCAGCAGGAGGCGCTGGTCAAGGCCGATCAGGCCGCCATCGACAACGCGCAGGCGATGCTCGGCTTCACCAGGATCGTCGCGCCGATTTCCGGTCGCGTGGGCCTGCGCCAGGTCGACCGCGGCAACATCATCAACGCCGCGGATGCGACCGGACTGGTCATCATTACGCAGCTTCAACCCATCTCCGTCCAGTTCAGCCTTCCGCAACAGCAGATCACGCGCGTGAATGCAGCCGCCGCCAAGGGTGAAATCGAAGTCGATGTATTCGGAAACGACGGCACGACAGTCGTCGACACGGGCAAGCTGATCGGCATCGATAATCAGGTCGATCCGACGACCGGCACATTGAGGCTGAGGGCCGCATTTTCGAATGAGCATTTTCAACTCTGGCCAGGCCAGTTCGTCAACGTACGCATCAAGGTTGAAACGCTGTCGCAAGCGACGGTGATCCCGACGTCGGCGGTGCAGCGAGGCCCGCTCGGAACCTTCAGCTACGTGATCGGCGACGACGACATCGTGAAAGCCAGGCCGGTGACGGTGCGGCAGCAGGACGAAAAGGACGCCGTGATCGCCAAGGGAATTGCTCCCACCGATCGCGTGGTCACAACCGGATTCGCCAATCTCTCCGATGGCGCAAAGGTGACTGTCGGCCAGAGCGATCAGGTGCCGACGGCCGATCTTGCGCCGCCGGCGCGGCAGGACAGGCGCGGCGCTCGCCGGGGCGGTGATGGCAGCGATCGTCGCGGCAGGCGGAGCGAGAGAGGACAGAATCAATCGGGCAGCGAGCCACAGGAAAGCGGGCAGTCCGGCGCGGGACCGAAGCCTCGGCCATAACTCCAGAGGTGCGGCGCTGAATATCTAATCCACGGCATCGCCGCCAGACGAGTTGATCAGACATGGGTGTTTCGGAACCGTTTATCCGTCGTCCGATCGCGACCTCCTTGCTCGGGATCGCGCTGATGATCGGGGGCGCGCTCGGCTATTGGGCGCTGCCGGTCTCCGCGCTGCCGCAGGTTGATTTCCCGACAGTGCAGGTGAGGACTCAGCTGCCGGGCGCAAGTCCCGATGTCGTCGCGTCATTGCTGACGGCGCCGCTGGAACGTCAGCTCGGACAGATCCCGTCGCTGTCGTCGATGACGTCGACAAGTTCGTACGGGCTCAGCCAGATCTCCCTGCAGTTCAACCTGGATCGGGATATTGACGGCGCCACGCAGGACGTGCAGGCGGCCATCAATGCGGCCGCGGGAATCCTGCCGAGAAATCTGCCGTACCCGCCAACCTACGCCAAGGTGAATCCTGCCGACGCGCCGGTGATGACGCTCGCTTTGACCTCGGACACGGTCTCGATGCGCGCCATGAGCGATATCGCGGATACCATTCTCACCCAGCGCCTCAGTCAGATTTCGGGCGTCGGCCGCGTTTCCGTGCTCGGAGGCTTGAAGCCGGCGGTGCGCGTCCAGGCCGATCTCACGCGGCTGGCCGCCTATGGCATTTCAATGGAGGATTTGCGGACCGCGATCGCCAGCGCCAACGTTTCCGGCCCCAAGGGATCCCTGGACGGCGCGCAGCAAGCCTATACGATCGCGGCGAACGACCAGGTCACGACGGCCGACGCATACCGACCCATCATTATCGCTTACCGTAACGGTTCTCCGGTCACGATCGGCGATGTCGCCCGGATCGTCGACGGACTGGAGAACAACCGCACTGGCGGCTGGTACAACGGAACGCCGGCGGTCATCATCGATATCCAGCGCCAGCCCGGCGCCAATGTGATTGAGGTTGTCCGGCAGATCCGGGAGGAGATTCCGAAACTCCAAAGCGCGATTCCGGCCGGTGTCGACCTGACCGTCGTCAGCGACCGGACCGTGACGATCCGCGCATCCGTCCACGACGTGCAGTTCACCCTCATTCTCAGCATCGTCCTCGTGACGCTTGTCGTGCTGCTTTTCCTGCGCTCGCTGCGGGCGACATTGATCGCGGGGGTGGCGCTGCCGCTATCGCTGATCACCAGTTTCGGCATCATGTATTTCGCAGGCTTCAGCCTCGACAACCTGTCGCTGATGGCGCTGACGATCGGCACCGGATTCGTGGTCGATGACGCCATCGTCATGATCGAAAACATCGTCCGGCACATCGAGAACGGCGAGAGCGTCATGGAAGCCGCGCTCCGGGGCGCGCGCGAGATCGCCTTCACCGTGATCTCGCTGACGGTTTCGCTGATCGCGGTGTTCATCCCGCTGTTGTTCATGTCCGGGCTGGTCGGAAGAATGTTCCGCGAGTTCGCCCTGACACTGACGATCGCGGTCGTCACCTCCGCCGTGGTGTCGCTCACGCTGACGCCTATGATGTGCTCGCGTCTGCTCAAGCGCTCGGAAGGAGGCGTTTCGATCCCCGGAGTGGCGGCGGTCAACCGCAGTATCGACCGGCTGGTCGCGTTCTATCATTTGACGCTGTTATGGGTCCTCCGGCATCAGCAGGCGACACTGGGCGTTGTCCTTGCGACGATCGTCGCGACGATGCTGCTCTATGTCGTCGCGCCAAAGGGCTTCCTGCCCTTGCAGGACACGGCGTCGGTTATCGCCGTCACCGAGGCGGGGCCCGACGTCTCCTTCGCCGAAATGCAAAGGCGTCAGGCCGAGGTAGCGGCCGTCATCAAGGCGGACCCTGACGTCACAGGCGTCGTATCCGTCATTGGCGCCGCTTCGGTGAATCCGACCACGAATGCCGGCCGTCTGGTGATGACGCTGAGTCCGCGCAACGACCGCCGTGACGACGTCGCTGCCGTCATCGCGCGCCTCAAGGCGCGCGTGGCTTCGATTCCCGGCATGACGGTTTATTTTCAGCCGGTGCAGGACATTCAGATCAGCACGCGAACCAGCCGTTCACTGTATCAATACACCCTGACGGGGACGGACGCGGCCCAGGTTTCGGAGTGGACCCGCAAGCTGGTCGAGGAACTGCGCCGCGATCCGCTTTTCCGGGACGTATCGTCGGAAGCGCAGGACGCAGGTCTTCGCGCCGCGCTGAACATCGACCGCGCTCGCGCGGGCCAGTTGGGCGTCAGCCTTCAGGCGGTCAACGACACGTTGAACGATGCCTTTGCCCAGCGGCAGATATCGACGGTTTATGGACAGTCCAATCAGTATCGCGTCGTGCTGGAGGCTCTGCCGCAGTATCAGCGCGACCCCTCGATCCTCTCCAAGCTCTTTCTGCCGGGGGTGGCCGGGGCCCAGGTGCCGCTATCCGCCGTCGCGACGCTGACCCGAACAACCGCGCCGCTGGCGATCTCTCATCAGGCGCAGTTCCCGGCATCCTCGCTCAGCTTCAACCTCGCTCCGGGAGAGGCGCTGGGCGACGCCGTGAAACGGGTCAAGACCATTGAGACCCGCATCGGCATGCCCTCCAATATCGCCGGCATGTTTTCGGGTGACGCGGCCGAGTTCTCGAAATCGCTTGCCGGTCAGCCCTGGCTGATCCTGGCCGCGCTGGTCACGATCTACATCGTGCTGGGCGTCCTGTACGAAAGCTATATTCATCCGATTACGATCCTCTCGACACTGCCTTCGGCGGGTATCGGCGCCATTCTCGCCTTGATGCTGTTCGGACAGGATCTGTCGGTGATCGGCCTGATCGGCATCATTCTTCTGATGGGCATCGTGAAGAAGAACGCGATCATGATGATCGATTTCGCGCTGGAGGCTGAACGCCGTCAGGGCATGTCTTCGACGGATGCGATCGTGCAGGCGTGTTTGCTCCGCTTCCGACCCATCATGATGACGACGCTGGCGGCGCTGTTCGGCGCGCTGCCGCTGGCGGTTGAAAGCGGCACCGGCTCGGAGTTGCGGTTTCCTCTCGGTATTTCGATCATTGGCGGTTTGCTGCTCAGTCAGCTGCTCACGCTTTACACCACGCCCGTGATCTATCTGGCGCTCGACCGGCTGAACAAGCGCATCGAGCAAGCCGTTCCGACCGGCGGTTCGGGGCCGCCGCCAGGCGCGATCGAAGGCATGAAATAATGGCTTCGATCTCCGAGCCGTTCATACGAAGGCCGGTCGGCACCACGCTGCTCGCCATCGGGCTGTTTCTCATCGGCGTCGTGGCTTATGGCGTGCTTCCGGTGGCTTCCGTTCCCAATGTCGACTTCCCGATGATCAGGGTGTCGGCGAGCCGGCCGGGCGCGTCGCCGTCGGTGATGGCCGCCACCGTCGCCGCGCCGCTGGAGCGGCGCCTCGGCGAGATCGCCGGCGTCGAACAGATCACATCCTCAAGTACGCTGGGCTCCACCAGCATCCATTTGCAGTTCGCCATCGGGCGCGACATCGATCACGCAGCGCGCGATGTGCAGGCGGCGATCAACGCGTCGCTCGCGAATCTGCCGACGGATATGCCGACCTTGCCGAAATTCCGCAAGGCCAATCCGGCGGCGTCGCCGGTCTTTATCCTGGCGCTGACATCGAAAACCATGTCGACCAGCGCCATCTATGACGTAGCCGATACGGTTCTCGTTCAGCGCGTTTCGCAGGTTCCGGGAGTGGGCGAGGTTTCGGTCAGCGGCGCTGACCAGCCGGCTGTGCGGATCGCGCTCAATCCGGTCGCGCTCTCGAACGCAGGGATCTCGACCGACGATGTCCGGACCGCGATCGTGAACGCCAATCCGCTCGGCCCTGTCGGAATCTTCAACGGCGACCGCCAGAGCGAGACGCTGTCGACCAACCGGCAGATGCGTAGCGCGGCGGAATTCAGAGACATCGTTATAAAGAGTTCGGGAGGAAATTTCGTTCGGCTCTCGGACGTGGCCGAGGTCAAGGACGCCACGCGAAACAGCCGCTCGATCGCCTGGTTCAACAAGCAGCCCGCGGTGCTGATCCAGGTCACCAAGCAGGGCGACGCCAATGTCATCGACACGGTCGACCGGGTGAGGGCGCTGCTGCCCGAACTCAAGCAATGGATCCCGGCCGGTATCGAAGTCTCCATCATCGTTGATCGTACCGGAACCATCCGCGCAAGCGTCGAGGACATGGAATGGACGCTGCTTGCGACAGCCTTGCTGGTGATGGTCGTTGTCTTTGCGTTCCTCCGGCGATTTACGCCGACGGTCGCGGCCGGCGTATCAGTCCCGTTGGCGCTGGCCGGTACATGCGCCGGGATGTGGCTCGCGGGCTTCTCCATCGATAACCTGTCCCTGATGGCGCTGGCCATCTCGGTCGGTTTCGTTGTCGACGACGCCATCGTCATGATCGAGAACATGTACCGCAATCTGGAACAGGGGTTGCCGCCGTACCGGGCGGCGCTCGAAGGAGCAAGGCAAATCGGCTTTACCGTGCTCTCGATCAGCCTGTCGCTGATTGCCGCATTCACGCCCCTGATCTTCATGGACGGTATTGTCGGCCGGTTGCTGCGGGAGTTCTCGCTGACACTCACGTTTGCCATCGTGGTATCGACGATCGTGTCGTTGACGGTCACGCCAATGATCTGCGCCCACTACATCAAACGCGCGACATCCACGGATGCGACCCGGTTCGACCGGCTGGTCGAGGGCCTGCTTTCGCGAATCGTGGCGTTCTATACGCGCACGCTGCGCGTCGTGCTCGGCTTTCCCGTCCTGATGCTGCTGGTTTTCTTCGCAACCATCGCCCTGACGGTGACGCTGTATATCAAGACGCCGAAGGGCTATTTCCCGATCGACGATAGCGGCTTCATTATCGGTGCGACGCGCGCGTCACCCGACGTTTCCTTTCAGTCCATGCTCGAGCTTCAACAGCGCGTCATGGATATCGTGATGGCTGATCCCGCCGTGGAGGGCATCGGCTCATCGATCGGCGGCGGCGGCATGCGCGCGGGCTCAAATCGGGGATTCATGTATATCAGCCTGAAGCCGCCCGCTGAACGGGGGAAGCTGACGACCCAGCAGGCGATCGATCGGCTTCGACGAAGTCTTGGTGACGTGCCGGGCATCAGGCTATTCATGTTCGCCGCCCAAGACATCGGCCGCGGAGGCCGCCAGAGCGATTCGAACTACCAGTACACGCTCATTAGCACCGACCTCGATTTGTTGCAGAAATGGGCGCCGCTTGTCGCCAAGCGCATGCAAGCGATCGAAGGCGTTACCGACGTGTCGAGCGACCGCGAGGCCGGCGGTTTGCAACTGACGCTGTCAATCGACCGGCAGAGGGCGTCCAGCCTCGGGGTCAGGGTTCAGGACATCGACAACGCGCTCAACAACGCGTTTTCGCAGCGGCAGATTTCGATCGTTTACACCCAGCGCAATCAGTATCAGGTCATTCTGGAAATCGATCCGCGGTTTCAGGAAGACCCATCTCACCTCGAACGCATCTTCGTCGCGGGAGCCAACGGCGTGCAAATTCCGTTGTCCGCCGTCGCCCGTTACGAGCGAGATCTGTCGCCGCTCGCCGTTTATCATTCACAATCGTTTCCGTCGGTGACGGTGTCGTTCAACACGTTGCCGGGCGTGGAACTTCAGGATGCTACCGCCAACATTCAACGCGCGGTCGATGAGTTGCACATGCCCGAGGGCATTCGCGGAAGCTTCGAGGGAAGCGCGGCCGACTTCCGCAAGACATCGGGGCGACAGCCGCTGCTGATTCTCGGCGCGCTCGTCGCGGTGTATATTGTGCTCGGGGTTCTCTATGAGAGTCTCGCTCATCCGCTGACGATCATTTCCACCCTGCCATCGGCGGGCCTCGGAGCGCTTCTGGCCTTGCAGATCACCGGCACGCCGCTGACGATCATTGCGTTCGTCGGAATCATTCTTCTCATCGGCATCGTCAAGAAGAACGGGATCATGATCGTCGATTTCGCGCTGGAAGCCGAACGCCAACGCGGATTATCATCCGCGGACGCCATCTTCGAGGCGTGCCGCGTGCGCTTTCGGCCGATCATCATGACGACAATGGCCGCGCTTTTCGCCGCGATACCGCTGGTGCTCGCGACCGGTCCGGGAACGGAACTACGGCGACCGCTCGGCATCACCATCATCGGCGGGCTTCTCGTTTCACAAATCCTGACCCTCTATACGACCCCGGTCATCTATCTCCTGATCGACCGGATTCGGCGGCGAGGCGAGGCCATCCCCGCCGCCGCGCCCGCCGAATAGCGGAAGCGATCGGTTGCGGGCTGGATCGGCGCGGCGTATAGCGGGCAATGTCCAGCAACTCCGAAAGCTCCGCCGCGGAAAGTGAAGCGCTCCCGCAATGCGGGCGCTGTCACAAGGCGGAAGTGCTCTGCGTTTGCGGGAGCATCGAGCAGATCAAAAACCGGACCGCGCTGCTTCTTCTGCAACATCCCCAGGAGCAGGATAAAGCGCTCGGAACCGCCCGGCTGACCGCGCTGCATGTCGAGAACGCCGTGCTGAAGATCGGTCTGTCCTGGCCCAGCCTGTCGAGAGCATTGGGACGGCCGGTGCATGATCCCTCGCGCTGGGCAGCGCTTTACCTTGGCTCGGTCAGGGCCGATCGCTTCAATACCGACCGCACCATCGTCGCAATCGATCGCAACGGCCAGATGAAGACCGATCAACGCGCGGCTCTCGCCGATATCGAGGGCGTGGTGCTGCTGGATGGCACATGGAGCCAGGCGAAGGCGCTATGGTGGCGCAATCCATGGTTGCTGAAATGCCAGCGCGTCGTCCTGGCGCCGGGGCGAGCGTCCCGTTACGGCAAGCTGCGCAAGGAGCCGCGACGCGACGGCCTCGCCACGATCGAGGCGGCGGCGATCATGCTCGCCGGACTCGAGGATCGGCCTGACATCGAAACCACATTGCTCGCGAGCTTCGATCGGATGCTGACAAAGTATCAGGAGGCGCAGGCGGACATGCCCGAACTTGCAACCCGACCGAGACGCCGCCGACACCGATGACGCTGGCCATGATAGGCCCATGACGGTTGCAGCGGCCGCAAACGTCGTTCGACCATTTCGCGAGCGGCTGAAGGATCGGTCACTTTTGAGCTGTCGGCTGGATCAGTCTGATGTATCAAGTTTGCTTGAACCGAGCAGGCGGGGACCAGGTTGAATATTCGCGCACTAAACAATTCGCTGATCATCGGGATTGCTGTCCTTGCGCCGATCCAGTGTTTGGCCGCGAACGTGCCGGAACGCTTCACGGGCGTGTGGCAGGCCATCGAAAATGAAGATCAGGCTTGCAAAGCCTCGGACTGGAATTCGGACCGGCACACCGACACGCACATCAAGATCGAGGCAGGCCTCGTTCGCTATCATGAGAGCGAGTGCCGATTCAAATCCGTATCCCGGCCAAAGGTCGAATTTGATAGCGGCGCTGTTCACGTCGCCATGACGTGCGATGGTGAAGGCGAGCGATGGACGCAAACCGGGATATGGCAGATCCTCCCATTGGGGAGGAATGACACTCTCGCCATGGTCAACGTCAGCAAGCAGCGCCCCGGCATCAGTCTTTACCGGAAGTGCGGCGGTGAGAATGCCGCCGTCGCGCCCAAGAATACGACACGCGCGGCGACGGGAGAGGCCGGCGATATGCGCGCTGCGATGAGGGAAGGGCGTCATTGCTTTGCGCAGAAGGACGAGGGAGTCGAATTCAGCCTCAGCGTTGGATCATCCGGGTCGGCGTCGTTCTCCGTCGACGTCGCTAATCCGCGCACGAAACATCTATGCTCCGCGAAAGGCACGGTAGCCGAAACAGCGCAAGGCTGGCGCTATGTCGACAAAAGCCAGCCGACAGAGGTTTGTCAGATCGATATCGAGATATCGGATCGTATCCGGTTTCGATTTGCCAATGAGAGTTGCGAGCGTCGGTACTGCGGCGCCAGGGCTTCGATCTCATCCTTGGAGTTTTCGGCACAAGACAAGAAAGAATCCTGTTCCCGGAAGTGAGATTGCTGTGCGCCGCCGCCTTGCTTATCAGCGGCCGTCTGAGGTCCAGGCCAGGTCGAGGCTGGGGAATACAACGCGGACGGCGGTTCGGAAACGCCACGGATCGCAGATTCAGAAATCTGCGCCCGTAAATATGAGCAAGGTTGCTTAAGTGACTGTCACTCTATAATAAGTCGGGGACCAAGGGGCCACGTGGCGGAGTGGTTACGCAACGGTCTGCAAAACCGTGTACACCAGTTCAATTCTGGTCGTGGCCTCCATAACATAATCAATGTGTTATGATAACCATCTGAAATAATTCAAAATTTACAAATTCATCAATCGCTTAGAAATCGTTCAGCAGGCGCCGTTCCACCCCTCGGGAAAAGGAAGGAAGGGCCAGGCGACTTCATTGTCGTTCGCGGCTTGCGGCAGCTTGCCGGGCCCCATTTGGTCAACCTGCGGCTGCGCGTTACGCACGGCTTCTTCGATGCGCGGCGCGAGCACGTCACTCACTGCGCTCAGCAGTCGTTCAAACTCAACTTCACTCATGTACGCCTCTCTGGTCTGGCATACAGAGTGCCAGAAACGGCTTGGGCTCCCGTTGCGGAAATCGCTAAAATTGTCTGGATCGAGCCATGAAAATTGCGACACGGTTTGAGCCTCGCACATGACCCGACCGACGGACATCCTCGACATCGCGGATCGCCGATTCGCATGCAATCAAGGTTATCGAGTGCTTACCGTGGCAGGTCCGCCCGCGACCGGTCTCGCGAGGAAGGGACATCCGGACCGCTGGAGGATTTGCGTTGAGGCCGGTTTAACACTGTCGCAATCGGCGATGATTACTGTTTCCGGACGGTCCGGGTTTCGTTAAGAGGGCGCGGTCTTTTCGCGATTGTCTGAGTTGGGAGATATTGATCCGCATGTGCGGTATTGTAGGAATTCTGGGGCGCGGTCCGGTAGCGGAGCAACTGGTTGATTCGCTCAGGCGTCTCGAATACCGCGGTTACGATTCCGCCGGCATTGCTACACTGGAAGGCGCGTGTCTGGCGCGCCGTCGCGCCGAGGGCAAGCTGCGAAACCTCGCCGGGCGCCTCCAGGCCGAGCCGCTGATCGGGCAGGTCGGGATTGGGCACACGCGCTGGGCGACGCACGGCAGACCAACGGAGAACAACGCGCACCCCCACGCGACCGAGCGCGTGGCCGTCGTTCACAACGGCATCATCGAAAACTTTCGCGAACTGCGCGAGAAACTTAAGAAGAACGGAGCGGTTTTCGAAACTGAAACCGATACTGAAGCCGTGCTTCATCTGGTCGATGGCTATCTTGCCGCCGGCATCGATCCGGTCGAGGCGGTCAGAGCCACGTTGTCGCAGCTTCGCGGCGCCTTCGCTCTCGGTTTCATTTTCGCGGCCGACGATGACATTCTGATCTGCGCGCGGAACGGGCCTCCGCTGGCGATCGGGTATGGCGACGGCGAAATGTACCTGGGATCGGACGCGATTGCGCTCGGGCCGCTGACGGATACGATCAGCTACCTCGAAGACGGCGATTGGGCTGTTTTGACGCATGACGGCGCGACGGTTTACGACCACCATAACGCCGTCGTTCAGCGCGAGGTGGTCAAGCAAAGCGCTTCGGCTTCCCTGGTCGACAAGGCGAACTATCGCCACTTCATGGCCAAGGAAATCCACGAACAGCCCGAAGTGGTGGGACACACGCTGGCCCGCTATGTCGACATGGCGACCGAGCGCGTATCGCTTCCGGTGGACCTTCCGTTCGATTTTCGCGAGATCAAGCGGGTCTCGATCATCGCGTGTGGAACCGCCAACTATGCCGGCTACATCGGTAAGTACTGGCTGGAGCGGTTGGGCCGGCTTGCCGTCGAAATCGATATCGCCTCTGAGTTTCGCTATCGTGAAGCGCCGCTCGGCAAAGGCGACCTCGCCATCTTCATTTCGCAATCCGGCGAAACCGCCGATACGCTCGCGGCGCTGCGATATGCGAAGCAGCATGGATTGCACACGCTCTCGATCGTCAACGTCACGACATCGACGATCGCGCGCGAAAGCGAGACGATGCTGCAAACGCTGGCGGGACCGGAGATCGGCGTCGCCTCGACCAAGGCTTTCACCTGCCAGTTGATGGTGCTCGCAACGCTCGCGATCGCCGCGGGCAAGGTGCGCGGCGAATTATCCGAGGAAGATGAAGCCCGGCTCGTGCACGATCTGATCGAAGTTCCGCGCTTGATGTCGGAGGCGCTGGCCACCGAACCGCAGATCGACAGGCTCGCGCGCGAGATCGCCAAATCCAGGGATGTCCTGTATCTCGGACGCGGCACCAGTTATCCGCTTGCGCTGGAGGGAGCGCTCAAGCTCAAGGAAATCTCCTATATCCATGCGGAAGGCTACGCCGCGGGCGAACTCAAGCATGGACCGATCGCATTGATCGACGAGAACATGCCTGTGGTGGTGATCGCTCCCTATGACCGCGTCTTCGAAAAGACCGTGTCCAACATGCAGGAGGTGGCGGCGCGCGGCGGCAACATCATTCTCATGACCGACGCGAAGGGAGCGGCGGAAGCCGCTGTCGAGCCGCTGGAGACGATCATCATGCCAGATATGGCGGCCACTTTTGCCGCGTTGATCTATGCGGTGCCGGTGCAGTTGCTGGCGTATCACACCGCGGTCGTGATGGGCACGGATGTCGATCAGCCGCGCAACCTGGCAAAATCCGTCACCGTTGAATAAGACGGAGGCCGCAAGGGCGTCCATCGCATGCACGACATGCAAAGTTTGATAGAATGCCTATATAAGCCGGTATCAGCCCTTTGAAAGCCTTTTTGGACGTCTTGATCTGGAACCACGATGACGCGTGACACCCCTCCGAGCGGCGCACAAGGCGACCATTCCCCGGACATGCCTCGCGGGCTCATCGCGCGATTCCGGAATTACTTTCTGACCGGCCTGATTGTCGCAGGCCCGGTGGCGATAACGCTTTACCTGACCTGGTGGTTCGTGAACTGGGTCGACAACCTGGTGCGGCCGTTCGTCCCGATGGCATATCGGCCGGAAACGTACCTGCCTTTCATATTGCCCGGATCGGGCCTGATCGTCGCGGTGTTCGCGCTGACCATGCTCGGCTTCCTGACGGCCAACCTGATCGGCCGGACGCTGGTCGATCTTGGCGAAAAAGTGCTCGGCCGTATGCCGGTGGTGCGGGCGATCTACCGCGGACTCAAGCAGGTCTTCGAAACGCTTTTCTCGGGATCCGGATCGAGCCTCCGCAGGGTTGGTCTCGTTGAATTCCCGTCGCCCGGCATGTGGTCGATCGTGCTCATCTCGCAGGTGCCAAGCGCGAATGTCGCTGCCCGGCTTCCCTCTCAGGAGGAGCATATTTCCGTATTCCTGCCCTGCGCGCCCAACCCGACCACGGGCTTCTTCTTCTACGTGCCCAAAAACAGGGTCGTCGAGATCGACATGAGCACGGAGGAGGCGGCGACCTTGATTATGTCGGCCGGCGTGGTTCAGCCGAACTCCGATTCGCAGAAGAAGCTCGCGGCCCTCGCGGAAATGGCCCAGGCGGCGCGGGTCGCGAATGCCTCCAACCTCGCGTCGACAACGGCTGCGAAGGTTGACTGATGCCTGGAGCCCTTGCGCCTGACAGGGTGAGGAGCACAGGGTGAGGAGCGGAGGCTGTCCAGACCTCGACCTGTAGCGTTTTCTTCACGCGAATAGGTCTTTCATGCTCGGGGGCCAGCCCGGAGACATGCCTCGCTTTTAACCCGCGCCGAGCAGGGGCAGGGCTTCGTCGCGCTCAAACAGATACAGCAGGCATCGCAAGGCTTCGCCGTGCGAGCCCGTGAGATTCGGATTCTGCTTCAGAATGCGCAGGGCTTCGTCGCGGGCCAGCGTGATGAGTTGCGCATGGACATCCGAGCGCGCGACGCGATAGCCGGGCAGGCCGCTTTGACGCGTGCCGAGCACATCGCCTTCGCCGCGCAGCCTCAGGTCTTCTTCGGCAATGCGGAATCCGTCCGTGGTCTCCCGGATCACCCGCAGCCGGGCGGCTGACATCTCGCCCAAAGGCTCCCGGTAAAGCAGCAGGCACGTGGAGGGCTCCGAACCACGACCGATCCGGCCTCGTAACTGATGGAGTTGCGCCAGACCGAAGCGTTCGGCGTTCTCGATCACCATGATCGTCGCCGCCGGAACGTCGACGCCGACCTCGACGACGGTTGTCGCGACCAGCAGATTGATTTCGCCGGCCGCGAATTGCGCCATCACGCGATCCTTTTCGGGGCCGCGCATCTTGCCGTGAACAAGGCCGACCCTGTCGCCGAAGCGAGCCTTGAGGCTTTGGTAGCGCTGCTCGGCATCGCTCAGGTCGACGGCGTCGGATTCCTCAACCAGCGGACAGATCCAGTAAGCCAGCTTTCCCGCCTTCACGGCGCGGCCAACGGCGTCGATGACCTCGGTCAACCGGCCGTCGGAAACGGCGCGGGTATCGATCGGCTGCCGGCCCGCGGGCTTGTCGCGCAATTCGGAGACATCCATGTCGCCGAAATAGGTCAGCACCAGCGTGCGCGGGATCGGCGTCGCGCTCAGCACCAGGACATCGACAGCTTCACCCTTCGTCGTCAGCGCGAGGCGCTCGCGCACGCCGAAACGGTGCTGCTCATCCACCACCGCGAGCGCCAGCGATTTGAACGTGACCTCATCCTGGATCAACGCATGGGTGCCTACAAGCAGGTCAATGTCGCCTTCGGCGAGGCGCGCCGTGATCTCGCGCCGTTCCCTGCCTTTCTCGCGGCCGGTCAGAATCGCAACCCGCAGGCCGGCCCGTTCGGCCAGCGGCGCGATGGTCTTGATATGCTGGCGAGCAAGAACCTCGGTCGGCGCCATCAAGGCCGTCTGCTTGCCGGATTCGGCCACCGCGCAGGCGGCCAGCAGCGCGACCACGGTCTTGCCCGAGCCGACATCGCCCTGAAGCAGCCGCAGCATCCTCACCGGCTGCCGCAGGTCTTCGATGATCGCCGCGACGGCTTGCTGTTGGGATGCGGTGAGGGCGTAGGGGAGCGCATCGATAATCCTGTTGCGCAGGTGTCCGTCGCCCGCGTGCCGGTTTCCAGCCGGGCGGCGAAGCCGCGCGCGCACCAGCGTTAGCGCAAGCTGGCCGGCCAGCAGTTCGTCGAAGGCGAGGCGTGACCAGAACGGGCCTTCCGGCAGCGTATCAGTCAACTCCAGGGGGACGTGGACCCGGCGGAGCGCCTGAGCCAGCGGCGGAAAGCCACAGCGACGTAAAATCTTCGGATCGGTCCATTCGGGCAACACGGGCAGATTCTGCAATGCCTGCGCGATCGCGCGGCGCAACGCCCCCGGCGCCAGACCCTGGGTGAGGGGATAGACGGGATCGATGCCGGAAAGCTCCGCCAGCCCGGCTTCATCGACAACCCGGTCGGGATGCACGATCTGCAGCGTGCCGTCGAACATCTGCACCGTGCCGGACACATAACGCTTGCTGCCTGCGGGAAGCAGTTTTTCGACATAGCTCGGCTGAGCGCGGAAGTAGGTCAGGACGACGCTTCCGGTTTCGTCGCTGGCATAGACGAGATGCGGCGCGCGCGAGCGTCCGGGCGGCGCCGGGCGATGCCGGTCGACGCTCACCTCCAGCGTCACGATCGTGCCGGGGACGGCGTCACGGATTTTGGGTCGCGCCCTGCGATCGACGACGCTTGCAGGCAGGTGAAACAGCAGATCAACCAGCCGCGGCGTTTCATCGCGCGCGAGCAGGTGCCGGAACAGCCTGTCCTGCTTCGGTCCGACGCCGGACAGGCTGGTCACCGGTACAAAGAGCGGATTGAGCAGCGCGGGACGCATCTCAGGACTCGGGCGGAATGATCTGGACCAACTGCAAGCCTTGAATGCAAATCTCTGATTGCGCAATGCGCGAAACGGATGCTGACATCCATTATTCCGGAGGCTATATGGTGCCGGCCCGGCTCGTCCGGGCTTTTGGCGTTTGCCTGGAATAGACGAATGACGGGATCGACACGATCGAGCGAGGGCATGGATGACCGCCGCAAACGGCTGCTGTATCGCTGCTGGCATCGCGGGATGCGCGAGATGGACCTGATCCTCGGCCGGTTCGTCGATGAGGAGATCGGTTCATTGACCGAAGCGGAGTTAAAAGATCTCGAAAACCTGATCGAGGTTCCGGACCCGGACCTTTACGCCGCGCTGAGCGACGGCGCTCCGCTGGCCTCCGAATACCGGACCGCGCTGTTCGATCGCATCAAGTCGTTTCGGCGGGGACAGGGCGCATGAAAGCTTTTTCAAGGTCGCCTGCGGAATCGCTGTCACCGGGTCGTCCGCTGACGCTCGCGAATGTCGCGGAGGGCGCCGAGGGACTCGTCGTCTCTGACCTCGCGCGAGCCATCAAGGCCAACGCTACGCGGCGAGCCGCGGCGGTCAGCCTGACGGTGGTCTGCCGTGACGGTCCGCGGATGCAGCAACTGGCGCGGGCGCTCGAATTTTTCGCGTCGGACATTTCCGTGATGCAATTCCCGGCCTGGGATTGCCAGCCCTATGATCGGGTCTCGCCGCATGGAGGCGTGCTTGCGCAGCGCCTGACGACGCTGGCGCGCCTGTCTCGTCTAACCGGCAGCGAGACGCCTCTGATCATCCTCACAACGGTCAACGCGATCCTGCAACGCGTGCCCGCGCGCGAAATCGTCGCGTCTCAAGCCCTGTCGGTCGCACCCGGCAATGTGGTTCCGATGGATTCCATCGCCGCATGGCTCGAGCACAACGGCTACAATCGCTCTTCAACGGTCCGCGAACCCGGCGAATACGCCGTTCGCGGCGGCATCCTCGACCTGTTTCCGTCGAATCTCGATCATCCCGTGCGATTCGATTTCTTCGGCGACTCGCTGGAGTCGATCCGGTCATTCGATCCGGAAACCCAGCGCACGCTGTTTGACGTACGCTCGCTCGATCTGGTGCCGATCTCCGAATTCCAGTTCGTCACCGAAACCATCCGGCGTTTCCGGATGGGATACGTCGCGACTTTCGGCGCACCGGAACGCGATGACCTGTTGTATGAAGCTGTCAGCGAAGGGCGGCGGTATCCGGGCATGGAGCACTGGCTGCCGCTGTTTCACGAACGCATGGACACGCTGTTCGACTATCTTGACGGCGCATCCATCGTCATCGAGCCGCAGGGAGAAGACGCCGCGAGCGAGCGCTTCAAGCAGATCGCCGATTACCATGAAGCGCGCCGCGAGCCCCTTGAGCAAGCCGGCGGCGGCGTGCCCTACAAGCCGCTTCCGCCCGACCGTCTTTATCTGACGCCGGATGAGTGGGCAAAGCGCCTCAATGAAGCAGCTTTGGTGCGGTTGACGCCATTCGCGATGCCGGACGAATCCGTCAATATCATCGATGCCGGCGCACGGCAGGGGCGGAATTTCGCGCCCGAACGGGCTGACACCACTCTCAACGTTTTCGAGTCCGTCGGATCCCACATACAGGCGTTGCAGGCCGCGCGAAAGAAAGTCGTCGTGACGTTGTGGAGCGAGGGTTCGCGCGACCGCATGGCGAGCATGCTGAAAGATCACGGACTGCTCAACCTGACGAGCATCAATACCTGGCGTACCGTTCACGCAACGCCCCGCAATGAGGTCATGCTGGGCGTTGTCGGGATAGAATCCGGATTTGAAACTGAATCTGTCGCGGTCATCAGCGAACAGGACATCCTGGGCGATCGCCTGGTGCGGCCACCCAAGGCCAGCCGCAAACTCGAAAACTTCATCTCGGAAGTCACCAGCCTTGCGGCGGGCGATCTCGTTGTTCACGTCGAGCACGGCATCGGGCGTTTTGTCGGCTTGCAGACGCTTGAAGTAGGTGGCGCGCCGCACGATTGTCTGGAACTGCGTTACGCCAACGAGACCAAGCTGTTCCTGCCGGTCGAGAATATTGAACTGCTATCGCGCTATGGCTCCGATCAAGCCAATGTCGAACTGGACCGGCTCGGAGGCGGGGGCTGGCAGGCTCGCAAGGCCAAGCTGAAAAGTCGCATTCGCGAGATCGCAGGCGAGTTGATCAGGATCGCCGCGGAGCGGCATTTGCGTGAGGCGCCGAAGCTGCCGGTGCAGTCGGGCCTGTACGACGAGTTCTGCGCGCGCTTTCCCTACGAGGAAACCGAGGACCAGCTCGGCGCGATCCAGGCTTCGCTGGAGGATCTCGAAAGCGGCAAGCCGATGGATCGGCTGGTGTGCGGTGACGTCGGATTCGGCAAAACCGAAGTGGCCCTGCGGGCGGCATTCGCCGTCGCGCTGGATGGCAAGCAGGTCGCGGTCGTCGTGCCGACAACGCTGCTTGCGCGTCAGCACGCGAAAACGTTCACCGAGCGGTTTCGTGGTTTTCCGGTCAATGTCGCGCAGGCCTCGCGACTGGTGTCGCCGAAGGAGCTGGCCAAGGTCAAGAAGGGGATCGCCGACGGCTCGGTGGATATCGTCGTCGGCACACATGCCTTGCTCGGCAAATCCATCAAGTTCAGGGACCTCGGACTTCTGGTGGTCGACGAAGAGCAGCATTTCGGCGTCAGCCACAAGGAGCGGCTGAAGCAACTGCGGGCGCATGTCCACGTACTGACGCTGAGCGCAACTCCGATTCCGCGCACGCTGCAACTGGCCCTGACCGGCGTGCGCGATCTATCGATCATCGCCTCGCCGCCGGTCGATCGCTTGGCCGTTCGTACCTTCGTGGCGCCCCACGATCCCCTGATGATCCGGGAGGCGCTCCTGCGCGAACGCTACCGTGGTGGCCAGGCCTTCTATGTCGTGCCGCGCGTAAGCGATCTGGCCGAGGTCAAGGATTTCCTCGACAAGCACGTACCGGAGATGAAGGTCGCCGTCGCGCACGGCCAGATGCCGCCGACGGTAATCGAGGACATCATCTCGGCCTTCTATGACGGCAAGTACGATGTCCTGCTCTCGACAACCATCGTGGAGTCCGGGCTCGATATCCCGACCGCCAACACTCTCATCGTGCATCGCTCGGATATGTTCGGGCTGGCGCAGCTTTATCAGTTGCGCGGCCGGGTCGGGCGTTCGAAGCTGCGCGCCTATGCGCTGTTCACGCTGCCGTCGAAACACAAGATCACGGCGCAGGCCGAACGCCGGCTCAAGGTTCTGCAGTCGCTCGAAACCCTGGGGGCGGGATTCCAGCTTGCGTCGCATGATCTCGACATTCGCGGCGCGGGCAATCTGCTCGGCGAGGAGCAGTCGGGCCACATCAAGGAAGTTGGTTTCGAACTCTATCAGTCGATGCTGGAGGAGGCGATCGAGAATCTCAAGACCGGCGTGACGGAGATTGCCGACGATCGCTGGTCCCCGCAGATCACCATCGGGATGCCGGTATTGATCCCCGAGGATTACATTGCCGATCTGGCGGTTCGGCTATCGTTGTATCGCCGGCTTGCCGACCTCGATACCGATGATGAAATCGACAGCTTTGCCGCGGAGCTGCGCGACCGCTTCGGTAAATTGCCGGACGAAGTCCGATATCTGTTCAAGGTCGCGGCCATCAAGGCCTATTGCCGCCGCGCCAATGTCGAGAAGGTGGATGCGGGACCGAAGGGTGCGGTCATTTCCTTCCGCGACAACAAGTTCGCGCAACCCGATCGGCTGGTGTATTTCATCCGCCAGCATGGACAGGCGGCGAAGGTCCGTCCCGACATGAAAGTGGTGTTCTTACAGAACTGGGAAACCCCGGAAGAGCGCCTGATGGGCACCACCGAAATCATGCGGCAGCTTGCCAATCTCGCGGAGGATCGCAAGGCGGCGTAATGCGGTCGTTATGATGCCGCGCGCGCTTCACTGCTCAGGCGGGTGAGGAGCGATACCGCCGAGTCATCAAACCGGGATGCCGTCAGGGTGACCTGAGGGTCGATCCGCACGGTACGCTTGGCGCTGAGCGTCGTATGCTTCATCACGCTCGAAAGCCGCCGCGCGATCATCTGCGCGTTGCGTAAATCAGCGTCGGCAAAAACCACGACGATCGAACCATCGGCTTCGAGCGTGCCGAAATCCATTCGCCGCATCAGCCGGCTGAGAATACGCGCCGCGTCGAACAGCGGGCGTTCATGCTGCTGGCCGAGCGAGAAGCGCGCGATGGAGAGACTCGCGCCGCTGGAGCGGGTCTGGCGGATCGCCATGTTGAGTTCACGGTGGAAGGCATCCCCGGTCAGGAGACCCGTTCGCGGATCGAGGAGTCCGCCCGCATCCATTGATTTCAGCGTACGATGCAGACGCGCCTCGAATGCGTGCTGCCGAACCAAAGGCAGAAACGTGCTGACGGCATGATGGGGCTCGCTCGGCATCACTTCGAGATTGGGAAGATCATAGGTCGCCCACGGGCCGCCGGCCGGAACCGCGATCGGCAGATTGCGAAAGCGCGTGTCTTCAGCGAGCACGGTCAGAAGCGCGTCGACCACGCGCCGGGCGAACCCCTCACTGATAACGACACCGTCCAGATCCCGCGCGTTGAGATGCTTCGCCGCCGCCTCGATGCTGAGCGCCCCGACGACGCCGAGCCGTTCGCCAAAGGCCACCGATAGCGTCGGATAAGCGGCGCCGCGCCCGATCAGGAGAACGGTCGCATCCCGGATCGGGTCGGCATCCGGCAGGCTTGGCGCCGCCGGATTGCCTGCAAGCCGCCGGAGGACGGTCGCGTGCAGCGTTCGCACGCGCAGCGCCGCATTGAGACGCCTGTCGAACCGGTCGATGCCTTCGTTCAGGGACGAGAACGGAAGCGCGTTGTCCGGGCAGGGCATTGGGGGATCGGCGACGATCAGGGGAACGTAAGGCTGCATCGCGGCAAGCTGACCGGCGAGGCGATCCAATCCCACGCCCGCGCCTTCGGTCGTGGGGACGAACACGGCTGCCGGCTGAAAGCGTTCGATGCCGCGGGAGGCTTCCGACCAATCGATGTCGAGAACAGGGAAGATGCTCCGGCTCGCTCGAGAGACGACGGACGCTTGTCGCTCGCCGTGTGAGACAACGATAAGCGGGCCTTGCTGGGACATTCTCACCAACTCGGTACGTGCCAAAGGCGTGTGAGGCTAGTTTATTGTCCCTTAATGCGGCGTCAATGAATGGCGCCGGATTTGATCAGCCGCTCACGGAACGATCGCGAAATGCTTCCACCATCAACGGGTTCAGCCCCAGTTCCTTGAGAGCCTCGCGAGCGCGGGCATTGTCGCCGGCTCGCCCGGCAAGGCGATGGCCGCTCAGACGGTCGGGAAGCGCCGTCAGCATGGCGTTCGGTCCGAGCCGTCGCGCCCATTCCTGAAGGTCCTGTGCGGGAAACCGGTAGCCGCCGACGGCCATGACGCCGGCCGGCGGCGCCGTGATCGCAATGGCGCCCGTGGCGCGATCGATCCGCGCGGCATAGCCGGTATCGACATAATCCGGCTGCGACGGCACGACGAAGTCCTCGGAAGGAGACTCCGGCGCGGCGTAGGCCGCGATCGGCACCATCGGCCCTCGCAGCCCCAGCGTGCCGTGCGGGGTCAAAACGATCTCGCCGGCCGTGGATGTGATGGGAACCTGAGGTGGCGTCCGATAAGGGCCGGGCATGATCGGGGCAGGGGAGCCGTCCTCCACGCGGCGGCTCGCGAAAAGACCCGCCTCGCCGAACAGGTAGACGTCGGTCATTTGCCTCTCGCTGTCGGACCAGGGCGCGCTCGATCCCACCTGTTCCGGAACCCGCCAGAGACCAACGACATGACGCAGGCTCGGGACGGAAGACAGAGCACCGGTTTCAGCCATCCGCAATGCCAGGGAGGCCGGCGCGACCAGCGTGTCGCAGCGTTCGGTTTCCATCTGCCGCACGAGAACAGTTTCGTCGAAGGGATGATGCATCGCCAGGGTGCCGCCGCTGAGCAGCCACATCACGAAGGATGAGGTCAGCCCGGCGAAGGACGACGGCGCGAGAGCCGAGAGAATTGTCGCGTTCTGAGGCAGGCTGCTCTCGAGAAAGATGGCAAGCCCGGCGGCGATCAGGTTGACGTGGGTTCGCGGCACGGCGAGGAAGCCCGAGCCCGAAGCCTCGAACGTCACCAGCGCGGCGCGGCGCGAATCCCGGATCATCAGCCGCGAGCGGTCGATTGTCCTTTCGGTAGCGATATCCAGCGGAACCATACCTTCCGGCAAGTTGCTGCCGAAGCCGCAGACATGACGGACGGAGAACACTTCCGCCGCCGCGTTCATCGCGAGGTCGGCATGATTGACGCCGTCGATATTGCCCATCGCGACGATCGCGCGCGCGCCTGTCCGGTTGATCGCAACAGCGAGCTCGGCCTGCCGCCAAAGCTGGGGCAACAACGCCACGATCAGACCGGCGCGATGGGCGGCAAGCACTGTCAGCGCCAGTTCGATGGTGTTGGGTAGCTGTACCGCTATGATCGAATTGGCGGGCAGGCCAGCCTCGATGAAGTGGGCCGCCAATGCTGATACCGCCCGGTCGGCCTGGGCAAAGGTCAGATGCAGGGGTGACTGTCCCGTCACCCGCAGCTTGTCCGGCGGATCGATCAGCGCCGGCCGGTCCGGCTGCCGGACGAGGATGCGGTCGAAGAGTTCATCCAGCGTAGGCGATGAATTGTTCTGGAGCACGAAGTCACTTGCCGGGCTTCGGCGGCCTTCGCCACCAAGTTTCAGGGATGTATCCAGTCAACGCGGTCGCTGCCGGTCGTTCTATCCGATTCCAGCGCGCGATCCATTGTTCTCGAACGTTGTAAACCGGAATCACGTAAAATCCGGACATCAGGACCCGGTCGAGCGCGCGTACCGCATCCACGAAGCCCGGCCGCTCCCTGGCCTTGAGCATGGCGGCGATCATGGCGTCGATCGCGGGATTCTTCACGCCCATGTAATTGCGGGTGCCCGGAATGTCGGCGGCTTCGCTGCCCCAGTAGAAGGACTGTTCGTTGCCGGGCGACAGCGATTGATCCCAGCGGTTCTGGATCATGTCAAAATCAAACGCCAGCCGACGCTGATCGAACTGCACGCCATCGACCGAGCGCACGGACACCTCAATGCCGGCGCGCTTGAGATCGCGCGCGTAAGCTAGCGCGATCCGCTCCTGATCGCGGGTCGTCACCAGAATTTCAAAGGCAAGGGGAGCCTTGGTCGAGCGATGGCGCAGGACCGTGCCGTCAAACTCGTAACCTGCCTGCGACAGAAGCGCGAGAGCGGCGCGTAAGGCTTCGCGGTCCCGGCCTGAACCGTCGGTCACGGGAAGGCGGTAGCTGCCGTCGAGGATATCGCTTCGCACGGCCGATGGAAACGGCTTCAGCAGCGACCGCTCTCCGTCGGCGGCGGCGCGCGCGTAGGCGGACAGTTCCGATCCCGCGAAGAAGCCGCCGGCGCGACTATAGAGTCCGAAAAAATAGTTTCGGTTGATCCACTCGAAATCGAACAGCAGCGTCAGCGCCTCGCGAACGCGAATGTCGGAAAACATCGGCCGCCGCGTATTGAACACCAGATATTCCGAGGGCGCGGGCAGGCCGGTCTTAATAGCTTCGCGGACAAGCTGACCATCGCCCGCTGCCGGGAAGTTGTAGCCTTCGTGCCAGCGCAGTGGTTCACTCTCGACACGAAAGTCATACAGACCGCGCTTGAACGCCTCGAACTGACTGTTGGCTTCGCGGTAGTAGTCGAACCTGATCTCGTCGAAGTTCCACAGGCCGCGATTGACCGGCAGGTTGCGTCCCCAATAATCCGGGTTGCGCGTCAGCGTCACGCTGGCTCCAGGCTTGACGGCGGTCACGCGATACGGCCCGGACCCCAGCGGGGCGGTCATCGAGGTCTGCTCGAAAGTGGCGGCATCGACGGCATGTTTCGGCAGAACAGGCATCAGGCCGAGGATCAGGGGCAGTTCGCGATCCGTGGTTCCCCCGAAATCGAAACGCACCGTGCGCTCATCGATCGCCTCCGCCGTCGCAACCTTCGAATAATACTGACGATGGTTGGGTCGGCCCTTGTCCCGGAGAAGTTGCCAGGAAAAGAGCACGTCTTCGGCACGGACGGACCGCCCGTCGTAAAAGCGCGCCTGTGGATTCAGATGAAAGGTGGCGTAGGTGCGGGCATCGTCGGTTTCAATCCTTTCCGCCAGCAGACCGTAGAGCGTGAAGGGTTCGTCGTGACCACGGGCCATCAGGCTCTCGACCACGAAACCCCGAATTTGCTGAAGCGCGACGCCTTTGACGATGAAGGGATTGAGGCTGTCGAAACTACCGGGAACACTTTGAACCAGCCGGCCACCCTTGGGCGCGTCCGGATCGGCATAGGGCATCCGGCTGAAATCAGGCGGCAGGGCCGGTTCGCCATGCATCGCGATGGCGTAACCGGAATCCGCCGCGGAAACCTCCTGGTACCCGGCGGCGAGCAGCCCGACTATGAGCGCCAAACCCACCACCGTCCGGCAGCGCTCGCGCGGCGGCCGGCAATACCGGGTCCATTTTGATTCGAACTTGCTCACAAGAAATTTTATCACAACCGCCGCGACGCGGTTTGAAAGGCACGTCAAAAGCGTATGTTGCCATTGATCTTTTTATGCGCCCTAGTATTGAAGGCGGGCAATTGACCATGACAGCGCGAATCGTCACGTAACCGCCTCATTTCACTAAGAGACAGCCGCCGAATAGTCTGCGCCAATGCCTGCTCCTGGTGGAGAAATCCGGCTGACCGCGTCGGGAACGCGAATGCTGAATTCGAAACTCCACCAGCAATCGCTCCATCGAGGGCCTGGGTTTGCAAGCGGTCCTTCAATTTTGCGTTCGAAGGAAGGCTCGCTGAAACGAAATACGAATGTTAGAATCCGATCACGAGCGTTCAGGAAAGGGTTTTCCGCAATGAATTTTCGTCTCTTGACCACGTCCGCTTTGCATCGCGGACGGGCCTTCGCCCTGTTCGCCGCGGTGACGCTCGTGGCCGTTCCATTTGCGTCGGACGCTCCCGCCCAGCAAGCGCCCCCCCCCAAAGGCAAGGCGGCTCCAGCAAAGGGAGCGCAGCAGGCTCCGGCGGCAAACCAGGCGGCGCCAGCCGACCAGCAGGTGCAACTGATCTATGCCCCCTGGACCAAGTTCTGCCTGAAAGGCCAGGATGCGAAAGCCAAGCAGGTATGTTTCACCGGCAAGGACGGACGAATCGAATCCGGCCAGCCCGTAATCGCGGCGGTCATCATCGAGCCCGAAGGCGAGCCCAAGAAGATTCTCCGCGTAACGCTGCCGCTCGGGATGCAACTCGTCCACGGAACGCGCATCATCGTCGATAGCAACCCGCCGCAGCAGAGTCCCTACGTGATCTGCTTCGCCAATGGCTGCATGTCGGATTATGAGTTGTCAGCGGATATGCTCGGACACCTGAAGAAGGGCCAGAATCTGATTGTTCAGGCAATCAATTCCAACGGCGCGCCGCTGACGCTGCCGCTTCCGCTGGCTGAGTTCGCGAAAGCCTATGACGGCCCGCCGACCGACCCCAAGGTGTTCGAGGAAACCCAGAAGAAGCTGCAGGAAGAACTGCAGAAGCGGGCTGCCGAAGCGCGCGCGAAGCTCGAAGCCACCCAACAGGGTACCGCTAAACAGTAGCTCGTTATTGAGATCAAACGGAAAAGCGCTCCTCGCGGGGCGCTTTTTTGTTATCAGGCAGCTACGATCTCAATTCAGAGACGGGTTGCGGGGACGATAGCCGCCGGATTCATCCTGGATGAAAATCTCGGTCACCTGCGAGTGCCGGATTGGCTCGCCGGAGTCGTCTGGCAGAAGGTTCTGCTCCGAGACATAAGCCACGTATTCGGAATCCGCATTCTCGGCGAGCATATGGTAGAATGGCTGATCCTTGTGCGGCCGGACATTCTCCGGGATCGAGAGCCACCATTCTTCCGTGTTGTTGAAGACCGGATCGATATCGAAGATCACGCCCCGAAACGAATAAATCCGATGGCGAACGATTTGGCCGATCTGGAATCTGGCGGTACGCGCTTTCGTCATCCCTGACCGCATAGACCAGGACGGCGGCCGAAGCCAGAGGCGAGATCGGACTGGACTCCACGGGCGGGAGTCGAGGCCTCGGCTCAAGGCTGGCTAGAGCACGTTCGCTTCTGATTGAATCAGAAGCGAGGCTCTAGATTATTGTTTTGACGCATTTTCTTGCGACGAACCGGTATCCACTTCGCCGGAAAATGCTTTAGACCGAGGCTCCCTATGTGGACGCCGCCGCCACGACGGCGCGAGACCCTCGCGCATGGCAAGGCGTCGGAGCGGACCGACCTTGCTGATCAGGTGCAGCCCGAATGCGCGTGCGGTCTGGATCGGCAGGAAATCGCTGAGCAGCGACCGGTTCGCCACGTCGATCGCGAAGGTTCGGCTCAGAACGTCGCTGCGCCGCGCCGTTTCGAAACGCGCAAGAGCGGGAGATGCGCCGGGATCTTCCCCGGAGGACAGAACGTCGCCGACAATCTCCGCGATATCGGCGGCGTCACGCAGGCCCAGGTTCAGCCCCTGCGCGCCGATCGGCGGCAGGACATGGGCGGATTCGCCGACCAGAACGATGCGGTTGCCTGCAAATCGCGCGGGCCGCTCGATCCCTAACGGAAACTTATTTCGTCCCTGGCCGACCTCAAGCCGTCCCAGGATCGAATGCGATCTCCGTTCGGCGGCTTCGGCCAGTTCGTCGTCGCTCAGGGCGGCAAGCCGCTCCACCTCCCTGGGGGAGGCGACCCAGACGACACTGGAGCGGTCTCCGGGCAGCGGCACAAAAACGCAGGGACCATGCGGGGTATGAAACTCGGTCGAGGTGTTTTTGTGCGGCCGGCTATGCGCGACGTTGAACGTCAAAGCAGCCTGATCGAGCGCGCGACGCGTAATGCCGATGCACGCGGCTTTGCGGCATAGCGACTGCCGCCCGTCGGCCCCGACCGCCAGACGAGCGCTCAATTCATCTCCCTGCCGGGTGGTGATGGTGACCACGGTATCGCCGGGCGTGACCTGCTCAGCTTCGCCGTCGATCCGCGTGAGGTTTTCCGCTTCCGCGGCGCGCGCCTCCATGGCGGCCATCAGCGCGCGGTTTGCAATATTGTAGCCGAATGCGTCGCGCCCGATCTCGGCGGCGGAAAAACGCACCTCGGGAGCCCGGATAAGACGTCCGGTATCGTCCACAAGCCGCATGACACGGAGAGGGGCGGCATCGGCCTCGCAGCGGGGCCATACGTCAAGCTCTCGTAACAGATCGATGGAACCGCCAAGCAGGGCTGTCGTCCGGTTATCGCCATAACCGACGCGCCGCGCGATTAGCGCCGTCCGCGCGCCGGCATGGGAGAGGGCGATCGCCGCAGCCAATCCGGCAGGCCCTCCGCCCACCACCGCGACATCAAAGATTGCAACCGGCTTCGCGCTCTCGTTCATGGATCGACAATCGCCATTCGCCGCGCCATTTTCAAGCCCGCCCGGCTAACATTGCCGGAACCGGATGACATTGCTCCCGACTGCTCGCGCGGCGGAGCACGGCAACGACCATTATGCAAAACTGCCCGACTCCTGATAGCAGGATGTACAAATGAGCCAACCAAGCCGGCAGGGCCCGCTACCCGGACCCGGAACGTCGCGGACCGCCGCGCTCCTGGTCCATGTTTTCACGGCGACCGGGGCCGGAATTGCGCTGCTCGCCATGCTGGAAGCCGTGCGGGAGCACTGGGCAGCCATGTTTGCCTGGCTGGGTCTGGCGCTACTCATCGATGGCCTGGACGGGCCGATGGCGCGGCGGCTGAACGTCCAGGCAGCGCAGCCAAACTGGTCCGGTGAGATACTGGACCTCGTGGTCGACTTCCTCACCTACGTATTCGTTCCGGCCTACGCCATCACCGCGAGCGGCCTGTTGCTTCCGTTCGCCGCGCCGTTGCTGGGCGTAGGCATCGTGATCAGCAGCGCGCTTTATTTCTCCGACCGCCGGATGAAGACAGACGATAACCACTTTCGTGGTTTCCCGGCGCTCTGGAACGCCGCGGCGTTCTACCTGTTTCTGCTGCGTCCATCACCGGCGGCTTCGACCCTCGCGATCGCAGCGCTTATCGTGCTGACCTTCGTCCCTCTCAAGGTTCTGCACCCGGTACGGGTGAAGCGGTTTCGCGGTTTCAATCTGTCGCTGATCGCGGTATGGGCTGCGCTTGCAATGACGACCGTTGCTCACGACTTCAATGTGGCGATGCCGGTCACGGCCGTGCTTTGCGCCATCGCATTCTACATCGTCTGCGGCGATGCCGTGATCCGTCTCCTGAGGCCAGAGAAACAATGATCGAACTGCTGACCAGCCCGGAAGCATGGGCTGCACTCGTGACGCTGACCGCGCTCGAGATCGTGTTGGGCATCGACAACGTCATTTTCCTGTCGGTGATTGTTTCGCGAATCCCGCCGAAGCAGGCGAAGCGCGCGCGCCAGGTCGGCCTCGCGCTGGCCGTGATCTTCCGCATCGCGCTGCTGACCGTGCTGGTCTGGCTGATCGGCCTGACCACGCCGGTACTGACGGTGCAGGACTTTGCCTTTTCCTGGCGCGACATCATCCTGATCGGCGGCGGCCTGTTCCTGATCGCCAAGGCCACGCATGAGATCCACGGCGAGGTGGAGGCGCGTGAACACGAGGCGGGGGAAACGCCGAAACCACGCGCGTTTCTTCTGGTCATCGTGCAGATCATCATCATCGATCTGGTGTTTTCCCTGGATTCAATCATCACGGCGATCGGCATGGCGAAAGATCTCGAGATCATGATCGCGGCCGTCATCATCGCATGTTTCGTCATGTACCTGTCGTCGGGGCCGGTGTCCCGGTTCGTCAGCGAGCACCCGACAACCAAGATGCTGGCGCTGGCGTTTCTGGTGCTGATCGGCGTCGCGCTCGTCGCGGACGGCTTCCACTTTCACATCCCGCGCGCCTACATCTACTTCGCGATGGCGTTCTCCGCGGCGGTGGAAATGTTCAACGTCCTCGCCGGGCGCAACCGCAAGAAAGCGAGCCGCTGAGCTTCCCTTGCAGCGGTTCGCTGGTTGACAACGCCGGCCCTATGGCTTTCGCTCTCCTTGGCGCACATTGCAGGGAGAGGGGACAATGACCAGGGCGGTACGCGTTCACCGGGTCGGTGGTCCCGAGGCGCTTGTCTATGAGGCCGTGGACCTAGGTACGCCGGGGCAGGGCGAGGTCCGCATCAGGCAACATGCGATCGGCCTGAATTTTATCGACGTGTACTATCGCAGCGGGCTCTACAAAACGCCGGCCGCCCCGTTCATCGTGGGCAATGAGGCCGCGGGCGAAGTCGTTTCCGTTGGACCGGGCGTCACCAATTTTCACCCCGGCGACCGCGTCGCTTATTATTTCGATCTCGGCGGTTATGCGACCGACCGCAACATCCCGGCGGACAAGCTGGTTAAACTACCCGACCACATCACCTACGAGCAGGGCGCGGTGCTGATGCTCAAGGGATTGACGGTCTGGTATCTCCTGCACAAGACCTTCAAGGTCGAGCACGGCCATCGCGTTCTGATCCATGCCGCGGCGGGCGGTATCGGGCTTCTCGCCTGCCAGTGGGCGAAGGCGCTCGGCGCGAACGTCATCGGCACCGTCGGGTCGAAGGCCAAGGCGGACCTTGCGCTGGCGAACGGCTGTGATCACGTCATCCTCTATGAGGAGGAGGACTTCGTCGCGCGCGTCAAGCAGATCAGTCGCAACGAACTATGCGACGTGGTCTATGACGGCGTCGGCAAGATGACGTTTCCGGGCTCGCTGTCCTGCCTGCGGCCGCGCGGACTGTTCGTCAGTTTCGGCAACGCGTCAGGCCGGGTGCCGCCGTTTCCATTGGTCGAGCTTTCCCATCACGGCTCGCTGTTCGCCACGCGCCCGAAGCTGAACGATTATATAGCGACGCGCGGGGAGCTTCTCGAAGGCGCCGATACGGTCTTCGCCGCCGTCATCACCGGCAGTCTGCACGTTCAGATCAATCATGCCTATGCGTTGAAGGACGCTGCGAAAGCCCAGACCGATCTCGAAAGCCGCCGGACCACAGGCGCCATCATTCTCAAGCCGTGAAGGCCGCCTCGCGCATCCGCCGCCGCGAATAGAATTTTTCGGAAGCGAGAGATAGGAGAGAATTTCTGTCCGGATATCCGGAGAATTGAAGAATCCTATCGCTATTTTCGTCACCTGTCTTGCCGCCGACCGGAACCGTCGTTCATTGTAAGGAGTATTGAGCCGGAGACCGACGATGCAACAACAATCCGACCATACTCGCATGAACGTCAGCGCCCTTGGCCTGACCGAGCAAACGGTGTTGCGGCTCCAGACCTTCGCACTCTATGGCTCGCTTTTCCTGATCGCGGCCGTGGTATTCGGCTCGCTCGGCATCCATCCGTTCTGACCGAACGCTATTTTATCAGATTAAAAGGCGCGACGGCGATGCCGTTATCCTTGAGCGCCTGGCGCAATGTACGCGCGATACGGACCGCGTCCGGCGTGTCGCCATGAATGCAGACCGTATCCATACGCATCCTGATCGGCTTGCCGGTGATTGAAACCACCTCTCCGGATTGAAGCATTGTCACGACGCGGCGAGCGATCTCATCCGCATTATGAAGCACCGCGCCCGGCTTGCGCCGCGACACCAGCGATCCGTCATCTTCATAGGCACGGTCGGCGAACACCTCATGCGCCAGCGGCAGGCCGGCGGCTTCGCCGGCCGCGACGAGACGCGAGTTCGCAGGCACCACGAAGACGAGACCGGGGTCGACGGCTTTGACCGCTGAGGCGATCGCGCGCGCGGTCATGTCGTCTTCGCAAGCGACATTAGACAGCGCCCCGTGGGCCTTCACATGCGTGACCCTGTGCCCCGCCATGGTGGCGATCGCCTGAAGCGCGCCGATCTGATACGCGACGAGGTTTTCGATTTCCCCGGAGGTAAGGCCGGCGATCGGCCGCCGCCCGAAGCCGTGCAGGTCGCGATAGCCGGGATGCGCGCCGATGTTGACGCCATGCGTTCCGGCAAGATCGACGGTCTTCCTCATCGTGTCCGCATCGCCGGCATGAAAACCGCAGGCGATGTTGACGGACGTCGCAAGCTCGATCATCGCAGCATCGCTGCCCATCGGCCAGACGCCGAAGCTTTCGCCAAGATCGCAATTGAGATCGATCGTCATGGTTCGTCCGATACGGCGGGGCGTTTAGGGTTCCAGGGGCGGCCAAGTCTGCCACATCCCGCTATGTCTGCCACGTCCCGCTATCGAATGCATTCACCGCGGTTCCGGCGATATTGGCGTTGCGCAAGGCATCGTCAATGTCGGTATTGCGCACCGCGCGCACCCGGCCGGGCAGCGTTCGCAACAGGTCGGCCATGGCGCGCGCTTCAGCCTGCGCCTCGGCGACGGTAACCGACTTGAAGCGGAAACCGCGGCCCACGGGAATTTGTGCGAAACGACCGAGATCCGCCGTCATGACGGTTGCGATCTTCGGATAGCCGCCGCTGGTGCCGCGATCCGGCATCAGGACGATCGGTTGTCCGTTGCCGGGAATCTGAATGCTGCCGTTCACGGTGCCATCGGAGACGATGTTATGGCCGTGAAGGTGTTCGATGATCGGGCCTTCGAGGCGATAGCCCATGCGATCGCTCGTCGCCGAGATTTTCCACTCGCTGCCGAGAAACAGTCCTGTAGCCTCTCCGAACTCATCGTCTTGCGGACCCATCACGATGCGGATCGGGCCGTCGTCCTGGCCGGGAAGTTCGATCCCATGTTCGGCCCCGGTGGTCGCCGCCTCCACATCGAGCACGTCGCCAGCCTGTAACGGTCGGGGAAACGGACTGCCGAGACCAGCGCGTGCAAGAACGGCCAGGCTGCCGAACATCGGTTCGCCCTTCACGCCGCCTTCGATCGCAAGGTAGCTGAAGGTGCCGTCGCGCGCCACGCCGAGTGTCAGGCTGTCGCCATCACCGAACGTGCAGGATTCGTTGAACGAAACCGGGCGGCCCGAAACATCCGCACTCCGAGCGGCACCCGTGAGCGCAACGCGTACCCTGCCTTCACGAACGGTGAAGCTCGTACTGAAGGGGCCGATTTCAATCGCAGCCGCAAAGGGGGGATTCCCGACCAGACAATTGCCGGCAGCCAGCGCGAGTCGATCCGCCGCGCCGCCTGGCGGCAACCCGTAACGCTGCGCGCCGGAGCGGCCGCCGTCCTGAACCGAGGTGACGGGCCCGACAGCGGTGACGACAAGTTTGCTCATGGCGTCACCAATTGCGCGACCCACTCGCCGTGCGCGGCGGCGCGCTCCTGTTCCGCGAACTGCTTGCCGTCGACGGCGTAAAACGTGATGGCGTCTCCGGGTTCGAGCAGAAAAACGGGATCGCGATGAAGCTGATAGGTTCGCACGGCGGTTCGTCCCAACAAACGCCAGCCGCTGGGTCCCCCAAGGCACTGGATGCCCGCCTGAAGGCCGCCGATGGAGATCATGCCGGAAGGCGTCAGTAAGCGCGGACTTTGCAGCCGCGGTATTCGCAGCGAACTGTCGAGACCGCTCAGATAAGACCAGCCCGGCGTAAATCCGATCATGGCGACACGATAATCGCCGCCGGCATGACGCGCCACAATGTCGTCAGGGGTCATGTTCAGCGTCTTCGCGACATCTTCCAGATCGATGCCGTGCTCGCCGCCATAGGCAACCGGGATTCGCCAGCGCCGGGCGCGAGTTGCCGGAGCAACGGGCAGGCGCGCGAGCGCCGACAGGCGTTCCGCGAGTTCCTCGAAACCGATCCGGACAGGATCGTAATGAACGAGCAGCGATCGATAGGTTGGCACCGTTTCCGTAACGCCCTCGATCGGTTCCTCCGCAAGCGCACGATCGAGCGCTAGCACGCGGTGGTTGGCCAGCTCATCGATGATGCGGCAGAATTCCACCGTAATGGCGGTATCGCCGCTCGGCAGCAAGCGAGGAGGGGCTAGGGACGGCGCAGCCATGACCGATGACAGGTTTCGTTCGTGACGGATGAAAGGCAACACGTTTCAAACGCCGAGTTGACATGAAGGATGTATGCAATTCCAATGAATTCTCGGTGGCGGCGCGCGCGATAACTCAGGAGGTCAGAATGGATATTCATCAGGCAGGTTCGCGGCCGGCAAAGCCTGGACCCGGCGAGTATTTTTCCGGCACGGTTTCGGTTGAGCCGATCATCGCCAGCGTGAACGCGCCTTCGCGCGTCCTCGCCGCGAGCGTCGCCTTCGAGCCGGGCGCGCGCACCGCGTGGCACACTCATCCGCTCGGCCAAACGCTGTATGTGGTTTCCGGAGTCGGGCTGGTCCAGACCGAGGGCGGGCCGATCCGCGAAATTCACCCCGGCGACACGGTATGGTTTTCACCGGGCGAGAAGCACTGGCACGGAGCCGCGCCGACGAGCGCCATGACTCACATAGCGGTGCATGAAGCCCTGAACGGAAGCGCCGTGACCTGGATGGAGCACGTCACCGACGAGGAATATGCCGGCAAGATCAGCGGCTGACGACATCGAAGCTCGACCATTTCATAAGCTCTGGTTGAGCCGGGTCCAGATTTGTCCACCGCAGAACATGCCCCCGAATGCGCAACCCTGGACGCGCAGGCGGTCCTTGCCCTTCATCGCAACGGTGGAACTGTAGGTGCTTCCGCTGTTCGGGTCGTAGATCTTTCCGCTCCACTTCGAGCCGCTCGGCTTCATATTGATCAGGATCTTCTCCTTGTTCCGGCCGCTGCGGGAATCCACGGAATATCCGCACAGATTTTTGCCGCACTCCTCGATCCGGACGCGGCCTTCCTTCTTTTCGGTTACCCACATGCCGAGAGGCCCGGCCGGTTCGGTGGCACGAGGCGATGCCTCGGGCGGTTCCGCGGCCGGTACGTTGGACGCCACCGTTTTCGTGTCCTGACTCGGGACAGGCTCCACCGGCGCCCCAGTCGAGGCGGTCGGCGTAGACACCGCTATCGAAGGCGAGGGCTGTTGCGCGGGGGTAGGCGCTGTTGCCGCGGGAGCCGGGGCAGAAGCCGTAGCAGATGCTTGCGCGGGCGCTGGTGGCGGCGCGCTCGGGGAAGAGGCGGCAGGGGCCTGAACGGAGCCTGCCTGAGGGACATCAGAGTCACCGGAATCGGCGTCGTCAAACCGTTTGCGTTTCGAGTTGTACAGGCCAGGGATCGAGATCGAGATGCAGGACGGGGAGTCGCATCCGCGCGAGGCATGGATCCGCACGGTGTGTCCACCGATCTCAAATGAAAAATTCTCACCGGCCTGGGCGGTCGAGAGGGTGAGCAACAAGGCGGCGGCGACACCGAGCGCTTTCATGGGATCCACTCCGGTTCGGAAATTCATCTCCGACCTTAGCCATGCGGAGGCTTCCGGAATGTGATCTAAATCACTCTCGACGCATCCACTCTCGGCGCATCGGGTCGAAGCCGGTCACCTTCCCGAGGCAGGCGTCGGGCTCCGAGAAGGGAAAGGCCTGTCCTTCAACCAGCCAGCTATTCGCCAGCGCTCTGACCGGTTTCGCCGCCCGCCATCTCGCTTCGTAAAGCTTCAAAGCGCTCGCGGGCGTCGCGCTCGCGGTCATCGACGAACTTGATCGCGGCTTCTTTCGTCATCGGACCGCTGACGAGAGGGTAGGAGCTTTCCCCGATCGTTTCATCGACAAAGTAATCGCCGTTGTCGCCGCGCCGTGTGCTCCACTTGAACCGGACAGCGGTGAGGGGACCGGGACCATACCTGGTGTAGGTTTCGGCCTGCTTCGAATCCGGAGAGTCAGGGATGACCGTCGCCGTTTCGGATACTGCTTGTTCTGCCGGTTCAGGCTCGGGCGCGGCGTCCGCATCCCCTTCGGCCGATACATCCGGCTTGTCGATGAAACTCGCAATCGCCGCGAGAGCGTGGTCGGTCGGGTCGTTTTCGCTCACCTGCCTGTCCCCGTGTTGAGCCGGGGACGGCACGGACGCCAGTTACAACGCGTCCGTCCCCATACGCATCGAAGCGCATGTATCCGGGCGCAAATGGGCGGTTTTTTGTCGATCCGGAAACACTTTTCCGCAAGAGGATAAACTCGGATATATCATGCACATAAAGCATCTTTAACTGAAATCACTCGAAGGAACGGGGCATTTTCGCGCCGGCCATCACGAACGCGGATGCCCGCGCGCGCTCAATCCCCTTTCGCGATCTCTTTAGGCGTCTCATCCTCTTCCCGGATTTCTTCCCGGATCGGAGGGTGAGATCGTACGTAGCGATAGCTGGCATAAAAGAGCACACCGCAGCCGATGATCGCGCCAAACATCAAGAGGGGCATATGTTCTTGCCTCCAACAGCAACAAAGCAAACTTGCTCATCGCAAGATCCTGCGCCGTTACCCGCAACGGTAAATCGCGGACAACAGCAAAGACAATATTGGCGCTCGCACGCTCCGGCGCGAGATGCCGAACCAAATAATTTTGGCGCGACAGGGGAGGGCTCTATCGAATTCTCCGGTGGCGCGGGCTTTCAGTCACCAGAGTCTTTCACCGCTTCATGGAAACGGTGAAAGACTCTGCCTTTATGTTTTGACGCGTTTTTTTTCACGCGAACCGGATTCATCTTCGCTCGAAAACGCCCTATTGAACCCGCGCAGCGTGGCTTCCGTCCAAGGGAGGCAGGCCGGTCAAGGACTGCTGAATCCTTTGGAGGAACGAAGATGATCAGACGTAATCTCGTGACAGGAGTGCTCCTGATTTTCGCTACGGCGGCGTCGGCGCAGCCGATGACCAAGCCCGACCCCGGTTGCCCAGGCAAAGCGCCTTCTAGTGATCGACGGGCTTGACCCGATCGAAGATCGCAACGCCCGCAAGCTGGCGTTTGTTGCCGAACGGGAAACCCAGAAGGCCAACGCCACGACATTCCGGCAGTGCGCGGAAGCCTACATCAAGGCGCATCAAGCCGGCTGGAAAAGCGCCAAGCACGGCAGCCAATGGGCGGCAACGCTGGAGAGGTACGCTTATCCCGTCATCGGCAATGTCCCGGTGGCGCTGGTCGACCGCAACCACATCATGAAAATCCTTGAGCCGATTTGGACGACTAAGACAGAGACGGCGAGCCGCGTTCGCGGTCGGATTGAGAAGGTGCTGGACCGGGCAAGGGCGATCGGACTCCGCGAGGCCGAGAACCCGGCCCGGTGGGTTGGGCACTTGGATCAGTTGTTGCCGAAGAAATCGCAGGTCGCTCCGGTGGAGCATTTCGCTGCGCTTCCCTACAAGCAACTGCCTGCCTTCATGGCGAAACTGCGCAAGCGCGACGGGATCAGCGCGCGGGCTCTTGAGTTTACGATCCTAAACGTCACCCGCACCGCAAATACAATCGGCGCGAAGTGGGAGCAGATTAACGAGTCCGAACAGACTTGGACGATTCCAGGCGAGTTGATGAAGGGCCAAAAGGGCAGGCGGCGGCCGGATCACGTCATCCCTTTGTCTGATCGTGCGTTGTCGATCTTGCAGGACCTTCCCCGCGAAGGCTCATTCATCTTTCCCGGCGCTAGGGGTGAAGGGCTCAGCAACATGGCCATGGCCGAAACGCTTAAGGAAATGGGCTACAGCGGCGACGTGGCAACGGTTCACGGCTTCCGGTCGACGTTTAAGGATTGGGCGTCTGAGCAGACTTCCTATGCCAACGAGCTAACGGAAATGGCGATGGCGCATATCGTCTCCAGCAAGACCGAGCGCGCCTATCGTCGCGGCGATCAGCGAGAGAAGCGCGTTCGGCTCATGGCTGATTGGGCAGGCTACTGTGAGAGCAAGGCGACTGGCGGTGACAACGTGGTGGCGATAGGGGCGGGGCGATGACGGCTGATGTGCGGCTAATGTCGCTTTTGGGCGCATTACGAAATTTCAACGACTACATCACCGCCAGCGGACGCCTAAGCGCGGAGTCACTAGCAAACCAGATTAGAATAGAGCGCATTCTTGCTGACAAGGTGATGTTCAATATGGGCTGGTACGCCGCGAGGGAGATTGCAGGCGATCTTAAGGGCGCGGCAGCCACCGAGGCCGTGCTCCCATTGCTTTTTAAGGCTGCCGAGCTGGCCAACAGCCTAGCTGATGCGACTGAGCGATGCGAGGCCCTCGACGCGAAACTAGCTGAGCTAAACCGGCCGGGCCGCAAGAAGGGGTCATATGAGAAATGGCACTTTGATCCGGGTTATTCCGTAGTCGTCGCCATGATTGAGACGAGGCCGGAAAAGAGGCAGTCGGATCATGTGCGATGGGCCGTCAAAAATGGATGGCTGGACAAAAGCATTCCCGACAAGACGCACATTCGCAGGATTGGACTAATCCAGCGGCGACAAGAGGCTGAAAGGGCGGCGCAACTAGCCTCATTGGGTGCCAACGTGATCCCATTCAAATCCAATCGGAATCCACAAAAACGAGCCAAATAATTTTTGTGCCATTTGCTTGCTACGAAATCGTGCGCCGCAGTTGTTGTGGTGCCATTTCGATTCAGTACGTAATCCGGTCGGCATAACTAGGTACCCGCGTTCTTAAGGATGGTCCTGAGAACGCAGGAGGCACCTAGATGAAGCCAGAGCTTCTAGCGTCTGCGGCGGCACCTGCTCCTACTCAGCAGTCACGGCCCGCACCGTCTGTACTACGCAAGGCAATTCGCCGCCCCCGCGTCTTGGACGCCACGGGTTGGTCTGTCCCCACTCTTTACCGAAAAATGAAGGAGAAGGCTTTCCCACAAAGCCACCGGCTCGACCCGAACGGACAGGCCGTCGTTTGGTGGGAGGATGAAGTTGCAGCTTGGCAGCGCGGCGAGTGGAAACCCATGGAGGTCACCGCCGATGCAGCCTGAAAAGAAAAACCCCGCGCTGGGGGCACGAGGCTTTCCGAATATTGATCTGCTGGGTAGCGGGATCAGTTCGGAAGATAGCCGTTCAGTTCGTTCGCTTCAAGTAGCATCATTGACCCGTCGCTGCGCGATCAGCGCCGTGATGGCTGCGGTGGTTGCTCCTCTCGTGTTCGGGGAGGGCTGCAGGTGATGGAACGCATCAAACCAATCTTCTGCCAAATCGACACGATCGGCAGCACGGTCTCAGCCCCGCACAATGAATATTCCATCGGTGAAATGAAGATGGTGGCGAACGCTCTTCGCAAAGCCGAGGAAGCAATCGAAACGGAAATCCGGTGGCGCGTTTCGAATAACCTCGACATGGGGGGCGCTGCATGAAGGTGCTTCCTTTCAAGAGACCTTCCGCGAAGGAAAAATATCGCCCGGACCCTGCTAACGGCGAGGTCTACGCAACCGAGTTTTTCGAATGCAGTTACATCGACGGCAACGAAGTGCAGACGCCAGCCGGTTTTGCCGTCGTTCATGAATCGAAATCGGGCGGCAGTGCCGGCATTCAGCGCGGCTTTGAAACTATGGAAGCTGCGAAAATTGCTGCCGTTGCGGAAGCGGTTAGGCTCAACGCGGTGCTATGCGCATGACGCTCAATTTCACCACTCGGGAAATTGCGCTTGCGCTAGGCGGCGAAATTTCCGGCAGAGCAGTATTGGCTCCAGGACCGAACCACTCGACTAAGGACCGGTCACTTAGCATCAAAGTTGACCCGACTGCGCCCGACGGCTTCGTCGTGCACAGCTTTGCGGGTGATAATCCAATCACCTGCAAGGACTATGTGAGAGACAAGCTAGGGCTTCGCTGGGAGCCTCAGAAAAAGAACGGCGTTGATCCGATTAGGCGGATGCAGGAGCGCGTATCCACACCGCCGGCCGAGTACGTCTACCGACTCGAGGACGGCACGCCCTACCTGCGGGTTAAGCGCACTTCCGAAAAGCAGTTCTATCAGTCCCATTGGAACGGTCAGGCGTGGGTGAACGGTGCCCCTAAGGGGCTGAAGGTCCCATACCGTCTTCCTGAAATGGTTCAGGCGGCGCGCGATGGAGTGATGGATATAATGATTGTCGAGGGCGAGAAAGACGCCGACAATCTGGCGGCGCTCGGTTGCATCGCTACGACAAACTCAGCTGGCGCGGAGAAATTCGCGCCAGAGCTTGCCAAGTGGTTCAAGGACCGGAACGTGTACGTCCTGCCCGACAATGACGAGGCGGGCGAGCGGCACGCAAAGCAGGTTGTCGAGACGCTGCAAAAAGTCGCGCGATCAGTCCGAGTGGTGCGGCTGCCGGGCCTCCCTGACAAAGGCGACGTTTCGGACTGGATCGAGGCAGGCGGGACCGCAGACGAGCTTGCCGATCTGCTTCGCGATGCACCGGCTGCCGAAGGCCCCGCTTCGCGCTTCAAGTTTGAGACATTCTCCGATCTCAAGACGTTGCCGCCCGCCGAATACTTGATGGACGGCTGGATTCCAGAACGTAGCGTCGGTCTGCTCTATGGGCGCTGGGGCAGTGGCAAATCCTTTCTCGGTTTCGACTGGTGCCTTCACCTTGCATTCGGACTGCCAGATTGGCACGGCGCTAAACTCCCGGGCGTGCCAACAGATGTTTTGATCATCGCTCGTGAGGGTCACGCCGGGTTCGTGAAGCGCGTCAACGCCTTCATGCAGTATCGCGGCATCAGCGAAGACCCGCAAAAGCTTGTCTTCATGCGATCGTCCATTTCGTTCCTGGACGATGCCGCCTTTGCTGCTCTCAAAGACGACATCAAAGCATGTCCGTCGTCAGATGAATTGAGACTGTTCCGGGGTCACGGGAACGGAGGTTCTGGCTCATCTGGGTTTGAGGTTAGGCGGCCTGCAGGTGATGCTGCAAGCGTCTTTGGTGGATGGTCTGGCGTTTGATCCTTTCGCGTTCGGTGAGGATGGTCTGCCCGCGGCCGAAGTAGACGTCAGCGGGCGTGAGATTATCGATGCTCTCGTGATAGCGGCCGTGATTGTAGTGCTCGACGAAGGCCGCGACCTGCCGTTCAAGGTCGCCGGGCAGATAGTAGTTTTCCAGCAGGATGCGGTTCTTCAGGGTCTGATGCCAGCGCTCGATCTTGCCCTGCGTCTGGGGATGATACGGCGCGCCGCGAACGTGTTTCATGCCCTTGCCGTCGAGCCAGGTAGCGAGTTCGGCCGAGATGTATGAGGCGCCGTTGTCGCTCAACAGCCTCGGCCGATGCGCGACCGCGATCTGGTCGAGCCCCGATGCCGCCAGAGCCAGATCGAGCGTGGCGGTGACGTCATCCGCCCGCATCGTGGCGCAGAGCTTCCAGGCGACGATGAAGCGGGAGAAGTCGTCGAGCACGGTCGAGAGATAATACCAGCCCCAACCCGTGATCTTCAGGTAGGTGAAGTCGGTTTGCCAGAGCTGGTTGGGCGCTGTCGTCTTGTCCTTGAACTCAGACGCCGCCTTGATGACGATATAGGCTGGGCTGGTGATGAGATCATGAGCCTTCAGCAGCCGATATACCGACGCCTCCGAGACAAAGTAGCGCTTCTCGTCGGTGAAGCGCACCGCCAGCTCGCGCGGGCTCAGCTCCGTTTCGCGCAGCGCCAGCTCGACGATCTCGGCCCGGATTGGGTCAGGAATCCGGTTCCAGACACGATCCGGCCGCGAGCGATGATCGGCCAGAGCCTCGATCCCACCGGTGAGATAGCGATCGTACCAGCGATAGAACGTGGCGCGCGGGATGCCGAGCTTGTCCAGGGTTCGCCGTGCCGGCAGATGCGAGGCCTCGACCAGGCGAATGATCTCGGCCTTTTCGGATGCAGGATACCTCATGTGTCGTCCTCCCCATCCGCGAGCATGCTTTTTTTCAGCAGGCGGTTTTCCAGGGTGAGATCGGCCACGGCCTCCTTCAGGGCCTGCGCCTCACGGCGCAGCTCTTTCACCTCGTCCGACGTCGCGGCGCGGGCCGTGTCACCAGCGAGACGGCGCTTGCCGGCGTCGAGGAACTCCTTCGACCAGCCGTAATACATCGACGAGGCGATCCCCTCGCGCCGACACAGCTCGGCGATGCTCTCCTCGCCGCGCACGCCTTCCAGCACGATGCGGATCTTCTCTTCAGCCGAGAACTGCCGGCGCGTTGCCCGGCGGATGTCCTTCACGACCTGCTCTGCCGGTGCTTTCTCCGGCCCGGATTTCTGTCTCATCTGCGCTCCAAATTGGCTGCGATGATCCAGAAATCCTCCCTTCCCGAAAACTCCTAAACTGTCTCAAGAGCCCTGACGGCGGACACGATCGATATTCGCGGCGGCATCGCTTTAAATAGGTCGCGATTTATCACTGTTTGCCTTGTCGCACATTGTTGCAGAAGCCGGCGTTGACGCGCTGCCGCCGCTCTTGTGGTACCAAATTCATCAAGCAAATGCTTAGCGATCAGAAGAAAAACGATAACCGCACTGGCCCAACCGGCCCTCTGAGGCGAGACTTCCCCTTTTACCAGCCAATCGCTCCAATACGGGGTTAAGGCAATCGCGACGATGAGTCCGAGGCGAGCGACTGTTCGCACAAATCCCGGCAGCGTGAAGGTTATGCCAAGAGCTCGGGGAAGGGCATGATGGTAACCGCGAAAGACAAATCTCTTGAATCGTCGCCTTCGCGTGATGGGTGAAAGGACCCAGCGAAGCCGGCTGTCGTAGGGATCGTCCCGAGCGGCGGCTGTCTCAAAGAGGGCAGAGATCATTTACGCGGTATCTTGGTTAGGACCGTGACGGGCCGCGATGAAACTCGATCCCGCATTTTTTGGCGATCGACGCTTGTTCGATGGCGTTCATTTGGCCCTTCATCTGCCCCAGCTCAGCGGCCGTTTGCTTGTCGCCGCCAACGAGGAAAGCTGCGGGCCAGAAAATAATAACAGCCGCCGTCGTCGCGACCGCATCGTTGGTGCGCTGCTTATCCTGCGCACCGGACAGTGCAGCGGCTCGCGCTGAAACACCTTGAGCCTCTAATGCGAGTTGCTGACATGTATAGCCTTGGTACATGACCGGCGAGACGTAAGCCGCCGTGATCTCATTTGAGGAAGATGCGCAACCGCCGAGCGCGGCGCACAGTAGCACTGTTCTGATCTTCATGATTCCGCCCCCATTTTGCCGCCATAAAACCGCAACTAGGGGGCGAGGGCAACTAAAGTCTAGCGCGCAATCACATATCCGAACGCTCTGCGGCTCTTGGCCGGGCCAACCAGAACGCCGAAGCGGATAACGAAAATCGAGGCGGTATCCTAGTCTCAACCGCCGGCGGCCCGCGAGATTACGTGAAGGTTATTGGCTTAAGTAGCCGTTCTTTTTAAGAAATTCTGTAAGTACCTTTTCCACAAGCGAGGCTAGCGAACGGCTGTCGGCGGCTGCGGCCTTTTCAGCCGCAGCCTTCACGTTGTCCGGGACTCGAACGGAGATTGCGGAAGTTTTTGCCATTGAGTGCTTTTGTGTGCAGTTGACATTCAAACCAGTTGGTGCATTATGCATTCAATTGCACACGAAAGCAATCGGGCCGCCAAGGTGTCGGTAACCACCCTGACGGCCCTAACCCGAACCAAGGATTTGGGACCATGGCTCAGGCTGAAAGCGTGCTTAGCACGCCACCCACAAACACGTCTGCACAAACCATCATAGAACTGCCACAGCGAGCCGCTGGTGAGCGTTTGCGCCAACTCGCTGCCCAACAGCGGCGAGCAGAGAAAACGCGCCAGCGAGTCCGTGAGCTACGGGAAATGGCATCCGCCGAAATCGAGCGGCTGATCGCCTTCCTTGATGCCAGCGACGGCTACACCATGCACGAGCTTGAGGCGGCTGTGGACGACATTCCCTGTGACGATAACGAGCTAGACGGGGCCGGGGATGTCGACGGTGAGCCGTCCCTCGGCAGCGCGAACCCTCACGAGGTCTCAGCAGGGGTTGATCAGAGGCTCTGGGCAGTGGGCGCAGCCGACGATCGCGAGCAGGACGCCGCTGAAAGCGGCATTGCCGACTTTGAAGGCCTGCTTGAGCAGATTGGCCAGCGGGACTGGCAGCACACGGTGATGGGGTAGGGCGCAATGAACACTACCCCTGAATTGATCCAAGAGGCGCAGAGCGGCCTTAACGGTATGGATGACCATCTCAACTCGATCTTGGAATATTGCGACCTGATCGCGCTATTGCTGTCCGCGCCGGACATTGAAAATGAGTGTCCCGGCCTTCACCGGCTGGTGTTGGTGATGAGAGATCACGCGCTGGCACTTGATAAGTGTCAGCACCGAGCCGGCATGGCCATCGGCCGGCTTGCGAATCCATAAGGCAAAGGCCCGCCGGTTCACGCTGGCGGGCTTTTTCGTTGTACGTCGGTTTGTGCGTTGGGCGCCGACTTCAGAACTAAGTCATTGATTTTACTATGTTTCTGGCGGAAGGGGTGGGATTCGAACCCACGGTACCCTTGCGGGCACGCCGGTTTTCAAGACCGGTGCCTTAAACCACTCGGCCACCCTTCCGTGTAGCGAAATCAATAACTTAGGCGGAACTCCGGAAGAACAAACTGTGAAGTTGGCACCGGATTGGCACCCTAACCATTGAAAGCCGCATTGATCGCCGCCGCAGCCTTGCTGTCGTCCTTTCTGAACAAGTGGGCATAAATCCGCAAGGTGATATCGGGCTTGGCGTGGCCCAGCCTTTTGGAAATCGTGACGATATCCACGCCGGCGTCGATAAGCTGGCTCGCATGGGTATGGCGCAGCCCATGGAACGGCACGCCGACATCAAGATCGCTCCACGCCTTGCTGTAATACTTCTGGGAGGGCAGGGAACCGCCCGGCCCAGCGAATAGCAGCGCGTCGTCGGGCAACTTGCCCAAGCCAAGCGCGACCCGTCGTTCCAGATGGGTTTTGCGATAGTCGCGCAGCACGTCGACCAGAACGTCGGGCAGGGTGACGTCCCGTCGTCCCGCCTTTGTCTTTGGAGGCTTGATTCGGATGCCGTGAGCCTTGGTTTCCTCGATTGCCTCGCGAACCTCGATTACCTTTCGATCAAGGTCGACCCGGCCCCAGCGGAGCGCCAGAACCTCGCCGATCCGCATCCCTGTAAACAGGGCGATCATCGCCAAGGGGAACAGCCGATGGTGGCGCAGCCGGTCGATTAGGGCAGGGACGTCCTGCACGATGGCCATTTCGTCATCGTCGACCTTCGGAGCAGCCTGCAGAGCGGTGACGTTCTTGGTGATCTTTTCGAAGCGGAGCGCGTCACGCATTGCCTTGCCAAGTACCCTGTGGGCGTGGCCGATCGTCCGTGGTGCCAAGCCGCCTTTGCCCTTCGCCCGGCCGCCGCTGCGCAGTGTGGTGTGCCATTCCTCGATGTCATCGGTGCGGAGCTTCTGGATCAGTTTCGCGCCGAGGTGCGGGACGATCTGATTTTCGGTCAGTTCACGATACCTTGCTGCCGTCCGGGCGCTGATGTCGCCGGAGTCTTCCCACTGGTCAACTCGACCACGCACATAGTCCGCCACCGTGATCTTGCTTGGTTCGATGTATTTCGACTGCGCAACCGATGCGATCAACTCGGCCAGTTTGGTCTGCGCTTGGCGCTTGGTGCCGCGGAATGTAACGAACTGAACATTGCGCTTTCCCGTCTTTTCGTCGCGCCCTGCATCGAACTTGAGACGCCAAGAGGTTTTGCCGCGCTGCTGGATATGACCCTTCATTTCGCCACTTCCTTTGCGAGGAGGGTGGCGATCTCTTGAAGCGTTTGACCGAGAACTGATATGTCCACGCGAAAGCGACTGTAAGTTCTGTTTTGAGCGAGAACGGTCATTTTCGGAACGTCGGCGATGAGCACGACAAAACCGCAGCGGGACTCATTGTCATATTCTATAGAAGCAGTGCCGTAGTTGCTCGCCGATATTCTTGTTATCCGATTGGCGGTCTGCGGGTCCGACAAGATTTCTGTCAGCGCCCCAAGGAAATTAACCGCTCCAGTTAGCGAACATGCTTTCTTGGAATTAGCGGGTAGGGCTTGCACCATTTCGTGCGTCAGATCGGCCGCGTCGACTAATGCGACGCTTGCTAGGAGCGACGTCAGAAGTATAGCCGCGCTCTCCGCTGTAGCGAGGACTCCAGCCCCGCGACCCCGACCGGGTAACGATTTAAGAAGACCAGCTTGGACCAATGCCCGCTGTCGTTCTCTGAGCGTTGTCTGCTTTTCGCCAAGTATTTCCGCCAGTTGCGGCGAGATCGCCCTAAGTGAAGTGCTCATTGGGTACGTTCCACCCCTATCGTTGACAACCCGGGATCATAGGAGTATTGTGTACCCTGTCGTCAAAAGGAGCGCAACAGTTATGAATGAAGAACTTGCGGAAATCCTAAAACAACCTGTGGCGTCGGTGCCGACGGCCGAGAGGGTAGCTTTCGGACTTGGGCGAAATGCGAGTTACGACGCTGCCAACCGTGGCGAAATCGAAACCATCCAGTTCGGCAAGCGAAAGGTCGTGCCCACGAGTTGGATTCGCCGGAAGCTCGGATTGGAGGTCGCGGCATGAGCTTGTCAAAACCGCCGGGCATCGAGGCCCTGAAACTTAAGAGTAATCTCCGCGACCTTATTCGAGAGGATATGATCGACTCCATTCATCAGATCGTTACCGGCGACTCTAAGGACCCAAAGGTTGCCGAGATCAGACGGAAGTTGTTCGGCGACACCCAATGAACATAACCCGCATCGAACCCGTAAGCGACGATAGCCCCCGCACGCCAACTTTGCTCGCACTATTCGACGTGGAGCTTCCGCAGGCGACGCTGCGCGGGTGCAAGCTGCTGGAAAGCGGGGCGGGCGAATGTTTCATCCTGCCGCCACCGGGTTTGAAGTTTTGGGACGACGCCCCACTTCGGCATGAAATCTGCGAAGCAGCGCTCGATGCACTCGACGAGATCGAAACTTAGAAAAGAAAAACCCGCCTGGCAGGGCGGGTCTAAGATGAACGAGCCAAAATAGTGGATGTTGATGACCCATAATACACCGCAGACAGCGGATTCTGCAAGTACGTTCGACCGTACCACCATCCGCAATCACTTCTGGATGCTGCACCATCTCGCTGAACGCGCCAATGTCCCCGGCAAGTTGGTGCTATGTGCAATCGCAGATAAGCCGCTGGGTCTCCCGCCGATCAATCAGCATTTTGCCATTGGTGACGTCGACGGCATGACCGCCGCAGCGATGGCGTTTCAAGGCACGCAATACGGCGTCTACGACTCACGTGGCCTCATGCGGCCGGACCTGCCGGAGGGTGCAAAAGGCACCCAAGCCGACGTGGTTCGAACACTGGCGTTCACTGTTGACGCCGATTCGGATCACGAAGGAGTAGCGACACCGCACGCGCCGCTGATGCCGAATTATATCGTCGAATCCAGCAAGGGGAATTACCAGGAGGTGATGATCCTCGATCGGGCATTGCCGCCTGCCGAGTCGAAGCCGTTGGCTCGTGCGCTTGGTGAACTCACTGGCGACAAGATGTGCGTGCCGGATATCTCGCGCATCATGCGCGTGCCCGGAACGCTTAATTGGCCGAGTACACCGAAAATAAAGCGCGGACGCTCGCCCGATCCGCAGCCGGTGCGCGTTCATAAAGCTTGGAATAGCTGGACAAAAGTCGATGATCTGCTCGCCGTGGTGGCCGCTAACGTCAAACCCAAAACAATCAAGATCACCGCGCCTGTGCCCGATGCAGTCGATGGCGTCTCCCATGATGGCATCCGATACGCTGAGGTGGTTTGGTATTGCCAGCACATGGCAAAAGTCTGGACTCCCGATGACCGCGAGACGACGCCCGATGATTTCGAACTTGCCAAGCGAATCAAATTGTCGTTCCCCGGAGAGGACGGCTTGAACGCAGTCCTGCTTCTTGGATGGGAAGACAGGGAAGACGAACTTCGAAAGCGTTGGTGGAATCCGAACGACTTCAAGACCGAGGGCGAAAATCTCCTAACGCTGCGCGGGCTGAAAGAAGTTAACTGGATGTTTCGCCATGTGATCGGCTGTCCATATCCACCCGCGCCGCCCTTCTCGCCGCTGCCCATAGGCAGTCCATTGCCGGAAGGCTGGCGCTGGACGGAAGACGGTCGCACTGAGCGTACGGCTCCGAGTCTGCCAGGCGGCATTCTACCGGTGTTTTCGGCAGCGTCTCTGGAAGGGTTGCCGGTACCGCCGCGGCGCTGGCACGTTCGTGATTGGATACCAGCCGAGACCGTTACGCTGCTTTACGGTGATGGCGGCACGGGAAAATCTCTTATTGCTCTTCAGCTTCTCGCTTCAACGGCGCTCGGACGCCCCTGGCTGGGCCGGGTTGTGGAGAAGGGCGCATGTCTATTCGTGACAGCCGAGGATTCACGCGACGAAGTCCATCGTCGCTTGGCTGACATTGCCCGCGAGCATTCCGTTCCGTTGAGTAAAATGACGGACCTGCATATCGTTTCTCTTGCGGGAGAAGATGCGATCCTCGCGGCACCTGACGGGCGTAGCAGCATCCTCATTCCGACCGCCTTGTTTGCCGCGCTGGAAGCTCAATGCATTGCGCTTCGTCCGACGTTCGTCGTCCTCGATACGTTGGCGGACCTGTTCGGCGGCAATGAGATTGACCGCTCGCAGGCTCGGCAGTTCATCGGTTTGCTGCGTGGTCTCGCGCTGAAATACGACATCACCATCCTCTTGCTCGCACATCCTTCCGTCTCAGGAATGACGAGGGGTACCGGTTCGAGCGGAAGCACCGGCTGGAATAATTCCGTGCGGAGCCGCCTGTACTTCGATCGCATCCGGGCCGACGACAATAGCGAGCCGGATCCGGACGCACGCGTACTTCGGTCCATGAAATCAAACTACGGCAGGGTTGGTGAGGAGATCGTTCTGCATTGGCGCCGTGGTGTCTTTGTACCTGACAGTATAACTGCAGGTGGCCTGATGGCTGCGAACGACGCTCGCAATAGGGCCGACGAAGTCTTCCTGAAAATGCTGGCACTGTACGATGCGGAGAGCAGGGGGGCTGTCAGCCCGAATCCAGGCAGCAACTACGCGCCGAAGCTCTTTGCAGAACACGCGGGCGCGCAAGGGCTGAAGAGCAGGGCGCTGAAAGATGCCATGGATCGATTGCTCGCTTCAAAGCGCATCGAAGCCATTATGACCGGACCACCTTCGCGAATGAGACAACACCTGATCGTCTCAGATCGAACTTATCAGTTGACGAAAGAGCCTACCAACCCGATTCCAACGCCCTGCCAACCGGCTACCAACGGGGTACCAACACCCCTACCAACGGTACCTCAAACCCTACCAACTCCCATACCAACGGGCTGCTATCCCAACCCCCATACCCCCATAGCGCTGCGCGCGCCCTAAAGGCGCTTGTGCGCTTGCGTGACCATGGGAAAGCATCAACTCGAAATTTCAGAAGTCACTTTGTGGAAGGCTCGCTGTGGTCGAGCAGATGCTTTTCCCATTGGGCCATGTCACTGATGAGGGCTTCCACCAGGCGTCGCGGCAGCTTGATAGTCTCTGGCGGGGGGCTTTCATATTCCGATAAGTGCCATTTCTTCGTATTCGGTGGAGGCATTTGGGAGCGGTATTCCTCATCCAATTTTCTTCGCCTCTCCTCCATTCGACCAGCGATCCCTTGAGCAAGTCGGTTTAACTTTAGTGCCTTGGAGCGATTGTAGACCATGGAATCCCCGCAGTCTGAAAATGAAAGATACTCATAATGGAAACTAAACCACCAATCACGTTGAACGAAGATGATCTGCACGTCGAACGAATATGGGGTCTTCCCGCGATTGCGTTCTTTCTCGACGTGAGCGTGGACACCGCCCGGCGATGGGCAAGGAAGCCTGACGTTCCGATTTTCAAAGTTGGCGGGCGACACTGCGCTATCAGAAGCGAGCTATGGCGTTGGATGCGACGCGCCGCCTGACGACTTGCTAGGGTTTGCCAGCTTACGAATTCGACTCGGGCGTAGTATATTCATTTCATCATCAGGTCGCGCGTTGCGATCGGCTCGCATAGCCCTTGAATGGCGCGTGCGGGAATTTTTTGTACCTTGAGCAGGCAACTTTGAAACTCTGGCCCTTCAGCCGCACTACTGTCGAAACGAAATCGCTCAGCGATCCGGATGAAGCGATCGTCGCAATTCTCTCGGGCGGCAGCACGTACGGGCCGGTTCATCCGCTTTCAGAACCCGCTGTTTCCGCCGCCGTCACGACAATTAGCAATGCTGCGGCAACGCTCGATCTACACCTGGTCAAACGCGATGACACGTCCGCCGACGTAAAGCACCCTGCACTCGATCTGTTGCGCGGCCACGTCAACGAGTGGACCTCCGGCTCCGTCCTGATCCGCGATTTGATCGCACAAGCATTGACCGCCGACGCGGGCGGGATTGCCTGGGTCAATAAATCCAGCGACGGTCGCCCCCTTGAAATCATCCGCTACAGCGCGGGCCGCATCACCGTGGAATATGCCGGCGACGGCTCCGGTCGCCCGTCCTACACCGTCAACGGTCGCAGCGTGCCGGCATCGGACATCATTCACATTCGCGGGCCATTCTCGAAATGCCCGGTTAGCCTCGCGTATCCGACAATCTCCGCCGCAGTGGCGATGTCGCGCTACGTCGAATTCCTATTCAAGCGGATGGCGCGCCCCGGTGGCGTAGTCGAGGTACCGTCCGGCGCGGGCGAAAAGGCTGTCCAGAACATGATCGCTGGCTGGAACGCGGCGTATGGCGGCCCGGACAATGCGGGTGGTACGGCGTTTCTATTCGATGGCGCGACATTCAAGCAGATTGCGCTCGCATCGACCGACGCTCAGTTCGTTGAAAACCGCCGTTGGCAATTGGAAGACATCGCACGCGCTTTCAACATTAGCAGCGTCATGCTCGGTGACCTCGCAAAATCGAGCTACGCCAACGCATGGCAAAAATACAGAGAGTTCCTGAGCGTCACGCTGATGCCGTGGCTCAAGGCGCTTGAATCTGCGTTCGACCGCGCGCTGCTGACTGATGACGAGCGGGCGCTGTACGCGTTCAAGTTCGACATTGATGACCTGACACGCGTGGACCTGGAGAAGCGTGCGACCGCCATTTCCAGCCTCGTTGCCAGTCGCGTGCTCAATCCAAACGAAGCCCGCACATGGCTGGATACCGGCCTTGCGCCTTATGCCGGCGGCAACGAATTTGCCAACCCGAACACCGGCGCCAGCCAGCCTGGATCGCAGGAGCAGCCCGTAAATGACTGATCTCGCCGACTTCGATGATCTCATTGCGTACCAGGATCGCGGCGCGGAATGCGTCATTACCGATCCGGTCAATGGTACGCCAACCGATATTGTTCTGATCGTTGCCGGTCCGGATTCCGACACTCAACGTCGCGCTCGCCTCGCCACCACGGATGCACTGATGAGCTATGCGGGCCGACCTCCAGCCGATGAACAGGAGCGGCTTGCAATCGAGCAACTCGCGAAATGCGTCGTCGGCTGGGGCGTCAAGCAGGGCGGCGTCGATGTGCCGTTCAGTTTCAGTGCAGCCGTGCGGCTGCTTACAAAGTTTCGGTTCGTTCGAGAGCAGGTCGACGCGTTCGCTGCATCCCGCGAACCTTATTCCAGAAAGGTGACAAGTTGAGTTTGAAAGTCGGCGACGTTGTGCGGTTGAAGAGCGGTGGCCCCGCGATGACAGTGGATGGACAGCCCGGCGCGTATCACCGGGAAACCATTGTCACCGTCCACGTGATTTGGATCGACGATAGGGGCGATGTGAAGTTCGGTCGATTCCCGGTCGATGGCCTCGTAAAGGACACCTTCTGATGGACCGGCTCGAAATCAAGGCATCCCTGAACGTCTCCGACACTGGCGAAATTGTCGGCAACGCATGGCCCTTTGCGGAGCCGGATCGTGTTGGCGACATCATCACCAAGGGTGCATTTGGCGAAATCTCTCCCGATCTCGGAATGCTCTATCAGCACAATCCCGCCGACCTGATCGGAACGTGGACCGAAGTCAAAGCGACCGACGAAGGGTTGATGGTCAAGGGGCAACTGCACCTCGATCAACCCCGCGCACGCTCGGTGAGGAGCCTGGTTCTAAAGGGTCTCGTGTCTGATCTCTCGATCGGATTCCGCACTAAGTCGTCCCGCAAGGAAGGTCGCAACCGAATTATCGACGCGCTCGATCTCGCTGAAATCAGCCTTGTCAGAAGTGGGTCGCACCCCCGTGCGCGGATCACGTCCGCAAAGTCTTTTGACGAAGCCGCAGCCATTGCCGCGGTCATTAACCGGGCCGCTGCGGCCCTAGCATTGAGGTAATCACCTTGGGTAAGCATTTCTCTGATCTCGAATTCAAAGATACCGACGACGCCGATCCGGTCGATCTGGTGACGAAGGCGGTCAATGATCTGACTACCAACGTTGACGCGCGCTTGAAGGACATCGAGACCAAAGCCGACACGACCAAGCTCGTGGACCGCATGGACAAGCTCGAAGCCAAGATTAACCGGCCGGGCAGTGGCGATCACAAGGATCCGGACGCCGCGCTCGAAATCAAGGCGTTCGGCGCTTATGTCCGTTCCGGCATCACGCCGCCTGATCCGCTCGAACTCAAGACGCTGATCGTTTCCAGCGATCCGCAGGGCGGCTATCTGGCGCCGACCGAGATGGCGACCGAGTTTATTCGTGATCTGGTGCAGTACTCGCCGATCCGCGGTCTCGCTTCGGTCCGATCCACATCGGCGCCTGCCGTGTCCTATCCCAAGCGCATCGGCCGCACGAATGCTCAATGGCGTGGTGAGACGCAAGCGCAGACGACTGGTGAGCCGACCTTTGGTCAGCTTGAAATCCCGGTTCGCGAGATCAACACTTACGTCGATATCTCGAACCAGCTTCTCGCCGACAGCGCCGGCGCAGCCGAGTCCGAAGTTCGGATGGCACTCGCGGAGGACTTCGGCCTGAAAGAGGGACTGTCGTTCCTGAAGGGCACCGGCCCGCTGCAGCCGGAAGGTTTGCTCATCAACGCGGACATCAGCATCGTCGCGACCGGCAACGCTTCCACGCTTGGCAGCGGACCGGCCGACATGCTCATCGACACGTTCTATTCGCTTCCGGCTGCTTATCGGAACGCAGGCACTTGGTTGATGAATTCCACGACGCTCGCGGCCATCCGGAAGCTGAAGGACGGCACGACCGGGACATACCTTTGGTCGCCCGGCTTCCAGGGGCAGGCGGACACCATCCTGGGTCGTCCAGTCATCGATTGCCCCGACATGGATGATGTCGGCAGCGGCACCACGCCGATCGCATTCGGCGACATCGCCGCGACCTATCGGATCCTCGACCGTATTGGTTTGTCGATTTTGGCCAATCCATATTTGCTGGCGACCACCGGCACGACCAGAATTCATGCCACGCGGCGTGTCGGCGGTGCGGTCGTTCAGCCAGCGGCGATGAAGAAGATCGTCTGCAAGACCTCGTAAGGAGCACAAATTATGCGTGATATCGCTTCCAACATCGGCACCGTTCAGGCTCTTGCGCCAGCGGTGCAGTCCGCAACCATCAAGGGCGAAACCGTCGATACGGCCGGTTTCGAGAGTTGCGCGTTTGTCATCAATACTGGTGCGACCGCCGGTTCGCCTGCACCGAGCTTCACCGCGAAGCTGCAGGAGTCAGACACGACCACCGACGGTGACTTCACCGACGTCGACGCAACGCACCTCGTCGGGACGCTTCCGGACTCTCTTGAGGAGTCGAGCACTTATAAGCAGTCGTATATCGGCCACAGGAAGTACGCCCGTGTCGTTGTGACCAAGAACAGCGGAACGTCGATCGCGGCTGGCGCTGTTGCCGTGCTCGGTCACGCGCGCTCGCGGCCTGTCGCCTAACACTAGTCACTGAGCGCGCTTGCCGCCACGGGCGCGCTTAGTGGAACGGGAGTCGCGGTCCTCGTAAGTCATGCGACTCCCGTACCCTAAACTAGGAATGCCAATGCCTTTTCGTGCGCCACGTATCTGCTCCTGCGGCCTCAAGGTCGCCTATGGCGTTCGTTGTGTGTGTCAGCAGCGTACACGTGCCGAAGCTGACAAGCGCCGGCCGAATGCGCGAGAGCGCGGTTATGACAATACATGGCAAAAGGCTCGCTCATACTTTCTCGATAAGCACCCTCGTTGCGTCATGTGTGGTGCAGCCGCTCGTGTCGTTGATCACATTAGACCACACCGTGGCGACACCAAACTATTTTGGGATCGAGGCAATTGGCAGTCGCTTTGCTTCTCCTGCCACAACAGCCGCAAGCAGCGCATGGAGCGTGCATCGTGACCATGCAAAACGATGAGAAACACGACCGACAATTGTGGTGTGCCGTGCTCGGCCAAGCCATCACGGATGCAACAACGACACGCACTGGCAAGGACGCACAGCGTGACCAGCACGCGGCCATTCAATGGCTGCTGACCGACACCATCGACTTTCCCATCGTCTGCACGCTCGCCGGCGTCGATCCTGAAGCGGTTCGTGAGCGGTTCATGCGGATACCGGGGGTGGTCGAAAAGTTTCAGGGAACGCAGCGGGACCGGCGGGGGTCCACAACGCAAGATTTGACCGAATTGGGAGTTTTTTCCTAATGATCGCAACGCTTGCCGACGCCAAGGCGCAACTCAATGTCACGTCGGACATCGATGATACACTGCTGACCCGCAAGGTTTCCGCGGCACAAGACTATCTGGAGTCGTGGCTCGGCTACAAAATCGAGTCCATCTATGGCGGCGTGGATCAAGAGCCGGTGCCGCCCGCCTTGGTCGAAGCCGTTCTGCAGCTTGTCGGACATTGGTACGAAAATCGTGAGGCGACACTGGTTGGCGTCTCCGCACAGCAACTGCCGCACGGCGTTTCAGACATCATCCGCGAATATCGACGCTGGTGGAGCACGCCCGATGACGAATGATGATGGCGGGCTTTCCAGCTTTCAGCGCCGCATGGCTGCGATCCCGAAGGAAGTCCGCGCCGCGGTCAAGCCTGCGCTGCTAAAATCGGGTGAAGAATTGAAGTCGGCTATGCGTCAATTGGCCGAGGCCAGCCGCGACACAGGCGACCTGATCGATTCTATCGCCGTCACGGGACCAGGCGAAACCACGCCGGCGTACTCTCAGCCGGGCGGTTCGAAGGTGGTGGGCGAAACTAGCGTTGCAGTCACGGTAGGTAATACCAAGGTCCGCTACGCGCATTTGGTCGAGTACGGAACCGCGAAAGCGCCAGCGCAGCCGTTCTTTTGGCCCGCGTTCCGCCTGTACCGCAAGCGCATCACGTCGCGGATTAAGCGAGCAATCAACAAAGCCGTAAAGGAGTCCAAGGGGAAATGAGTAGCCCCGCACTGGCACTCCAAAAGGCAATCCGGTTGCGGTTGATCAACACCGCGGCGGTCACTGCGCTTGTGCCGCCTGCGAACATTTTGGATCGCAACGAACGACCGGCGCCGAGTCCATCCATCATTCTTGGCGAAGATCAGGAAGTGGACGAGGACTTTACGCTGAAGCGGGATTACATCCGCGTCTATTCGATGCTGCACATTTGGAAGACGGAGCCAAGCACAGCAGGCGTCAAGGCGATCGCTGGCGCTGTCCGAAAGGCGATTGGCCGGGTGCGGCGGCTCGATATAGGTGATCCGGATTTCGTTTGCGCCGATTGCCGCGTCGATGGCGTGCGCTACTTGCGCGATCCCGGCGGAGAGATGTCGCACGCGGTACTGACCATCAACTCACTGGTCCAGGCGCGATGGAGCGTCGTCATATGAGGGCCGGTAAGCTGGATCAGCAAATCGCCATTCAGCGTTTCACCAACACCGTCGACGATTACGGCACGCCGGCGGAGACGTGGACCACGCTCGCGACGGTTCGCGCGCAGATTATCCAGCAATCGACCGAGGAGTTCATCCGGAATTTCGGTGCATCAGACGAGACCGTCACCGTCTTTCGCGTTCGCTGGATAGACGAAATCACCACCGCAGATCGTGTGCTGTTCGATGGGGATAACCACAATATCAAAGAAACCAAGCAGATCGGCCGCCGAGCCGGATTGGAGTTGAGATGTCAGAAAATAGCATGACCGAAAATCAGAACGAACAGTCCAAGGCTGCCGAAGACCAGAAGCCAAAGCCCGCACAGCAGCCCGAACCGGATGATCCGCTCGGCTCTGGCTGCGGATTCATGCCGGGTGAGGGAATCTAATGTTCAAACTATTCGACCGCGTGAAGGTCAATATCGCGACGACCGGGACCGGGGACGTAACGTTCGGATCGGCGTCATCAAATGCGTTCCTCACGCCGACTGAAGCTGGTGCAGGCGACGGCGACACGGTTCGATACATGATCGTGGATGGCTTGGACTTCGAAGAAGGCATCGGGACGATCGGTGGCGGTGTCACTACGATGGCTCGCACAACTGTTGCTAAGTCCAAGATTGGCGGGACTGCGGGAACGTCAAAAATCAATCTGAGTGGAACGGCGGTTCTGTCCCTCACCGCATCAGCCGCGGATATCCTCATACCTGCTAATAACCTCAGCGACTTGGACGACGCTGACACCGCTTTGGACAATCTAGGCGGCACCACGGTCGGCAAGGCACTGTTTACGGCTGCGGATGCTGCGGAGGCTCGCGGTACCCTCGAAATATCTGACACACTCCCGACCACCCAAGTATTCACGACCGGTTCGGGTACCTACACGACGCCAGCCGGCTGCAAATGGATCGAAGTCGAACTTATCGGCGGTGGGGGTGGCGGGTCTGGCTCCGGCACAAGTTATGGCAACGGCTTCGCGGCCGGGAATACCACGTTTGGAGACCTCACTGGTGGGGGAGCGAACGGCGGGGCGAATGCGGGCCGCGGCACCGGAGGTTCTGCATCAGGGGGATATGTCAATTTAACCGGCGCAGGCGGCGGTAATGGTTCTGGTGTCAACAGCACACAGGGTGGCTCCGGCGGTGCTAGCCCCTTCGGCGGTGCTGGCGCTGGCGGCGCGGCGGGTGCAGGTGCGGGTACTGCGGCCGCTGCTAACACCGGTTCTGGCGGCGGTGGCGGTGGCGTCAATACGACGCCAAACGGCGGCGGAGGCGGCGGTTCGGGAGGTTACGTCAAGGCGATTATAAATTCGCCGACGTCAACCTACTCCTATTCGGTCGCCGCGGGAGGCAACGGTGGTTCGGCCGGAACCGGCGGTGCGGCAGGCGGTGCGGGCGGTTCTGGCATAATCATCGTTACCGAGCATTACGGGTCGTGATGAAAGGCACCAAGCCCCATCTGCGCACCGACTCCGCAGCGATGAAGCGGGCGCCGGCTGTCCCGAAATGGCTTTCGGCGGACGCCAAGCGCGAATGGAAGCGTATTCTGCCTGATCTTATAGAGCGGCGCATTCTTACGGACGCGGACCTCGGATCGCTCGAAAACTACTGCATCGCGATCGGGCAGGTGAGGGAGATGGAACGGATCCTGCAAACCGAAGGCCACGTCTATGGCGCCGAAAGCGGGCTGCTTAAACGCCATCCCGCCGGCGTGATCCTCTCGGATGCCATGACGCGCGCGCGCTTGCTCGCCGTGGAAATGGGGCTGACGCCGGTTTCGCGTAGTCGGCCGGCGATCCGGGATGATGACGAAGAGGACTCGCTGTTAGACTGATGCTCGTTCCTGCATGGATCAATGACGGCAGTGAGATTCCCGATCCTTTTGGTTACGGCGAGCGCGCGGTGCAATGGCTTCGCAGGCTGAAGCATCCGAAGAATCCGGCGCGCGGTCACCCGTTCCAGCTTGATCCGTGGCAAGAGCGTATCATTCGAAAGCTCTATGGCCCGCGTCATGAAGATGGACGGCGCGTGGTGCGGCGGCTCGTTTTGCTACTTCCGCGCGGCAACCGGAAAACGTCCCTATGCGGCGCGATCACGCTTTTGCACCTGATTGGCCCCGAAAGGCAACCCGGTAACTTGGTCGTGTCGGCGGCATCGGCTCACGAACAGGCCATGGAGCTATTCAACGAAGTCGCGATGATTGTTCAGCACGATCGACGCCTTGAGAAGCACTTGGCTGTTCGCGAATACACGTCATCAATCACGTTCAAGGCGCAACGATCCCGCTATATCGCTGTCGCCAGCGATGGAAAGGTGCAACACGGCAAGACGCCGAACGTCGTCATCGCTGACGAGCTTCACGCTTGGGAGGGCAGGGCAGGCCGGGTGCAATGGGAGGCGCTCGATTCTGCCCTCGTAAAAGTACCCGACACGCTCATGATCGTTGCCACCACGTCGGGTCGCGGACAGGAAAACCTTGCATGGAAAACGATTGATTACGCAATCAAGGTTCAGAAGGGCGAGATTGACGACCCGGCCACGTTGCCTGTTGTCTTTATGGCTGAGGAAGGCGACGACTGGCGCGATGAAGCGGTGTGGCACGCGCTAAATCCCGGTATGCGCCACGGATATCCGGACCTGACCAGCTATCGCGACAAGGCGCAGAAGGCGATCAACTCGCCTTCAGATCGCGACAGCTTTCTCCAATTCAATTTGAACCGCTGGCTTGACCACTCGACATCGCCATTCGTGGAAATGCTTGTTTACGATCAAGGCGCCAGGGCTGTTAATCTGGACGAACTCAAAGGCGAGTCATGCTGGATAGGCGTCGACCTTTCCAGTAATTCGGATCTCACGGCCGTCGTCGCCTGTTGGCGAGATGGCGATGATGGATATCAGGTTCAGCCGTGGTTCTTCTGCCCGGAAGACAATCTGCGGCGCCGTGCGGACAAGGATGGCGTGGCCTATCCCGCTTGGGCCGCCGATGGATTCATTATCCCGACACCCGGCAACGTCGTCGACTTCCATGTCGTTGAAAATCATATTCGCGATCTATGCGACCGGTTCAACGTCCGCGAAATCGCGTTCGATCCGCATCTGGCGCGCAACATGCTCAGTAATCTCCTGGCAGACGGCCTTCCAGCCGTGGAGATGCGTCAGGGCTGGGTGACAATGGCGCCCGCCATCAAGGAATTGGAACGGGCGATCGTCGGTCGTCGCTTTCGTCACGGCGGACACCCCGTGCTGCGCTGGAACTTCGACAACATCGCCACCGAAACCGACAAAGCCGGCAACAAGTCTTTTCACAAGGGCAAGTCTCGCGACCGCATCGACGGCGCGGTTGCGACTGCCATGGCTGTTGCACGGTGCGCGGCTGGCGACAACGCGCGATCTATCTACGATTCACCGAACTGGTCGCCCGATTGGGCGTTTGTGAAGGCAGGATAACATGGCTGAAGATACTGGCGAACGCCTAGTCGTGATGCTTGAGGCTCGGATCTCGGAGTTCGAGAAGCGCATGGTGAAAGCCGAGCAGACCGGCACGCGGACTTATCGGCAACTCACAGCCGGATCCAGCCGCGCCACGAAGAATATGGAGCAGGATATGCTCCGCTCGACGACGGCAATCAATCGCTCACTGGCGCAGACGAGCGTCCAGATTGGTTCGTTCGCCAAGGCCTTCGCAGTTGGTATCGCCGGAAGCGCCGCGTTCCGCACGGTATCCAAGGCGGCGCAGGAATTCACGTCACTGCAGAACGCGCTGAAGGTGACCGGCCTTGAAGATGCGGCGTTGGACAAGGTGTTTTCGTCACTCTTCCAGATCGCTCAGAAGAACGGCACCGCTATCGAGCCATTGGTGACGCTCTATAGTCGGGCTTCGCAGGCGCAGAAGGAACTGAAAGCTAACAGCGCCGACCTGATGAAATTCACCGACGGCGTTTCGATTGCGCTGCGGGTTGCCGGCACAAATTCGACAGAAGCGGCCGGTGCGTTGCTGCAACTCTCGCAGGCGATCGGATCTGGCGTCGTGCGAGCCGAGGAATTTAACAGCGTCAACGAAGGCGCGCGGCCAATCCTGCAGGCAGTTGCGGCGGGTTTGAAAGAAGCGGGCGGTTCGGTTTCGACGCTGAAAAACCTGGTCAACGATGGCAAGGTTTCGTCGGAGGCGTTCTTCCGTGCCTTCCTGGCTGGTATGCCGCAGATCGAAGCGCAGGCCGCGAAAGCTGACGGCACCATCGGGCAGGCGTCTGCCCGCATCGGTAACGCATTCATCGCACTGGTCGGACACCTCGACAAGACGACCGGCGCGAGCGGCAACGCTGCCAAGGGGCTGACCGCCGTTGCCGGCGTGGTCGAAAAGCTCAGTGATTATTTTGACGCCGCGTCCGGCAAGCTGGAAACGCTGCAAAAGTGGTTGACCAGCGTCGGCAACAATTCGGCATGGACCACGATTGCAAAGTTCTTCGGCGCCGACTTCTCGCCCGAGGAAATGGCGAAGTATGGCCTGACGCCGGTCGGTGCGACGCCAGCCACGCCGGCGCGAGTCTTAGTTACCGGCGGGACGACAGAGGGACCGAAGGTCAATCCGGTTTCGCTGGCGGACTTCAAGGTGCCCGGCAAAAAGGACGGCGCGGCCGCAACCCGTGACCCGTTCGAACGGTCAAACGACCAGATCGCCAAGCGGATCGAGCTTCTAAAGGTCGAAGCGGCGACGATCGATCAGACAGCGACGGAGCAGGACCGGGCGAGAGTTGTCGTCGAGTTGGAGACCGCGGCCAAGCAGGCCAATGAGCGCGCCGGCAAGAAAAACGTCGAGGTGACAGCCGAGCAGCGCGCCAAGATCGAGGCTCTTGCGGACGCCTATGCCAAGGCGCGCGGCGAATTGGAGCGCTTGAATAGTCCATTGGCGTCGTTCGCGCGGGAATCTGCTGACGTGGGTCGGCAGCTAGAATACCTCTCCGTCGGTTCGCTCGATCGCATCGCCGACGACTTCGGCGAGATCGTCACCGGGACCAAGACGGTCGAAGAAGCATTCAAGTCCATGGCACAGTCCATTCTTGCGGAACTTGCCAAGATCGCGGTCAAGCAGGCCGTGCTCGGACCACTGGCGAACTTGATGGGTGGCGGCGGGAGCGGGGGCGGCATTCTGTCCGCGCTCATTCCGAAGTTCGCGAACGGTACGGACAATGCACCGGGTGGTCTCGCCATCGTCGGCGAGAAAGGACCGGAACTGGTCAACCTGCCGCGCGGGTCTCAGGTCATCCCGAACCATCAAATCGGTTCGGTGGGCGGGGGCGGGGATATAAATGTACCGGTGATGGTGAATATCGACGCCACGGGCGCTGATGCGGCGGGACTTCAACGGGTTGAGCAGCAAGTCGCCGATTTGAAGGCTAACTTGCCCATGCTCACGGTCCAAGCTGTCAGGAACGCAAAGAATCGGAGGTTGCTATGATCAACCTGCAATGGCTTTCCGATCGGCTCGTCTACATCCTCCGCTGGCGGATGGACCGCCACCCCGGCGCTGAAAACGAACCGGACGCGCCTGAAATTCCCGCAGCCGGCCTGCGCGTATGGGGGATATTCCTCGACCTGCACGCGACGCGCGGCAGCAACGGGTTCGGCGCCAATCCTATCGCTTACGCGGACATTGAATCCTGGTCGCGGCTACGGCGCGAGCCGGTGCGACCTTTCGAACTGGACATGATCCGCGCATTGGACGCGACATGGCTGGAAGTCGCCGCTGCCCTAGCGAAGGAGCCGGACAAGCCGAAAGTCAGTTCGCGCAAAGTGACCCCGGCGCTGTTCGATGCGATGTTTGGGTAGTGGAAGCGCGGGATGAGTTAGCGTGTCTGCCAGTAGGGCTCTATGTCATATGCTTTGAAAGCCTTGGGCGGCGTGTCAGCACCGTTAGAAAACACTTTTTGCAGCAATACATCATTTCGATCAGCGTCGATCTCGAAAATCCTAAAAGGTATGAAGTATCCTTGGTATGGGAACTGAAAAATATCGCCAATATTCATTTTGAAAAGTCCATTTTTAAAGCAATATACGTAGTTCGCTCGCGATTGAGGCGGATTCAAGACGCCAATCTGGCCAGCAGCCGTCTTCCTCATGACGCCCGGTGCGATATTTGCACCCATCGTCGAGTAGCTTTCGGCCGACATCTTTCCAGATGGCATGTGGACCGTACAGCCGAACCGCGTCGGCCTTCTGGATTTCCACAATGCGCGTACAGCGTAAGCACTCGACGCGAAGGACGTCCCGCGGGATTTCGTTCAGGCGTAGTTGGTGGATCGGCAGGCGAGGGGCACCGGTCGCGCGCGGATCGTTCAGAACCGAGTGCCACCAGCCGTCCGGCTCGGAATTTGGTTCATCCTGGCGCTGCTCGCGCGCAAGTTTTTCCATTTGCCTGGCGGAGGGCATTCGCCAATAAGCGGACCAGTTGCACATGGCGGGAAATTAGAACATAAAGAGAACGATTGTCGAGTCGGAAATTGCTTAGGCGGGGGTACCGCATGCGCCATATGGATTATTTTGAGCAAGCAGAGGAAGAGACGAGACGTTTCTTAAACCGCCCTGACATGCAGTTTGTCGTTCGCGCGAAACAGTATCTCTACGCAGCTAGCATACTGGTGCAAAGCGAGCGGACCATTATCAAAGTGCCGACGCTTCATTTGATCGCGCATGGGATTGAGGTGTTACTAAAAGCCCCTCTCGTGCGTGCCAGTGGTGACGTTGAGGAGGTCAGAAAGGAGTTTAGGCACGACATTCAAAAACTGTGGTTGGCTGATTGCAATGCCGAGATCCGCGCCAAAGTTTTTCGGATCGCGTCCTTAACTTGGGAGGAAGCTAGAGCGTCGGGGAAATACCGGGACGCGTTTGCCGAAAAGCCCGACGAAGCAATCGAATGCTCATTGCGAGACCTGTCCCGCTTGCACTCACCGGAAACGAAATTCGCGTTGAAATATATCATTCCAGAGGGCGAAATTGGTCCTAGAGCTCCGCACCTAGTCGAGACATTCTTAGAAGTGGCAGATGAATGCTTGAAGAATCCGAGCAGTTTCTGATGTTTTTCGTTGGTTGACAAACTACGTGATGCGCTAACTTACTACATCAATGCAGTTTGTCAACATATAACCATTATATTACAGATACTTAGAGAAATATCAAGAATTGACCTCTGAAGTGATTCCGCTACGTTCCGATCGCGGCCATGGTGGCCCATTGGAGTTGTGACGATGCCCAAGGAAACCGAAGACGCAGAAGCCAATTTCACGCAACGCCTGCTTATGTCCTTGGTGGTGGACGTGACGTACTTGGCGGAAAATGCGGAAAGGGTGAAGACCCAAGTTTTCGCGGCGGCGAAAGAGAACGGAGTCTACATTCCTGTTGATGATGAGGATGATATGGCACCGCAATTGGCACCCAACTCCCCGAAACGGACCCGGACAAAGCGGGCCGGGTAGGGGGTTTCGTCCCGGAAACGTCAACGAAACGGGACGTTCTTAGACAAGCGTGGACTACACGGAAGGCAAAAATAGTTTTTCAAGATCGGTGCCTTAAACCACTCGGCCACCCTTCCGAATCCAAGACTTCGACCGATTAGCGCACCCCCCGCTCGAGCGCAATTGCAGACGGAGTGAATGCTCGAAACCGTTGCTCAAACCGTCGAACATAGCTGATAGCGAAATGAAAACAGTGAAGAGGCCATCCTTCCTTCAGCGAAAGGGCAACTCCGAAACGAAAGACCCTTACAGAAATAGACTAAATTGTAGATCTGGATCTTAAACCGCTCCCCATATTCCTCCTGTACCCCTAAGTCGTCATCTAACCTGTCGCGACCCGTACGAGGTGAGGGACGTACTGTCGAAACGTCTACGGGTGGCCGCGCTTCGCAGAATCCTATTCTCTCGTAAGGAAATCAGAAGCGGGGCTCGATGATCCTGAGTTGACGCGCCTTCCTTTGCGACCCGTTTTCCGCCTAGCCTGAAAACGCTATAGGGCTGCCCGAGATAGAATCATTCCAACCGCAGAATGCGAAGGAGCGTTCGGATGACGACTATGATGACGCTATAAACCGGACGCAGAAGCAGACGGACAGGCCATGAACTCCCCAACTGAAGACCGCCGTAAACATCCGCGCGTCGAAATCGACGAACCGGCCTACATTTCGATGGGCGGATTCAGCATGCGGTGCCGACTGTTGAACGTATCTCCAGAGGGAGCCGCCCTTGAAGTCCCAAATCCCGCCTCTGTCCCATTGAGTTTCCAACTCATGACCGAAAAGGATCGGGTCATTCGAGGCTGCCGGGTCATCTGGACCAAACAGAACCGGATCGGGGTTGCATTCGATCAGCCCACCGCCGAAGCGGGCTTCGACGCTCCCAGTCGCAACTCCTGATTTACCACTCGTTTTATCCCTCCCGGCTCGTTACCGTATTTCCGCCGTCTTTGCGCTGCGATATGTTCACGACTTGGTATGGTCGTGACCGTATCATGATCATGCTGACTGGCGCTGTGAAGTGGGGCAGTCCCGCCAGGGATCGGGACTTGGGGACGGATGGGGAAATCAGGTTCAGATCGAATCCGGCTTGCTGCGCGTGCCTTAGCCGCCGCAGGCGCATGTCTGATGCTCGCCAATTGCGGCTCATCGAGCAAACTCAGCCGGATTGACCCGAAGTACGGCGTTTCGAGCAGTCCTCGGGTGGTTGCCTCGGGCGACACGGTGCCAAAAGGCGGCGGGACTTACCGGATCGGCAAGCCCTATACGGTCGCCGGACGTGTTTACGTTCCCCAGGAAAACACCAAATACAAAGCCGAAGGGCTCGCGTCCTGGTATGGCGACGCCTTCCATGGCCGCCTGACAGCCAACGGCGAGGTTTTCGACATGGCTTCGCTGTCTGCCGCGCATCCGACCCTTCCGTTGCCGTGCTATGTCCGGGTCACAAACCTCGGCAACAGCAAATCCCTGGTCGTCCGCGTCAACGATCGCGGACCGTATCACGGTAACCGGCTGATCGATGTCTCGAACAAGGCGGCCGAATTGCTGGAGTTCAAGCGAAATGGCGTCGCGCCGGTGCGGGTCGAATATGTCGGACGCGCGCCACTTGAAGGTTCTGACGATCGGCAATTGATGGCGACCTTGCGAACGGGCGTTCCCGCGCCGTCGCCGTCCACCGTCAGGGTCGCCTCGGCGCGGCCGTTTGTTCCTGAACTCCGGCCGTCGATCGGCGAAACCTCCGCGTCCAGCCGTGTCTCGACGCATCGACAGGAATCTGATGGTCGGCGAGAGGTTTCATACGGTGAGGGCGATGTTACGGGCCGTGTCCACCCGGTCGCCGCTTATGCGCCGGCGGACCAGAGCGGACCGAGCGAATTCTCGGCCCGAGGGCTCTATTAAGCGCCGCTCACCTCCTGGGGAAACCCCCTAAGCCTGCTGTGATTTATCCGGCCCTTCACGCGCGCGGGCCCATGTTGTTCGCGATCACCCCAACTGATAAAAGGGTCTGCTCGGGACCGTATCATGACAACCAGATCTTCCACGCCCGACAGACGCGGGGGGCTCGCCTGGCGCGGTCTGGTAGCCGCCGCCATCCTCACGATCAGCCTCGACGGAGTCGTGCTGGCTGCGAACAACAGCGTCCAGGGAGCGAAGAAAGAAGATATCTACGAAACCAGCGCCCCGACCGCAATTCTGCTCGAAGCCAAAAGCGGTAGCGTGCTTTTCGAGAAGAACGCAGATGAACTGCGTGCACCGTCCAGCATGATGAAGCTGATGACGGCGGAAGTCGTTTTCAACGCCGTCACAAAAGGCGAGATCAAGCTCACGGACGAATACGTCATCAGCGAAAACACCTGGCGAAAGGGCGGGGCGCCCTCCGGCGGATCAACGATGTTCGCGGCGATCAACAGCCGCATCCCTGTCCAGGACCTCCTGCGCGGCGCGATCATCCAGAGCGGAAACGACTCCTGCATGGCGCTCGCGGAGGGCATCGCCGGCCACGAAAGCGCCTTCGCGGAAAAGATGACGGCGCGCGCGCGGGAATTGGGCATGAGCCGTTCCACCTTCGCCAATTCCAGTGGTCTGCCGCATCCCGACAACAAGATGACCGTTCGGGAGCTTGCGGCGCTGGCGCGCCACATCATCCTGACATACCCGGATTTTTACAAGCTGTTCGGCGAGCGCGAATTCACCTGGAACAAGATCCGCCAGTCAAACCGCAACGCGCTTCTCGCCGCGATGGATGGGGCCGACGGGCTCAAGACCGGCTATACCAAGGAGGGGGGATACGGCCTGGTCGGCTCGGTGGTTCAGAACGGCACGCGGCTGATCGTGGTCGTGAACGGTCTCGAAAGCGCCGACTACCGGCTGACCGCAGCCAGGAAATTGCTGGAATGGGGGTTTCGAAATTTCGAGGTCCGGACCCTGTTCGCCGCGGAACAGCCGATCGGCTACGCCAAGGTATTTGGCGGCGATAGCGGCTCCGTTCAGGTGGCCGTGTCAGACCCGGTCCAGGTCATGGTTCAGAAGAACGGCGGCGACAGGCTGATCGCGCGCATCGTTTATTCCGGGCCGGTCCGCGCGCCGATTGCGCCGGGGCAGCCGATCGGCGTCGTCAGGGTGTGGCGAGGCAGGGAAGTAGCGGTGGAGATGCCGGTTCATGCCACGAAAGCGGTTGGCATCGGCTCGACCATGCGCCGCGCGTTCGATGGAGTGATCGAGCTTGTCGTCGGGACGGTGCGCTCAGGCGCCGCGAAACTCTGATGGCCCAGGCCACGCCCAAAGCCGACTCGCAGCGCGGACGTTTCATTACTTTCGAGGGCGGGGAGGGGTCCGGTAAATCCACGCAGATCAGGATTCTGGCCGAACGTCTTCAGGCGGCGAAGCTGCGCGCCATCGTCACGCGAGAGCCGGGAGGATCGCCGGGAGCCGAAATCATTCGACACCTCGTCCTGTCGGGCGTGGGCAAGCTGCTCGGCGCCGACGCCGAGACTTTGCTGTTCGCGGCGGCCCGCGATGACCATGTCCACACCGTCATCAAGCCCGCTCTGGAGCAGGGCATCTGGGTGCTCTGCGACCGGTTTGCCGATTCGACCCGCGTCTATCAGGGTCAATTGGGGAACGTGCTGCCCGGCGTGCTGAACGCGATGGAGCGGGTCACGATCGGCGATCTCAAGCCTGACCTGACGGTGATCCTCGATGTCCCCGTCGAGGTCGGCTTGCAGCGCGCGGCCGCTCGCCGTGGCAGCGGCGCGCCGGATCGCTTCGAGGCGGAGGATATTGCTTTTCACCGCAAACTCCGCGACGCCTATCGCGCGATCGCCGCGAGCGATCCGCAACGCTGCGTGGTGATCGATGCCGACGCAGACCTCGACGCGGTGGCCGCGAGAGTATGGGCGGCCCTGCACGACCGCGCGCTGACGGCTGACGCCGCCACGAAAGCCTCACGCGCATGATCGCACGCCCGGCCGCCACGGAAACGCCGTTTCCACATCCGCGCGAGACCACCGCGCTTTTCGGCCATGGCGAGGCGGAACGAACGTTGCTCGACGCTTATCGCAGCGGCCGCATTCCACACGCGTGGCTGATCGGCGGCGCGCCGGGGATCGGCAAGGCGACGCTGGCCTATCGGATGGCGCGATTTGTGCTCGCTCATGCCGATCCCGCTACACCGCGGGTGCAATCGGCCGAAACGCTTGAGTTGGACCTGATGCATCCGGCTATACGCCACGTCGCGGCCGACACGCATGGCGGGCTCCTGACGCTGGAGCGGACACTCAACGAAAAGGGGGTGATGCGCACGGTCATCAGCGTCGAGCAGACGCGGGAGACCATCGCCTTTTTCGGATCGACCGCGACCGGGAACGGGTGGAGGGTGTGCATCGTCGATCCCGTCGACGAACTCAACCCCAACGCCGCCAATGCGCTGCTCAAGGTGCTTGAGGAGCCGCCGCACCGGTCGCTGTTCTTCCTGATCAGCCATGCTCCGGCGCGGGTATTGGCGACGATGCAATCACGATGCCGCAAGCTGATGCTGCGCCCGCTGGCGGCGAGCGATGTGATCAGCGCGGCCGCGGCAGCGGCCGGTATCGCGCCCGACGATGCGTCCTTGCGGAATGTCGCCGGAGCGGCAGAGGGAAGCGTCGCGCGGGCGCTGGCGCTCCTGGGAGGCGGCGCGCTGAAGCTCCATCAACGCACGACGGCGTTGTTGAACAACCTTCCGCACATCGACCCCGGCGAACTCCACGCGCTCGGCGACGCCATCAGCGGCAGCGATCGCGCCGCGCTTGGCGCGTTTATCGACAGTGTGGACCGCTGGATGGGCGAGCGACTTCGCATCAGCGACGCGAACGCCGATCTTCCTCGTCTTGCACGGCTCGCGGAGGTATGGGAAAAGATCAACAATACCGCGCGCGAGACAGAGACCTATAATCTCGAACGAAAACCCTTGGTTTTTTCGGTGTTCGGGCTTCTCGCGGAAGCAACGCGGTAAAACATTCCGCCCAAGATTGTTCTCGACGTTGTTCTCGACCTCCAGCCTGCTTCATAAGGAATTCGTGGTGGCTCCCGCTAAGAAGAAAACGGCCAAGAAACCTCGCGTGAAATCCCGCAAGCCGCGCTCCGCCGCCACCGGCCGTAACCCGAAAGCAAAAACGCGCGGCAAGACGGCGGTTAAGAAGACCACCAAACGCAAGAAGACGCCCGCGAAGGGGACGACGACAGCGCGCGGGCCGAAGCCGGCTAGAAAGGCGGCGAAGAAGAAGACACTCAAGAAAGCGGCCAGGAAAACCACCAAGAGGACGGTCAGAAAAGCGGCCAGGAAACCGGCTAAAAAGCAGCCGGCGACAAGAACTCCGAAGAAGGTCGCGTCCAAGAAGACAGCGTCGAAGAAGGTCGCGCCAAAGAAACCCACGGCGAAGAAAGTGACGCCGAGAAAAACCGCGCCGAGGAAAGCGGCACCAGAAAAGGCCGCGCGGAAGCGATCCGTTACAACGCCTCCGGTGAAAAAGACAAAGCCGCGAGCACCGCGCAAGGTTGCCGCCAAGGTCGATACGGCCGCTGCATCGCTTCCCTCGAGTCCGGCGTCATCGCGAGCCGATACGTTCTATATCACCACAGCCATCGTTTATCCGAACGGCGCGCCGCACATCGGCCACGCATATGAGGCCATCGCCACCGACGCGCTCGCGCGTTTCCAAAGGCTCGACGGCAAGGATGTGTTCTTCCTGACCGGCACCGACGAGCACGGCCAGAAGATGGTGCAGACGGCGCAACGGGAAAACATATCAGCGCTTGAACTCGCCACGCGAAACGCGGAGTTGCTACGGAAACTCGACGAGGCGCTGGACATCTCGTTCGACCGGTTCATTCGCACATCGGAATCGGCACACCATCGCTCGGTCCAGGACATCTGGAAGCGCATGGCCGGGAACGGCGACATCTATCTGTCGAACTACTCCGGCTGGTACTCGGTGCGCGACGAAGCCTATTACGCGGAGGACGAGACGGTCGTCGGCGAGGACAACGTGCGGCGCGGCCCGCAAGGTACGCCCGTCGAATGGGTGGAAGAGAAGAGCTATTTTTTCAAGCTCTCGGCCTATGAGGACAGGCTTCTTGCATTGTACGAAAGCGAGCCGGACTTCATAGGTCCGGATTCCCGCCGCAACGAAGTCGTCAGCTTCGTGAAGGGCGGCCTGAAGGATCTGTCGATCTCGCGCACCACTTTCGACTGGGGCGTCAAGGTTCCCGGCGATCCCGAGCACGTCATGTACGTCTGGGTCGATGCGCTGACCAACTATATCACCGGCGTCGGCTTTCCGGACGAGGACGAGAGCAACTGGCGCTTCTGGCCGGCCGATATCCACATCATCGGCAAGGACATCATCCGCTTTCATGCGGTGTACTGGCCTGCCTTCCTGATGTCGGCGGGAATCGCGTTGCCGAAGCGGGTGTATGCGCACGGCTTCTTGTTCAATCGCGGTGAGAAAATGTCGAAGTCGGTCGGCAATGTGGTCGATCCCTTCAGCCTTGCCGCGCAGTATGGCGTCGATCAGATGCGCTACTTCTTCCTGCGCGAGGTGCCCTTCGGACAGGACGGCAGCTACAACCACGAGGCGATCGTGGCGCGCATCAATGCCGACCTCGCCAACGACTTCGGCAACCTCGCGCAACGCTCGCTGTCGATGATCGCCAAGCAGCACGGCGGCGTTCTGCCCGAGCCCGGCGATTTCAGCGACGCCGACAAGGCGATCCTTGCACAGGCGGACGGCATGATCGCGATCGCGCGTGAGGCGATGAATACGCAGCAGATTCATCAGGCCCTCAATGCCATCTGGTCCGTCGTCGCCGAAGCCAACCGCTATTTTGCAGGCGAAGCGCCCTGGGCCCTGGCCAAGACCGACCCGGCGCGGCAGAAGACCGTGCTATATGTCACCGCCGAGGTAGTGCGCCAGATCGCTATCCTGGCGCAGCCCGCGATGCCTGCCGCCTGTGCGAAGCTTCTCGACATTCTCGGCATTCCCGCGGACGAGCGGAATTTTGCGATGCTCGGCGGCGACATCCGCATCAGACCGGGATCGGCTTTGCCGGCGCCGGTCCCGGTGTTTCCGCGCTATGTCGAACCGCCTTCAGCCTGAACCGTTGAACGCCGATGCTTGTCGACAGCCACTGCCATCTGGACTTTCCCGATTTCGCCGATGAACTCGACGCCGTGGTCGCGCGCGCTGAAGCGGCGGGGGTAGGGCGCATGGTGACAATTTCAACGCGGGTGAGGGAGCAGGCGAAACTGCTCGCCATCGCGGAACGGTTTCCGGATGTCTATTGCTCGGTCGGCACCCATCCGCATCATGCCGACGAAGAGGGCGGCATTTCGATCGACGAACTCATCGCGCTGACACGCCATCCAAAAGTCGCCGCGCTGGGAGAGGCGGGGCTGGATTATTTCTACGAGCACGGCTCGCACGCTGCGCAGGCGCGGGGATTCGGCACTCACATCGCAGCCGCACGCGAGACCGGTTTACCCTTGGTGATCCACACCCGCGAGGCGGACGAGGACTGCGGTCATATCCTCGATGAGGAAATGGCGAAGGGCGCTTTTCGCGCCGTGCTGCATTGCTACACGGGTGGCCGCGAACTCGCGATGAAAGCGGTCGCGCTCGGATTGTATATCGGCTTCACCGGAATTCTGACCTTCAAGAAATCCGACGCGTTGCGCGCGCTCGCCGCGGAACTACCCGCAGATCGCATCCTGGTCGAGACCGATGCACCGTATCTTGCGCCTGGCAAGTTTCGCGGCAAGCGCAACGAGCCCTCTTATGTCGTGGAGACCGCGAAGGTGTTGGCGGACGCGCGCGGCGTTTCATTCGACGACATCTCGCGACAAACCACCGAGAATTTCTTTCGGCTGTTCTCCAAGGTACCGCATCCGGACGCCGCCGCATGACGCTGACCTTGACCATTCTCGGCTGCGGCTCGTCCGCCGGCGTGCCACGCCCGGCAATGGGCTGGGGCGCCTGCGATCCCGCGAATCCGAAGAACCGCCGCCGTCGCTGCTCGCTCATGGCCGAACGCACCTCGGAGGAGGGCACGACGCGCGTTGTGATCGACACCTCGCCTGACCTGCGTGAGCAGTTGATCGACGCCAATGTCGATCATATCGATGCGGTGTTCCTGAGCCACGAACATGCCGACCAGACTCACGGGATCGATGACCTCCGCTCGGTCGTCCTGCATCAGGGCCGGCGGATCCCGGTTTATCTCAATAAGTCCACGGCCGTGGATGTCATGCAGCGTTTTGCGTACTGCTTCGAGACACCCGAAGGCAGCTTCTATCCGCCGATACTGGAGCAACGCTCGATCGAGGCGGGCGAAAGCAGGACCATCAACGGCAGCGGCGGCGCGCTCACATTGTCGGCCTTCCTGGTGCGGCACGGTCAAATCACGGCGCTGGGATATCGGATCGGCGACGCCGCTTATACGCCCGATCTCTGCGATATTCCGCCAGAAAGCTGGCCTGCTCTGAAAAATCTCGATCTGTGGATCGTCGATGCGCTGCGCTACGCGCAGCACCCTACTCATTTCAGCGTCGCCGATGCGTTGTCCTGGATCGACCGCTTCAAGCCCAGACGCGCCGTGATCACCAACATGCATTCCGATCTGGATTACGAAATCCTGCGGCGGGAGCTTCCTACGAATGTCACGCCGGCGTATGACGGGATGCGTCTCACGATCGATCCGGCCTGATCGATCTCAGCGCGGTTTCAGCAACATCACGAACAGATCAAAGTGATCACACCTGCTGCATATGTTGGCGCCGCCATTGCGGAAATCGCCGGCTGCTTCGCATTCTGGGCCTGGCTGCGTCTTGGAAAGTCGGTTTGGTGGCTCGTGCCCGGAATGGCTTCCCTGGCGCTGTTCGCTTATCTGCTGACATTGGTCGACAGCGAAGCGGCGGGGCGCGCCTACGCGGCTTACGGCGGAATTTACATCATGGCATCGCTGGGCTGGCTCTGGTCCGTGGAAGGCATTGAGCCGGACAGGTGGGATCTCGCGGGCGCGCTGATCTGCCTTATAGGGGCCGTGGTCATTCTGATCGGACCGCACGAAATCTGATTAAGCCTCTGATCCTTCGGCGAAAAGTCCCCCGGCGAAGCATCCCGAAAATATTCCATAATATACCTTATGCGAATTCTGGATCGGCCACCGGGTAAGCACGAACAAACATGGGTGAGCGGGATTGTCGTCCGCGCTCGAGTTTGTCACTCTCGCCCCGGTGCTTGGCGGTCGGGAGAAGAGTGATGTTCTGATTTTTAGCGGGCCTGGCTTTGCGGGCCCGACTTTAGAGAGAGGTCGCTGTCGCCGCCTCGAAGGCCGTGTCCGAACCATGAAAAAGCAGAGGAGGCCTACATGCTTGATTGGGCGAACTTTCGGAACAAGTTGTCGTCACGCGTCGGCGAACTGCGCAAACTTTCACCCGACACCGTCGATGCCTATCGCATGGCCGGCGGCGCGGGCGCCAAGACCGGGCATCTCGATGGAAAAACGCGCGAGCTCATTTCGCTTGCCGTCGCGGTCACGACGCGCTGCGACGGCTGTATCGCCGTTCACGCGGCGAAGGCGGTGCAGGAAGGTGCGACGCGCGAAGAAATCGCCGAGGCGCTGGGCGTTGCTGTGGCAATGAACGCCGGGGCAGCCGTCGTCTTTTCCGCAAGAGTTCTCGACGCGGTGGATGCGGTCGAGGGCGCGCGATAGGCCGTTTTGATCCCCCCGCCTCCACCCCGGCCGCGTACGCCGGATCAGTCACCCGTCCCGCCGCCCCCGTCCCTGACGAACTCGCGGTCAGGGATGGGTTGTGCGCGGCTGTTCAGCGGCTGGGTCGGAATCTTTCCGGAACAGGATATATAGCGCCGGCAGCACCAGCAGCGTGAGGATGGTGGACGAGACGATGCCGCCGATTACGACCGTCGCCAATGGCCGCTGCACTTCCGCTCCGGCCCCGGTCGCGATCGCCATCGGAACGAACCCCAGCGAGGCGACCAGCGCCGTCATCAGAACCGGCCGCAGCCGGGTCGACGCGCCCTGACGCACGGCATCCCACACCGGCTTTCCCTCGCGCCGCAGCCGCTCGATGAACGCTACGATGACCATGCCGTTCAGAACCGCGACGCCGGACAGCGCGATGAAACCCACCCCGGCGCTGATCGAGAGCGGCAGGCCGCGCAGCAGCAGCGCCAGCACGCCGCCTGTCAGGGCTAGCGGCACGCCGCTGAAGACCAGCAGCGCATCGGCGACCGAACCGAAGCTCATGAACAACAGCAGCAGCACGAGCGCCAGCGCGACCGGCACCACGACGGTCAGCCGCTGGGTGGCCGAAACCAGCTGCTCGAACTGCCCTCCCCAGCCGATCCAGTATCCCGGCGGCAGCTGGACCTTTTCCGCGACGGCGTGCTGCGCGTCAGCCACGAATGATCCAAGGTCGCGTTCACGAACGTTGGCGGTGACAACGATGCGACGCTTGCCATTCTCTCGGCTGATCTGATTGGGGCCCGGCGCGACATCGACGGCCGCCACCGACGACAGCGGCACGTAACGCATCTGCACCGGAGACGTCGCCCACGCAAACTTCGTCGCCTCCGCCGCCGCGATCCCGGCTGAAGGCAGCGGAATGGAAATGGCGCGGATCGATTCCAAACGGCCCCTCAGGCTTTCGGGAAGCCGAACCACGATATCGAAACGCCGGTCACCCTCGAACAGCTTCCCGGCGCTCTTGCCGCCGATGGCGATCTCCACGACGTTCTGGACGTCGGCGATGCTGAGGCCGTAGCGCGACAGCGCCTGACGATCGAGCTTGACCGTCAGAATGGGCAGTCCCGACACCTGCTCGGCCTTCACGTCGCTCGCGCCCGCAATGCCCCTGATGACCTCCCTCACCTGCTCCGCCGCCCCCAGCAGAATATCCATGTCGTCGCCGAAGATCTTGATGCCGAGGTCGCTCCGCACGCCTGAAATCAGTTCGTTGACGCGCAGCTGAATCGGTTGCGATATCTCGTAGCTGCTGCCCGGAATTTCATTCGCGGCTGCTTCGATTTCCTCCACCAGATCCGACTTCGGCTTCGACGGGTCAGGCCACTCCCGGCGCGGCTTCAACATGACGTAGCCGTCCGAGATCGACGGCGGCATGGCATCGGTGGCGACCTCCGCTGTGCCGGTTCGCGCGAAGAAGTCCTTCACCTCGGGTAGCTGCTTTATCCGCCTCTCAAGCGTGCTCTGTAGGTCAAGCGATTGCGTCAGGCTGGTCCCCGGTATCCGGATCGCGGCGATCGCGATATCTCCTTCATCGAGCGACGGAATGAATTCGCCACCCATGCGCGTCGCCGCCACTCCGCTGCCGAGGACGATAACGACGGCGACGGCCACAACCATGTGCCGATACCGGATCGCACCATCCAGCAATGGCAGATAAACCTGTTTTGCTCCGCGCATGAAGATGTTCTCCTTTTCGGAGACCTTGCCGGTGACGACGATCGCTACCGCCGCCGGCACGAACGTCACGGAGAGAATCGCGGCGCCCAGCAACGCCATCAGGACCGTCAGCGCCATCGGCGTGAACATTTTTCCTTCAATGCCCGTAAGGGTCAGCACCGGCAGGTACACAACCGCGATGATCATCGTGCCGAAGAGGCTTGGCTTGATGACCTCGCTGGATCCATCGAGAATAGTCTGCAACCGCTCATTGAGCGCTAGAATCCGGCCCTTCCTGCGCTGCTCTTCAGCAAGAAGCCGCAGGCAGTTCTCGACGATGATGACGGCGCCATCGACGATGATGCCGAAATCAATGGCGCCGAGGCTCATGAGATTGGCGCTGACTTTCGTTTCGATCATCCCGGTGATGGTGAAGAGCATGGAAAGCGGGATCACGCACGCCGTCACGATCGCCGCGCGGATGTTGCCAAGGATAAGAAATAGAACAGCGATGACGAGAAGCGCACCCTCGATCAGGTTCTTTTGAACGGTCCTGATGGTCGCATCGACCAGGACGGTCCGATCGTAAACGGTGCGCGTGACCACGCCTTCAGGCAAGGACCTGACGATCTCGTCGAGCTTTGCAGCCACCTGTCTTGCGACGGCGCGACTGTTCTCTCCGATGAGCAGCATCGCCGTGCCGAGCACGGTTTCCTTCCCGTCCATCGTGGCGGCGCCGGTCCTGAGATCCCTGCCCTCCTTCACACTCGCCACGTCACGGATACGAACGGGAATGCCCCCGCGCGAACCAATGACGATCTCCTGAATTTCAGCGATGTTAGCGACCTGCCCCGGCGCGCGGACGAGATATTGTTCGCCGTTGCGCTCGATGTAGCCCGCGCCGACATTGGCGTTATTGGCGGCAAGCGCCGTCATCACGTCGCGAAATCCGAAATTGTAGGCCATCAGGCGTCCGGGATCCGGCAACACGTGAAACTGGCGCTCGTAGCCGCCGATCGTGTTGACTTCGATCACGCCCGGAACGTTGCGAAGTTGCGGCTTGATGATCCAGTCCTGAATGGTGCGCAGGTCGCTCGGTGTAAACTCGCCGCCTCCGGCCGTCCGGGCTCCGGTCCTCGCTTCTACGGTATACATGAAGATTTCGCCGAGGCCGGTCGACACCGGCCCCATCGCGACTTCGACGCCGGGCGGCAACTGATCTCTTACGCGCTGAATGCGCTCGTTGACGAGCTGGCGCGCGAAGTAGATGTCGGTGCCGTCGAGAAAGACCACCGTGACCTGACTCAGGCCGTAGCGTGAACTCGAGCGCGTGTAGTCGAGTTTCGGCAGACCGCCCATCGCGGTCTCGACAGGAAACGTAATCCGCTGTTCGGTTTCCAGCGGCGAATAGCCTGGCGCGCGGGTATTGATCTGGACCTGTACGTTCGTGATGTCAGGTACGGCATCGATGGGAAGCCTCGTGAAATTCCACGCTCCGAGGACGCCGATCCCCAGCACGAACAGCATCATCAGCCATCGCTGGCGAATGGAGAAGGCAAGAACAGCATCAATGATCATGCTCGCCCTCGCCCTTCCCCATCTCCGCTTTCACAACGAAGCTGTTTTCGGCGACATAGGGCTCTCCCGCCACCATGCCGGCTCGAATCTCCACGAACCTCGCATCAGATTCTCCGACCACGACCGGACGAGCCTCGATCTTGTCTTGGTCCTCCCGAACGAACACGACCGTCTTATTGTCCAGCATCTGGATCGCTCCCGCGCGAACGGCAACCGGTACGCTGCGTTTTGTCAGGACAAGCCTGGCCGTGACGAACAGTCCGGGACGCAGGCGCCCATCGGTGTTGGTCAGGACGATCCGGGCGATCGCGGTCTGCGTGTCGATTGATCCGATCGGCGCGACATAAGAGATGTGCCCCTTGATGTCCGCGCCGCCGTCATCCGGATCGATCAGCACTTCATCACCGGTTCGAACCCGTTTCAGGTCCTGACGATAGATCGAAAGGTCGACCCAGATCGTCGACAGGTCCGCGACCACGAAGGCAGGCTTCTGTTCCGAGGCATACTCGCCGAGCGATATCTGGCGATCGATCACGGTCCCGCTGATCGGCGCTTTCAGATCGTAAACGGTGAGACTCTGGTTGCTTTCGATCGATGCAAGCAGGTCGTTACCTGCGACGGTGTCCCCGATCCTTTTCCTGATCGACCGGACGATGCCCGGAAACCGCGGCGTGACCTGAACCACAGTCTCCTGATTGGCCCGCAACACGCCGTTGAACGATAGCGTGTCGCTGAGCGTGACCTCTCCGGCCTCGGCAAGCACCGCCCCGGCGGCCGCGAGTTTGACGTCGCTGATCAGGATGCGCTTGGCGCCATGCTCATCCTCCTCGACATGCCCCCGCTTGAACTCATGGATCGTGTGATCGTGATCCTCACGCAATGCGGGAACACCGGGGTCTGTCAGATCCAACATGCGATAGCCGATCCCTGCGACCGCAAGCACCACGACGGCGAATATGATTATCGTGAATCTCTTGATCATCGGACGCCCCCTCGCGCCAACGCGAACGGATTGCCGACCAGACCCTCGATCGTCGCGACGCCTACGTGAAAGTTCTGCTGCGCCTCCTGCTCACGCAGGCGCGCCTGTGCGACATTCGCCAGGGCATCGAGCACTTCGAGCAACGAAAAGCGCCCCTGCCCGTATCCTTCGAAGATCGCATCGGCGGCGCTGCGCGACTTCGGAATCGCAATCTCACGCAGCACCTTCAGTTCGCGTAAAGAACCTTGCAGCGAGTCATAGGCACGCCCTGCGAGCACGATCAGCGTGTTGCGATTGGATTCCCGTTCGGCTCTGGTTTTTGCGAGGTTTTCCTGCGCGGAAAGGATGTTGCCCTGATTCTGGTCGTATACCGGGATGGGAACCGAAAGCGAGAGTATGACGGCGTCGTCGTTGGTCGTGTTGAAATGACGCCAGCCCGCGCTGACGCGAACGTCGGGATAGGGCTTCAGCCGCGCCACCAGAAGTTCGGCGTTGCGTTGAGCATAGATGGCCGTCCAGCGCATCAACTGCGGATTCGCATCGATCGCGGCAACCACGGCCTGAAAAGACGGAGGCCGGCCCAGGTCGTCCAGCCGTCCCGCGACGGACTTGAACTTGGCGGAAGTGTCTCCCATCAGCGCGGCCAGCTCGCGCCTGGCGCTGGCAAGCCTCGCCCGGATCCGCTCGCGGTCCGCTTTCATCAATGCGGATGCGACGTCCGCCCGGCCGATCTCGGCGGATGACGACGCGCCGGCCTCCACCCGCCGCTGCAGCAACGGCGTCAACGCATCGATCGCGGCGATCTGCTCGTCCAGAATCTGGATCCTGCGCTGGGCGCCGAGAACGCTCAGAAAAGCGACAGCCGTCTCGGACAAGACTTCAAGGCGAACGGCCTTGCGCTGTATCACCGCGGTCTCCACGCCGGCCCGGCCGACGGCAATTCGCGCGTCTCGCTTGCCGAAAAGCTCGAACAACTGGCTGATCTGGAGCGTTGTCTCCGCCGACCGCGTTCCGCGATAATTTCCGGAACCGAGCGAGTTATCCTGCTGATACGATGCTTCGGGATTTATCAGCATCCCGGCCTGGATACCCCTGCCGGTTGCGATGCCGACATCGCGCCCGGCGGCGGTCAGACGCGGGTTGGCGGCGAGCGCGCGTTGAAGCGCGGCCCTCAAGGTCAGCGCTTGCGAATACGACGGCGTCATCAGCCAGGGGCTGATCAGCAGCGCCATCGCCCACGCAAGATGCGCGGCGGACTTTAACAACATGGAAGATCCTGGCGAATAACGGAATCAGGACGTCGATGCGCCCGTGAATACGTTCAGCCCAGGAGTTTCGGCGGAGGCGTATCGATACCGGGGACAAGATCGGAGGCTCGCGTCATCGCCCGAGGCACGGCGGCAGCTTGATGCTCGATCGCAACAGAGAATAACGGCGGATCGGGCAGCGAGACCTGGAAGCATCCGTGGCAGTGATGATCCGCGAGTGCTCCCGGCGAGTCGGTGTCTGCGTGAAGCGAGGCCATCGAGAGAACGATCCGGCTTTCAGGCGCGGACACATTCACGTCGAAACAATGATGCGACGCGCCCGACAATAGATAGGTCACGATCAGAAACACAACCGCCACCCTGCTACGCAATGCGCGCAGACAACAGGTTCGAACGTCGTTTGCGGTGAGTATCAAAAGCGCATCCGTCTCAAGTCGGCACTCGTCGGTCTGGAGCCTTTCCGCTTCTGATTGAATCAGAAGCGAGGCTCTCCATGAACTGTTTTGACGCGTTTTCTTCGCGCGAACCGTATCCATCCTCAAGTCAAGCCCGAAGACATACCTCGCTCGAAACGCTCTAGCACGCGCGCGGACATCAAGTCGACTGCAATACTATAACACATCAGACGGCTTCCAAGCGGACGGCCAGTTGGATTCGTCAGGTTTCATGCCTCCGTCCGATCCGGCCGCATGTCAGGCGATCCGCGCCAGATATTCGCGCCAGCCTTTTGCCCGCAACCCGCACGCCGGGCACTCGCCGCAGCCGTAACCCCAGGCATGCCGCGCACCGCGCTCGCCGAGATAGCAGGTGTGGGAATGTTCACGGATGAGATCGACCAGCCCGGTCCCGCCGAGTTCATGCGCAAGCGACCAGGTTGCACCCTTGTCGAGCCGCATCAGCGGCGTATGCAGTTCGAATTGTCTGACCATTCCAAGATTGAGCGCGATGCGCAGGGCTCTGATGGTTTCATCACGGCAATCGGGATAGCCGGAATAATCGGTCTCGCACATGCCGCCGACGATATCCGTCACGCCGCGCCTGTAGGCCAGCGCCGCCGCGAAAGTCAGGAACACCAGATTGCGCCCCGGCACGAAGGTGTTGGGCAATCCGCTCTCGCTTACTTCGATCGCGACGTTCCGGGTCAACGCCGTATCGGAAATCTCCGCCAGTGTCGGAATGGCGAGCGTGTGGGTTTCGCCGAGCTTCTTCGCCCAATCCGGGCGCAGGGACGCCATGCCCGCGAGCAGACTGTCGCGGCAGTCGAGTTCGATTGCATGGCGCTGGCCGTAGTCGAACCCCAGCGTTTCGACGCGCGCGAACCGTTGCAGCGCCCAGGCAAGGCAGGTGGCGGAGTCCTGGCCTCCGGAAAACAGCACCAGTGCGGTTCGAGAGGCTGGCTCATCGATCATGGCGCAGCCAATAGCATCCCTCGGCTCCCCGCGCCAATCGGTGGGGATTGCGAGGCTGGATCCCATGCTTTTTTCTGGGACGACGGGCTGCTTCAGGCATAGAGAAGCAAGTCCATTCCGATACCGGTGAACCGATGACCACCCCATCCCGCGATATTTCACGCCTGCTCGACATCATGAAGCAATTGAGAACGCCCGGCACCGGCTGCCCTTGGGATCTCGAGCAGACGTTTGCGACCATTGCGCCCTACACCATCGAAGAAGCCTACGAGGTGGCGGATGCGATCGCGCGCAACGATCTGGTTGATCTCTGCGACGAGCTTGGTGACCTGCTATTGCAAGTCGTCTTTCACGCGCGCATCGCGGAAGAGCGGAATGCGTTTTCGTTTGGGGATGTGGTCGAGGCGATCACGCGCAAAATGATCCGGCGGCATCCGCATGTCTTTCCCGACGATGCAGGATACATCGCGCCATCCGATGTGAAAGGAACATGGGAACGCATCAAGGCGGAAGAAAAGGCGGAGCGCGCCGCGCGCAAGCCGATGAGGGAAACGCCGGCTTCGGGTCTGCTCGCGGACATCAAGGCCGGTCAGCCCGCGTTGACGCGCGCGATGGCTTTGCAGCGAAAAGCCTCGACCGTGGGCTTCGACTGGAACGACCCGCGAGCCGTGCTCGACAAGATCCGCGAGGAAGCTGACGAGATCGAGGCGGCGCTGGATCGCGGCGACAGGTCCGAGATCGCGTCTGAGACCGGCGATCTCATGTTCGCACTGGTCAACCTCGCGCGCCATGTCGATGCTGACCCCGAAACCGCGCTGCGTGCGACAAACGCGAAATTCGAACGGCGGTTCGCCCATATCGAACACGCGCTTGCCGCGAAGGGCCGTTCGCTCGAGGATGCATCTCTCGCCGAGATGGATGCGCTGTGGAACGAGGCGAAGCAGAAGGAAACGCGTTAAGCGTTAGGGCGAAACGCGCTGCTTACACGCCGGTCTGGCTGATGAACTTGGTGATGAGATATGATTCCATCGCCTCGATTCCTCCCTCCGAACCGTAACCTGAATCCTTGACGCCTCCGAATGGATTTTCCGGCAAAGCGAGAGCGACATTATTGATGGCGACCATTCCGCTCTCAATGGCCGCGCCAATGGCGGTTGCCGTCCTGGTCGAACTGGTGAACGCATAGGACGCGAGGCCGTATGGCAGGCGGTTCGATTCTTCGGCGGCCTCGTCGAAACTCGAGAACGGCGAAATCAGCGCCAGGGGGCCGAACGGCTCCTCGTTCATGGCGCGGGCTTCCTTCGGCACGTCAACCAGAACTGTCGGCTCGAAAAAATAACCCTTGTTGCCGACGCGATGTCCACCCGCCGCGAGCTTGGCGCCCTTCCCGATCGCGTCCTGAACAAAACCTTCCACGGCGGAAACGCGGCGCGAGTTGGCAAGCGATCCCATCGTTGAATCAGGGTCGAGCCCGTTGCCGACTCTAACCACCTTGGCGGCCTCCGTGAACTTGCCGACGAAATCCTTGTACACCTTTTCCTGCACGAGAAGGCGCGTCGGCGCGATGCAGACCTGACCGGCGTTACGAAACTTGGCGTCCGAGATGATTTTCACCGCGCTTGCGATGTCGGCGTCGTCGAACACGACGGCTGGCGCATGACCGCCGAGTTCCATGGTCGCGCGCTTCATGTGCAGTCCGGCAAGCGCCGCGAGTTGCTTGCCCACCGCCGTCGAGCCTGTGAAGGATATTTTCCTGATGATCGGATGCGGGATCAGATACTCGGAGATTTCGGCAGGCACACCGAAAACGAGATTGATGACGCCGTCGGGCACGCCCGCGTCGATGAATACGCGGAGCAGCTCGGCTGGAGACGCCGGCGTTTCCTCGGGCGCCTTGACGATGATCGAACAGCCGGCGGCGAGCGCTGCCGACAATTTGCGGCAGACCTGATTGATGGGAAAATTCCACGGCGTGAAAGCCGCCGCCGGACCAACCGGCTCCTTGATCGCAATCTGGTAGATGCCCGGGCCCCGCGCGGGAATCACGCGGCCATACGCCCTCCGGGACTCTTCCGCGAACCATTCGATGACGTCGGCCGCGGCCAGCGTCTCGATTCTGGCTTCAGCGAGAACCTTGCCCTGCTCCATCGTCATCAGCGTTGCGATGCGCTCGACTCGCTCCCGCAGCAAGGCTGCCGCCTTACGCATGATCCTGGCGCGCTCGAACGGAGCGACCGCCCGCCAGATCTTGAACCCCTTGTCGGCAGCGGCGAGCGCCTCGTCGAGATCGGCCCGATCGGCATGAGCGACCGTTCCGATCTGTTCTTCGGTCGCGGGGTTGAGGACGGCGATCGTCTTGCCGGAGGCGCCGGGGCGCCACCTTCCGTCGATCAGAAGCGATGTATCCTGATAGCTCACGGAAATCTCCTGCGGCTTTCATGTGATTTGATGGACATGGAATAGTCCGGCGTTCCGCCGGTCAAGACCATCCTTGCGCGGCCTTGCTTTGCGAGCGGAAATCAAAGCGGACGTGGCGCCGCGCCATACCGATTGACGAGTATGTCACGTTTTGTCTCATCGACCCTGACGGTCATGTCGTAGCGGCCGTCGCGTAGTTCCTTGGCGAGCACCTCGGAGTTCCGATGCAGCCAGCTGATCGCCGCGCCATCCGAGGCGTCGACCGACAGATCCAGCGTGGTTCGGGTTGCCGCCAGCCGATCCTCGATCGCCGCAAGCAGCGTCTCAACCCCTTCGCCGGTTTCGGCAGAAACAAGAAAACGCGGCACATCCGTCGAACGGCGTGCAGCCACGTTCTCCAGGTCTTTGCGCTGATCCGCATCGAAGCGATCGATCTTGTTCCAGACCTCGATCATGCGCGCCGGTCCGTCGGGGTCGATGCCGAGTTGATGCAGCACGGCTTCGACATCGTGCTGCTGCGGCTCCGTATCCTCATGCGAAATGTCACGAACATGAAGGATAACGTCCGCCTCCATCACCTCCTCCAACGTCGCGCGGAAAGCAGCGACGAGCTGGGTCGGCAGATTAGATATGAATCCGACGGTGTCCGACAGCATGGCCTTTCCGCCGTGAGGCAGCGCGAGCGAGCGCAGCGTCGGATCGAGCGTCGCGAACAGCATGTCGGCGGCCTGAACGTCCGCGCGCGTCAATCGATTGAACAGCGTCGATTTGCCGGCATTCGTGTAGCCGACCAGCGCGACCACGCGATAGGGCACGCGCTGCCGCCCGGCGCGATGCAGCCGCCGCGTCGCCTGCACCTTCTTGAGTTCGTTTTCCAGTCGCGTGATGCGATCGCCGATCAGGCGGCGATCCGCCTCGATCTGGGTTTCGCCGGGCCCGCCCATGAATCCGAAGCCGCCACGCTGCCGTTCGAGGTGGGTCCAGGAGCGCACCAGACGGCTGCGCTGATAGTTGAGATGAGCGAGTTCGACCTGAAGCGCGCCCTCTTTGGTCTTGGCGCGGCGCCCGAAGATTTCGAGGATCAAGCCGGTGCGGTCCAGCACCTTTGTGCTCCAGGCCTTTTCCAGATTGCGCTGTTGAATGGGCGACAGCGCGCAGTCCATCACCACGAGACCGGCTCCATCGGCGGCGATCAAGCCCTGCAACTCCTCGACCTTGCCCTTACCGAGATATGTCGCGGGCCTGATCTGGCTGACGGGAGCGACGATCGCCTGAATCACATGGAGGTCGATTGCCTTGGCGAGACCGGCGGCTTCATCCAGCCGGGCGTCGGTGTTGCGCAGGGATCGTCGCGGCGTCTCGGCATCGCCGCCCCGCGTCCGCACGTAAGGGCCGATGACGATCGCTCGTCCGGTTGGCTCGCCCCGCATCGACCCCGACGGGTCGGTGCTCCCCTCGAACTGGCGGGGGTCCAATCAGGAAACTTTCAAGTATGTGCTCAAAGCGGAGCATCCTCGCCGCCTTCAAACAACTGGATCGGAGCACCCGGCATGATGGTCGAAATCGCGTGTTTGTAGACCAGTTGTGAATGACCGTCGCGCCTGAGCAGCAGGCAGAAATTGTCGAACCAGGTCACGATTCCCTGGAGCTTGACTCCGTTTACCAGAAAGATCGTCAGAGGCGTTTTCGTCTTACGGACGTGGTTGAGGAAAGTGTCCTGTAGGTTTTGTGCGCGGTCTATCGCCATTTTTGTTATCCCGCAGTTTAACTTTGCTTTTTGGAGCCGGAAGCAGCCCTCCCGAGCGTTTCATGGCCCGCCGGCTCCCCTCTGAGATCCTCCTCATGGACCCGGCCCCCCGGATTAGAAGGCAGAGTATGATGTTACGCAAGCCGGTTCGGGTCCGCGGGTTTACCCGGATACACAAAAACCATCAGGAAAATGCTGAAAAGCGGTGGAATTCCTCTCGAAGCCGCCTTGCAATACCGCCAGGCCGACCATCCCCCACCACCTGGCCGTCGATCGCGACCACGGGCATGACGATCTGAGAAGCCGAGGTTACAAACGCTTCGGCCGCCTCGCGGGCTTCCGCCGGCGTGAACGGGCGCTCTTCAAGCCTGATCTGAAAAGCCCTCAGGACTTCCATGAGAACAGCCCGCGTGATGCCCGCCAGAATGCCCTGGTCCACTGACCGGGTGACGGCCCGGCCGTCCTTCGTCACGATCCAGGCGTTGCTCGACGCGCCTTCGGTGACGAATCCGTCACTATCGACGTACCACGCCTCATGGGCTCCCTTTTCCCGCGCATGCTGCTTTGCCAAAACATTCGGCAGCAGCGCCACTGACTTGATATCCACCCGCGGCCAACGATTCTCCGGCAGAGTAATGACAGAAATGCCGGCGGCGGCGGCTTGCTGCTTTTTCTCGTCATCCAGCGCGCGGGCCGTGACGACGACGCCCGGCTTGACCGGGTTCGGCGGAAAAGCGTGATCGCGCCGGGCCACGCCGCGAGTCACCTGCAGATACACGATTCCGTAGGTCACGCGATTCCGCCGCACGACCTCGCGCATGATGATGCCGAGCGCCGTGATCGGCATCGGTTCGGCGATCCGCAATTCGCGCATCGACCGCTGCAACCGGGCCATGTGCCGGGGAAAATCAACCAGCCTCGCGCCGCGCACCTCGCAAACCTCGTAAACACCGTCGGCAAACTGGTAGCCGCGATCCTCGACGTTGACGCAGGCATCGCGCAGATCGCGATACCGGCCGTTGACATAAGCGATGCGCGACATTCAGCAGGTTTACCTCAGCGTTACCTGTTCTCGATCGAGATGAATACGATTTCGCGGGATGACCATGCGTCAGAGCAACAATCTAGTTGACGCCGAGCGCCTTGAGTTTGCGATGCAGCGCCGAGCGCTCCATGCCGACGAACTCCGCGGTCCGGGAGATGTTGTTGGAGAAGCGGCTGATCTGAGCGATCAGATAGTCGCGCTCGAAAACCTCGCGGGCCTCGCGAAGCGGCAAGCCCATGATGTGCTCGCCATTGACGCCCGACGGCATCGCCGGGACCATGGAGCCGACATCCTGCGGCAACATATCCGCGGTGATGATGACCTCCGGGCCTCCGCCTGCCAGGATCATTACGCGCTCGACATTGTTTCGGAGTTGCCGGACGTTGCCCGGCCAGACATGCGATTGCAGCACCGCCATCGCGTCATCGCCGATCTGGCGCTTGGGCAAACCGCTCGTGGCGGAGATATGGTCCATGAAAAATTCGATCAGTTCGGGAATATCCTCGCGGCGTTCGGACAATGGCGGAACGCGGATCGGCACCACCGACAGCCGGTGATAGAGATCTTCACGGAACCTGCCCGCTGCAATTTCCTCCTCCAGATTGCGCGCTGTCGACGAAATGATGCGCACATCCACCTTGATCTTGGTTGCGCCGCCTGAGCGTTGAAAGGTCTGATCGACCAGGACCCGCATGATCTTGTTCTGCGTCTCGCGCGGCATATCGCCGATCTCGTCGATGAACAGCGTCCCGCCGTGCGCTTCTTCCAGCGCACCGGCCTTGCGAGGCTGCTGACCGTCGACCTGCTCCACGCCGAACAGTTCGGACTCCATTCGCTCCGGCGTGATCGCAGCGGCGTTGATGACAACAAACGGCCCCTCGGCACGGCTCGACTGATTATGAAGCGTTCGCGCCGCCAGTTCCTTGCCGGACCCGGACGGGCCGACGATCATGATGCGGCTGTTGGCTTTCGCCGCGCGCTCGATGGTTTGCCGAAGCTGGTTCATGCATGGCGAACGCCCAACCAGCGAGCTTGCCGCCGGCGCGAGCTGCTTCAGTTCACGGACCTCGCGCTTCAGGCGCGACGTTTCGAGCGCACGCGTCGCCACCAGAATCAGCCGATCGGCCTTGAACGGCTTTTCGATGAAGTCATAGGCGCCGCGTTTGATGGCCGCGACCGCCGTTTCGATGTTGCCATGACCGGAGATCATCACGACCGGCATATCGGGGCTGTCCTGCTTGATCATTTCCAGCAGCTGGAGCCCATCGAGCTTGCTGCCTTGCAGCCAGATGTCGAGAAACACCATGTGCGGACGGCGGCTTGAAACCTCCGCCAGCGCCTCATCGCTGTTGCGCGCGGTTCGGGTCGTGAACCCCTCATCTTCCAGGATGCCCGCAACCAGGTCGCGAATGTCCGCCTCGTCGTCAACAATCAGAATGTCATGTGCCATGAATTGGATCCGCCTCGTCAGCCGCCGGTCGCAACCTCAGTCTTTGTTTCTTTTCCGGTCAGGGTATCCCCGTTAGTCGCTCCATCATCCCCAATGGTTCCCGCATTCGCTGGCCCCGTCGCTGCAAACCGCAACCGCATCCAGGCTCCCCGCGCTTCCGGCCTGATCGCCGACGCGTCATTGAGCTCGAGCTTTCCGCCGTGGTCTTCCAGAACGCGCCCCACGATCGCAAGACCAAGGCCGGTACCCTTTTCGCGTGTCGTCACGTAAGGCTCCAGCAGCCGCGCGCGCGCAACTTTCGGTAAGCCGACACCATTGTCGATCACGTCAATGATGATGTCGTCTTCTTCCTGCGCGGCGATGACGTCGATCCGGCCTTTTCCGAGCACCTCCGGCGGCACCGCTTCGATGGCTTCGGCCGCGTTCTTGATGATATTGGTCAGCGCCTGCGAGATCAGCCGCCGGTCAAACTGCGCGCGCATCGGTTCTTGCCTGATGTCGGCTTCGATATCGATCTCGGGATGTCCGACACGCATGAGGAAAACCGTCTGGCGGACCGTATCGGCGACATCCTCTCCTTCCATCACGGGCTTCGGCATTCGCGCGAAACGCGAGAACTCATCGACCATCCGCCTGATATCCTCAACCTGACGCACGATGGTGTCGGTGCATTGCTCGAAGATCGGCTTGTCCTGAGTGATCACCTTGCCGAATTTACGGCGGATGCGCTCGGCCGAAAGCTGGATCGGTGTCAACGGATTCTTGATTTCATGAGCGATACGTCGCGCCACATCGCCCCACGCGGACGTACGCTGCGCGGTCACAAGCTCCGTGATATCGTCCAGGGTGATGATGTAGCTGTCACGCGATTGACTGGTTTGCTCGGCGCTGACGCGCACCGAGATGTTACGCTCATTGCCGTCGCGATTGAGCGTGATCTGGCCCTGCACCAGCCGTTGCGCCCCCTCCCTCGCCGTCTGCATGAGATCGCTCAGCTCGGGGATGACCTCGGATAGCGGATGTCCGAGCGTTTCTGATTCCGAATGGCCGATCAGCTTCTCCGCCGAGCGGTTCAGGATGCGGATGGTGTTGGCGCCGTCGACGCCGATGATGCCGGCGCTGGCCGACGACAGCACCGCCTCGATGAAACGGCGCCGGCTGTCGATCAGGCCGCTCGCATTAACGAGTTCGTCGCGCTGAGTGCGCAATTCGGCGGTCATCTTGTTGAATGTCTCGCCGAGCTGCGCCAGGTCGCCTTCGGATTTCAAAACAGGAACCTGAACGTTCAGGTCGCCGGTGGATACGAGGTTGGCCGCGTTCATCAGGCGTCGGACGGGGGCCACGAACCGGTCCGCGAAGTTGAGGCCTAGCAATACCGACGCCATCAGAATGGTCAGCGCAATCACAGCGAACATCAGCGCGAGCGCCACCTGGATGCCAAGACGCCGAGCCTCGATCGTGGCGTATTCGACAATGCTCGACTCGGTCTGCTTCAGTTGCGAGACGACATAGGGATCGAGCAATCTCGCGACGTAAAGGAACGTGTCCTGAAACGCGCGAAGGCGAATGACGGCGGCGACGTAGTTCGCCTCCGGAATGAGCGCGATCTGCGGATCGTCCTCATTCACATTCTTGAGAATGTCGGGGTTCGGCGTGTCGTAGGCTCGCTTGATGCCGGTTTGCGCCGATACCAGCAGATGACCCTCCTTATCGATCAGCATCGCGCCGGGAAGGTTGCGAGCCTTGGCGCTGGAGGTCAGGAGTTGGAGAAATGTCACGCGGTCCTGGTCGTAGAGCGGCCGTGCGTTGGAAACGTCATTGGCCATGCCCAGGATATCGCCCCGGATCAGTTGGGCATGCTCGTTCGCATAAGCGTGTGCGACGATCCGCGAGTTCTCAATAACCTCCTTGATCGGCCCTGAAAACAGACGGTCAAGGCCGCGATCGATCGTGACGCTGGCGACGACCGACACCACGACCGCCGGCAGAACGGCGATGATCGAGAAAAGACCGACGACCTGCACATGCAGCTTCGCCGCGGCGCGCCCCCGGCGGCGGGCTTGCACGACACGCCAGACCTCGCGGGCGATGATGCCAACGAGCAGAAGGATGATGCCGGCGTCGACCAGCAGAAACGTAATGACGACCCGGTGCGTCGGCTCGATCGGCGTGAGGCCAACCAAAACCACGAAAGTCAGGAATGCCGACAGCAGCGCAAGGCCGATCGCGACGGGCGCCAATAGCCGGCGCATCGCCCAGCCACGCGACTCGGCGAATGTCGGATCGTGCGAGGGAACCGGCGTGTCTGCTGTGGTCATCCGCGTGAAAGCTGGGCGTTTAAGCTGGCTGGCGCAACCAGCGAACTGATGCAATCATACAACAATGTTGCACAATTGGGACATTTCCGCGGCGCGAACATCAGCCGCGACTGGCAACAATCGATTGAGTCCGGTTCGATCGTGAATGGCGGAAAAACTGCCGGTAGACTCGGCTACCTATCCTCCGGAACGGTAGACCTGGATATCCAGATCGCGGATTTTTTTACGGAGCGTGTTGCGGTTCAAACCCAAAAGGTCGGCGGCGCGAATCTGGTTGCCGCGCGTCGCCGCCAGCACGGCGGTGAGAAGCGGGACCTCAATCTCCCTGAGAACGCGTTGATACAGGCCAGGCGGCGGGAGCCCGTTCGGGGAGCCTGAGAAAAGCGACGACATGTACATCTCGACGGCGCCACCGAGACTATTGATGTTCTGGGCGTTACTTCCGGAGGTCGCCTCGGGAGATGCAAGCTCGCAATCGATCACCGGAGCGGTGATGACATCCTGCGGGTAGAGCGCGGCCAGCCTGCGCGCAAGGTTTTCAAGCTCCCGGACGTTGCCGGGCCAGCGGTGCCGCTTCAAGCGTTCTAGCGCAAGCGCGTCCAGCTTCTTGGGCGGCAGTCCATCCTTTTCGGCAAGCACGAAAAAATGCCTGATCAGATCCGGCAGATCCTCGATGCGTTCGCGGAGCGGCGGCAGGCGCAGCGGCACCACGTTGAGGCGGAAAAAAAGATCCTCGCGAAACAGCCCCTGCTGAATCAGGACACGAAGATCCTTGTTGGATGCCGCAACGATGCGGACATCCGTCTTGATGGCCGTCCTTCCCCCGACGGTGCAATATTCACCCTGCTGAAGCACACGAAGCAGACGTGTCTGCGCCTCCATCGGCATGTCGCCGATTTCGTCGAGAAAGAGAGTCCCTCCTTCGGCCTGCTCGAAACGGCCCGACGCGCGGGCGTTCGCGCCCGTGAATGCGCCGCGTTCGTGACCGAACAACTCCGATTCGATCAGGTCGCGGGGAATCGCCGCCATATTGACGGCGACGAACGGACCGCCGCGACGCTTGCCGTAGTCATGAAGCGCGCGCGCGACAAGTTCCTTGCCGGTGCCGGACTCGCCGGAAATCATCACGGTCAGGTCCGTCTGCATCAGCCGCGCCAGAACACGGTAGATTTCCTGCATGGCGGGGGACCGGCCGATCAACGGCAGGGAATCGCCTTCATTCTCGTCGCCGCGGCTGGCCGCGCTCTCCTTCGGCTCGGCGAGCGCGCGGCCGACGATTGCGATCAGTTCCTTCAGGTCGAACGGTTTCGGAAGGTATTCGTAAGCGCCGCGCTCGGAGGCGCGGATCGCCGTCATGAAGGTGTTCTGCGCGCTCATCACGATGACCGGCAGGTTCGGCCTGATTTTCTTGATGCGAGGCAGAAGGTCGAAGGCGTTCTCGTCCGGCATCACCACGTCGGTGATCACGATATCTCCTTCGCCCTGGCTGACCCATCGCCACAGCGTTGCGGCATTCCCGGTCAGGCGCACGTCATAACCGGCACGCGACAGCGCCTGATTGATCACCGTGCGGATGGCTCCGTCATCATCGGCGACAAGTATGTTGGCTGGAGACATTTTGTCCTCATGCTGGATGACGCGCGGTGCGTGGCGGTATTCCGGACGCGGCAGCGTCATCGCCCTGCCGGTGTACCGGACCGGAATCGAACATCGGCAGCAGGATACGGAAGTTGGTCTTGCGCGGCTGCGACTCGCACTCGACGATGCCGCCGTGATCCCCGACGATCTTTGCGACCAGCGCCAGACCGAGCCCGCTGCCGGTCTGCTTGGTGGTGACGAACGGATCGAACAGGTTCGGAAGCAGATCCTCCGCCACGCCGGGACCATTGTCCTTGACGCAGAACTCCAGCGGCAGCGAAACCCGCGTTTTCTTGCCCGGGAGGGAAAGGCGCAAGCCGGGACGGAATGCGGTCGTGAACTGGATTTCTCCCTCTTCTCCGAGATCGGAAACAGCTTCGGCGGCATTCTTGACAAGGTTCAGAAAGATTTGAACCAGTTGATCCCGATCGCCGAGAACCGGCGGAAGCGACGGATCGTAATCAACGGTGAACCTGACATTTCGCGCGAAGCCCGACTGCGCGAGCCGTTTGACATGATCGAGCACCGCGTGAATGTTGACAGGCTCCCGCCTGATCGGCCGCTCGTCGCCGAATACCTCCATGCGATCGACCAGCGTGACGATACGGTCCGCCTCGTCGCAGATCAGCCGGGTCAGCATTCGATCGTCCGGCGTCGCCCCCTGTTCAAGAAGCTGCGCCGCACCACGAATCCCGGAAAGCGGGTTCTTGATTTCGTGCGCGAGCATGGCCGCAAGCGCGATCACAGATCGGGCCGCGCTGCGATGGGTCAACTGCCGATCCATCTTGTCGGCGATGGTGCGCTCCTGGATCATCACCACGACGTGAGCGGGCCGTTCGGTCAGGGGCGCGACATGCAGGTCGACCTGACGGTCACGGCCGATCCTCGGCGTGCCGAGATCAACCCTGAACTCGTTGACGGGCGCGCCGCTGTCGCGAACCTGATCGATCAGGGCCAGGAGCGGACTGCCGAATGGGATAAGCTGTTTCAGTGGCTCGCGCTGCAGGAACTGCTTCGACATCTCAAAGAAGGACTCTGCCGCCATGTTGGCGTCAACGATCCGGCCGTCGGGCGCGACCAGCAGCACAGGATTAGGGAGCGCGTTGAGAATGGCCTCGCCATCGGAAGACGCGACGCGCGGACGCTGCGCGATCGACGTCATGCCACGGCCCTCCACGCGAAATCGTCGAACGCGTCCACCAGTAACCGCTGTACGCCGGAGGGATCATCGGCCGTCAGAATTTTCGTCCGCCACGATTTCTGGACCGGTGTCGGCACGGCACGAAGCGCTGCCGCCGTATCCAGCGCCCAGCCAAGATGCTTTCGCGCATGACGAAGCCCGATGCGCAGGCCGTAATGCAGAAGCAGGTCGTCATAAAGCGCGCGGATGTAAGCCAACTGATCCGTGAGCGAAGGATGGGATTCTTCGATGCCGGTTTCGAGCCGCCGCCCGATCTGACCCGGCAGCCAGGGGCGGCCCTGCGCGCCGCGGCCCACCATGACCGCATCGGCCCCCGACGCCTCCAGCGCAGCAACGGCTGCGTCGAACGATGTGATGTCGCCGTTGACGACGACGGGAACGCGCACCGCTTCCTTCACGGCCCGCACGGCCCGCCAATCGGCGCGGCCTTTGTAGAACTGGCAGCGCGTCCGGCCATGAACCGTGATCATCCGCACGCCGGCGGATTCGGCGCGCCGCGCCAGCGAAGGCGCATTGAACGAGTGGCCGTCCCATCCGAGGCGCATTTTGAGTGTGACCGGCACGTTCACCGCGCCGACCGTCGCCTCGATCAGGTCGAGGGCATGGTCGGGATCGCGCATCAGCGCCGAACCCGACTGGCCGCCTGTCACGTGCCGGGCGGGACAACCCATGTTGATATCGATGATGTCGGCGCCGGCCGCCTCGGCGATCCGCGCGGCTTCCGCCATCCAGCGCGTCTCGCAGCCGGCAAGCTGAACGACGTGCGGCCCATGACCGGTGGCTTCACAGCGAAGGACGGACATTGGACGCCCGCGGACGAGATCGTCGCTCGCGGTCATTTCCGAAACAACGAGCGCCGCCCCCAGCGACTCCGTAAGACGTCGAAACGGCCTGTCCGTGATCCCCGACATCGGCGCAAGAAGAACGCGGTTGCGGATCGAAATATCTCCGACCGCGAACGGTCCGAGACTTGATGACGGAGGAGGACCTGTCAGGCTCTTGCTCATGGTCCAATCGTTCCGTGCCACGTTCCGAATAGCTTATTTATTAGGCATGATGGTTTTATGCCTACACAATAGCCAGTTCCGGGCATCTTGCCAACTACGCCAGCACCGAATAATTCGCGGCTGGTCCGGACTCCTGCTGTTTTTGCTAACGGCGTGGTAAGGGCCTGCTCAAACAACCCGATTCCTTCACAGCGAGTCCAATGCCCAGCTCAAAACGAACTGCCGCCATCATTGTCGCCGCGGGCCGCGGTCTCCGCGCGGGCGCGGGCGGCCCCAAACAATACCGGACGATTGGCGGACGAACCGTGATTTCGCGGGCGATGGAGGCGTTCTGCCAGCATCCCGACGTGTTCGCGGTTCAGCCGGTGCTCAATCCCGATGACCTCTCGATGTTCAATCAGGCCGCCGCCCAGTTCCGCTATCGTCCGCCCGCGAATGGCGGGGCCACGCGCCAGGCTTCCGTTCGCGCCGGCCTTGAGGCGTTAGCGGCCGACGCGCCGGACATCGTGCTGATCCACGACGCCGCCCGCCCGTTCGTCACACCGGCGCTGATCACGCGCGCCATCGACGCTGCCGATAAAGCCGGCGCGGCGGTGCCCGCTATTGCCGTTACCGACACCATCAAGCAGGTCGATGAATCCGGCGCGGTCAACGCGACCCCCGACCGTGCAAAGCTGCGGATCGCGCAGACGCCGCAGGCGTTCCATTTCGATATGATACTCGATGCGCACCGCCGTGCGGCGCGCGAGGGCCGCGACGATTTCACCGACGACGCCGCGCTCGCCGAGTGGGTGGGATTGACGGTGGCGACATTCGAGGGCGATGCTGCGAACATGAAACTGACGACTCCCGAAGATTTCGTGCGTGAGGAAGCGCGTCTCGCGGCCGCTCTCGGCGACATCAGAACCGGCACGGGCTACGACGTGCATGCTTTCGGCGAAGGCGATCACCTCATGCTGTGCGGCGTGAAGGTGCCGCATAATTGCGGCTTCCTGGCGCACTCCGATGGCGATGTCGGCTTGCACGCGCTGGTCGACGCCATTCTCGGAGCGCTCGCGGACGGCGACATAGGCTCGCATTTCCCGCCCAGCGACCCGCAATGGAAAGGGGCGGCTTCCGACAAATTTCTGAAGTATGCTGTCGACCGGGTTACGGCGCGCGGCGGCCGCGTCGCCAATCTCGAGGTCACCATGATATGCCAGCAGCCGAAGATCGGACCTCTGCGCGACCAGATGCGGGCGCGCATCGCTGATATCACCGGGGTCGCCATCTCGCGCATCGCCGTGAAGGCGACGACCAGCGAACGGCTCGGCTTCACCGGACGCGAGGAAGGAATCGCGGCGACTGCCAGCGCCACCATCCGTCTGCCCTGGAACGACAAGGGCCGGGACACCTGACATGAACAACAGCGACGCACGCGCCCTGTCGCGTTCGCTGCTCGACATTTGCCGGATGCGCAAGCTCACGATCGCAACGGCCGAATCCTGCACCGGCGGACTGGTCGCCGCGGCGCTGACCGAGATTCCCGGCTCCTCGGACGTCATCGATCGCGGTTTCGTCACCTATTCCAATAACGCCAAGCGCGCGATGCTTGGCGTCAAGGCCGGCACGCTCGACAGTTTCGGCGCTGTCAGCAAGGAAACCGCGACCGCGATGGCGATAGGCGCGCTGGAGCGCGCCGACACCGATCTGGCCGTTTCCATCACCGGGATCGCGGGTCCCGGCGGCGCAACGCCGGGCAAGCCCGTGGGCCTCGTTCATTTTGCGGCCGCGGCGCGTGACGGCCGCCTGATCCATCGGGAATGCCGCTTCGGCGCCATCGGCCGCAGTTCAGTACGGCAACGTTCGGTCGTCGAAGCCCTGCGGATGCTGATGGAACTGACGCGCGGCCCGAAGCCGCCCGCGAAAGTCCGCCGCGAAAGCATCAGCCGGTCGCGGCCGCGCGCGGCGAGAGCGCCGACACGCCGGGCTTCCGAGCGGCGGCGCACCGCAGCGCCGGTAAAACCTTCTCCAAAGAAAACCTGAACATGTCGCGTCAGGTCCTCGCCTTCGGCGGACCGTACACGGCGGCGGCGCGTTTCTCGAACGCCGCCGCGAAACGCTGGAACGCGGTGTCGAACATCGCGCCCATCAGCATCGCCAGCATCCGGCTCTTGAATTCATAGGTGATGAAAAACCCCACATCGCAGCCTTGATCCGACTTCGGCTCGAAGGTCCAGCGGTTCTCCATGTGGCTGAACGGCCCGCGCAGATACTCAACGACAATCTTCAGGTTCGGCCGATCCAGCGTCACCTTGCTCGTAAAGGACTCGCTCACGAGCTTGAACGACACGGTCATATCAGCGACCACGACTTCCTTGCCGTCGGCCGCGGGCGTGCGCTGCCGCACCTTCAACGACTGGCAAAGCGGCACGAAGTCCGGATAGCGCTCGACATCCGCCACGAGATCGAACATCTCGCTCGCGCTGTGACGCACGCGGCGCTTGCTTGAAAACGACGGCATCCCGGTGGCGCTTACCGCGACAACGTGGCGCGGGCGGCCTGCAACTTTGCAAAGTCCTCGCCGGCGTGATGCGACGAGCGCGTCAGCGGGCTTGCCGATACCATCAGAAAACCCTTGGTGTAAGCGACAGTCTCATAGCTCGAAAACTCCTCCGGCGTGACGTAACGTATCACGGCGTGATGCTTGCGGGTCGGCTGCAGGTATTGCCCGATGGTAAGAAAGTCGACATCCGCCGACCGCAGATCGTCCATCACCTGCAAGACCTCGTGACGCTCCTCGCCAAGCCCGACCATGATGCCGGACTTGGTGAAGATCGCCGGGTCGATCTCCTTCACCCGTTGCAACAGGCGGATCGAGTGGAAATAGCGCGCGCCGGGCCGCACAGTCAGGTAACGCGACGGAACGGTTTCGAGATTGTGGTTGAAGACATCGGGCTTCGCCGCCACCACCTTTTCCAGCGCGCCGTCCTTGCGAAGAAAATCGGGCGTCAGGATCTCGATCGTCGTCGCCGGACAACGCTCACGGATAGCGCGTATCGTCTGCGCGAAATGTTCCGCGCCTCCGTCATCGAGATCGTCGCGATCGACGGATGTGACGACGACGTGCGCCAACCCCAGCTTGCGCGTCGCTTCAGCCACGTATTCGGGCTCGGACGACTCGATCGCACCGGGCATTCCCGTCTTGACATTGCAGAAGGCGCAGGCGCGGGTGCAGGTGTCGCCCATGATCATGAAGGTGGCGTGTTTCTTGTCCCAGCACTCGCCGATGTTCGGGCAGCCCGCCTCCTCGCATACGGTGACCAGTCCGTTCTCCTTGACGATCCGGCGCGTATTCGCATAGCCGCGCGTGTTCGGCGCGCGCACGCGAATCCAGTCGGGTTTCGGCGGCGACAACGCATCCGGCCGGTTGGCCTTCTCCGGATGCCGCGGCCGGACAGGATTGGCGGAAATCGTATCGAGGATGACGACCATGGATGATCCAGAAGACTTTTGGGCGTTTTCGAGCGGAACGAACGACCTGTTCGCGTGAAGAGAACACGTCAGATCAAGATCGTATGCCCCGTTTTTGATTTCTGTCAGAAGCGGGAAGGCTTTAGGTAATCCGCGCGGCGCGGGGCTGCAACCCGCTTCGCCGGATCAGCCAGATATGTAACATATCCCGAATCCACCCGCCCGCTCCGATTGCCGCATGAAACTGACTCAAGACCTGACATCCGATGGCCCAGATCCACCTGTTCTCGGCAAACCCCTCACGCGCGCGTTTTTCGGGCGCAGCGTGCATGATGTCGCTCCCGACCTGATCGGCGCGACCCTGCTGGTCGACGGCGTCGGCGGCATCATCGTCGAGGTGGAGGCCTATCATCACACCGAACCGGCGGCGCATTCCCATCGGGGACCGACGCCGCGAAACATGGTGATGTTCGGCCCACCCGGCTTCGCCTATGTCTATCGCTCTTACGGCATCCACTGGTGCGTGAACTTCGTCTGTGAAATGGATGGCTCCGCCGCCGCGGTTCTGATCCGCGCGCTACAGCCGACCCACGGCATTCCGGCGATGCGGCGGCGGCGCGGGCTGCATGAGGAACGCCTTTTGTGCTCAGGGCCAGGCAGACTATGCCAGGCGCTCGGCATATCGATCGCGCATAACGCGCTGCCGCTCGATGCGCCGCCGATCGCGGTCTTTCGGCGAACAGAGAAGGCCGACGTCGTCGCCGGCGTGCGCATCGGCATCACCAAGGCCGCCGACCTGCCATGGCGATACGGATTGAAAGGATCGAAGTTCCTGAGCAAGCCGTTCAGGAGCGCCGGGTACTGAAATCAATTCCCAGCGGCAGCACGACCATCGGCACGACGGCAAGACCGATCGGCACGAACGCAACCACGGCGTTCCCGGTGATGTCCCAGACCATCCCGCTGACGATGGAGATCAGCATGGCGATTCCGTAACCGATTGTGAACATTCCGGCCGAGTTGTGGGGTACGTCATCGGGAGCGACCAGCAGGGCCGGCAGCGTCAGTACAAGAGTGAGGCCCACGGCGCAGGTGAAGCCCACCAGCGCCGCCGAACCGACGATCGCCCAAAAACTCGTGCTCGTCGCAGTGCCGAGGACAGCGAGCAGGCCGAGCGCGCCGCAAAGAACCAGCGGCCATCTCCTCCGCTCGAGACGGCTGGCCATCAGAATAAGAATGATCGACCCCGGCAACTGCCCGAGATTGAGCGCCGATAGCGCAGGTCCGATCAGCTCGGTCTGGCCGTTTTGCAGCAGCAGGCCTGGCAGAAACGCATTGGTGCAGAAATACAGCTGGTTGTTCGCGCTGGCGACGAGGCCGATTTTCCACAGCAGCGGATCGCGCCAGTCCGGCATCCAGCGGCTGTGCTGAGCGGATACCTGGTCGCCGCCCGGCCGGGCAACGAAGATGATCAATGCGATCGCCGCCGCCGCGATCGACCAGAGTTCGAGACTTCCGCGCCACCCGCCTCCCAGCAACGGCACGGTCACCACGACAAGCACGACCGGGAAGATTTCGCCGCATAGCAATCCGTTGGTGTAGACGGCCGTGGCGAAACCAATCCGGCGGGGGACCCATTGCCGAACCAGCGGCGGCAACGCCGGCTGCATCAGGGCGACGCCCGCCGCCATCAGCGCGGTCGCCGCGAACAGCGTCATCGCGCCGATGGCGAAACCGCGCAGCGCCGACCCGACCGCCGCGATCAAAAGGCCAACGACGAGCGCCCTGACGGCGCCGACGCGCGAAATCAGCAGCGATCCGGGCACCGCGACAAGCGCGAACAAACTGACCGGAATGGCATTGAGGATCCCGACCTCGGTTCCTGACAGCGCAAGATCGGAAATGATAAGCGCCAGTACCGGCGGCACCGCAAGGATCGTGAGCCGCAGCCCCACGCCCCCAAGCCATAGCAGACCCAGGGGACGCAGCGACGACGATCGCGCAACACTCACTCAGCGGCCTTCAAACGCTCCAGCGCCTCGACGAACTTCGCCTTGCGAGCGGCCGCTGCTTCCCGCTTTTCTTTTTCGTCCTCGACGATTTCTCCGGGCGCGTTGGCGATGAAATTCTGATCCGCGAGCTTGAGATCGACGCGAGCGATGTCGGCGTCAGCCTTAGCGATTTCCTTCCCCAGACGCGTACGCTGGGCGGCGACGTCAACGATGCCTTTCAACGGCAGCGCGGCGACTTCGCCACGGATCAGCAGTTGCACGGCGCCCGCCGGCGCCTGGTCCGCGAACGAGATATCCGCAAGCCGGGACATCCGCTTGATGACATCGCTCCAGCGCTGCGCCCGCGCCCTGCTCTCGTCGGACGCGCCAGCCAGCACCAGCGGCGCCAGGGTTGCAGGCGGAATATTCATCTCCGCGCGGACGGAGCGGATCGCCGTGACGAGATCGACCACCCAGCCGATCTCGGCTTCGGCGGCATCGTCGCGGAAGTAGGGCTCCAGCAGATCGGTTATCGGCTCCGACCCGATGAAGGGGTCGGCGGCCGCGATCAACGTCCGCCGTTTGCGGGTCTGATCGGCCTTGTTGGGCCACTCCGTCAGGGTCAGCAGTCGCGTCCGCTCCGCCGTCACCGCCCATAACTCCTCCGTAATGAACGGCATGAACGGATGGAGAAGCTTCAGGATTTCATCGCGCGCCCAGGCGACCATCGCGCGTGTCTCGGACTTGGCGGGGCTGTCCTCACCCAGAATGACGGGCTTCGCGAGCTCAAGATACCAGTCGCAATAGACGTTCCAGACAAAGCGGTAGATCGCGCTTGCGGCGTCATTGAAGCGAGAGGATTCAATGGCCTCGGTGACCTCGCACGCCGTACGCGCGGTCTCATGAACGATCCATCGGTTCAGTGTCTCCGTCGCCGCGGTCGGATCGAACCGGGCGGGAACGACACAATCGTTCATCTCCGCGAAACGGCACGCGTTCCAGAACTTGGTCGCGAAATTGCGATAGCCTTCGACCCTCTGCGGAGAGAGCTTGATGTCGCGGCCCTGCACCGCCATCGCGGCGAGCGTAAAGCGCAGCGCATCCGCGCCGTACTTATCGACCAGATTAAGGGGATCAATGACGTTGCCCTTCGACTTCGACATCTTGGCGCCCTTCTCGTCGCGAACGAGCGCGTGGATGTAGACCGTCGAGAACGGGGCTTCTTTCATGAAGTGGATGCCCATCATCATCATTCGGGCAACCCAGAAGAAGATGATATCGAAGCCGGTGACGAGCACGTTGGTCGGATAGTAACGCCTCACCTCCGGCGTCTCGTCCGGCCAGCCGAGCGTCGAGAACGGCCACAACGCCGATGAAAACCAGGTGTCGAGCACGTCTTCGTCTCGCGTGATGAAGCCATCACGCTTCGCCGGATCGCGCGCCATCCCGGCGCCCTGCTCCGCCGTAATCACGCCCTGCTCGACGTAATAGCCGAGCGCATGGCCGATCGCCTCGTCCTCCGTTTCCGCGACGAACACCTTTCCGTCGGGCCCGTACCAGGCCGGAATCTGATGACCCCACCAGAGCTGCCGCGAGATACACCAGGGTTGGATGTTCTCCATCCACTCGAAATAGGTCTTCTCCCAGTTCTTCGGCACGAACGCCGTTTCGCCGGAACGCACGGCGGCCATTGCCGGCCGCGCCAGTTCCTTGGCGTCGACGTACCACTGGTCGGTCAGGTAGGGCTCGACGACGGCGTTGGAGCGGTCGCCATGCGGCACCATGTGCGTATGCGGCTCGATCTTGTCGAGAAAGCCGAACTCTTCGAGACGCGCCACGATCGCCTTGCGCGCGGCGAAGCGATCCATGCCGTCGAATTCCTCAGCCAGCATCAACGCGCCCGACGGAAGGCCGCGCAGGAAATCCTCGTTCTCGGATAGCGTCAGCCGTCCCTCGCGATCGAGCACGCTGATCTGCGGCAGGTGGTGGCGCCTACCGACCTCGAAGTCGTTGAAATCATGAGCCGGGGTGATTTTGACCGCGCCGGTGCCCTTCTCCGGATCGGCATAGTCGTCGCCGACAATCGGAATGATCCTGCCGGCCAAAGGCAGCACGACATTGCTGCCGATCAGGTATTCGAGCTTCGCGTTCTCCGGATGCACCGCGACAGCCGTATCGCCCAGCATGGTCTCCGGCCGCGTGGTGGCGACGACGATATAGGTCGAGGGATCGCTCGGGTCGAAAGCCTTGCCCTCGATCGGATAGCGCAGATGCCACAAGCTGCCTTTCACCTCGACCTGTTTCACCTCGAGATCGGAGATCGCGGTGAGCAGTTTCGGATCCCAATTGACCAGCCGCTTGTCCTTGTAGATCAGGCCGGCGCGATGCAGCTCGACGAAAACCTTGGCGACCGCGCGTGACAGCCCTTCGTCCATGGTGAAACGCTCACGCGACCAATCGCAGGACGCTCCCAGCCGTTTCAACTGGTTGACGATAACGCCGCCGCTCTCCGCTTTCCATTGCCAGACTCGTTCAAGAAACCTGGCGCGGCCCATCTCGCGGCGGCCGGGCTCCTTCCGTTCCATCAACTGCCGCTCCACAACCATCTGGGTCGCGATGCCGGCATGATCTGTGCCTGGCTGCCATAGCACGTCGCGGCCGCGCATCCGCTCGAAGCGGCACAGCACATCCTGCAAGGTGTTGTTCAGCGCGTGCCCCATGTGCAACGAGCCGGTGACGTTCGGCGGCGGGATGACGATCGTGAACGGCTCAGCCTCGCGGCGTTCGGGCCGGCCGGCCTTGAACGCGCCGGCCTCTTCCCAAACGCGGGACATGCGACTTTCAATATCGGATGGCTGATAGGTTTTTTCGATCATGTCAATGCAATCACAGTCGGGGCGTTTCAGGTCAGTTCACGAAATAGATCCCCTGACGGCTAAAAGCCTTTCAGGGCGCATCAAGTCAACAAGACCACCGAATAAACCGGCCGCATAGCGCAGATGTGAGTTTCTCATGACGCCTGGAGACGGTTCGGCTTTCCGCTCCGGTGGCCGCCGCATTCCCGGCTGGTGGAGCGGATCAGGGACGACCGCGCGAGACCCGCTCGATTTCAGCCTTGACGATGCGCTCCACCAACCCCGGCAGATTGTCGTCGAGCCAGGACTTCAGCATCGGGCGCAGCATCTCCTTGACGAGATCCTCAAGGGTGCGGGCGTTGTTGGTCAACACCGTGCTGGCAAGCGAGTTGAAGGCCGTTTCAACCGCTGAAACGGTCGAGTGCGACAGAATCCGCGCCGCCGGCGCGGCATTCGGATTGGACGGGGGGATGGCTGCTGAATCCGGCGAGGCAGCCGCGACCTGCGTCGCTTCGGCGAATTCCAGATCATCCTGAGGTTCGATTTTCTGAAAAGCGTCCTGCCTTGCATCCGGCACGGCCATTTCGTCCGTCAGTTCGAACACCTCCTCAGCCTCGGCGGGACGGCCTTCTTTCCCGGTGGCTGCTGCGTCGAGGTTCGCAAGCATCGCGTCGATATCGTCCTGGCTGTTGGCGGCGTCAGCATTCGCGGGAGCGGCCGGCTTAGGGGCGGGAGCGGTCCGAGGCCGCGCTTCCACTACGTCAGCGACGGCAGCTTTTCCGGCCGCGGCGGGCTTTTCATCGTCCGCGATGATGCGACGGATCGACGCCAGAATTTCCTCCATGGAGGGCTCTTGGACTTTTGCAGGTTGCGTCATGTCCAACTCCACATCTGTCACGGCCCTCGCCAGAGCGCCAGCTTCAAGCGATATAAGGATTTTCATCCGGTTCCAGATGCGGGCGCCGACATCGATCGCAACCGGATTTATTTCCCAAGAAAGCGCTGCGAACTGGTGGTGACATCAATTCCGGGCCGGCCCTCGCAGCAGGACCGGCATCCGACGACGTCCGAATCGCTTCACGACCTCGTGCAAAGGTATGTCATGGCATCAATTGATTGCAAGCAAAGGACCCGCCGCCGTCGGCGCAACTACTGTCCATCCGGCGTACGCAGGCCAATCCAGCTGTCGCGAACCTGATGATAGTGGACACTGGGATCGTACACCGTGGTGTTCAGCTTAAGTACCTGCGGCGTCAACCGGCCAACGGCATTCAAAACCGCATAGGAGGCGACCACGCGATCGTGTTGAGCCGTCACCAGGGCCACTCGGGCGCTGACGAGGGCTTGTTGCGCGACCAGCACGTCGAACGTGGTTCGTTGACCGGCCTTGGCTTCCTCGCGAATGCCGTTGACCGCGATCTCCGAAGCCTCGACCTGCGCCTGCGCCGACTTCACCTGCACCTTGGTTGCTTCGAGCTGGCCCCACGCCTGCACAGTGCTGGCGCGCGCCTGATTGCGAACCTGCTCGAGGTTGAGACGTTGTTGCGCCAGCGTTTCCTTGGACTGGCGGATCAGCGAATATTCAGCGCCGCCCTGATAGATCGGCACCGACACCTGCGCGATCGCCGATGCGGCGAACTGAGTCGGCAATGTGAGCTGCTGATCGTACCCCTTCTGCACGTTGGCCTGAAGGGTCACGGTCGGAAACAGCACGCCCTCCGCAACCTTGACCTGCAAATGGCTGACGTCGATGCCATACATCGCCGCGGTCACATTGGGATTTTGGGTAAGGGCGAGATCCACGGAACGCGCGAGCGTTGACGGCAGAAAGCGATCAACGGGCGAGCCCGGCGCCAACTGCCCCGGTTCGTTGCCGACAATGCGCCGATAATTCGCGCGCGTGGTTATGAGGGTGGATTCAGTGGCCATAAGCTGGGTGCGTCCGGCGGCGAGTTGGGCCTCGGACTGCGCCACGTCGGTGCGGGTCACCTCGCCGACATTGAAACGATCACGCGTCTGCTTGAGCGTCTCCTCGAGGACGCGAACATTGCTGCGCTGAACCTCCACAATGGCGGCATCCCGCAGATAATCCATATAGATGGTCGCAGCAGCGAGCAGTACGGTCTGCTCGAGGACCCTTAGCCCCTCGCGCGCCGCCGAAACCTGTCCTTCCGCCGCACGGGTCCTGTTGGCGGCCTGGAATCCGTCGAACAGCGTCTGTGAAACCGTGGCGCCGATAGCTACCGGTGTCTGATTACCCTTGATCCTCCCTAGGACGTTTCCCTGACCCGGCAGACCCTGGCTAAATGTCATGTCGGTATGCTGAAAGCCGCCGCTCGTGGTTACGGCGACTCTGGGCCGATAGCCCGAAAGGGCCTGGGGCACGCTCTCGTCGGTCGCACGAACAGCGGCGCGCTGGGCATTGAGCTGAGGGTTGCTCTGGTAGGCACGCACCAATGCAGATTCGATGGTGTCGGCGGAGACCCGTGTCGCCGTCCCCGGCCACGCAGTCATAAAAGCCAACACGGCGGCCGCCGCCGCCAGTCTCACACCACCCATCCGCAGAATTCCATTCTTCATATCACAAGACGTAAACAAGGCCGAGCCTCTACGCCGGATCATCCCCCGAGCCACTTGCCCAACCGAGTCACTTTCCCCACCGAGTCACTTTCCCCACCAAGTCACTTGCCCCACGCGAACATATTCGCCGCCGGGGCGCTAAGGAACCCCTTGCGAGCAGTCTTGGCGGAAACTCTGAAGTTGAAGCGTTGAAGCCACACTTGCCGATTCGATCATACTTGAAGAACTCTAAAGCATTATCGCTTCTGACCGAATCAGAAGCGAAGCTCCAGATTGTTGTTTTGACGCGCCTTCTTAACGCGAACCGGTATCCATCCTCGGGTCAAGCCCAACGACATGCTTCCCCAACGACATGCTTCGCTCGAAAACGCCATAGCCAGCAGCGGGCAAGCTCATCCCGCAACTTCCTTGCCTTTCACGGAGCCAGCGGATGAACCATCCGAAAAATACATAAAAGCAGACAATACTATGACGATGTTTCTTGCCTAATGTGACAATCAGCTTCGTCAAAAGAGCTATAGCCTTGCATCCGAAGGATCACGTTGAACGGCTTTGGAAACCGCAACGCCTGCCGCCGACGATCCGCGCCATCATGGACTGATTCTGGCGTCGTTGGCCTTGAAATCCTTGACTTTCGACGTTTCGCGGCTAGTTTGCCGGCCAGATGCAGGCCTGATGTGGCCGGCTTTCCTTTTCCGACATCAAGGGTTTGCACATGGCCAAGGCCGTCACCATCAAGGTCAAGCTGGTTTCCAGCGCTGACACGGGCTTCTACTACGTCGCCAAGAAGAACTCGCGCACCATGACCGACAAGATGGTCAAGAAAAAATACGATCCGGTTGCGCGCAAACACGTCGAATTCCGCGAAGCCAAGATCAAGTAAGCAAGAGCAGGTAAGATCTGGCCTGCGCAACCGGTGCGGAGCTTTCGCGCTCCGTTTTATTTTGCGCGTCTTATGGCAACGTTTGACGCGTTTTCTTCACGCGAACCGGATTCCGTCCTCGGGTCAAGCCCGAGGACATGCTTCGCGCGAAAACGCTATAGGACGTGGAATGCGCTCGCGCATATCAGCGCTGCAAATACACGATGGCATTTGCGATCGAAGCCACGTTTTGTTCTTGGGCTTGACCACGGACCGACACAGGTTCGCGTGAGAAAAACACACCAGATCATGGGGCTTCGCTTCTGATTCCATCAGACGCGAGAAGGCTCTCATTCCTCGGCGAGAGTCAGGCGGCGGAGATCAAGCCGCCTCCGCCACGACGCGGTTTCGGCCGTCATGCTTGGCGCGGTAAAGCGCGACATCGGCGCGCTTCACGACGTCAGAGATAGGCTCCCCCTTCCGCTCCAGGGTCGACAATCCGATCGAGATGGTCACCTTGATCAGCTTCGTCCCCTTGTGGATGGAGAACGGTTCGCCAGCAATCGCGCGGCGCAGGCGCTCGGCCACCATGCCGGCGACATGCAGGTCGGTCTCCGGCATCACGATCACGAACTCCTCGCCGCCGTAACGGCAGGCCAGATCGATTCCTCGAATAGCTTTGCGGATACGCAGCGCGAACTCCCGTAGAACATCGTCACCGGCGTCATGGCCGTAATTGTCATTGATCGCCTTGAAGTAGTCTATATCAAGCATCATGAGCGCCAATGACTGGCCGCGCAGCGAGGCCTGCTCGGCCAGCGTCGTCAGATGGCTTTCCATGTAACGCCGGTTGTGCAGCCCGGTCAGTCCGTCCGTGACGGCCATTTCGATCGAACTCGCCACGTTGTCACGCAGGTGAACGGTATAGCGACGGCGGCGGATTTGCGTGCGCGCGCGGGCGAGCAGTTCGTTCCTGTCGATCGGCCGCAGCAGATAATCATTGATGCCGATCTCGAGACCACGCAGCAATCGCGGGCTGCCGTCGGCGTCGGCAACGGCGAGAATCGGAACGTGTCGCGTCCGCTCCAGCGAGCGCGCCTGGCTGCACAGCCGCAGGCCGTCGAAATTTTCCAGCCCGAGCGAGACGATAAGGAGATCGTAATTGCTTTCGGCGGCACGAAACAGCGCCTCGGAGGGGTCGGCTTCGACGTCGACGGCATGTTCGGCGCTCAGCATCGACGCCAGCCGCTCATACGACGAGGGACGGTCATCGACCAGCAGGATGCGCCCGCCCTTCCCGCTATCGCAGACCGCCTCGCGCTCCGGCGCCTGCATGCCGATTTCGAGCGAAGTCATGGCCCGCAGGCGGAGTTCGTCGGTCATCATCTTCAGACGCGTCAACGAACGAACCCGCGCGGTCAACACGACATCCGATACCGGCTTGGTCAGGAAATCATCGGCGCCGGCCTCAAGGCCGCGCACACGGTCGGACGGATTGTCCAGCGCGGTGATCATCACCACCGGAATAAAATGGGTTGCCGGGTTGGCCTTCAGCCGGCGGCAGACCTCAAAACCGTCCATGTCAGGCATCATCACGTCGAGGAGGATGATGTCGCACTCGGCGCGGGCGCAGGTCTCCAATGCCTGCGCGCCATTGGACGCGGTCAAAACGTCGAAATATTCCGCCGACAAGCGCGCTTCCAGGAGCCGGACATTGGCGGGGACATCGTCGACGACCAGAACACGCGCGGACACTCTTATCTCCTCAACCCACGAACCGGCGAACGGTCTCGATGAACTTGCCGACCGAAATGGGCTTCGACAGGTAAGCCTCGCAGCCGCCCTCGCGGATGCGTTCCTCGTCGCCCTTCATAGCAAACGCCGTCACCGCAACCACGGGAATCGCGCGCAGTTCGGGATCGTCCTTGATCCAGCGCGTGACATCCAGGCCGGATACCTGCGGCAACTGAATATCCATGAGGACCAGATCGGGACGAAGCTTGCGAACCAGATCAAGCGCCTCGAACCCGTTGCTGGTCCCGGACGTGTGATAACCATGAGCCTCCAACAGATCGCGGAAGAGCTTCATGTTGAGCTCGTTGTCTTCCACGATCAGGACCGTCTTGGCCACTTCGGCCCTCCAGTCGACTCGGTGCTCGTCCGCCCTGAGCGATAATATGCCGGCACCGCGACACTTATCCGCAAACTGGAGTTAGATTTGCACCAGAATTCGCTCTAAGTCGTTAAGACATAAGACGATCTTTATGCGAGCGGATTAGTAATTGGTTGAAGGTTCCAGGACTCGGGCATTCTGGTCCAAAGTAAAATCGATAGGTTACGGAAAGGCAAATGGTCGAGATGACAAAGCGTGTGCATAACCCGCGCGAAGCCGCTGAGTTTGTGGCCATTCAGGCCCTTTCATTTGTCGCGGCCGACGCGGAGGTTCTAGGCCGGTTTCTGGCCGAGACCGGCATCGGTCCGGAGACTCTGCGCAGTTCCGCCTCCGATCCGCATTTTTTGACCGCCGTGCTGGATTTCGTGCTGCGCGACGACGCAACCGTGAAAGCGTTCTCGGAGTCCTCGGGGCATCACCCGACCACGATCGCGGCCGCCCGACAGGCGTTCGGCGATGTTTTTCCGGAACGCGACCTCCCGTGACCGCAGGTTCGTCGGATGGTCCGTTGTGCTTTTGCCGGGATTGTCTCGCCGACCTCAGCTTTACGGCGCCCCGTTGCAGCGCGTGCGGCTCGCCCCGGCTGGTGCGACATCGCGCATTGCCGGCGCTTGCCATCGCCCACATCGATTGCGACGCGTTCTACGCCACGGTCGAGAAGCGGGATAATCCGGCGCTGGCGGACAAGCCTGTCATCGTGGGCGGCGGCAGGCGCGGCGTGGTATTGGCCGCCTGCTATACCGCCCGGACCTACGGCGTGCATTCCGCGATGCCGATGTTCAAAGCCCTCGCGCTTTGCCCCTTCGCAGCGGTGGTCCCTCCCGACATGGCGAAATATGTCAGGATCGGTCGGGATGTGCGCACCGCCATGCAGGCGCTGACGCCGCTGGTCGAGCCGCTGTCGATCGACGAAGCCTTCCTTGACCTCAGCGGTACCCGACGCGTTCACGGCATGATTCCCGCCAAGGTGCTGGCGAGGTTCGCAACAGGCATCGAACGCCAGCTCGGCATCACGGTGTCGGTCGGGCTGTCGTGCAATAAATTCCTCGCGAAGATCGCCTCGGACCTCGACAAGCCGCGCGGTTTCGCGGCACTCGACCAGGACGAAGCGCGCATCATGCTCGCGGACAAGCCGGTCGGTTTCATTTTCGGCGTCGGCCCGGCCACCCAGCAGCGACTGTCGGAGCGTGGCTTTCGGGCCATCGGCGATCTGCAACATGCCGGCGAGATCGAAATGATGAAGCAGTTTCCTGCCGACGGGCGCCGGTTGTGGCGGCTGGCGCAGGGCATCGATGACCGGCGGGTGATCGCGGATCGCGGCGCCAGGACCATTTCGAGCGAGACGACGTTCGAGTCCGATATCCGCGATTTCGCCACGCTCGAACGCCTCCTGTGGCGGCTGTCGGAGAAGGTCTCCTCGCGACTGAAGGCAAGTGAACTGGCGGGATCGACCATCACGCTGAAGCTCAAGACCACCGATTTCCGGCAAAGAACGCGGTCGCGATCGATCTCCGGTTCGACCCAGCTCGCATCCAAGATTTTCGCAACGTGCCGGGAAATGCTGACGAAGGAAGTCGATGGCACCGCTTTCCGCCTGATGGGAACGGGCGTCAGCGCGCTTCGGGCGGCATCGCAAGCCGGCGAGGCCGATATGCTGGATCTCCGCTCAGCTCATGCTGAACGGGCGATGGACGACCTGCGCAAGAAGTTCGGGAGCGCGGCCGTCATCCGGGGCCTTGTCTATGACGGGCCGGAAAAGCCACCCAGGTAATCCGGGAGCGCGGTCAAAGGACCCGCATTCCGAAGTATATCAGGCTGACATCACTTGCAGGGCTTGGCGCTCCTGACATCGCTGAGGTCGAACTTGTCCATCTTCCCGGAAATCACGAAGTCATTGTAGTCGAGCACCAACGCGCGCGAGACGCCATCCTCGAACAGCTCGAACGATATGGAGTAGTTCGGGGTCTGTTCACCGCTGGTATGTGGGGCGCCGCGTTCGTAGTAACTGACGGTGACCGGCCATCGCGTCAAGGTTTTCATCTGATCATTGGCGGTCGATGGATCAGGCGTTGATCCCGTCGCCTCCCCTCGAATGGGTTTCCCGATCACCGAAAACGTGTTGTAGACTTTCTCGCCGTTGTCCGATCCGTCATACACGGTCAGTTCGAGCACCGACTTTCCTGCCTTCGCGGCCGCAATGATGCGCTGGATCTGTTCGGTCGGAAACACCGCCTTGCCGTCGATGGTGACCGTTTTGGCGACCGGCCGTTTCAGTTTCACCGTGATTTTGCCACCCTTGCGTTCGGCGATTCCGTCGACCTCGCTCTGATCGCTGTCGTTCGCGCGGGTCACGATCTTGAAACGGTATGCCTTTCCTTCCGCATCCTCCCAGCTCGTGGAACGCATGTCGCTGAGCGTCGTCTCGCCTTCCCCGTTGTCCATTTCCGAGACCTGCCTGAAGTCCGACGTGTAACCTTCGCAGGCGCTTCCGGAAAACTTGTAGAGGATTCGCCCGCGCGCGCCGTTGATCGACGAGCTGCCTCGAGATTTCACCAGGCTCAGATTGTACAGCGCCTGATGAGAGAGAAACGAAACTCCGGCGGCGGCATACGCCGCACCACTTAGTGCCGGCAGGGACGCGGCGGCGACAATTGTCGTCAGAAACCAGGGCAAAAGGCGCGAAGCGGAGCAACGAGAATAGTGGCGCATATCATCTCTCGACGGGATTGAATCCGACCATAGTCACCGCTCAATTGCGCCGCAATTGGGGAGGCCCGCCGCAGCCCCGATTATTTGCTGTCTGTCTCGAAAGTTTGATCGGCTGCCTGTCGGGCCGCTTGGAGAACCCGCTCCAATCCGGCATTTGCTTGCATGTCGCAAGACGATAGGCGAGATAGACTCCTCAACGGATTTCGAGTGGAACGTCTATAAGAGCCTTTCCGCTTCTGATAGAATCAGAAACGGGCTCTCAGATTTTGATTTGACGCGTTTTCTTCACGCGAACCGACACCCGCTTCGCTCGAAAACGCTATAGGGGACTAACATGGCAGGAGTGATCGAGCAAAATCTGGCCGCGCAGGGCATCATCCTGCATGAACCGGCATCGCCCGTGGCGAATTACGTCGGCTTCGTTCGTACCGGCAACCTGCTGTTCGTGTCCGGACAACTCTGCCTGGACCCGGAGGGTAACCTGATCGCAAAAGGCAAGCTGGGCGCGGATGTCACCGTTGAAGAAGGTAACGCGGCCGCGCGCGGCTGCGCCATCAATCTGCTGGCACAGGTCAAGGCCGCGCTCGGCGATCTCGACAAGGTCGCCCGTGTCGTCAGGCTTGGCGGCTTCGTCAACTCCGCTCCCGATTTCGCCGACGGTCCCAAGGTATTGAACGGCGCATCGGACCTGATGGTTGCGGCGTTCGGCGAGAAGGGCCGCCACTCGCGCAGCACGGTCGGCGTCGCCGCCCTTCCCGCGAATGCGGCGGTCGAGATCGAAGGCCTTTTCGAAGTCGCCTGACCCCGAATGCGCGCGCCCGACTGGCTGACAGCACGCCCGATCGCCCACCGCGGCCTGCATGACCACGCTCGCGGGATCATGGAGAATATGCCCGGAGCGATCCGGGCCGCCATCGCCGGGAATTTCGCCATCGAGGTGGACATCCAGCTGACCGCCGACAATGAGGCCATGGTCTACCATGACGATGAACTCGGCCGGCTGACGGAAGGATCGGGGGCGTTGCGAACCGTGACCGCGGCCGAGCTCAAGCGCGTCATTTTCAAGAGCACGCCCGAAAAAATGATGTCGCTTGCGGATCTCTGCGCGCTGGTCGCGGGCCGCGTACCGCTGGTGATCGAGGTCAAAAGTCACTTTGATGGCGGTACAGATCTCGTGCGCCGCATGGCGGAGGTGCTGTCCGGCTATGACGGGCCGGCGGCCGGGATGTCATTCGATCCGGATCAGGTCATGGCGATGCGCGAGTTGATGCCGTCGCTCCCGCGCGGCATCGTCGCCGAGCGCCGCTATTCGAAGGCCGACTGGCCGGAAGCGACGTCGCGCCAGCGCGCCGCGATGACCCATCTGCGTCACGGCTTCCGCACCCGGCCGCATTTTGTCGCTTATAACGTGAACGAACTCCCTGCTCTCGCGCCTTGGATTGCAAGAAACATTTTAGGTTGTCCGTTGCTGACATGGACGGTGCGCAGCGCGGAACAGCGTGCCCGTGCCGCAAGACATGCCGACCAGATGATCTTCGAAGGTTTCTACCCGAACGCATGATCACGCGACCCTTGATGTCGCCAGGCATCGTGTCCAATCTCTGGGCGGATGCGGATCAAACATCGCACCGCCACACCGCAAGAGTCACTGCGTGCAGTGGCTGAATTCTCAAGCCGGACCGGTTCAACTCCTTGATACCACCATCTGAAATATCGCTCGAAGCTGTCGGATCCGTCAGCGAAATTCCGGCTGCGGACTGGGACGCCTGCGCTAATCCGGCCTCCGGTCCGGGCGGAGGATCCGATAGTGCAGTCCCCGCGCCTCTCCCGGATTCATCCCAAAGTTCAAAATGCCGTTATAATCCTTTCGTTTCACATGCTTTTTTCATCGCTCTCGAATCGTCGAACTCGGCCTGTTCCCGGACCGGCTGGGGACCGCGCCATCTGATCGCGCGCCAAGACGGCTCGATCGTCGGCATCGTCCCCTGCTATCTGAAATCCCACTCGCAGGGTGAGTATGTCTTCGATCACGGCTGGGCCAATGCCTATGAGAGCGCAGGCGGGCGCTATTATCCCAAGCTTCTGGTGTCGGTTCCGTTCACACCCGCCACCGGCCCCCGGCTTCTGATCCGACCCGGCAACGACGAAGCGGATGTCCGCGCCGCGCTGGCCGGCGGCCTCGTCGGCCTGTGTGACGCGACCCGCGCATCATCGGTCCACGTCACTTTTGCTCGCAAGGATGAATGGGCGTTCCTCGCGGAGAAGGGATTCCTCCGGCGCACCGACCAGCAGTTTCATTGGCGAAACGACGGCTATTCGTGCTTCGAGGACTTCCTCGCCAGCCTCAACTCGCGGCACCGCAAGGCGATCCGGCGTGAACGTCGCGATGCGCTGGCCAACGGCATCACCATCCACGTCCTCACCGGCGGCGACCTTACCGAGGAGATCTGGGACGCCTTTTTTCAGTTTTATATGGAAACGGGGACGCGCAAATGGGGCCGGCCCTATTTGACCCGGTCGTTCTATTCGCTGATCGGCCAGAGCATGAGCCGGGATATCGCCCTGATCATGGCCCGGCGCGACGGCCGCTGGATCGCGGGCGCCATCAACTTCATCGGGTCGGATACGCTGTTCGGGCGGCACTGGGGCGCCATCGAGCATCATCCCTTCCTGCATTTCGAGGTCTGTTATTATCAGGCGATCGATTTTGCGATCCAGCATCGCCTGAGAACGGTGGAGGCCGGCGCACAGGGCGAGCACAAGATCGCGCGGGGCTATCTTCCGCAAACCACCTACTCGGCACACTATATCGCCGATCCGGGGTTGCGACGCGCGGTGGGTGACTTCCTCAATCGCGAACGTCACTACGTCGCCGAAGCGGCCCGGGAACTCACGGAAGCCGGCCCTTTTCGCAAGACCGGAGACGGCGTCGCCTGATGCTGCGGACGCGTTCAGCCGGTTTCGCCATCGCCCTTCGGCGCTGACGCAAATTGGCAGCGGATCGGCTTGATGTCGAGCAGCGGCGTCTCGTCGAGGCAATCCAGTCCACGCACCAGAACCGTGGAGCCCTCGATACCCACCAGCTTCACGATCGACGTCCCGATCGGATTAGGCCGCACCGGCGACCGGAGCGCAAACGTGCCATGGGACGAGCCGCTGCTTTTGGGAACCTGCCGCACGATGTCGCGACGCGACAGATGAAGCCAGTAAATGACCTCGATGCTCTCGTATCTCTCCAGGCCCTGCAATGCCGGCTTCCAGGGATCGAATATCTCGAGGCGGCAGACCGGTCCGTCAGGCTGCCCTTGACGCGGCGCTTCCGCACGGGTTCTCCATGGCGTCCGAACGCGGCCGACGAACACCAGCCCCGCATCCGTCGGCGACGGCGGCTCGACCACGACCTCTCCCGCCCGGACTTCGTTTTCTTGTCCCATCGCCCTCGGTCCTCTTTTTTCCTTGTCCGGGCCTGTCATCCCGCCTCGATCAGAACAGCCTGCACGGCCGCACGCCCCTGATCCTACCCTTTCACGCGCGGGTTTCGCAGCACGAGGCAGGCGCCGCCAGCGCGCCGGATCCGGTTGCAGAGATCGTCGGCCTCCATACGCGAATCGGCCCCGATCCGCACCTGATAGAATGTCCGCGTGCCACGACTGCGCCATAGCGAGCCCAGCAGGCTCGGATCGCGATCGCCGATCACAGCGCCAAGGTGTCTAATGGCTCGTGCGTACATCGCCATCGCGCCGGCGCGGTTGAAGCCCGCCGCGAGCTGTACCCCCCACGGCTTGTCCGCACCGAGCTTGACGTGCTGTTCGAGGCCCGTGACAAACGGATTGGGTGCCCGTTTCAACAACGCCATCAGTTCGCGGCAACTCGTCGTGTCTGAAGGGGCTGGCGGTTTCCCGCTCTTGCCGGCGGCCGCCCAGTCCTCGATGGGCGATCCCGTGATGGCGACAACATAGTTGCGCGTCTCGGCGGGCATCGATCCCTTGCCATCAAGCCAGTCCTGCAAACGGCGAGGACCGGCGTTATAGGCCGCGGCCGCCAGTCCCAGATTGCCGAAGCGCCCACGCAGCTCGTTCAGATATTCCGCCGACTTGGGCAGGGCCTGCACCGGATCGAAAGGATCAAGCAGCCGTCGCTCGTTCGCCGTCCCCGGCATGAACTGCGCGATACCCTGCGCATGCTGACCGCTGCGCGTCATGGGTCCCACCGCATCGGGCTGAAACCGGCTCTCCTGCCAGATCACGCGCGCGAAAAACTCCAGCGGTAAGCTCTCGGCCCTGGCCGCGGATTCGACCATCAGGCAGATCGCCTCGCGTGTGTCGAGATCGACCTTGTCGGACTTGTCTACCTTATCCGGCTCGACTGCTTTATCGGGCTTGTCTGTCTTATCCGGTTTGGCGTGTTCGGGGGCGGCCGCCGTCTCCGCGCCCACTTGCGCAGAGGCCGGACCGGGCACCACGACAATCAGAAACGCAGCCAATGCGCAGCGTATGCGACCCGACAGGCGCTGGGCGATACCAGAGTCTTTCACCGTTTTATGGAAATGGTGAAAGACTTTATCTTTATGTTTTGACGCGTTTTCTTGACGCGAACCGGATTCCGCTTCGCTCGAAAACGCTATAGTTCTTTTCCGCGACGGCAGCGAAGCCGGATGCATTCCGCAAAGATAACAGACTTCTGCAGAAACCTTCCATAGCTCCCTGCTCTGGCAGGAAAAATTGAGCTAAAGTTCCGAGGTTCGAAGCTCGACCTTCGCCGCTGGCTGCGGCGAAGGTCGAATTCGATCAGCGCTTCGAGAACTGGAACGAGCGGCGGGCTTTCGCCTTGCCGTACTTCTTGCGTTCGACCACGCGCGAGTCGCGGGTCAGGAAGCCGCCCTTCTTGAGCACGCCACGCAATTCGGGCTCGAAGTGCGTCAGTGCCTTAGACAGGCCGTGGCGGACAGCCCCCGCCTGGCCGGACAGGCCGCCGCCGGCAACGGTGCAGACGACGTCATATTGACCGGCGCGCGCGGCAGCAACGAGCGGCTGCTGGATCATCATTCGCAGCACGGGACGCGCGAAGTAAACGTCAACCTCGCGGGCATTAACCAGGATTTTGCCAGCGCCCGGCTTGATCCAGACGCGGGCAACCGCATCCTTGCGCTTGCCGGTGGCGTAAGCGCGGCCGTATTTGTCGACCTTCTTGGTGTGCTTCGGCGCTTCCGACTCGGCCGGCTTGAGCGCGGACAACTGGTCGAGAGACTGAATGGTATCGGCCATGATTATGCGGCCCTCATGTTCTTACGGTTCATCGCACCGACATTGATGACTTCCGGCTGCTGCGCCTCGTGCGGATGCTCGGCGCCGGCATAGACCCGGAGGTTGCCGAGTTGTACGCGCCCGAGCGGGCCGCGCGGGATCATGCGCTCAACGGCCTTTTCGAGAACGCGCTCCGGAAAGCGCCCTTCGAGAATTGACTTCGCCGTGCGCTGCTTGATGCCGCCGATGTATCCGGTGTGGTTGTAATAGATCTTGTCGTCCCGCTTGCGGCCGGTGAAAACCACCTTGGCCGCATTGATGATGATGACATTGTCGCCGCAATCGACATGCGGGGTGTAGGTCGGCAGATGCTTGCCGCGCAGCCGCATCGCAACGAGGGTGGCGAGCCGTCCGACCACCAGTCCGCTGGCGTCGATCAACACCCATTTCTTCGTCACTTCGGCGGGCTTTGCCGAAAACGTTTTCATGTGAGACATCCGTGAAAGAGACCTCGACGCGCACGCGCCGAACTGTTGAGGTTTCTAGAGGCGCGACCTTTCCGCGTCAACGCCATTCAGGTGATCTTTCTGTAGAATAATCATTGGCTTATGAAAATGGTTCTATATTACCTGAAAAAACTACAAGGATTCGGAATAGAGTAGGTCGTTGTTCCGTGCACGATCCCCGTGTCACTTTTGCGGGACAAGGACGGCCCGGCGTGAGCGCCGGATCTGGTTGAAGGAACGCGTCCGCCGTCACGGACCTGCGCGGCATAATCCAGGGTTGTCCGGCAGCGCCTTGACGTCAACGCGCGATCCCATCAGCATCATCAGCGTCACATCCGACCGAGCAGACAGGATACGAGATGACCGATCGCACTCCGGGCTTCGCAACGCTTGCCGTCCACGCCGGCGCCCAGCCTGATCCGACCACCGGCGCGCGCGCGACGCCGATCTATCAGACTACCTCCTTCGTGTTCAACGATGCCGACCACGCGGCCTCGCTGTTCGGATTGCAGGCGTTCGGCAACATCTATACCCGCATCGGCAATCCGACCAACGCGGTGCTGGAAGAGCGCGTCGCCGCGCTCGAGGGCGGCACCGCGGCGCTTGCGGTGGCGTCGGGGCATGCCGCGCAGGTCATCACGCTCCAGCAACTCATGAAACCCGGCGATGAGGTCATCGCCGCCCGCAAGCTCTATGGCGGAACGATCAATCAGTTCACGCACGCTTTCAAGAGCTTCGGCTGGAACGTGGCGTGGGCGGACCCGGACGATATCGACACCTTCGAGCAGGCCGTGACGCCGCGAACACGGGCGATCTTCATCGAATCGGTCGCCAATCCCAGGGGAGCCATCACCGATATCGAAGCGATCGCGGCGATCGCGCGCAAGGCGGGCGTCCCCCTGATCGTCGATAATACGATGGCGAGCCCCTATCTCATTCGACCGATCGAGCACGGCGCCGATATCGTGCTTCACTCGCTCACGAAATTCCTCGGCGGCCACGGCAACTCGCTCGGCGGCATCATAGTCGATGCGGGCACGTTCGACTGGTCGAAGGATAACAAGTATCCGATCCTGAGCGAACCGCGCCCGGAATATAACGGAATCCGGTTACAGGAGACGTTCGGCAACTTCGCCTTCGCGATCGCATGCCGCGCGCTTGGACTGCGCGATCTCGGCTCGGCGCTGTCGCCGTTCAACGCCTTCATGATCCTGACGGGCATCGAAACACTGCCGCTGCGGATGCAGAAGCATTGCGAGAACACACAGGCGATCGCCGAATGGCTGGCGGCCCATCCCGCCGTCGCGGCGGTCAACTACGCCGGGTTGCCCGGCGACCCGTACAACGCCCTCGCCCGCAAATATTCGCCGAAGGGCGCCGGCGCGGTGTTCACGTTCAGCCTGAAAGGCGGATACGACGCCGGCGTCAAGCTGGTGTCGAAACTCAAGCTGTTCTCGCACCTCGCCAATATCGGCGATACCCGATCGCTCGTGATCCACCCGGCATCGACCACGCACAGCCAGCTCGACGATGCGGCGAAGATCAAAGCCGGCGCCGCCCCCGATATTGTTCGCCTGGCGATCGGCATCGAGGACAAGGAAGACCTCATGGCCGACCTCGAGCAGGCGATGGCGTAGAACGGAACGTGCATCAATGATAAGTGCGCCACGGTCATGGCCGGGCTTCGTCCCGGCCGTCCACGTCTTGGATGCTGCAATTCCGCGAAGACGAAGACGTCGATGCCCGGCATAAAGCGGGGCATGACGTCTGGACTGAGTATCGTCCGCATTATGCGACGACGGCGTCCAGAAACTAGAGCATGTTCGCTTCTGATTAAATCAGAAGCGGTTCTAAATTATTGTTTTGACGCGTTTTCTTCACGCGAACCGGTACCCACTTCGCTCGAAAACGCTATAGAGATTATTGTTTTGACGCGTTTTCTTCACGCGAAGCGGTTTCCACGTCGCTCGAAAACACCCTAACGTGACTGCTCCGCCGCAGGCGATCGAACTTGCTCTCCCATGACCGGCGCCTGCCTGACTTCGGTGAGGTAGTTGAGCGTCAGCGATACCCAGATGATGCCGTAGAGCAGCATGAAGCAGCTCGAGTTGAAGCCGAGCCAGTCAAGGATCACCCCGAACGTGATCGGCAGCAGGAAGCCGCCGAAGCCGCCCGCCATGCCGACGACGCCGGATACCGCTCCCATGCTGTCGGGAAAGTCGTCGCCGATGTATTTGAACGTCGAGGCCATGCCGCAGGCAAAGGCGATGCCGAGCGTGAAGAGAAGCATGGTGAAGAACCACGACGGCAGGGCGATGCTGAAACTCAGCGGATCACGGACCGTGTGCACGATCAGGTCCGTCCTGGGATAGGACAGCAGAAACAGGCAGACCCAGGCAACCCACAGCACCCACCAGGTGACGTTATGGGCGCCGAAGCGATCCGAAAGCCAGCCGCCCAAGGCGCGAAAGGCCCCGCCGGGAAGCGAGAAGCACGCCGCCAGCAGCGACGCCTGCGCGATGGTGAAACCGTACTCGGTCTTGAAGTATTGCGGCATCCAGATCGACAGCGCGGTGAAACCGCCGAACACGATCGAATAGTACTGGCAATACTTCCAGACGCGAGGATCGCGCAGCACCGACAATTGTCGCCACATCGAAGGCGCCTGACTGCCGACGCCGGGATCACGCGCGGACAACGCCCAAAAGAGAAGCGCGGTGACCAGCAGCACGACGGCATATACCTTGGGCACCATCTGCCAGCCATAGGCCTCTATGAGCCAGGGAGATACGAACATGTTCAGGGCGGCGCCGATCGTGCCGGCGCCGAAGAAACCCATCGCGAAGCCCCGGCGTTCCCTGGGAAAGAAGCGCGCGACATAGGGCGTGCCGACCGAAAAGGACGCGCCGACCAGACCCAGCGCCAGTCCTAGCAGCAGGAACTGCCAGAGCGTGGTCGCATAGGCGGACAGCCACACCGGGACCGCGCAGCCGACCAGCAGCAGCAGCATGATGATCCGTCCGCCGAAGCGGTCGGTCCAGATGCCCAGCGGCAAGCGAAACAATGCGCCGGTAAGGACAGGCGTCGCCGTGAGCAGACCGAATTCCGTCGAACCGAGCCCAAGCTGTTCGCGGATCGGAATGCCGATCACACCGAACATCATCCACACAGCGAAGCAAACGGTGAATGCCCAGGTCGTGATGAGCAGGACGGAGAGGTTGCCGGATCTCGCCATATTGTTCGCCCCGATGCTGACTCGCGATCAACCGGGGGTTCGGCTGTTCCTGCCTTTCCCGCCCGGCTCACGACCGTGTCACATCATAAGCAGGCTCGGGAATCTGTATAGACGGCGAGGACCGATGTCGGGAGGGTTATGCGTCGCAGAACGGGAACGCAGCCTCAGGCCCGGTCCGATCCGATGCCACTCCTGCGCGGTATCAACACTGCGGTATCGAATCCAAGCAAAGCCGCTCGGCCCCCGCGCCGATAGAAAACTATCCGGCCGCCACGCCCAGTTCCTGGCGTTGCCGGGCGGATTGGCCCTCGGTCATCCGCTCAGCCTGAACGATCGCAAGCGTCAGCACCACAATCGCGACCCCTTGATGCACCAGGGCGAGCATGATGGGAACCTCGTACAGGAGGGTCAGGATGCCAAGCGTCGCCTGTAGCGTCATCGCGAGGGCGAGCCAAAGAGCTCCGCGAACAATAGCGGGGTTCGCGCGCGATACGAGAGCATCGATCAGATGGAGAACCGCAACCGCAAACAGCGCATACGCCATCATGCGATGCTGGAACTGAACCGTGAGCGTGTTGTCGAACAGATTGCGCCACCATGGCTGCTCGAAGAACAGCCTGTCCGCGGATGGAATGAACGATCCGTCGATGTCCGGCCATGTGTTGAAGACGCGCCCTGCCCGCAGCCCGGCGACCAGCGCTCCAAAATAAAGCTGCACAAACACCAGCACCAGCAGAACGCCGCTCGTTACCCGCAATCGAATTGACGCCAGCGTCGGCGGCCGATCCGACAGCCGCCGCAGGGTCCAGACGATCGCCGTGAAAATCAGCAACGCCAGCACCAGATGCGTCGCCAGACGATACTGCGACACCTCGGTGCGCTCGGTAAGACCGGAGGCGACCATCCACCAGCCGACCGCGCCCTGAAGGCCACCCAGGCCGAAAATAATCCAGAGCCGCCGCTTCAGATCCGACGGCAGCGCGCCGCGCCACATGAACCAGAGGAACGGCAACAGGAACGCGATACCGATGAAGCGTCCGAGCAGGCGATGGCTCCACTCCCACCAGAAGATGGTCTTGAACTGATCGAGCGTCATGCCCGCGTTCATCTCGCGATACTGCGGTATCGCTTTGTAGCCCTCAAAAGCCTGAATCCATTCCGCCTGAGAAAGCGGAGGAAGCGAGCCCGTCACGGGTTTCCACTCGACGATCGAAAGGCCGGATTCAGTCAGCCGCGTCGCTCCGCCGACCAGCACCATGGCGGCAATCAGCAGCGCCATGAACACCAGCCACCAGCGCACGGCGCGCAGATGGGATTCCTTTTGTGCAATCGGACGGGTCATCAAAAAAGCCGCGGTTGAAGGTATTTTTCGTGCTCTTTATAGTCCACCGCAGCCCCGGCGCAAGCCTCCGTCTCAGTCGCGAGTTTCATTTTAAGGTATGCGGATACGTACTCGAAAGTTCCTTGGCACGATCGCCCTTCTGGTGCTGGTCGTGGTCTGGTCATTGCTCGGCATGACGATCGCCCAAACGCCGTGGCTCGCGGATTCGCGCCTTTACCAGGCGATCTTCTATGTTGTCGCAGGGCTCGGCTGGGTCTTGCCGGCGATGCCGATCGTGAGCTGGATGGCGAAACCCGACGCTTGAAGCGGCTTTCCCTTCGCAACCCGCCGCTTCGTCACCGGATTATTGCCGTTACTGTTTATTGATGCTTCTCGTGCGAAGGTCCTCCTGACCAAAAACAAAAGAGAACATAACAGGCTGGGAAATGACCATGACGGCTCTGATCGGAAGTCCGACCGTGAAGGCGCAGGAACGATCAGACGGACGGCGCATCGCGCATCTCGAAATCCTTCAGGATTTGCGCGAAGCCGAGCCAATCTGGCGAAACCTCGAGGTATCGCAGTTTTCGACGCCCTATCAGCGATTTGACCTCCTGTCGGCATGGCAACGGCACGTCGGAACCGGCGAACAGCTTCAGCCCGGCATCATCGTCGCCTTCGACGCCCAGCGGCAGCCGCTGCTGCTGCTCCCGCTCGCAATCGGCACGGAAAGCGGCGTCCGTGTCGCACGCTTCATGGGCGGCAAGCATACGACCTTCAACATGGCGCTCTGGCAGCGGGAATTCGCGGCCTCCGCGACGCGTGGGGATCTTGACGCGCTGGTTCAGGGAATCAGCGCGCTTCCGGCCCGAATTGACGTGCTCGCTTTCACGCAGCAGCCGCGGCGCTGGCGTGATCAACAAAATCCGATGGCGCTCCTGCCCAACCAGCCCTCAGCCAACGGCTGTCCGTTGATGATATTATCGCCCGCCTCATCGCCGTCTGAGCGCATCAGCAATTCGTTCCGACGCCGGCTCAAGGGCAAGGAACGCAAGCTCCAGGCGCTGCCCGGCTATCGCTATTGCGTGGCCACGACGGATACCGAGATCAAGCGGATGTGTGATGCGTTCTTCGCGATCAAGCCGCTACGGATGGCCGCGCAAAAGCTGCCGAACGTGTTCGCCGAGGCTGGCGTCGAGGACTTCCTGCGCTCGGCTTGCCTGACGCCGCTGACAGGCGGCGGGCGCGTCATCGAAATCCACGGCCTTGAATGCGATGCCGAAGTGATCGCGATCTTCGCCGGCGTGGCGGACGGGCACCGCTTCTCGATGATGTTCAACACCTACACGATGTCGGAAAGCGCCCGCTATAGTCCCGGCCTGATCCTGATGCGCGATATCATCGATCACTATGCGGAGAACGGTTACACCTCTCTCGACCTCGGGATAGGATCGGACGACTACAAGCGCCTGTTCTGCAAAAGCGACGAGCCCATTTTCGACAGCTACCTGCCGCTCACCACGCGCGGCAGAATGGCCGCCATCGGCATGTCGTCGTTGGCCCGCGCCAAACGCCTGGTGAAGCAGACGCCGGCGCTGAAGCGGACGGCCCAGATGCTGCGCGGGATGCTGCATCGCTGACCACCCCCGCGCGGGCGAACCGTCAAGCCGCCTCGCGAGGACCGATCTGCATATCCGGGCGGATCGATGCCGGATCGAGCATCGTCACTGTCGTAAAGCCGATAGCCTTGAACTGGCTGCTCATCCGCGTCCGCGCATCCGCGTTCATCGACGGGTTGGGAACGACGATCGCGCGCGCCTGCTCCGTCAGGATCTTCGCCGGCAGATCGGTGGCGGTGCCCGCGACCAGCAGCACATGATCATAGACGCGAAGAAAAGCATCGAGCGCAATCGCGAGGCGCGGTGATTGCAGCAGCGAGCGATCGGCGTCAGAACGTCCGGTGCCGACAAGGTGGAGCGGCGAGAGCCTATCGCGGGTGATCACCTGTCCGAAAGACACCTCGCCCAGCATCAGGTCGGCCAGTCCCGGCGCCCCCGGATCGACCGAAGTCGCCGTCAGCGCCTGCGACGACGGCGATAGATCGACGAGCACAACCCTGGCGCCGTCTGTCAACAGGCGCGCCAGCGCGAGCGCCGCGAGCATGATGCTCTCGTTCTGGCCAGTGCCCATGACCGTGATCTTGTGCGCCGCTTTGCCCGCAGCGCGCAGGTCATCCGCGAGATGAGCGATATCAGTCAGGTCCGCTGCCGGCGCGGGATCAACGCGAAACCCGCGCATCCCCGGCGCGGCGGGCTGAAGGGCAGCCAGACTCCGCGGCGACGTGATGCGCAGCAATTCGCCGGTCACGATCGTGCCGGTCGACAGCATCAGGGTCGCCAGCGTCGCGATCAGGACGATGGGCAGCTTCTTTGGATAGGCCGGCGTGTTCGAGACGATCGCGCGCGAGATGATGCGGCCATCGGACGGCGCCGCATCGATGTTTTCACGCGTGGTGGCTTCTCGGTATTTCGCGAGATAGGATTCCAGCAGATCGCGCTGTGCCCTGGCTTCGCGCTCCAGCGCTCGCAGCTTGACGTCGTCGCCGTTGGAGGATGTCGCCAGCTTCTTCAACTGTTCGAGATTATTGCTGAGACTTTCAACCCGGCCGCTGGCGATGCGGGCGTCATTCTCCAGCGACCGCGAGATCTTGCCCGCCTCCTCTCGCAACTGACGATCGAGGTCTGCGAGCTGGGCCTTCAACTCCCTGATCCGGGGATGCCGGTCGAGCAGGGTCGACGACTGTTCCGCCAGTTGCGCACGCAACGTCACGCGCTGTTCGGAAAGGCGGCGGATCAATTCCGAATTGAGAACTTCAGACGCTTCGATCGGCTTGCCGGTCTGAAGCATTCCGCGGATCAGCCGCGCTTTCGATTCCGCATCGGACTTGAGCGCGCGCGCGTTGTTCAGTTGAGTATTGATTTCACCCAGTTGCTGGTTCGACAGCGACGTGTTGTTGATGCCGATGAAAAGGCTGGATTTCGACCGGAATTCCTCTACCCGTGACTCGGCGTCGGCGACCTTCTTGCGCAGGTTATCGATTTCTCCGGACAACCATTGACCCGCGGCCTTCGCCTGCTCCTGACGCGCGTTGAGTTGCAGGACAAGATAACCGTCCGCGATCGAATTGGCGATGGAAGCGGCGAGTTCCGGATCGCCCGACTGGAATTCAATGACGATCACGCGGGATTTTTCGACGGCGTAAGCGGTCAGCCGGTCGTAGTAGGCTTCCAGCACGCGCTCCTCGGGCGTCATCCGAAGCGGGTCGCGGCCGATTCCGAATAACGCGAGCAGCGACTTGAGCGGCGATACGCCATTCAACACCGGATCGAATTCCGGATTCTCCGCGAGCTTGTTCTTTCTTATGACCTCGCGGGCGAGATCGCGTGACAGCACCAGCTGCACCTGGCTGGCGACAGCTTCCGGATCGACCACGTTGCGCTCGTCGTTTCGTTCGCCGGTGGGGCGCAGGAAAACGTTCTCTCGTCCATCGATCAGGATTCGGGCTTCAGACTTGTATCTGGGGGTGATCAGGTTGACGATAAGAAGCGAAAGCGCGAAGGCGAGTATCGTCGGAATGATGATAAAACGCTTCTTGCGCAGCAGCACCCGTCCGATAGAGCGCAGATCGATGTCACCGAGTTCCGGATTCGGCAGGACCTCGGACACCGGCGCAGGTGACACCATCTGCTCGGATTTAGTCTCCGGATCCGACATCGTCTTCTTGCCGGCACGCCAGAACGCAAACCGCATTGCTTACTCCCGCTCAACGCATCGTAGCACTTTCGGGTGAACTTGACATTCGCGCGTTGAACCCGAGGCAAACGCCGGAGCCTTGAATGGAACCGCTCAGCCGAACGGGATGATTACAACCGATTATAGTTGCCGCCGGGTTAATCCCGCGTCAGCCGGAAAAGCAGCCGGTGCGGCGAGACACCTTCGATTACGGTTTATTAACCACAAAAGCCTTTAATGGATTTGATATTTTCATGGATGCCTGATGCGAAACCTGCGCGCCGTCACCTTGGGCCTGCTGACCACGCTGGCGTTGTCGGGATGCATGCAGCACCCGGCTCCGGCGGTGATGGTTCGCCCGCATAACGATCTCGATGCGATGGCCTATGCGGGCCCGAAGGCGCCCGCACCGGTCCCGCGCCGCCGCGGCCTGTGGCACACGCCGGCCTTCACCACCGCCGCGGCGCCTGTTGTCTATGCCGCCGCACCGCCCCCGCCCGTCATCCACGATCCCGCCTATCGGCTCGATGCAGGCGACCGGCTGCGCATCGTGGTCTACGGCCAGGAGGGCCTCACCAACACCTATCTGGTCGACGCCGGCGGCAGCATCACCATGCCGCTGATCGGCGCCGTCACCGCGCGCGGCCGCACGCCGGCTGAACTGTCCGCCACCATCGCCGCCCGGCTGCGCAACGGCTACATCCGCCAGCCCTACGTCGCCGTCGAGATCGAGGCCTACCGGCCGTTCTTCATTCTCGGCGAGGTGGCGGCTCCCGGCCAGTATCCGTTCGTGCCCAACATGACGGTGGAAAGCGCCGTCGCCATCGCCGGCGGTTTCTCCCCCCGCGCCAGACGCGACCGCGTCATCGTCACCCACACCGACGACCGCGGAACCGTCCGCCTCATGCTGCCACCCGTCGCGCCGCTCAGCCCCGGCGATACCGTCGTCGTCGACGAACGCTGGTTCTAAGGCATGACGGGACCGCCCGATCCACCGCTTCGCATTCTTCACGCCGTGCGCGCGCCGGTCGGCGGAATCATCCGTCATATTCTCGATGTCGCGAACGGACAGGCCGATCGCGGACATCTCGTCGGCATCGTCGCCGACAGCCTCACCGGCGGCGAACGTGCGGACACGGCTTTCGCGGAGATCGCCCCGCGAATGAAACTCGGCATCCACCGCATTCCGATCCGCCGGAACCCTCATCCCAGCGACCTGTTTGCGTGGATGCGGTTCGCTGCGCTGGTCGGGAAGCTGAAGCCGCAGGTCCTTCACGGACACGGCGCCAAGGCCGGCGCCTTCGTGCGGCTCAAGACCTCATCGAAAGACAGGATCCGCGTCTACACACCGCACGGCGGATCCCTGCACTTTCCGCCGACGACAATGAAGGGCATGTTCTACAGCCGCCTCGAACGCGCGCTGATGAACCGCACCGACCTGTTCCTGTTCGAGAGCGCATTCGCGCGGAATACCTATCAGCGAATCGTCGGCAATCCGGCCGGGCTGGTGAAATGCGTCTTCAACGGCGTGACGGCGGGCGAATTCGATCCTGTTCCGCTCGCCGCCGATGCCACCGACGTCGTCTATGTCGGCGAGTTCAGGCACATCAAGGGCGCCGACCTTCTGATCGACGCGATGGCGCGATTGCGGGAAGGCGGTCGGCATCTCACGCTCACGCTCGCGGGCGACGGCGAGGAAACAGAAGCGCTGAAAGCGCAGGTCCAGCGCCTCAGCCTTGGAGAGAGTGTCCGCTTCATCGGGCACGTCAAGGCGCGCCACGGATTCTCGAAAGGCCGGTTGCTCATCGTGCCGTCGCGCGGCGACTCCATGCCATATGTCGTGATCGAAGCGGCGGCGGCGGGTGTTCCCATGATCGCGGCGAACGTCGGCGGTATCCCGGAAATTTTCGACCAGCACACCGACGCGTTGTTCGTTCCCGGTAACGTCACGGCCCTGGCGGACGCCGTCGCGGCCGCGTTGGATGACCCTGCGGCGGCAGCCGCGCGCGCAAAATCGTTACGCGAGCGCATTCTCATGCATTTCTCGCAGACCGCGATGGTCGAAGGCATCATGGCGGGCTATCGCGAGACGTTTGCGCGAAGTTAACCATTTTTGAAATGCCGGGAGTTGCGCGAAACCAAATCTTCCCGATTTAGACCTTAAGTCGAACTGAAAACGCCCCTGGTGATGCCGCGCGATGTGGACTTGAGGACATGGACCCTATCAACGCTCGCTCAAGAACTGATGCGGCGGCGAGCAGCAGCCCCGTGGTACCCGTTGAGCGTCGCCGACGGCTGTCGCCCGCGGCGCTTGCCGTCACCAATCAAAAGGTACAACCGGCCTACTCGCCCGTCGTCATCATGGGTATCGTCCGTGCCGCGGACTTCCTGCTGCTGAGCCTGGTCGGCGTCGCGCTTTACCTCGGATACGTCGCCCGCATCGACGGATTTAGCCTGAGCTACATCGCGGCGATCCTTGCGGTATCCGCCAGCGCGGTCGTGTGTTTCCAGGCTGCGGACATTTATGACATCCAGGTTTTCCGCGGCCCGTTGCGGCAGATGACGCGGATGATTTCATCCTGGGCGTTCGTCTTCCTGCTGTTCATTTGCGTCTCGTTTTTCGTCAAGCTCGGCAATTCCGTCTCGCGGCTCTGGCTGGCCTCGTTCTTCTTTGTTGGCCTGGCCGGTCTCATTGCCGGGCGGGTTCTGCTGCGCGCGATGATCCGCCGCTGGGCGCGGGACGGCCGGCTGGAACGCCGCACCGTTATCATTGGCTCGGACAAGAACGGAGAAAACCTTATCAACGCGTTGAAAGCGCAGGAAGACTCCGACATCGAAATTCTCGGCGTGTTCGATGACCGCAACGACTCCCGCGCGCTCGACACCTGCGCCGGAACCCCCAAGCTCGGCAAGGTCGACGACGTGCTCGAATTCGCGCGGCGTACCCGGCTCGATCTGGTGCTGTTCGCTCTTCCGATCTCGGCGGAAACGCGGATCCTCTCGATGTTGAAGAAGCTGTGGGTGCTGCCGGTCGATATCCGGTTGTCCGCGCATACCAACCAGTTGCGCTTTCGTCCCCGCGCCTATTCCTATCTCGGCAAAGTTCCGACGATCGACGTCGTCGAAGCCCCGATCACCGACTGGGATCTGGTGATGAAATGGCTGTTCGACAGGATCTTCGGCGGTGTCATTCTGCTGCTCGCCTCGCCGGTGATGGCGCTGGTCGCACTCGCGATCAAGCTCGACAGTCCAGGCCCGGTGCTGTTTCGCCAGAAACGCTTCGGCTTCAACAACGAGCGCATCGAGGTCTTCAAGTTCCGCTCGCTGTTTCACGATCAGGCCGATCCCATGGCCGCGAAGGTCGTGACCAAGAATGACAGTCGTGTCACGCGGGTCGGACGATTCATCCGCAAAACCAGCCTCGACGAGTTGCCGCAACTATTCAACGTCGTCTTCAAGGGCAACCTCTCCCTCGTTGGGCCACGTCCTCACGCCGTGCAGGGTAAACTGCAAACCCGGCTGTTCGATGAAGCGGTCGACGGCTATTTCGCACGTCACCGCGTGAAGCCTGGCATCACGGGCTGGGCCCAGATCAATGGCTGGCGGGGGGAGATCGACAACGAGGAGAAGATCCAGAAGCGTGTCGAGTTCGACCTTTACTACATCGAGAACTGGTCGGTGCTGTTCGATCTTTATATCCTGTTCAGGACGCCGCTGGCGCTGCTGAAATCCGAAAACGCTTATTGATCAGCCTGGGCGTTGAGACTGCGAAAGTGTGTAATGGCGTATCCCGCAGCAGTTGACAGCTGGCTCCGGCCATCGACGCAGGCACCGGGCATTGCCGCGCTCCAGCGCGCGCTGCTGTGGGCGGTGGGGGCCGGCGGCGCGATCGTCTACATCGAGCCCAGCCCCTATGAGTTTGCGACGCTGGCGGCAATCGTCGTGTTCTTCGCGACCGGCTTGCGAATGCGGCTCGCCTTCGTTCCCCTGCTCCTGCTACTGTTTCTCATCAACTTCGGCTATACAATTGGCGCCGTGCACCTGATGGACAAGACCCAGATCGTGAACTGGATCATGACCTCATGGTACATGGCGGTGACGGTCATTTTCTTCGCGCTGGTATTCTCGGAAGATACCGAGACGCGGCTGGACCTGATGCGCCGGGGCCTGATCGTCGGAGCCGTCATCGCGTCGGTGGCCGGCGTCGCCGGCTATTTCCACCTGGTGCCCGGCGAGCATGACGTGCTGACCCTTTATGGCCGCGCGCGGGGAACCTTCAAGGACCCGAACGTGCTCTCCGCCTTTCTGATCCTGCCCGGATTGTTCGTGCTGCAAAGCGTCGTCACGGATCGTTTCGGAAAGGCTTTTCGCAGCGCACTCGCACTCGGGATCATCAGTCTTGCCGTGCTGCTGGCGTTTTCGCGCGCGGCCTGGGGCCAGTTCGTGCTCACGTCGGCTTTCGTGCTGGTCCTGATGTTCCTGACCAGCCCGTCAGGCAAACAGCGGTCGCGGCTGGTTCTCACCGCCGTGATCGCAGCCGCCGCGATCGCATTGCTGCTGGCCGTTCTGCTGTCCCTCGACTCGGTCGAGAGCCTGTTCAAGGAACGCGCTAGTTTTGACCAGAGCTACGACGGGGGCCGCTTTGGCCGCTTCGGCCGACACATCCTCGGCTTTCAGATGGCGCTGGAACAGCCGCTCGGGATCGGCCCGCTACAGTTCACGCGGTTCTTTCCGGAAGATACCCACAATTCGTATCTGAACGCCTTTATGTCGGGCGGGTGGATTTCCGGGATTTCCTATCCCGTGCTGATTTTCACCACCGTGATCCTGGGCTTCCGCTACATTTTCGTGCGCGTTCCCTGGCAGCGCACCTACCTGGCAGTCTTCGCGGCCTTTCTGGGGACCGTGGGCGAGAGCTTCGTCATCGACACCGATCACTGGCGCCATTTCTGGCTGATGCTCGGAATGATGTGGGGCATGTTCGCGGCAACCCACCAGTACAGGGCCGACCTGCGGCACGCTCCGGATCAGCCAGCGCGCTAGAATCTGACCTGCCGTTCCGGAAATTTTCCGAGCGCCGGGACAATGCTTGGTTACGGCTCGATCGTGAACGTCAACCCGGCGTGGTTGGTGAGCCGCTTGATCAGCGCGTCCTTCATCGCAGCGCCCGGCGTCCAGAAACCGCCGGCGACGTCCGGCGTGTCGTGACGCAGGCAGATTGCGCATTCCGCGATCATCTTCGAAGTCGATCCATAGCCGGGATCGCGATCGCCGGTTACGATTGCCTTCAACTGCCGCCCGTCGGAACCAATGCCGAGGAACAGAAGATCGTAATGCCCGCTCTCGCGCTCTTCCTTCGACGGTCCCTCGCCTGGTTTGGGCCCGCCCTGCGCACCGAGCTTGTTGTTGGCGGCGATGATCGCCTTCGCGGTCGCCTCACCCGTCTCCTTCGGCCCCGCGACCACCATCTCGTCATAGACGAAATCCTGGCCGTAAGGGAAACCGAGCAGGAAATTCGACCGGTGCACGTTGCGGGTGTTGATGTTCGCCATCACGAACGGCGCCACCCACATCCCGAGGTCTTCATCGAACAACGGCTTGTTGCCCGGCGGCTGTTTCGGCCCTTCAAACCCCGGCGTCAGCACGAAGGAATCGCGTAGTTTGGGCAACAGACTGGGATCGTTGGCGGCCGCGGAAAAGATCGCCTTCATGCTCGCGGCGGTGCCGCCGGAAAACGTACCCTTCATCTTGCGCACGCGGCCCTTGACCCGAGAGAGGGCCGATCCGAACCTGTCCTTTGCCGCCTGCTGAAGAAAGAACACACCGAGTTCAAACGGAAGCGAATCGTAGCCGCAGGAGAACACGATCCGCGCGCCGCTCCTGCGCGCCTCCGCCTCGTGCGCGTCGATCATCTGCCGCATCCATATCGGCTCGCCGCAGAGATCAAGATAGTCCGTGCCACTCGCCGCGCAGACGGCGATGAGATCGGAGCCGTAGAGTTGATAAGGTCCAACCGTGCTCAGCACCGAGGCCGTCCGTGCGGCCATGGACCTGAGCGACGCCGGGTTTCCGGCGTCGGCGGCGACCAGCGGGAGATCACGGGGCGCGCCGATGGCCTCGCGCACCGACGCCAGTTTGTCGAGATCGCGTCCCGCGATGGCCCACTTCAGGTCGCCGCCACCATATCTGGCGGCTAGGTATTCGGCGACCAGCCGGCCGGTGAATCCGCTGGCACCATAGACAACGATATCGAACTCCGCTGGCGACGATGTCATGACCTTCCCGAGAATGTCCTGCTGAGAGTCCTTCACCGTTTCACGGAGAAACGGACTCTATCACTTTGATCTGACGTAACTTCTTCACGCGAACCGGTTCCACTTCTTGAAACCGCTACAGGCATGATCCTGAAACGTAGTTCGGGACTTTTTCGGGACTTTTCGTGCCGATCCCTGCACTTTGACGCCGTTTCGTTCTCAACCCGCCATTCGCGGTCAAGGGGCTTATAGACGTTAAATGTTGATTATATTGATGGTTTTTGGTCGGAGCGAGAGGATTTGAACCTCCGACCCCTAGTCTCCCAGACTAGTGCGCTAACCGGGCTGCGCTACGCTCCGAGCCGTTACGGCCCCGTTTCCATTATAGCGTTTTCAAGCGAAGCGATACGGGTTCCTGCAAAGAAAATGCACCAAGTGAAAGCTACGGTTCGCCATCACGAAGCGCCTCGTCCAGCAGTTGCTTGCACGCGACAAGCTCAGCCAGCACATCCTTCAGTTTCGTAAGATCGATCGCAGCGGCGGCCACCCCCGGTATCGCACCACTGTCCGGGCCGGACCAGAGCACCTCGTCGAGGTCGTGCCGCAGCGGCCGATGCACGCCCGGCTCCCGCTCGCGAGGCCCGTTGTCGCCGTCGTCGCCGTCATCCTCATCGTCCTCCGTGTCCTCGGTCTCATAGCCGGACTCTTCCTCATCGATTTCGCCGAGAGTGTTGCGGATGTCATCCTCGATCGCGCCGAACGCGGCGGCGGACGATCCCTCGGTCAGACCCTGGACCGATTTGATGCCGTGCTCTTTCAGAATCCGTTGCACGCCGCGGATCGTGTAACCCTCGCTGTACAACAGATGGCGAATGCCGCGGAGCAGATCGACGTCATCCGGGCGATAGTAGCGCCGGCCACCGCTGCGCTTCATCGGCTTGATCTGCGAAAACCGGGTCTCCCAGAACCGCAGGACATGCTGAGGAATATCGAGGTCGGCGGCGACCTCGCTAATCGTCCGAAAAGCATCCGGTGCCTTGTCCAAATGCCGCTCCTGTGCCAATCGCGCGGCGACACCGGATCAGTCGGTTTTGCCGCCGGCGCCGTTGCTGTTGATCCGCTGCTTCAGAATAGCCGATGGCTTGAAGACCATCACGCGACGCGGAGAGATCGGCACCTCGGTGCCGGTCTTGGGATTTCGGCCGATACGCTGGCCTTTCTTGCGCACCATGAACGATCCGAAGGATGACAACTTCACCGTCTCGCCTTTCTCAAGGCAGTCGGTGATCTCCTTCAGAACGAGTTCTACAAACGCGGACGACTCCGTGCGCGACAGTCCTACTTTTTTGTAGACCGCTTCGCAGAGATCGACGCGAGTAACTGTTTTTCCGGTTCCGGTCATCGCCTGCCCCAAGCTCCCGGCAACAATTTGTAACTGAAATTAAGAGTTTAACGGCCCAGGGTCAACCTATCACATGATGCTTTCGGATGATAGGCGACGGCAAGCGGCCGCGCATTTGATTCAGATCTCACCAGCGGACGAGAGCCGACCCCCAGGTGAAGCCGCCGCCCATCGCTTCGAGCAGGACCAGATCGCCGCTTTTGATGCGCCCGTCCGCGACCGCGACCGACAATGCCAGCGGGATTGAAGCCGCGGAAGTGTTGCCGTGCCGATCGACGGTCAGCACCACTTTTTCCGGCGCGATATGCAGCTTATGGGCTGACGCATCAATGATTCGCTTGTTGGCCTGATGTGGCACGAACCACTTGATATCGTTTGCGTTGGTGCCGGATGCATTGAATGCGTCGACAATGACGTCCGTAATCATGCCAACCGCGTGCTTGAATACTTCGCGGCCTTCCATCCGGAGATGACCGACGGTCCTTGTGGAAGACGGCCCGCCATCGACGTAAAGCTTTGACTGATGACGACCGTCGGAACGCAGGTGTGTCGTCAGAATTCCGCGATCCAGGGGCGTGCCGGGCTGCTCCTGGGCTTCCAGCACGACCGCGCCGGCCCCGTCGCCGAACAGCACGCAGGTCGAGCGGTCCGTCCAGTCCAGAATGCGCGAGAAGGTTTCGGCGCCGATCACCAGCGCGCGCTTGAAGGCCCCGGAACGAAGAAAATTGTCAGCGGTGGCCAAAGCAAACACGAAGCCTGAACAAACCGCCTGAAGATCAAAGGCGGCGCCGTGATGGATGCCGAGTCCGTTCTGAACCGCAACCGCCGTCGCCGGAAACGTGTGGTCCGGCGTCGAGGTCGCCACCACGATCAGGTCGATCGACTGCGCATCAATACCGGCATGCGCAAGAGCCGCATTCGCCGCATGGATGGCGAGATGCGACGTGAACTCTCCTTCCGCGGCAATGTGGCGCTGACGAATACCGGTGCGCTGGACGATCCACTCGTCAGAGGTATCGACTTTGGTCGCCAGCTCGGAATTCGTCAGCACCCTTTGCGGAAGATAGGAGCCGCAGCCGAGCACGACCGAACGTATCGCAGTCAAGAGAGAGCCTCCTGCACTGCCGACGCCGGAGCTAGGGTGTGGCCGTGGCGGTTGAGCGTTTGGTTGATCTTGGTGAGGAGATCGTATCGAACCATGTCATAGCCAACATCGACCGCGTAGGCAAAGCCTTCGGCATCGGTTCCGCCGTGGCTTTTGACCACGATACCGTTCAGTCCGAGGAATACGCCTCCATTGGACTTCCGAGGATCCATCTTGCCGCGCAGCGCATTGAAAGCGCCCCGCGCAAACAGATACCCGATCCGCGACAGAAGGGTCCGCGACATCGCGCTGCGCAGATATTCGGCGATCTGGCGCGCGGTTCCCTCGGCCGCCTTCAGCGCGATATTGCCGCTGAAGCCCTCGGTGACGATGACGTCGGCGGCCCCCCTGCCGATCCCGTCGCCCTCGACGAAACCGATGAAGTCGAGCTGCGGCAGATTTAACGACCGCAACAATTCCGCCGCCTCGCGGATTTCCTCTCCGCCCTTGACCTCCTCGACGCCGATGTTGAGAAGGCCGACAGTCGGCCGTTCCAGATCAAACAGGACACGCGCCATCGCGCTGCCCATGATGGCGAGAGCCGCGAGGTGATGTGCGTCTCCGCCGATCGTCGCGCCAAGATCGAGCACAACGGAATCGCCGCGCAAGGTGGGCCATACGGCCGCGATCGCGGGACGATCGATTCCCGGTAGCGTCCGCAGGTTGAACCGCGCCATCGCCATCAGTGCGCCGGTATTGCCGGCCGACACCGCGACATCGGCTTCGCCTTTCTTCACCGCATCGATCGCAAGCCACATCGACGACGTCTTGCGGCCGCGACGCAATGCCTGGCTCGGCTTGTCGTCCATGCCGACGGCGACGTCGGTGTGGATCACCCGGGACACCGCTTTCATCGCCGGATGAGCGGCGAGCTGCGCTTCGATCAAAGCGCCGTTACCGTAGAGCAGAAACTCGGTGTCGGGATGACGGTTCAGTGAAATCGCGGCTCCGGGAATGACCACCGATGCGCCGACATCGCCACCCATGGCGTCAAGCGCGATTCGAACCTTCTGCGGCATAAGTCCCGGAAACCTTGATTGTGTGAAATCCTCAAGCGCACGGCCACAAGATATGGCGGCTGAGCACATTGCTTCTATCAGTGCAGCCGCGACAATAACGTGTCCCCGCCTTGATACAATATCCGAGCCCCCGATCGAGGCCGATCCGGGATGAGATAAGGCAACATGGTCTATCAGTCAAAATTCTTCTGGTATCAACACCTTGTCGACATTTTCTATTGATTAAGTTCAATATGTTATCCTCAATCTCGCCCCGGTTTCTTCTTTTCCGGCGGGCTCGGATGGACTTTCAGGTCCTTAAGGGCGGCGAAAGGATGATCCTCCGGATCGGTCGCGCTCGCAGGCGGGGCGAACACCGCGTTGGGCTTTCGCGGATACGGATCAATTCCCAGGAACAGCACGTCGGTGGCGAGCCGTCCAAGGTCAATGACACCGTTGACGATGGGTTCCGGGGCCTCCGGCACTTCCCCGCCGACACCGCCTTCGTCATTGATAGGCACGACGAACTCCCGAATCCGGCCTTCCGGCACGAAGACGAGATCGATGTCCTCGAGAACATCATTCTCGATCGGATCGAGGGACACCACGCAGGTTTGTGCGACGCGCGCCGATACCCTGCCCCGCACATGCACGCGGTCGTCACGCCCTGGCATCAGATCGAAGGATGCGCGGGCGTAAGCGATGCCGCGCACGCCGGCGATTTCCGCCAGCGCCATTAGCACGCCCTCATCGGCCTCGATATCGCGATGAAGGCCGGTTTCCGGAATCTGCGCGACCACGGCCCGCGAGATCCAGGGATTTGGAATCGTGTCCGGCCTGTCCTTGGCAGTCATGGCCCGCTCTTTTGCTCCCGTTGCGCGAGGTCTGGAAAAGCAAACCTTCCAAAGGTTAAGTCTTCCGTCGGCCCGGCGCGATCGTCACAGGCGAGCGCAGCGAGCGCCTCCGTCGCATAGTCTGCAAGCCGTCGCGCGCTTTCGGCGTTCCCGCCATTGTAAATATTCTTGTCAAGCGCCCGCGCCAGCGGCTCAAGACCCTCGTCCAGGGCACGATCGTAGGCGGCCGAGCGACCGTAGAAGGCCTCTCCGAACGCCTGCATGCGCTTTGGAACGCTCAGATCACCGACGCCCATCTCGCGCAGGTTGGCATCCATGTCGCTGCAGAAATGATCGAACAGCGCCTGCGGAAGCGCTTTGTCCGGCCCCGATCTCAACCGCCGAAGGACCATCCACAGATGCAGCAGGACCATATCGAATCGTCCGTCCACGGTGTCCGGCACCCCGTAGACCTGGTAAAACGCGGGCTCTCGCGCTTGCGTCACGATCATGCCATAGATCGCTTCAATGGTGCGGCGCGACGGAGCGGGGGACTGTTTTTTGAAGCGATTGAACGGCCAGCGCATGTGGGTACCGAAGACAACCCGCAAGGGCGATCCGTTGTTGCACTCGGGGATCATTGCCGGGTACGTCAACCGCGCGCGCGATGCAAGAGGATGAAGGCGGCCCGCGAATGACAGTATCGGTCCTTAACAAGGCGCCCGGAAACCCCGCGACGCGACGGCATCGCCTGCGCGCGGCGCTCGCCGCCACGCTGGTGTGCGCGGTGATGGCCGGCTGCACCGGCGAGACCTTCCAGAAAGGTTATATCCTGCCCCCCGGCGCGCTTGAGCAGATCCAGATCGGCGCAAGCCAGGATCAGGTGCTGATCGTGATGGGCACCCCGTCCACCGTCGCGACGCTGAACGGCGAGGTGTTTTATTACATCTCGCAGCGCGCGGAGCGGAAGGTCGCCTTCATGCCACAGAAGGTCATCGATCAGCGCGTGATCGCGATTTACTTCGACAATAACCGCCAGGTGACCCGGCTCGCCAACTACGGATTGAAGGACGGCAAGATCTTCGATTTCATCAGCCGCACCACGCCGACATCGGGCCAGGAGATCAGCTATCTCCAGCCGCTGTTCAAGCTATTGAGCGCGAAGTAGTTGCTACAAGCTTCGTTCAGGCAGCATGCGGGACTGCCACAAATGGCCTGGACGCTGGAAAAAACAGCATACGGACGGAAAGGTATGATCAAAGGCCTTGTGTCGATCTTTCCTCCTTAAAGAGATGAAGCATCGCCTTATAGCGAATCTCTGCAATCATCTTTTTAAGCAGGTTCTTTACGAAAATTTCCAATCGACTATTGGGAGAATAGTTTGCCTCAAAATAAGCGTCTACACGATTTGCCTTGAACAGGATTTCACACTTTTGGGGATCCTCCCCGCGGGAGTATACTGCAAACGCATGGCCGCCATTTTTTCTCGTAACAGCCATCGAGGGCACGTCAGTATCTCCATCTCCTAGATAAATCATATTGGAGAAGGGAATCGGTCTTTCATCCTCAGCCATATGATCATTGACGGACTCCGCTAGATTCTCAACGCCCTTGTTGATTCTGAAAATGTACTGCGTCTTTGAAACGTCCGTGATCACTCGGTCTACGAATACCGGTCTTCCAAACGAATCATAATGGTACTGAGAAGCAAAAATTGAACGAAAGTGTTTAGCAATCGACGTACCTTGAAGAATTTCTCGAAGTCCTGATGAAACAATGTAGTGATTTAACCTCACGTATCCGAGCGTCTGATTTCGGACGAAGCCATTCATTCTATCAAACCAAGTTTCGACCCCTGGGAAATATTCAATATGCGATCCAAGGGCACCCAACCTTTCTCGATTGATTGCTAGTTTTCCCTGCACAATCCTCTCAGCCATCATCCGCATATACGTTAGAACTTCCGAAGCTTCATTCTCCTTAGTGACGCGCTTGACCTCGGACCAAAATGTTCTTGGATCAATACTAAGCTCTGGAAATACCGTATACTCCTGCATAGACAACGGCGATAGCGTACCGTCAAAGTCATAAATTATCGCGATTGTACGATGCGGATACTCCCTATATGCACGAAATGCTGCGGATTTTCGTCCCGGAGTTTGAGCTAAATCCCTCGACATACTGGCATATCTCACAACGGCAAATTGTCGTGTTTTTTTGCTAACACCTCTACATGCTTGTCCCTCAACATCGCAAGTGCTCTCGCAATGCGCCGACGCGTCGAGGACGGCAAAATAACGTCGTCGATGTAGCCGCGTTCGGCGGCGACGAACGGTGACAGGAAACGATCCTCGTATTCCCTGGTGCGCGCGGCGATCTTCTCCTCGTCGCCGATATCGTTGCGAAAGATGATCTCCACCGCGCCCTTCGCGCCCATCACCGCGATCTGCGCCGTCGGCCAGGCGTAATTGATATCCGCGCCAATCTCCTTGGACGCCATCACGTCGAACGCGCCGCCATAGGCCTTGCGCGTGATGACGGTCACAAGCGGCACCGTGCATTGCGAATACGCGAACAGGAGCTTCGCGCCATGCTTGATCAGCCCGCCATATTCCTGCGCTGTGCCCGGCAAGAAGCCCGGCACGTCCACGAAGGTGACAATCGGAATGTTGAAGGCGTCGCAAAAGCGAACGAAGCGCGCTGCCTTGCGTGACGCATCGGAGTCGAGCACGCCGGCCAGCACCATCGGCTGGTTGGCGACGAAACCGACGGTGCGTCCGGCGATGCGGCCGAAGCCGGTGACGATGTTCTTAGCGAACGTTTCCGCGATCTCGAAGAAATCGCCTTCGTCCACGACCTTCAGGATCAGTTCCTTAATATCGTAGGGCTTGTTGGGATTGTCCGGCACCAGCGTGTCGAGCGAGTCATCGGTCCGCTCGACCTCATCGAAGCTCGGCCATTCCGGCACGCCATCTGTGTTGTTGCCCGGCAGGAAGTCGATCAGGCGACGCATCTGCAAGAGCGCCTCGACATCGTTTTCGAACGCGCCGTCGGCAATCGACGATTTCGTCGTGTGCACGCTGGCGCCGCCGAGTTCTTCCGAAGTCACCGCCTCGCCTGTGACGGTTTTCACCACGTCGGGCCCGGTGACGAACATGTAGCTCGTGTTCTTCACCATGAAGATGAAATCGGTCATCGCGGGCGAATAGACATCGCCGCCGGCGCACGGCCCCATGATGACGCTGATCTGCGGGATCACGCCCGAGGCCTGCACGTTGCGGCGGAAGACATAGGAGTAACCGGCCAGCGCCGCCACGCCTTCCTGAATGCGCGCGCCGCCGGCATCATAGAGACCGATGATCGGCGCCCTCGCCTTCAGCGCCAGGTCCTGGATTTTCGTGATCTTCAACGCATGCGTTTCCGACAGCGAACCGCCGAACACGGTGAAGTCCTTCGCGAAGACGAAAATCGTGCGACCGTTGACGGTGCCCCATCCGGTCACCACGCCGTCGCCCGGCACCTTCGATTTTTCCATGCCGAATTCGACCGAGCGATGCTCGACGAACATGTCGAACTCCTCGAACGAACCTTTGTCGAGCAGGATCTCGATGCGTTCGCGAGCGGTCAGCTTGCCGCGCCTGTGCTGCGCCTCGATGCGCTTCTCGCCGCCGCCAAGCTTCGCGGCCGCCCGCCGGGCATCGAGCGCTTCGCGAATGTTCTTCATGGCCGTGCCTGGTCTGGTTCAATGAACTTGGATTAGACCCTAACCGCCGTTTTTGAGGCTGTCACCAACAGGCGCGGCGCGGAGGCGGCGCCGTCACCTGATCAGGGCGCGCGCCCCGACATCCGCAGCACGAACACCAATACCTCCGCGACGGCCTTGTACAGCTCGGCCGGAATCTCATCGCCAAGCTCGACATGCGACAGCGCGTCGGCCAGCACCTCGTTCTGCTCGATCGGGATGTCGTGCTCGTTGGCCACCTCGATGATCTTCGCGCCGAGTGATCCCCTGCCCTTGGCGACCACGCGCGGTGCGCCGCTGCCCTTGTCATAGTGGAGGGCGACGGCGACCTGATCCCTGGTCTCCACACTCATAGGGCGCGATCCAGAAAGTGGCCGGCAGGCGCGGGAATCGGCTGCGGCGGCGCGCCCTCGCCGATGATGATATCTCCCGGCTGCAATTCGGCGCGGCTCAATGCCTGAGTGAGCTGCGAAGCGCCGGCGCGCAACCGGCTCGCGGTGGAGGGCCGCTCGGCCCAGAGCCGCACCGCCGCGGTATCGCCGGTCAGCGACACCAGCGCGTGGACGGGCCCGGCAGGTTCGACATCGATTGAAAAACGAGCGCGCCAGACTCGCGTGACTGTCTCTGTATCGTGGCCGGCGGCATCGCGCGAAATCTCGAACTGCGCAACGGCCGTGCCGGCCGGGACAACAAACGGAATCTCGAAATTCCAGCGCGGCATCATCTGATCGAACCGCGTTCCCATGGCATCGGCGCGATCCGGAAGCGAGGCGATCTGTAACAACACCTGACGGGAAATCGCCGCGCCCGTATCATCAAGCAATCGCCGCGCGATCTCCTCCGGCGATGCAGCCGGTGACAGGCCCGGCAGTGCCACGGGCTGCGCGGCCGGCAGCGCCCCGCCAAAGGGCGGCGGCGGCGTGCTGGTGCGCACGATAAAAACATTGTCCCCGGCGGGTCCGCTCGCCGGCCCGGTCCTGAGCGGCGGAGCGGCGTCCGGATCTCCGCCTTGTCCGGATTCCGCGCCGAGTCCGTTATTGCCTCTGTTCTGAAGCACCTCCTGCAAGGCGTTCAGGGCCGCGCCGGTGACGGCGGCCCGAAGCCCTGCATCTGATGCTCGGGGAAACAATGTCTGGTTCGCAGGCAAATCCGGATCATCGATCCCGGCCGGTCGCGCCTGCAGCAGATAGACATCCTGTGCGTCGATATCCGGTGACAACGGCGGCGCGCCCGTCGCTATCGGCGAAGCCGTCTGCTGCGATCCCGCGCTCGCGGCAGGCGGCGCGGCGCGAGAGACGTCCCCGACCGAGATCGAAAGCGCCTCGCGAAGCACGAGCAGCGCGGCCTTCATATCGGGAAGTTGCCTATTGGCCGATGCCGCGGGCTGCCCCGTCTCTAAGCCGGCCGCCAGCGAGGCTTCGAGAAAGAGGCCGGAAGTCCGGAACGCGGTCTTGATATCGCTTCCTGAAAGGCCCGGATCGAGACCGGGCCGCAGAGCCAGCAGCCGGTGCAGGGCCTGTCGCACGTCGGGGGGCAGACTACCGGACCCGGCGGCGACCAGCATATTGGCATAGAGCGGCGAGAGGCTGCCTTGCCGGGCCGCCGCCGCTTGCGCCGCGACCGAAACGGAGAGAGCCTCCAACGCCGTCAAAACGGGAGCCGGAGCAGCCCTGGCGCTTGTCATAGCCAGCGCGATATCCGGCGTCAGCGTCAGCGCATCCGCCGGCCCGGCGGCAAGCGTACCCGAAGAGCCCGCCCCCACAACCGCAAGCCGAATTCCTTGCCCGGTCTGCGAGACCGCAAGCCGCAGGCTCTGGCCGACCTGAACCGGAATTTCCGACAACGCCTCGATCGTCAGATTGGCGATGGCGATACGGACAAGGTTGTCGGCAAGGATTCCCTGAACCTTCGCATCGACCACTCTGCCGGGTTGCAGCACGGCTTCGGACGCAGCGTCCTGCGCCGCGATAACCGGGAAAATCGGGTTGATCGAGATCGCCATGAAGCCTCGTTTCACCCGTCAGGCTAACTTCGGTATCTAAACCTCTCCTTAACCGGCTGGTTCAACCCGCGCCCGGAGGACGGTGGCCGCTGCCCGGAAATCGACCAGGCGTACCGCCCTCTGGACGGCCGCCTCTTCATCGACCCCCCATTGCTCGCTGTTCCAATCCTCATCGACGCAGGCAGCCGCCCAGACTTCGTCCGCATCCAGCCGTCCGCGCATCAAAGCGATCGCAAGCAGCGCGGAGCCGGTCAGCGTCGTCACGACATGCAGCGCCCCCACCACCCAAGGGTCCGTCGGCAGTGCCTTGCGGACGGCCGTAACGGCCTGATCCGGCTGACGGACATGCACGATGCCCTCGGCCGGGATGAACCGCGCTCCCAGCGCTTCAGCGGCCCATTGCAGCACGGGGTCCCATTGCGTGGCTTCGCGGGCCACCAGCGCATCGGGATGGCTGGCGCGATAGAACAGGAGGTCCGTTTCGAGATACTTGGCGATGTCCTCGACAACGGCGTCGACGCGAACGGTCACGCCATCGATGATGCTGTTGGCGAGCCGCGTCAGCGGCATGGTCATGGGGTTGATGAGGTCATGTTGCGCGTCCCATTCCGCTGCGATGGTCTCGGCAATCTCGCGTACAGGCGCCGCCAGCACGTTACGCGACGGCGTGCGAACCGGCCTGTCGTCGAGCAGGATAGCGAATCCTTCCGGCGTCTCGTTGACGCCCACGCGGGCATAGAAGCGCTTGCGCGGCCCGGCCGGCGCGGAGCTGCGCGCCGTTTCCTCCCGGTCCGGCGTCGCCTTGCCGGAGCCTTCATCTGATTCACGCATGGCGCACTCTTATGACACTCTTGCTTATGACGATCTTGCTCGCCGACAGCGGCTGAGCCCCTAGAGCGGGATGAGGAAAAGTGTGTAGCGGTTTTCCGCCCGCATCCGCTCTAAAATAATGGAATCGATCACGTTTATGGTTTTGGATCGATTCGATCCAAAACCATCGCGATCTAGGTCATCGACTCATTAAATCGCAACCAGATGCGGATTGAGGCGAGCTTGATGGAGGTGAGGAAGTTGTCGTCACGTTTGTCATATCTGGTGGCGACGGCGCGATAGTGCTTGATTTTGTTGAAGAAGCGTTCGACCAGATTGCGCTTGCGATAGAGCCGTCTGTTGAATTGCAAGGCCGCAACGCGATTTGGCATCGGCTTCACATTGGCTCTCGCGCCGCGCGCGGCCAGCGTTTGACGCAGGGCGTTGGAGTCGTAGGCCCGGTCGGCCAGCAGCACGTCGCCGCGTTCGACGGTGTCGATCATGTCCTGCGCGCTACGCCCGTCATGGGCCTGGCCTTCGGTGATCTTGAGGACGATCGGCAGGCCGCAGGCATCCACCAGCGCGTGGATTTTGGTGGTCAGCCCGCCGCGCGAGCGACCCATGCAACGGGATCGCGTCTGTTTTTTTGACCGTTGGCCGCATGTTGATGCACGCGGATCGACGACGAATCGATCATTTGGATGCCGCCATCGTAAGCCTTTGAAACAGCCGACAGAATGCGATCCCACACGCCTGCCTTGCGCCACCGGTTGAAGCGGTTCACGCAAGTGGTGTGCGGGCCGTAGCGCGCTGGAATGTCCGCCCACGGCGCACCGGTGCGCAGCCGCCAGAAAATCCCGTTCAGCACCCGCCGATCATCCACCCGTGCAACGCCGCGCGACTTTTTCGGCAACAGCGGCTGGATCACAGACCATTCGAAATCCGTCAGATCAAAACGTGCCATTCAATCCTCCCACCTCTGGAGATTGAATCACGCATCCCGTCCAAACGGAATCCCGTTTATGGGTTCGTGACCTAGAGCATTTTCCGGCGAAGTGGATACCGGTTCGCGTGAAGAAAACGCGTCAAAACAACAATATAGAGCCTCGCTTCTGATCACATCAGAAGCGAAGCTCTAGAGCATGATGAGTTTAGATTTGGTTGTATCCTGCATTGACGAAGTAGTTGGCGCATTCAGCCGGTGCAACGGTTTCGAGGATCGGAGCGATAGCATTGTAGACGGCCTCGGTGGTCCGCTGCGCGGCTTTGCGTAGCCAGTGTTTGAACTTGGCAAAGAACTGCTCGATCGGGTTCAGATCAGGCGAGTATTTCGGCAGGTAGAAGAGCCGGGCACCGGCGGCACGGATGACGCGACGCACGGCGCTGGCCTTGTGCGAGCCGAGGTTGTCCATAATGACGATGTCGCCGTGCCGCAGGGTCGGGACCAGAACCTTCTCGATGTAGAGAAGGAAGGCTTCGCCGTTGATCGGCCCCTCGATGAACCACGGCGCGGTGATGCGATCGTGGCGCAGAGCGGCCATAAAGGTCATGGTCTGCCAGCGGCCATGCGGCACCTTGGCTCTGATGCGTTGACCGCGCGGCGCCCAGCCCCGCAGCGGCGCCATATTGGTTTTGGTCCAGGTCTCATCGATGAACACCAGCCGAGTGGGATCAATCCGATCTCGATACTTGGTCCATTGCGCTCGCCGACGGGCGACATCGGGACGATCCTGCTCTGCAGCAATCAGCGTCTTTTTTTGTAACTGAGCTTCACAGCGTGAACGAACTCCCACATCGTGCGGTAATCGACCTTAAGGCCACGCTCGGCAAGTTCGGCCACCAGCCCGCGCACGGTAAAGTCCTTTCGGCACCGTTGCAGCAGCCATTCGCGGTGCGGCCCCGCAATCTTCTTTGGCCTATAGCCGCCGATCTGGCTTGGCGCGACGCTGCCGGTCTCGTGGAAGCGTTGTACCCAGTTGATCGCCGTGCTGATGCCCACCCCAAACTGGGCCGCAGCCTGATGCCGCGACAGGCCGCCTTTAACGACAGCACGCACTACCCGCTCACGAAGGTCGTTCGAATAGGCTCGTCCCATCCATGCTGGCCTCCTTCCCAGTCAGCATGTTGAATCAGATGAATTCTGATTTGGGAATCTCAATCGATTCAAAATAAACCCATCCCGCTCTAGAATCTTTTTGATTTAACGCGTTTTCTTCACGCGAACAGGTCATCCATCCTCGGGTCAAGCCCGAGGGCATGCTTCGCTCGAAAACGCTATAAAGCAATTTCTGATGTTATGTCGCCAAGCTATTCTTCCGGCGCGTTTTCGATGGGATCGAAACGGTCCGCTTCAAGGCCGAGCAGATTCCAGGACTGCAGCATATGCGGCGGCAGCGGCGCGCTCGCATCGATAACGCCGCCGCGCGGATGCGGAATCACGATACGGCGCGCCAGCAGATGCAGACGATTCTGAAGACCTCCAGGCAACTGCCAGTTTTCCTTGTTGAAATACTTGGGATCGCCAATGATGGCATGACCGATATGCGCCATGTGCGCGCGCAGTTGATGCGTTCGCCCCGTCACCGGCTTCAGCGACACCCACGCCAGCTTCTGGGCGGAGGTCTCCACCACCGCATAGTAGGTCACGGCGTGACTGGCCCCCTCGTCGCCATGCGCGGCGATCCGCATGATCGACTCCTCTTCATTCTCTTCCTTGGCGAGATAGGTCGAGATGCGGCCCTGCTTCGGCTTCGGCACCCCTGCGACCAGCGCCCAGTAAATCTTGCGCGCCGAACGATGGCGGAACGCGCCCGTCAGCGCCGTGGCGGCGAAACGCGTCTTGGCGATCAGCAGGCAGCCCGCCGTCTCGCGATCCAGCCGATGCACGAGGCGCGGCCGCTGCCCTTTGGCGTCGCGCATTGTTTCCAGCATTCCATCGATGTGCCGGGACAGGCCGGAGCCGCCCTGCACCGCAAGGCCCGCCGGCTTGTTCAGCACCATGACGTCCGCGTCCTCGAACAGCACCATCTTCCGCAATTCGTCGCGGATTTTCGTCTCGGCGTCCGAGAGACCGACCGCAGCCTTAGGCGTGTCGAGCTTGAGCGGCGGAATGCGGACCTTGTCGCCTTCGCTTACGCGATCCTTGCTGTCGGCGCGCCTGCCGTTCACGCGCAACTCGCCTTTGCGGACGACGCGCTGAATGTGGGAAAACGACAGGCCGGGAAAGCGTGCTTCAAGAAAGCGATCGACTCGCATGTTGGCTTCATCCGCCGTCACCGCGACGGTCTGCACCTTCGTCGGCAGCGGCGCCGGCACGGGCTCGGGGGGCTTTTCGGCGGAATGGACGGAGTTGCGGGGAGCACCCGCGCGCTGCGGCCTGCCAGGCCGAACCCCCTGCCACCGCTCGCCCGCTGATCGCTCCACCTCCCCACGGCCTTTCGAACGTGCCGCTTTTCCGGGACGGGCTGCTTTGGCCACGGCATTTGTATGACGCTCGCTCCCGCGGCTGCCGGATTCCGCAGAAGATCGCTTGTCGCGCCGGCTCATCGGTTCCCCTGGAATTCAGTTCTTCGTCGTAGACCCAACTTCAAACCCTATAGCGTTTTCGAGTGGAGCATGTCCTCTGGGTTTGGCCCAGGATGGATGCCGTTTCGCGTGAAGAAAACGCGTCAATCAATTCGTGGGAGCCCCGCTTCCGATCTATCGGAAGCGGAGAGGCTCTCCAGGCAAGCGTGCAGATGATATCAGGCAGCCCGAAGACATCCGATCCTAAGGGCAAGCCCCCTGCCTTTTCAGCAACAACAGGTCGATCATCGCTCCGCGCGAAAGCTTGAGCTTGTTGGCTTCGGTCGCGGCCGCGCATGCGCCCGCGGCGTCATCCGTCTGCAACCGTGCAAGCCCAAGGCTGACCCACCCGTCGGCGAAGTCCGGCGCCTCGCGCACGCCTTCCTCCAGAATCGTCTTTGCCTCGGCCGGACGCTTGGCTTTCAGCAGCAGGCGTCCGTAATCAGCTTTCAGCGTTCGCCGCTGCTTCGGCTGCCGCAATGCAACCTTGAACAGTTCTTCGGCATAATCGAGATCGCCGAAGCGCGCCGCGGTGACCACCGCGAAACCCTGGTAGATCGCGCTCCGCTCCGGAGCCAGCAGCCACGCCTGATTGAACCGTTTGATCGCTTCCGGAAAGTTACCGCGATCCAGATGCCCCCATCCGCGCTCAATGGCTGCGGCGGAAACCGCCTCGCGCGTGCCCTTCCTGTCCGCCGCCGCCAGAAAGTCGGTATCGGCCTTTTGTTGTTCGGCCGTTTTTTCCGCGAAACCGTAGAACGGCTGTTCATCCATCCGCGCCTGGAACGTCTTCTTCGTGACGGTCACGCCCGGAGCAACTTCCGCCATCTCCGCGCGCGCGGCGTTCGTGATGCCAAGCAGCGCCAGCGCCAACAGCCATCGGGTCATATGTCTTCGCATCGTCTGCACCTGATTACGCCTCGCTCCTTGCCGGAGCATCATAAGCCGCTCCGTCCTGAAACAGTCCTTGAACGTACGCCGTCGCGCAAATTTGTCGGGATCGTGGATCGGCAGTCTGACCATGGCGTCGATCAAGCCCGTCATGACGCGCGCTCCCGCCGCAGTTTCGCCCAGTAATCCATTCGCTTGCGGATTTCGCGCTCGAACCCACGATCCGGCGGATCATAAAAGGTCTGGCGGCCGAGCGTCTCCGGAAAGTAATCCTGTCCGGAAAACGCGTCCGGCATATCGTGATCGTATTGATAGCCGCCGCCATAACCTTCGGATTTCATCAGTTTGGTCGGCGCGTTCAGGATGTGCTTCGGCGGCAAGAGAGAGCCGGCGTCCTTCGCGACGCGCATCGCCGCGCCGAACGCCTTGTAGGCGGCGTTGGACTTCGGCGCGGTCGCGAGATAGATCACCGCCTGCGCGATTGCGAGTTCGCCTTCCGGCGAGCCGAGGAAATCATAGGCATCCTTGGCCGCGTTGCAGATCACCAGCGCCTGAGGATCCGCAAGCCCGATATCCTCCACCGCCATCCGCACCACGCGGCGCGCGAGAAACAACGGGTCCTCGCCCGCCTCGATCATCCGCGCCAGATAGTACAGCGCCGCATCGGGATCGGAGCCCCGCACCGACTTGTGCAAGGCGGAAATCAGGTTGTAGTGGCCGTCGGCGGATTTGTCGTAGATCGGCGCGCGGCGTTGCAGCACGCCCTGTAACTGACCGGCATCGAAGACCTCGCCCTCGCGCGCCGACCGCCAGACTTCCTCGACCAGCGTGAGCGCCGCTCGCCCATCCCCGTCGGCCATGCGCACCAGCGCCGCGCGCGCTTCTGCATCAAGCGGCAGCGGCTTGCCCTCGACCTCTTCGGCGCGGACGAACAATTTCTCGACCGCCAGCGCGTCAAGCGAACGAAACACCAGCACGCGCGCCCGCGACAACAGCGCCGCGTTGAGTTCGAACGACGGGTTCTCGGTGGTCGCGCCAACCAGAACGACGGTTCCGTCCTCCATGACAGGCAGAAACGAATCCTGTTGCGCGCGATTGAAGCGATGCACCTCGTCGACAAACAGAAGCGTACCCGTCCCCGACTCGCGGCGCGCGCGGGCGGCCTCGAATGCCTTCTTCAGATCATTGACGCCGGAGAACACCGCCGACAGTTGCTCGAAATGCAGCGCGGTCGCGTCCGCCAGCAGCCGCGCCACCGTGGTCTTGCCGGTCCCCGGCGGTCCCCAGAAGATGAGCGAGCCCAGCGTGCGGGTTTCCAGCATCCGGGTCAGCGCGCCGTCCGGCCCCAGAATGTGATCCTGCCCGACGACGTCCGAAAGCATCTGCGGCCGCAGCCTGTCCGGCAGCGGATGCGGCGCATCACGCTCCAGGCCCGCCGCGGCGAACAGGCTCCTGGAGTCGTGCTGGCGCTTCGGGCTCATCCGCCCAGCATGACTTGAATCTGCTGGCCGCTGCGCATCAGCGTGATCCGCCAGAGCCGCCTCGCTTCGCGAACGGCTTGTTCGAGATCGGTGGTCTTGACAATCTTCTTGTTGTTGACCGCGAGGATGATGTCGCCCTTCCTGAACCCGACATTCGCGGCCATTCCACTCTCCGCCAATGCGACGATCACGACCCCTTCGGCGCCGTAATCGAGATGAAGCTCATCGGCCAGCCCCGGCGAGACATTCACCACCTTGGCGCCCTGGAACGGTGATGGTGCGGTAATCACGACCTCGTCGCGACTGGTATCCGGCGCTGTTTCGAGCGGAACAGTGAGCTTGAGCGGCTTTCCGTTGCGCTGGACTTCCAGCTGCGAGGTCCCGCCGAGCGGACGCGTTGCGAACCGATAGTCAAACGCATTGGGGTCATCGACAGGCTGACCGTCGATCGAGACGATCAGGTCGGACAGTTTGAGACCGGCGCGCGCCGCCGGACTTCCAGCCGCAACGCTGGCCACCAGCGCACCGGCCGGCGCCTTGAGGCCAATGGTTTCGGCAATCTCCGGGGTTACCGCCTGCAGCCGGGCTCCGAGCCAGGGCCGGCGCACCGCCTTGCCGCCGCTCTTGGCCGACGCCACCACCACCCGCACCATGTTGGCCGGAATGGCGAAGCCGATGCCAAGCGACCCGCCGGTGCGCGAGAAAATCGCGGTGTTGATGCCGACGAGATGGCCCGTCATGTCAACCAGCGCCCCGCCCGAGTTTCCGGGATTGATCGCCGCATCGGTCTGGATGAAGAATTGATAATCCGTAATCCCGACCTGCGTGCGCGCCAGCGCCGAAACGATGCCTTGCGTCACCGTCTGCCCGACGCCGAACGGATTTCCGATCGCCATGACGACATCGCCGACCTGCAACTCATCCGAATTCGCGAAATCGAGCGTCGGAAACTTCTCATGCACATTCTTCAACCGCAGGACCGCAAGATCAGTGCGCGTATCCTTGAGCACGATCTCCGCCTCGAACTCACGCTTGTCCGGCAGCGCGATCTTGACCTGATCCGCGCCCTCGATCACATGATTGTTCGTCACGACGAGGCCGGACGGATCGACCATCACGCCGGAGCCGAGCGAGCGCTGCATCTGTTCCGGCTGCCCGCCCGGAACGCCGAAGAAACGACGAAATATCGGATCATCCAGCAGCGGATGGCGATGCTGAATCATTTTAGCGGCGTAGACGTTGACCACGGCCGGGACCACCCGCTGCACGATCGGCGCATAGGAAAGCCGCAGTTCGGCCTGGGAGGCCGGGACGCGACGGTCCTGGGCATGAGCAGGCGCCAGCATCGTCAGAGAGAGGAGCAGAGCGGCGGACAGGCGGAGCAGCGTCATGAATTTGATTCCCGGGATCAGGATCGCAGATATATAGTGTTTTGGAGCGAAGTGGATACCGGCTCGCGTGAAGAAAACGCGCCAAAACAAACTCATAGAGTCCCGCGTCTGAATCAGAAGCGAGGCTCTGGTTTCGCGAACCTCCAGGAGAAGCGAAAGACTTGGCTTTTGACGATTACCGGGCTGTTTCCGGATTCTCCCGCGCAGCTTGGTTGCCCGTGCGCGCAGCCTGCCTCTTGCCTGACCGCATCACTTCAAAATTTGCAGTCAGAACCAACCGTCACACGAATGAAGGACAGGACGCGCTCAATATCGTCAGCAGCCAATTTCGAGAAGTAAACGGCGTCCCTATCGCTAGCGATGGCCGCTATCGCATTCCAGCTACGGCTTCGAATCCGTGAACTGTCTGTCGCTTCCGAGTTGCTCCTGATCCTACTTGTAAACGGGAACTTCTCCCTTGATGGCTTCTTCCATATCCTCAACCGCTTCGCGCCAATACGCCACAACAGCGCTCCAGTCCACATCGCTGCGAAGCTCGGGAAAATCCTTCTCGTCGAACGTCACATACTTGTCGACAATTTCGCGGAGCTTCTCTCGACTAATGGCCGTGCCACCCCCGTTTGAGTAGGCGTGCAGATCATGAATGGCGGCAAGTATGTCGTCGGTCAGCAAGGCGGCGGCAAAAACCATCTCAAAGTTCATTTTTCCAATCTCCAGGGAAGGAATGTCACCGAAGAACTCTGCGGAAAAACCACGAGGTACAAGACCTGCACCCGTTTAGAGCCTTTTCGCTTTTGATGGAATCAGAAGCGAGGCTCTATGATCTTGTTTTGACGCGTTTTCTTCACGCGAACCGGTATCCACTTCGCTCGAAAACGCTATAAGCTCCCTTGCAATCAGCAGGCGATAGCATCTTCAGGCCAGATATTGGCTCCCATGAATTGATCTGACGCGGTTTCTCAAGTGAACCCGGATTTCATTCCTCGAACGCGAACTCCGAGGATATGCTTCGTTTGAAGCACCTTACAGCGCGAACTTGAAGCAACAAAAAAGGCGGCGCTCCGCGGCGCCGCCTTTTTCAGCTTCAAAGATATCACGCTCAGGCGGCTTCCGAGGCCTCATTCTGCACCGGCCCGGAGTCCTGACCCTTGGCCTCCACGTCGCGATCGACAAACTCGATCACGGCCATCGGCGCGTTGTCGCCATAGCGAAAACCAGCCTTGATGATGCGGGTATATCCGCCATGACGGTCCTTGTAGCGCGGCGCCAGCACGTCGAACAGCTTCTTCACCTGATCGATGTCACGCATCTCGCTGATCGCCTGGCGGCGCTTGGCGAGACCGCCCTTCTTGCCCAGGGTCACCAATTTTTCGACGATCGGACGCAGTTCTTTTGCCTTCGGCAACGTGGTGACGATCTGCTCGTGCTTGATAAGCGATGCCGACATGTTGGCGAACATCGCCTTGCGGTGCTCAGCAGTGCGATTGAGCTTCCGGTGAACCTTGCCATGACGCATAGATGTGATCCTCAGTCTTGTCCGACACCGACCGATCGCCGGTCGCGCTGCTCAGGTGGGCTGCCTGCGTTCGCCCCGCTCTGGTTCCCCGTCTCCTCCGGGGAGGAAATCAAAGCTCAGTAATGGTCCTCGAAACGCTTCGCCAGTTCGTCGATATTTTCCGGCGGCCAGCCCGGCACTTCCATGCCGAGGTGCAACCCCATCTGGGCCAGCACTTCCTTGATCTCGTTCAGCGACTTGCGTCCGAAGTTCGGGGTGCGCAGCATCTCCGCTTCCGACTTCTGCACCAGATCGCCGATATAAACGATGTTGTCGTTCTTCAGGCAGTTCGCGGAGCGTACCGACAATTCCAGTTCGTCGACCTTCTTGAGGAAAGCCGGATTGAACGCCAGGTCCGGAATGATCTCGGTGGTGACTTCCTTGCGCGGTTCCTCGAAGTTGACGAAAACGTTGAGCTGGTCCTGAAGAATGCGCGCGGCGAAAGCCACGGCATCCTCGGGCGTCACCCCGCCATTGGTTTCGATGGTCATGGTAAGCTTGTCGTAGTCGAGAATCTGACCCTCACGCGTGTTTTCGACCTTGTACGAAACCTTTCGCACCGGCGAATACAGGCTGTCGACCGGGATCAATCCGATCGGCGCATCCTCCGGCCGATTACGCTCGGCGGCGACATAGCCCTTGCCGGAAGCGACGGTGAACTCCATGCGAATTTCAGCGCCATCGTCGAGGGTGCAGATCTGAAGGTCGGGGTTGAGCACCACGACGTCGCCGACGGTCTGGATATCGCCCGCGGTGACGGTGCCGGGACCCTGCTTCTTCACGACCATGCGCTTGGGGCCTTCGCCCTGCATCCTGATCGCGATGTCCTTGATGTTCAGCACGATGTCGGTGACGTCCTCGCGAACGCCCGCGATGGAGGAGAATTCGTGCAGGACGCCATCGATGTGCACCGACTGCACCGCCGCGCCTTGCAGCGAGGACAGCAGGATGCGGCGCAACGCGTTGCCGAGCGTCTGGCCGAAACCCCGTTCAAGCGGCTCGGCTATCAGGGTCGCAAAGCGCGAGGGATCGCTGCCGGGAACGACCTGCAGCTTGTTCGGCCGGATAAGCTCTTGCCAATTTTTCTGGATCGTCACTGTTTCACCCATGCCATCAACATCGTTGGCGTTGGAGGACGCGGATCAATCCGCGCAGTCAGATAAAAAATCGCAGTCGGCGGAACAACGAACCACCGCTGTCGAATATCAGACGCGCCGGCGCTTGCGCGGACGGCAACCATTATGAGGAATCGCGGTCACATCGCGGATCGAGGTAACGGTAAAACCCGCGGCCTGCAGCGCGCGCAGCGCCGATTCGCGACCCGAACCCGGGCCGGCCACCTCGACTTCGAGGGTACGCATACCGTGCTCCTGCGCCTTTTTGGAAACGTCTTCCGCCGCCACCTGAGCGGCATAAGGCGTCGACTTGCGCGAGCCCTTGAAACCCATCGTCCCCGCCGATGACCAGGCGATCGTATTGCCCTGCGCATCGGTGATGGTGATGGTGGTGTTGTTGAACGACGAATTCACATGCGCGATGCCGGACGCGATGTTCTTGCGCTCGCGGCGGCGAACGCGTGTCGTAGCTTCCTTACCCATTGTCAGCCTTTCCTGTGATCTCAACGCCGCCGTAATGCCAGCGGCTACACCGACGAAGCGAGCAGCGACCCGAATCTATCCGCTACGCGCCGTTTGCTGGTCCGCGCTCTTACTTCTTCTTGCCGGCGATCGACTTGGCCGGCCCCTTGCGGGTGCGCGCATTGGTGTGGGTGCGCTGGCCGCGCACCGGCAGTCCGCGGCGATGACGCAGACCGCGATAGCAGCCGAGATCCATCAGCCGCTTGATATTGATGCCGACTTCACGACGAAGATCGCCTTCGACGAGATAATCGCGGTCGATCACTTCCCGGATCTGAAGCACTTCCTGATCGGTCAGTTGCGAAACCCGGCGATCAGCCGGAATCTTGACCTTTTCGATGATCTCGGCGGCATTCTTTTGACCAATGCCATGGATATACTGAAGCGCGATAACGACGCGCTTGTTGGTCGGGATATTCACGCCGGCAATACGGGCCACAGACTTCTCTCCTGTTGCCGACTCGCGCCGAGCCGGCTGTTCCTTCGATATTTCAGGCGGGTATCCTCAACCACAAGAACGACGCCCGACCCTCCGTAAGCTTGGGGTCCGGCATCGTCTGAAACGATCCGCTGGATGATGGTTTATTAAGGACTCGGCGGCATTCCGTCAACCGCTCCTCCGCTTTCGCTCGCTTTTTCGTGACTTTTGGGCCGTCATTTCTCGCCCTATTGCGGGGATTCCGGCCTGCTTACCACCTGCGGACCCCGAACTTCGACATCGGAACTCCCGATCGCCTCAGAACCCGGCGGATATCCCGTGTCACATCATCGATCGCCATCATGCCGTCAACTGTCAGCAGCCTGCCGCGCTCCGAATAGTAGCGAATCAGCGGCTCGGTCAGCGCGCGATAGCTGGCCAACCGCTGCGAGAGCACCTCCGGGTTGTCATCGGCCCTTACCTGCTCGCCCCGCGCGGTCGTCTCCGCGACGCGGTTTTCTACACGTTGCAGCAATGCGCTTTCATCGACGCGCAGCTCGATCACGGCATCAAGTGCAAGATTCTTGGATTGGAGCAGAATATCCAGCGCCTCGGCCTGCGGAACGGTGCGCGGAAAGCCGTCGAGAATGAAACCGTCCTTCGCGTCCGCCTGTTCCAGCCGATCGGAAATGATGCCGATAACGACATCATCCGGGACCAGCCCCCCGCTCGCCATGATGTCCTTGGCCTTGAGACCGACCGGCGTGCCGGCGGCGACGGCGGCGCGCAGCATGTCGCCTGTTGAAAGCTGAATGATTCCGTAATGATGAACCAGACGTTGCGCCTGCGTTCCTTTTCCCGCCCCAGGCGGCCCCAGAAGAATCAGTCTCATGAACATTGCCCCATCGCCGGGTGAGCGAGCAGCCGCACACCCGCGCTTCGATATAGGCACAGCCAAGACACGGTCTGCGCCCTACCGGCAACACTTACGGCACCCCGCCGCAGACGATCAATGCCTCGAGCTAGAGGCTGTTTCAACTACGTTGAACCCGATTCAACTACTTGGAATCAGACTCGTCGCTTATCTTCTTGTTTGAGCATGATCTTATCCGAAAACCGGTTTCCACTTTGCGCAGGCGCGGCCCTTCGGGTCGGGATCATACTCTATCGCGACGGAACACCGTCCGTGAAGGCGGATATCGCCTAGGATTCCACACGAAGAATGACCCAGCGGGAAAACGAAGCGCCTTACCGGTGTGACACGTCTTCCGCAAAAGTCATCGCAACCTGAATACACGCCACCTGTCTGACTGAATCACTGACCGCTGCGATCAGTGAGAAAACGCCGTCACCGACGGCGGCCTCTCAGCTTGGATTTCTTGATCAGACCTTCATACTGGTGGGCCAGCAGATATCCCTGCACCTGCGACACCGTATCCATCGTGACGCTGACCACGATCAGCAGTGAGGTGCCCCCAAAATAGAAGGGTACCGCCGCGTAGGAAATCAGTATCTCAGGGATAAGGCAGACAACCGCGAGGTAGACCGCCCCCGGCACCGTGATGCGCGAGAGAACGTAGTCGATGTACTCGGCCGTCCGCTCGCCCGGCCTGATGCCCGGAATAAAGCCGCCGTGCTTCTTGAGATTGTCGGCTGTCTCGGTCGGATTGAAGACGATCGCGGTGTAGAAGAAGGTGAAGAACACGATCAGCGCGATGTACAGGATCAAAAACATCGGCCGGCCGTGACCGAGCTGGGTATTGATCCACTGGAACCACTCCGGCCCGCTACCCGCGTTGAAGTTCGCGACTGTCGTCGGCAACAGCAACAGCGACGACGCGAAGATCGGCGGAATCACACCCGAGGTGTTGAGCTTCAGCGGCAGATGGGAAGACTGCCCATCAAACATCTTATTGCCGACCTGACGCTTCGGATACTGGATCAGCAGCCTGCGCTGGGCGCGCTCCATGAATACGATAAAGGCAATCACCGCGACGACCATGATCAGAACGATCAGGATGATCCCCGTGGACAGCGCGCCTTGGCGGCCGAGTTCGAGCATGCTGGCGAGCGCGGACGGCAACTCGGCGACGATACCCGCCATGATGATGAGGGAAATGCCGTTGCCGATGCCCCGTGACGTGATCTGCTCGCCGAGCCACATCAAAAACATGGTGCCGCCGGTCAATGTGATCGCGGTGGAGAGCAGGAAAAACATGCCGGGATTGGTGACGACATTGCCCGCGCCCTGGAGGCCGACCGCGATGCCGTAGGACTGGAAGAACGCCAGCACCACCGTGAGATACCGGGTATATTGATTGATGACCTTGCGGCCGGCTTCGCCCTCCTTCTTGAGAGCCTCGAGCTTGGGCGATACGGAGGTCAAGAGTTGGAGGATGATCGCGGCCGAAATGTACGGCATGATGTTCAAGGCGAAAATCGCCATGCGGTCGATGCCACCGCCGGAGAACATATTGAACATCCCGAGGATGCCGCCAGCCTGGGAATTGAACACCTTCTGCCAGACCGTAGGGTCGATGCCCGGCAGCGGGATGTAGGTACCCAGCCGATAGACGAGCAACGCGCCGAGCGTGAACCAGATGCGCTTCTTCAGTTCGTCGGCTTTTGAAAACGCCGAGAAGTTAAGGTTAGCCGCCAGTTGTTCCGCTGCTGAGACCATATTCAGCCCTCTCCCGCGCCAAAGGCGCCGTCACGCTCCGCCAGAACGGGCCGGCCGGCAGCCGCCGGACCTCTCATGATGTTCGATCCTTGATGAATCCAACATCCGCAAGTCCCCTGTCGCATCAAAGCGGGCGATGACGCGAACGTTACGCCGCCTCACCTTCGTCCTTCTTCGGCGCGAGGATTTTCACGGTGCCGCCCGCCTTCTCAACCGCCGCGATCGCGGACTTCGAGGCGCCATGAACCTCAACGGTCAGCTTCGCCTTGATCTCGCCGCGGCCAAGCAGGCGGACGCCGCCCTTGGCGCGACGCACCACGCCTGATTTCACCAGCGACTCGGCGTTGATAGTCGTGTTGGCATCGATCGAACCGGCATCGATCGCGTCCTGAAGCCGATCGAGATTGATCTCGGCGAACTCGACGCGGAAGATGTTGTTGAAGCCGCGCTTCGGCAACCGCCGATGCAGCGGCATCTGGCCGCCCTCGAAGCCGTTGATGCGCACACCGGAGCGAGCGGTCTGTCCCTTGCCGCCACGGCCGCCGGTCTTGCCCTTGCCGGAGCCGATACCCCGGCCGATCCGCATGCGCTTCTTGCGCGAGCCTGCGTTGTCGGCGATATCGCTGAGTTTCATGGTCGCGTCCTCATCGTGTTCCTCACGCCGGGGGCGTCCCGGCCTCCACGTCTTTTGCCGAACCGCTCGTGTTCGAAGCCGTGGCTTCCCGGCGCAGGCCGGGTACAAACAGCAAATTGTTACGTCTCGTCGATGACGCGGACGATGTGCCGAACCTTCGCGATCATGCCGCGAATTTCAGGCGTATCCTGCAACTCCGAAGTCCGGCCGATCTTGTTGAGCTTGAGCCCGACCAACGTCGAGCGCTGCGAATGATGGCGGCGGATTGCGCTGCCGGTCTGCTCGACCTTGATTGTTTTTGCGGCCTTGGCCATCGTCGTCACTCCAAATCCTGTCTCGCCTGCGGGTCTCGGATAGGCCGGCCGCACCGCCAGGCCCCACTTCGAACCGCCCTATTCGGCAACAGCCTCCGCATCACCACCCACACGACGCGATTGCAGCGTGGAGACCTTGATGTTGCGGCGGGCCGAAACCGAGCGCGGTGAATCCTGATGCTTCAGCGCATCGAAGGTCGCGCGGACCATGTTATAAGGGTTGGACGAGCCGACCGACTTCGCCACCACGTCCTGGATGCCGAGCGTCTCGAACACCGCGCGCATCGGGCCACCGGCGATGATGCCCGTGCCGGCCGGCGCCGCGCGCAGATAGACGCGGCCTGCGCCGTGGCGGCCTGCGATGTCGTGATGCAGCGTCCTGCCTTCGCGCAGCGGAACACGCGTCAGATTGCGCTTCGCCGATTCCGTCGCCTTGCGGATCGCTTCCGGAACCTCACGCGCCTTGCCATGCCCGAATCCGACGCGGCCCTTCTGATCGCCGATCACGACCAGCGCCGCGAAACCGAAGCGCTTACCGCCCTTGACGACTTTCGCCACGCGGTTGATGTGGACGAGCTTGTCGACGAACTCGCTGTCGCGCTCCTCGCGATCCCTGCTCCGTTCGCGTCCGCCGCGTTCGCGTTCACCTGCCATGGTGTTTTTCCGATCCTTGTGAGGCTCTCGCCCCTGTCCTACTCGTTCGATATACCGCTTAGAAGCTCAATCCGCTCTCGCGAGCGGCATCGGCCAGCGCCTTGACGCGACCGTGATAGAGATAGCCGCCGCGATCGAAAACAACTTCCTTGACGCCGTTCTTCACCGCCCGCTCCGCCACAAGCTTGCCGACGGCCTTGGCCGCATCGATGTCGGCGCCCGTGTTCCCTGCGTCGCGCATCGCCTTCTCCAGCGAGGATGCCGAGGCCAGCGTCTCGCCTTTCAGGTCGTCAATGACCTGGGCATAGATGTGCTTCGACGAGCGGAACACCGACAGCCGCGGACGGCCATTTGCAATCCGACGCAACGACAGCCTCACGCGTTGCTTGCGCCGGGCATTCGTAATCTTCAGTTTCGACATGACCGGCTCCGTTATTTCTTCTTGCCTTCCTTGCGGAAGATCGTTTCGTCGGCGTACTTCACGCCCTTGCCCTTGTAGGGCTCCGGCGGACGATAGCCACGGATTTCGGCCGCGACCTGACCGACGCGCTGCGCGTCATTGCCCGTGATCGTGATTTCGGTCGGCTTCGGCACAGCGATCGTGATCCCCTCCGGGACGGCGTAATTGACATCGTGACTGTAGCCGAGCGCGAGCTGCAACGACTTGCCCTGCAACGCCGCGCGATAGCCGACGCCGATGATCTCGAGCTTCTTCTCGAACCCCTTGGTGACGCCGGCGACGAGATTCGCGACCTGCGCGCGCGCGGTGCCATACAGCGCCTGCGCCCGCTTGGTCTCGTATCGTGGCGCGACCTTCACCGCACCGTCCTCAAGCTTCACCTCGACGTCATCATGGACAACAAATCGAAGCTCGCCTTTCGGCCCCTTCATCTTGACGGTCTGCCCTTCGACGGTCGCGGTCACACCGGACGGCACCGTGACTGGCCTCTTGCCAATGCGTGACATGGCTCAATCCTTCATCTTAGTCTGCGCGCATTCCTGTCGCAAAATCGGTTTCCGCTTTCGCGATACGCGCGCTAGAACACCGTAAAGAGAACTTCACCGCCCACATTGGCGTCGCGCGCCTCGTGGTCAGCCATGATCCCCTTCGGCGTCGACAGCACCGAGATTCCCAACCCGTTGTTGACGCGGGGTAGATTTTTCACCGAGGCGTAAACGCGACGGCCGGGCCTGGAAACGCGCTCGATCTCGCGAATCACGGGCTCCCCGTCGAAATACTTCAACTCGATCTCAAGCTCGCTGCGTCCCGAGGAATGCTCGACACTGGCATAACCACGGATATAGCCTTCGCTTTTGAGAACCTCGAGCACGTTGGCGCGCATCTTCGAGCCCGGAGTCGAAACCTTGGGCTTGCTGCGCATCTGCGCGTTGCGAATGCGGGTGATGAGATCGCTGATCGGATCGTGCGTGGACATCTGGCGACCCTCCTTACCAGCTCGACTTCACAAGGCCAGGAACCAGGCCTCTGGAGCCGAGGTCGCGCAAAGCGATGCGGCTCAGCTTGTTCTTGCGATAGTTCGAACGCGGACGCCCGGTCAGCTCGCAGCGGTTGCGTATGCGTGTCGCGGACGAGTTGCGCGGCATCTCAGCAAGCTTCAGCGTCGCGGCGAAGCGTTCTTCCATCGGCTTGGTCTTGTCGCCGATGATGGCCTTCAGCCGCGCGCGCTTCGCAGCCGCGTTGCGGTTCATCCGCCTGCGCCGGTTGTTCTTCTCGATCGAACTCTTCTTTGCCATGCTTGGCTCCTTACCTTTCCGCGTCTGAGCGCCTTTCAGCGTCTCACTGCCGGAACGGAAAATTGAATGCTGTCAGCAGCGCCCGGGCCTCGTCGTCCGTCTGCGCGGTCGTGCAGACCGTGACGTCCATGCCCCAGCTTTCCCCGACCTTGTCGAAATCGATCTCCGGGAAAATGATGTGTTCCTTGATGCCGAGCGAGTAATTGCCGCGACCGTCGAAGCTCTTCGGATTGAGACCACGGAAGTCGCGGACGCGCGGCAGCGCAACGTTCACGAGACGATCGATGAATTCGTACATCTTCGTCTTGCGCAGCGTCACCTTGCAGCCAATCGGCTGGTTCTCACGCAACTTGAAGGTCGAAATGGCGACACGCGAGTAAGTCACGACCGCCTTCTGGCCCGCGATCAAAGACAGGTCGCCCGCCGCCGCCTCGGCCTTTTTACGATCGTTCACGGCCTCGCCGATTCCCATGTTGAGAACCACCTTGTCGAGGCGAGGCACCTGCATGACGTTGACATAGCCGAACTGCTCGGTCAGCCGGGACCGGATGCTCTTGTCATACTCCGCGCGCAGGCGCGGCACGTAAGCCGTCTCAGCCATCGATCTCCGCTCCCGAGCGCTTGGCGACACGCACCTTGGTGCCGTCTGCCTGAATCTTGAAACCGACGCGAGTCGGCTTTCCGTCCTTGCCGACGATCGCGATGTTGGACAGGTCGATCGGCGACTCTTTCGAGAGAATGCCGCCTTCCTGGTTCTGGGTCTGCTTCTGGTGGCGCTTCACGATATTGACGCCGCGCACCAGCGCCCTGCCTTCCGCGGGGCGCACCTCGAACACCTCGCCGGTGCGACCCTTGTCGCGGCCCGACAATACAATAACCTTGTCACCCTTCCGGATCTTGGCAGCCATCACAGCACCTCCGGCGCCAGCGATATGATCTTCATGTGGTTCTTGGCGCGCAGCTCACGCGGCACCGGCCCGAAAATACGGGTGCCGACAGGCTCGGACTGATTATTGATCAGAACGGCCGCATTGCGGTCGAAACGGATCACCGAACCGTCCGCGCGGCGGATATCCTTGGAAACCCGCACCACCACCGCCTTCATGACGTCGCCCTTCTTCACCTTCCCCCGCGGAATGGCTTCCTTGATCGACACGACGATGATGTCGCCCACCGTTGCATAGCGGCGCTTGGAGCCTCCAAGCACCTTGATGCACATGACACGGCGTGCGCCTGAATTATCGGCCACGTCGAGGTTGGTCTGCATCTGAATCATTGATGCACCTTGTCCTCTTTCTGATGCGCAAAATCGCGCCTAAGCGGTTTTTCTCTGTTCGCCCCGAACCACGGTCCAGCGCTTCAACTTCGAGATCGGCTTGCTTTCCTCGATCCACACCATATCGCCCGGCTTGAACTCGTTGTTTTCGTCGTGGGCGTGGTAGTTCTTCGAGCGGCGAATGGTCTTCTTGTAGATCGGATGGGTAAAGCGGCGGTCGACGCGCACCACAACCGTCTTGGCTTGCTTGTCGCTGACGACCACGCCCTGCAGCGTACGTTTCGGCATCTTAAAGCCCCTTACTTCTTCGCGTCGCGCTTTTGCGCGGCGATGGTCTTGATCCGTGCGATATCGCGGCGGGCTTCACGCATCCGCGAGGTGTTTTCAAGCTGTCCGGTCGCGCGCTGGAAGCGCAGATTGAACCGCTCCTTCTTCAGACTGGTGATGGCGTCGTCCATCTGGTCGGGGGTCATCGCGCGGATGTCGGCGGTCTTCATTGCGGCCATGTCGATTACTCCGCGATGCGCGCGACGAAGCGCGTCTTGATCGGCAGCTTGGCGGCGGCGAGCGTCAGCGCTTCCTTCGCGGTCTGCGGAGCCACGCCGTCGATCTCGAAAAGCACCCGGCCGGGCTTGACCCGCACCACCCATAATTCCGGCGCGCCCTTGCCCGAGCCCATGCGGACTTCGGCCGGCTTCTTCGATACGGGCACATCCGGGAAGACGCGGATCCAGACCCGTCCCGCGCGCTTCATGTGGCGTGTCAGCGCCCGCCGCGCCGCTTCGATCTGACGCGCCGTGATGCGCTCGGGCGCCATCGCCTTCAGGCCGAACTGGCCGAAGGCCAGTGTCGCACCCGACGACGCGACGCCGTGGATGCGGCCCTTATGCGCCTTCCGGAACTTGGTCTTCTTCGGTTGCATCATGGCTTACGCCCTCAAACCTTCTCTTTACGCATGATCCGGTCCGAAAACCGGTGACCACCTTTCGGGATCATGCTGTCGTTCATGCCGCGTCGCGGCGAGGACGGCTATCGTCGCCGGCCTGGCGTTTATCCTGAGCCATCGGGTCATGCTCAAGGATCTCGCCCTTGAATATCCAGACCTTGACGCCGCAGGTACCGAATGTCGTGAACGCCGTGGCAACACCATAATCTACGTCGGCGCGCAGCGTGTGCAGCGGCACGCGGCCTTCGCGATACCACTCCATGCGAGCGATTTCAGCGCCGCCGAGACGACCCGAGCAGTTGATCCTGATGCCTTCGGCGCCGAGACGCATCGCCGATTGCACGGCGCGCTTCATCGCGCGACGGAACGCGACGCGGCGTTCGAGCTGCTGCGCGATCGATTCGGCAACCAGGGTGGCATCAAGCTCCGGCTTGCGAATCTCGACGATGTTGAGAACCACGTCCGACGAGGTGATGTCGGCAACTCTTTTGCGCAGCTTGTCGATATCGGCGCCCTTCTTGCCGATCACGACACCGGGGCGCGCCGAATGGATCGTCACCCGGCACTTCTTATGCGGCCGCTCGATCACGATGCGGGCGACGGCTGCCTGCTTGAGCTCCTTGTGCAGGAGTTCACGGATCTTGACATCCTCGTGCAGCAGCCGGCCGTACTCGGCCTTGCCGGCGTACCAACGGGAATCCCAGGTCCGGTTGATACCCAGACGCAGCCCGATCGGATTGATCTTTTGACCCATCGTTTTCTCCCGCGCCTTTTAAGCGCTCGCCTCGGCCTCGACCTGACGCACCACGATCGTCAGCTGCGAGAACGGTTTATAAATACGGCCCGAACGGCCACGGCCGCGCGGCGCGAAACGCTTCATCACCATGCCGTTGCCGACAAACGCCTCCGATACGATCAACTCGTCGACGTCGAGGTCATGGTTGTTCTCGGCGTTGGCGATCGCCGACTCGAGGCACTTCTTGACGTCCCCCGCGATCCGCTTGCGCGAGAATTGCAGATCGGCGAGCGCCGCCGACGCCTTGCGGCCGCGGATCAGTTGCGCAACCAGGTTGAGCTTCTGCGGGCTCACCCGAAGCATCCGGGCAATCGCCTTGGCCTCATTTTCCGGGAGGCTCCGTTCGCGCTTTGGTTTGCTCATAACTTGAACCTCAAGACCTCTTGGCTTTCTTGTCGCCCGAGTGGCCATGGAACGTACGGGTCGGCGAGAACTCGCCGAACTTGTGACCGACCATCTCTTCGTTGACCGACACAGGCACGTGCTTCTGGCCGTTATAGACACCGAACACCAGCCCGACGAACTGCGGCAGAATGGTCGAGCGGCGACTCCAGATCTTGATGACGTCATGACGGCCACTCGCTCGCGCGGCATCTGCCTTCTTAAGCAGCGAGCCTTCAACAAACGGGCCTTTCCAGACTGAACGAACCATGTCCGGCTATCCTTGCTACTTCTTCCGCTTGTGGCGGCTGATGAGAATGAACTTGTTGGTCGACTTGTTGGAACGGGTCTTCTTGCCCTTGGTCGGCTTGCCCCACGGCGTCACCGGGTGACGGCCGCCGGACGTTCGGCCTTCGCCGCCGCCATGCGGATGGTCGATCGGGTTCATGACCACGCCCCGGTTGTGCGGACGGCGGCCCATCCAGCGAGTGCGGCCTGCCTTGCCGACCGAGGTGTTCATGTGATCCGGATTCGATACTGCGCCGATGGCGCCGCGGCAGCGGCCATGCACCAAGCGCTGCTCGCCCGAATTCAGACGCAGAATGACATAATCCTGATCGCGGCCGACGATCTGAGCATAGGTGCCGGCGGAACGCGCAAGCTGGCCACCCTTGCCGATCTTCATCTCGACGTTGTGCACGATCGTGCCGACAGGCATGTTGCCGAGCGGCATGACATTACCCGGTTTGACGTCCACATAATTCCCGGCCACCACGGTGTCGCCGACAGCCATACGCTGCGGCGCAAGGATATAGGCCTGCTCACCGTCCTGATACTTGATCAGCGCGATGAACGCGGTGCGGTTCGGATCATATTCGAGCCGTTCAACAACCGCCGGCACGTCCGTCTTGCCGCGCTTGAAATCGACGTTGCGATAGGCTTGCTTGTGGCCGCCGCCACGGAACCGCACGGTGATGCGCCCGGTGTTGTTGCGACCGCCCTTGCCGCGCTTGCCTTCGGTCAACGTCTTGACCGGCTTGCCCTTGTAAAGGGCCGAGCGATCGACCATCACCAACTGGCGCTGGCCCGGCGTGGTGGGATTGTAAGTCTTCAGTGCCATAATCTGTCGCCTTAAAGCCGTTTCCGCCTCAGAGACCCGTGGTCACGTCGATGCGATGGCCCTCTTCGAGGGTCACAACCGCACGCTTGTTGTCCGAGTGTGAACCCAGACGGCCTCGGAAAACCTTGGTCTTGCCCTTGCGCACCAGCGTGTTCACGCTTTTGACCTTGACGTCGAACAGCTTCTCGACCGCTTCCTTGATTTGCGGCTTGGTCGCCTTGCGAGCCACCTTGAACACAACCTTGTTGTACTCGGAGGCCATCGTCGCCTTTTCGGTGATCACCGGAGCGACGATCACGTCGTAATGGTTCGCGTCGATCGTCATTTGAAACGCGCCTCCAACGCATCAACCGCCGCCTTGGTCAACACCAGCTTCTGACGGCGCAGAATGTCGTAGACGTTGATGCCCTGGATCGGCAGCACGTCGATGTTCGGAATGTTGCGCGCGGCGGTTGCGAACCCGGCATGAACCTGCGCGCCATCGATGATCAGCGCACTGGTCAGACCGAGGCTCGAAAAATGCCCCATCAGAGCCTTGGTCTTGGCCTCTTTCAGCTCGACGCTGTCGATAACGATCAAACCGCCATCCTTGGCCTTCGCCGAAAGCGCATGGCGCAGCGCCAGCGCGCGCACCTTCTTGGGCAGATCATGCGCATGACTGCGAACGACCGGCCCAAACGCACGGCCGCCGCCTCGGAACTGGGGCGCGCGGGCCGAGCCGTGACGGGCGTTGCCCGTGCCCTTCTGCTTGAACAGCTTCTTGCCGGTGCGCCAGATTTCCGCGCGTCCCTTGGTCTTGTGGGTGCCCGCCTGACTCTTGGCAAGCTGCCAGTTCACGCAACGCTGAATGAGATCCTTGCGAGGCTCGAGCCCGAAGATTCCGTCCGACAGATGAACCGAACCCGCAGCCTTGCCTTCGAGGGTGGTAACGTTCAGTTCCATGTTATGCCCCCTCCTTCTCGGCCGGGGTATCCGCAGGAGCCTTGTCCTCGTCCACAGCCTGCGCATCGCCCACGACCTTGAACTTGCCTGGTTTCGGCGCTTCCTTGGGCAACGGCTTCTTCACCGCGTCGCGTACCGCGATCCAGCCGCCCTTGGAGCCCGGAACGGCACCCTCGACCAGGATCAGGCCGCGCTCCACGTCGGTCTGCACCACGCGCAGGTTTAGAGTCGTGATGCGGTCGACACCCATGTGGCCCGGCATCTTCTTGTTCTTGAAGGTCTTGCCCGGATCCTGACGGCCGCCGGTCGAACCGATCGAACGATGCGAGATCGACACGCCATGGGTGGCGCGCAGACCGCCGAAATTCCAGCGTTTCATGCCGCCGGCGTAACCCTTACCCACCGACGTTCCGGTGACATCGACGAACTGGCCGACCACGAAATGGTCCGCCTGAATTTCCGCACCGACCGGAATCAGCGAATCCTCCGACACGCGGAATTCAGCGACCTTGCGCTTTGGCGCCACCTTGGCGACCGCGAATTGTCCGCGCTCCGCCTTGGGCATGTAGACCGTCTTGCGCGCACCCGAGCCAAGCTGCAATGCGACGTAGCCGTTCTTCTCGCTGGTCCGGTGTCCCAACACCTGACAATTGCTCAGCTTCAGCACGGTCACAGGGATGTGCTCGCCGGCCTCTGTAAAGACCCGCGTCATCCCGACCTTTTGTGCGATCACTCCGGAGCGCATCCTCGTGCTTCCTGTTCTTTCTGTCCGTTAACGACCGGACTGTTCCAAAACTTCGTTCTGACTTTCCGCGTGTCCCGATCCGAAAACGGCGGGCCGCCTCGTCAGAGCTTGATCTCCACGTCGACGCCCGCAGCCAGATCAAGCTTCATCAAGGCATCGACTGTCTGAGGCGTTGGATCGACGATATCGAGAAGGCGCTTGTGAGTCCGCATCTCGAACTGCTCGCGGCTCTTCTTGTCGACATGCGGCGAACGGTTGACCGTAAACTTCTCGATTCGCGTCGGCAGCGGTATGGGTCCGCGGACCTGCGCGCCGGTGCGTTTCGCGGTGTTCACGATCTCGCGGGTCGACGTATCAAGGATCCGATGATCGAACGCCTTGAGACGGATGCGGATATTCTGGCCGTTCATTGCCGTGTCTCTCTTTGAAAAGCGAATAGTGAGTAGTGAGTAGCGAATAGCGAAATAGAAGGTGTTCTATTCGCCACTCGCTATTCGCAATTCCCTTGTCCTTACTCGATGATGCTGGCGACGACGCCTGCGCCGACGGTACGACCGCCCTCGCGGATGGCGAAGCGCAGCTTCTCCTCCATGGCGATCGGCACGATCAGATGCACCTCCATCGCGACATTGTCGCCCGGCATCACCATCTCGGTGCCGGCCGGAAGATGCACCACCCCGGTCACATCCGTTGTGCGGAAATAGAACTGCGGCCGATAGTTGGTGAAAAACGGCGTGTGACGGCCACCTTCCTCCTTGGTCAGGATGTAGGCTTCCGCCTTGAACTTGGTGTGCGGCTTCACGGAGCCCGGCTTGCACAAAACCTGACCGCGCTCCACGTCCTCGCGCTTGGTGCCGCGCAACAGCGCTCCGATGTTGTCGCCCGCCTGCCCCTGATCGAGAAGCTTGCGGAACATCTCCACGCCCGTCACCGTCGTCTTCTGCGTCTCGCGGATGCCGACGATCTCGATTTCCTCGCCGACCTTGACAATACCGCGCTCAACTCGTCCCGTCACAACCGTACCGCGACCGGAAATCGAGAACACGTCCTCGACCGGCATCAGGAACGGCTGGTCAACCGGCCGCTCCGGCTGCGGAATGTAGGCGTCAACCGCCTTCATCAGTTCAAGCACCGCTTCCTTGCCGAGCTTGGCGTCGGAATCCTCAAGCGCCGCCAGCGCCGAGCCCTTGATGATCGGAATGTCGTCGCCGGGAAACTCGTACTTCGACAAAAGCTCCCGGACCTCCATCTCGACCAGTTCCAGAAGCTCCGGATCGTCGACCATGTCGCACTTGTTCAGAAACACCACGATCGCCGGAACGCCAACCTGGCGCGCCAGAAGAATGTGCTCGCGCGTCTGAGGCATCGGGCCGTCCGCAGCCGACACGACAAGAATCGCGCCGTCCATCTGCGCCGCGCCCGTGATCATGTTCTTCACGTAGTCGGCATGGCCCGGACAGTCGACATGCGCGTAGTGGCGGTTCGGCGTCTCATACTCGACATGCGACGTCGAGATCGTGATGCCGCGCGCCTTTTCCTCAGGAGCCTTGTCAATCTGGTCGTATGCCGTGAACGTCGCTCCGCCGGCTTCCGCAAGAACCTTCGTGATAGCCGCCGTCAATGAGGTCTTGCCATGGTCGACGTGACCGATCGTTCCAATGTTGCAATGCGGCTTGTTACGTTCAAACTTTGCTTTGGCCATTTGACTCTCCGTTCAGTCGTCGACTGTCGCCAGCGACAATCAGGCAAACTTTTTCTGGACTTCCGCCGACACATTCGCCGGCGCTTCCGCGTAATGATCGAATTGCATCGTAAAGGTCGCGCGCCCCTGACTCATCGAGCGCAGATTGTTCACGTAGCCGAACATGTTCATGAGCGGCACCATCGCGTTGATGACGTTGGCGTTGCCGCGCATGTCCTGACCCTGGATCTGGCCGCGCCGCGAATTGAGATCGCCGATGACCGATCCGGTATAGTCTTCCGGCGTCACCACTTCGACTTTCATGATCGGCTCCAGCAGCACCGACTTGCCCTTCTGCAGAGCTTCACGGAAGCAGGCGCGCGTCGCGATTTCGAATGCCAGCGCCGATGAGTCGACGTCATGGAACTTGCCGTCGATCAGCTGCACCTTGACGTCGACAACAGGGAAGCCAGCGACCACGCCCGAACTGAGCACGCTCTCGATGCCCTTCTCCACGCCGGGGATGTATTCCTTCGGCACGGCACCGCCGACGATCTTCGACTCGAACTCGTAGCCTTTGCCGGGCTCGCTCGGCTCGACGATCAGCGTCACCGCCGCAAACTGGCCGGTGCCGCCCGTCTGCTTCTTGTGGGTGTAGCTGTGCTCGACACGCTTGGTGACGCGCTCGCGGAACGCCACCTGCGGCGCGCCGATATTGGCGTCGACCTTGTAGGTGCGCTTGAGAATATCGACCTTGATGTCAAGATGGAGCTCGCCCATGCCCTTGAGGATGGTCTGGCCGGACTCCTGGTCGGTCGAGACGCGAAAGGATGGATCTTCGGCCGCAAGCTTCGCCAGCGCGATACCCAGCTTTTCCTGGTCCGCCTTGGACTTCGGCTCGATCGCGATCTCGATGACCGGATCAGGAAACTCCATCTTTTCGAGAATCACCTGATGAGCGGGATCGCACAGCGTGTCGCCGGTGCGCGCTTCCTTCAGGCCGGCCAGCGCAACGATGTCGCCGGCATAGGCCTCCTTGATGTCTTCACGATTGTTCGCATGCATCAGCAACATCCGGCCGATGCGCTCTTTCTTTTCGCGCGTCGAATTGACGACGCCGGTGCCGCTCTGAAGAATGCCCGAATAGATGCGGCAGAACGTGATCGTCCCGACGAATGGGTCGTCCATGATCTTGAACGCCAGCAGCGACATCGGCTCCTTGTCGTCGGCGTGACGGACAACTTCGTTGCCTTTGTCGTCAACGCCCTTGATAGCCGGAACGTCGAGCGGCGACGGCAGATAGGCGACCACGGCATCGAGCAGCGGCTGGACGCCCTTGTTCTTGAATGCCGTGCCGCACAGCACCGGATAGAAAGCGCCGGTCAGCACCGCCTTGCGGATCAGCTTCTTCAGCGTGGCTTCGTCGGGCTCGGCGCCGTCGAGATAAGCGGCCATGGCGTCGTCATCGAGTTCGACGGCGGCCTCCACCAGCTTCTCGCGATACTCCTTTGCCTTGTCGGCAAGGTCAGCCGGGATGTCTACGATGTCGTACATCGCGCCCAGCGCTTCGTTGTTCCAGACCAGCGCCTTCATGCGGACGAGGTCGACCATGCCCTTAAAGTTGCTTTCCGAGCCAATCGGCAACTGCAGCGCAACAGGGCGCGCACCGAGACGATCGACGATGTCAGCGAGACACTTGTAGAAGTCGGCGCCGGTCTTATCCATCTTGTTGCAGAAGACGATGCGCGGCACCTTGTACTTGTCGCCCTGACGCCAGACCGTTTCGGTCTGCGGCTCGACTCCCTGGTTGGAATCGAGCACGCATACGGCGCCGTCGAGCACACGCAAGGAGCGCTCCACCTCGATGGTGAAGTCGACGTGACCCGGAGTGTCGATGATGTTCAGCCGCTTGCCGTCCCAGAACGCGGTGGTCGCAGCCGAGGTGATGGTGATGCCGCGCTCCTGCTCCTGCGTCATCCAGTCCATCGTCGCCGCACCTTCGTGCACTTCGCCGATCTTGTGGCTCTTGCCGGTGTAATAAAGGATACGCTCGGTCGTCGTCGTCTTGCCGGCGTCGATATGCGCCATGATACCGAAGTTACGGTAATCCTCGATGGCATGTTGGCGGGGCATGGAGCTGTCCTTAAATTCCTGTTGTGTCGCCGTTACCAGCGATAGTGCGAGAACGCACGGTTGGCTTCCGCCATCTTGTGCACGTCTTCCCGCTTCTTGACCGCACTGCCCCGATTGTTCGACGCGTCGAGCAGTTCAGCCGAAAGCCGCTCCGTCATCGTCTTTTCATTGCGCCCCCGCGCAGCTGTGATCAGCCAGCGAATGCCCAGCGCCTGACGGCGGGTAGAGCGAACTTCCACCGGCACCTGATAGGTGGCGCCGCCAACGCGGCGGGACCGCACCTCGATGGTCGGCATCACGTTCTCGAGCGCCTGCTCGAAAACAGTCAACGGACCCTGCTTGGTCTTGGCCTCGATCAGGTCGAGCGCGCCGTAGACGATGCTTTCGGCGACTGACTTCTTTCCCGCATACATGATCGAGTTCATGAACTTCGTAATGACGACGTTTCCGAACTTCGGGTCGGGCAACACTTCACGCTTTTCGGCAGAATGGCGACGTGACATCGTTTCTGTTCCCGCTTACTTCGGACGTTTCGCGCCGTACTTCGAACGGCGCTGCTTGCGGTTCTTGACGCCCTGCGTGTCGAGGACGCCGCGGAGGATGTGATAGCGCACGCCCGGCAAGTCCTTCACGCGGCCGCCGCGAATCATCACCACGGAATGTTCCTGAAGGTTGTGGCCCTCACCCGGAATATAACCGATGACCTCGAAGCCATTGGTCAGGCGCACCTTGGCGACCTTGCGCAGCGCCGAATTCGGCTTCTTCGGAGTCGTGGTGTAAACACGCGTGCACACCCCGCGCTTTTGCGGCGATTGCTGCAACGCTGGCACCTTCTTGCGCGACTTTTGTAGGACGCGCGGACTTGCGATCAGCTGGTTGATCGTCGGCATCGTTCGCCTTCACCCTTATATTTACGCAAAACCCCGATCGGTTTCGCACTTCGTCCGGGGCTAACGCCCACCCGCTCGCGATGCGTGAATCGGTTCACGCAAAACGAAACCGCGCCAACCGTTCACTGCTGAGCGGAAGCGCTTCGACACCACAGAGGACCACGATCAACGCCAGCCGGAACGAACCGGCCAGCCTCCACCGAGGTCATGTATCCGAAATCAATCTCAAGAGAACTCGCTCAAGAGACGACTATCGTCCTGGCATTGCCTGGCTATTGCGGCAGCGTCTGAGCAGCATTCGTCGAGGTTGGTGCCCGTCCATCATCAAACCAGATAGAAAGGGTGGTCCGTTCCGACGCTAGCGTAGCTCACCGCCTGCCGTTAAGTGCGCGGGTTTTATCCATCGCGACTCGTCAAGTCAAGGCTGAACCGCCACACCAGAGGCACTTCTGACCGTTTCATGCGACCGGCCCTGCCTCAATCGGGTGTTGCAGAAGCGACCGCGCACCAACTGCCGGAAGCCGTTCGAAACAATGGTTTTTCGAGAGCGGGAATTGCCTCACCTCATCCGATTTTTCCGCTTCCGATTAGAATTGGAAATGAAGGTCAAGATATTGTTTTAACGCGATTTTCTAGCAAACCAGCATCCGCATCACCTGAAAACCGTCACAGGCGCGCCCGCCTCGCTCAAGGCCAGCACGGCCGGGTCCGGCCCCGCCCGATTCATCGCCGGACAGGATCCGAACAGCGCGAATCAGAGTACCACCCTGCTCGCGCGGCTATAGCGTTTTCGAGCGAAGCATATCGTCGGGCTTGACCCGAGGATGGACACCGGTCCGCGTGAAGACAGCGCGTCAAATCAGAATCATGGACCCCGATTCTGATTCTATCAGAAGCGGAAAGGCTCTAAGGTCGATTTCGGGCGGGGGCCTAATGAGGGGAACAGAATGTGGACAAGCCAAATCCATCGCGCCAAGTCCTCAGACTAGGTCATCGACTCATTAAATCGCAACCAGATGCGGATTGAGGCGAGCTTGATGGAGGTGAGGAAGTTGTCGTCACGTTTGTCATATCTGGTGGCGACGGCGCGATAGTGCTTGATTTTGTTGAAGAAGCGTTCGACCAGATTGCGCTTGCGATAGAGCCGTCTGTTGAATTGCAAGGCCGCAACGCGATTTGGCATCGGCTTCACATTGGCTCTCGCGCCGCGCGCGGCCAGCGTTTGACGCAGGGCGTTGGAGTCGTAGGCCCGGTCGGCCAGCAGCACGTCGCCGCGTTCGACGGTGTCGATCATGTCCTGCGCGCTACGCCCGTCATGGGCCTGGCCTTCGGTGATCTTGAGGACGATCGGCAGGCCGCAGGCATCCACCAGCGCGTGGATTTTGGTGGTCAGCCCGCCGCGCGAGCGACCCATGCAACGGGATCGCGTCTGTTTTTTTGACCGTTGGCCGCATGTTGATGCACGCGGATCGACGACGAATCGATCATTTGGATGTCGCCATCGTAAGCCTTTGAAATAGCCGACAGAATGCGATCCCACACGCCTGCCTTGCGCCACCGGTTGAAGCGGTTCACGCAAGTGGTGTGCGGGCCGTAGCGCGCTGGAATGTCCGCCCACGGCGCACCGGTGCGCAGCCGCCAGAAAATCCCGTTCAGCACCCGCCGATCATCCACCCGTGCAACGCCGCGCGACTTGTTCGGCAACAGCGGCTGGATCACAGACCATTCAAAATCCGTCAGATCAAAACGTGCCATTCAATCCTCCCACCTCTGGAGATTGAATCACGCATCCCGTCCAAACGGAACCCCGTTTATGGGTTCGTGACCTAGAGCGTTTTCAAGCGAAGTGGATACCGGTTCGCGTGAAGAAAACGCGTCAAATCATCATAGAGCCTCACTTCTGATTCCATCAGAAGCGGAAAAGGCTCTAGCAAGCTGGACTGGCCGAGGCAGACGGCTTGCGTCGCCCCGAGATCCGCGGTGCCGTGTAGTTGTCCGCCAATCGGCGAGAGGCTGACGAGTCATTGCCGGCATTCTCCAGCGTCTTTCCGATTCTGATCCGGACAGAATCAGAAGCGCGGCTGCATGAGCTTGATCTGACGCGCTGTCTTCACGCGAACCGATATACCCTCGGATCAACCCAAGAATTGCGTTGCTCGATAACGCTACAGGGAAGAGATGCAGAACGTCACATGCGGACGATAAGCTGAGCGGCATGACGTCGCTTCTCGATCGCGCTAGAGATTGAAATCTTGGGACGTTAAAGGCAAGCGACTACCGTCGCACCGCTTCAAACGATCAATAAATCTGCGCGGGAGCAGCCGGCCCAAGCACGACCACTGCGCGTGAAGTGAAGGAGAGCCTGAATGCCTGAGCAGAGGCTCGGAGGCGGCCACTTTAAACCACAGCCACCTGCAGCGATGCCAACGAAAGGGGGCCAACGAAGGCCCCTCCGCGATAGAAAACGATTATGTGAACCGCATGAGCGGCTCACACCATCTGTTGTTTGACGACGACTTAGTGGCCGTGGCCGTTCTTTGCTTCGCGATGAGCCAACTCGCTCAGCAGCTTCTGAGCCAGAAGATCCTGCCCTACCTGATCGACCGGAAACGTGGTGGCGTTGCCAAGATGGCCGATGGTCGCGCTTTTGGCGCCCAGCGATCCCGAACCGGCATGGATCACCTTGCCATCGGAAGTGTATGAACCATCGATCTGCTTACCCAGGGATTCATCGTAAAAAGAGATGTGTCGCGGCATCGGTGCGCTCCTCTATTATTTTTTGAATTTCTTTGTGTACCGATGGAAACAGCGACGGTATAGCCAACTAGTTTACATAGCCGTTTTTTATTTGGTGAAAGAGCCGGGCAACAGCCTGTCGTACTCTCGCCGGACCGCGCGGTAGCATTCGCAGGATGTGCGCTCCAAAAGTTTACGGTCCAGTACGGTAATGATGCCGCGGCTATATGTGAGAACCTGCTGTTGCTGAAACTTCTGCAACTCGGCGTTAACGGCCACGCGACTGACCACGAGCATTTCGGCCAGGAATTGCTGAGTGAGTCGAAGTTCGTCGCCATCGACGCGATCGTGAGACTTCAACAGCCATCGCGCGCAGCGCTGGAGAAGCGTATGACTGGCGTTGCACGCAACGGACTGCATCACCTGCGCAAGGAACGCCCGCGAGTAGGCGTTGAGCTTGCGCCGAAACACCGGCAGGCGCGCTTGCAACTCCTGAAAATCCTGAAACGCAATTCGGATGCTGTCACCGGACACCTGGACGACGGCGCGATGCATGGATTGATCATCACCCATGATCGCTCCGACATTGATCATGCCCTCCCGTCCCGTGGTTGACGTCTCGGCTGTCTTGTCGACCTTGAGCGGAGCAACGTTGGAGATGATCGCCGTTTCGGGAAAGTACACATAATCGAACGGGCCGCGCGGCTCGTACAGCACGCGATCCAGTGGAAGCTTGACAAACTCACACAGCTTCTGAACTTCGATCCATTCCGTGTCCGGTATGCTCGCCAGAAGGCTGTTCTTTGGCCCGTGCACCATGGTCCCACGATCACCGGTTCTTGCGGTAAGTCAAAACCGGCGGTCGCAGTGTCGCCCTTTGCGTAGCCAAAGGCAAGCCACACCGGATCGACGGCTCCGACCTGCAGGCTCCATTTCCCGACCGCGCTGTTGAAGCAGGCCAAAGACAGTGCGTCACAAGCTTACTTTCTTGCTTTGGGGCTGGCGGGAACTGACCAGCTCCGAACCTGGTCGCGAAACCAGCGAAGCTGTTCATAGCCCCGTTGGCGGGCGGCCTCCAGCGAGAAGGCCAGGGATCGATCCCGCCCGACATTGACCAGCAGATCGGCCATCCTCCGTCGTCCCACCCAGAGTTGAGCCATGAAGCTTCCTTCGTAGGAGCAGGAATTGACCGCCTCGATATCTGCGGAGGTCAGCAGATCGTCCGTGATCCTGTCGATCAGCAGCATGCCGGGCGAGTATTTCGCGTAGTCGGGATCGAAGGCCGTTTTCCACGTATAGGCCGTGGCGCCGCAGTACATCAGCACCTGTGCGGCGATGGCGCGCCCATCAACACGAAGCAAGGCAACCGAAGCATCGCCACGTTCGGCCAGCGCGGCAATCATCTTCCTGGCGAACGCCGCGTCCGCGGGCCTGCATAACAAAGCCGTGCCACGCGCTCCTTTCCAGCCTGCGGCTTCCAGTTCCAGAAACGTCTCGAAAGCCTCTCTGGTATCCGGAGCGCGGAGATTGACGATATCGACACTGCCTGCGGCGGAGAGCCGGTTCCAATCCTGCCGCAGCTTCTTCCGGGTCGAGCCCGACCGTTTCACGCCAGCATCAGGAGTAGCGAAAGGACGCGTGCTGTCGGACATCCTGAGGCAGGCGCAACCCTGCTCGTTCAGCGTCTCGATGAGTGTTGCGAAGCTCTCTTCCTCGGCATCAAGCGATTTCAGGCTGATCACCTTGGGCAGCGAGCGACTGTCACGGATCGCCGATAGAAAGCCTGGAATGACGTCGCGAACGAAAGCCGGGTCGACGACGGGACTTGAAAGAAAGGCATAGTTGTAGGGCAATGCTTCAAGCACCAAGGGCCACATCGGCGAAATTTTGCGGACTTGAAAAGCCCAGATACCGACCAGCTTCTTGAATCCGGCGCCGTCATTCCACGCCAGCAGAACACGGACGTCCGCAAACCCGCTCTCGTTCGCGGCCGACAGGACCACCGGATTCATGAATACGTTTGAAGACGCCCGCCGAACGAGATCGTCCCATGGCGCCGCCAGGTCCGGTGTTGGTGGGCAAATGTTTACTGAAATCATCAAACGCCTCGGATCATCCTCGGCGATCCACCCCGTGGGAATACTGACCTTCCCCCTGTTTCTTTTTGGTTAAGCCACACCCGGTCGAACCGGTCGCCCTTCTGGCACCTTCAAGGTTTGTTGGTTTTTGCGGCGCATTGATTAACCTGGCTAACAAGGGCGGATCCATGCGCTACACCAACATTGCGATTGTTGGCGGCGGATTGGCCGGTTCAACGGCAGCCGCGATGCTGGGCCGCGCAGGTGTTCCTGCGATCTTGATGGATCCGCACACAACGTATTTACCCGACCTGCGCTGCGAAAAGCTCAGTGGCACTCAGATTCGGCGACTGCGCAACACGGGTCTCGACAAGCAGATACTGCAAGCGACGACCCTCGACGGCGAGGTGTAGGAAGCGCGGTTTGGTTTCGTTGTCGTAAAAAAGCCCAGCGATCAGCACGGCGTGATGTACGACACTCGGGTCAATGCCATGCGCACGCAGATTCCATCCAGCATCGAGAGCTTTTATACCAAGGTCACCGAAGTAGCGACGAGTGACGAACGTCAGCGCGTGGTGCTGGCGAGTGGCGAAGAAATTTCGGCGCGCCTGATTGTGCTCGCTAACGGGCTCAGCATCAGCCTGCGTCATTTCCTCGGACTTGGGCGACGTGTCATCAGCGAGTGTCATTCAGTGACGCTCGGCTTTGACGTTGAGCCGATCGATCGCCCGGTGTTGCCCTTCCCTTCCCTGCCCTGACCTATTGGCCAAAGTGGTCGAGCGATCGCATGGCCTACCTGACGCTATTTCCGATCGGTAACACCATGCGAGCCAACTTGATGGTCTATCGGTCGATGAACGACATCTGGTTTCACGAGTTTCGTGAGAATCCCGAAGCGGCGATGAGCGCGATGATGCCCGGCCTCGACCGCATAACCGGCGGCTTCAAGGTAAGTGGACAGATCAAAATCCGGCCAGCCGATTTGTACGTCACGGAAAATCATCGGCAGGCCGGGGTCGTGGTCATCGGCGACGCATTTGCGACCTCGTGCCCGGCTGCGGGCACCGGCACAGACAAGGTGTTTACGGACGTTGAGCGGCTTTGCAACCACCACATCCCGCACTGGCTCGCCACCGAAGGCATGGACCGCGCCAAGATCAAGATGTTCTACGATGACCCCGTCAAAATGGAATGCGACGCATGGTCGGCAGCGAAAGCCTGGCATCTTCGTTCGCTCTCGCTCGACAACGGCCCGACGTGACGCGCACGCCGGTGGGCGCGATTTATCGTCAGGCTGGCCGAGGGGCTGATACGATCGGCGAGAAAATCCACGACACCGCCGCCAACATTGCCGCCGCCCCCGCAATCACCCGAAGGCAGGTTGGCATAACGTAGGCACGACCGGCTTCCCGTAAAACCTCAGCGCGCAAACCTGACAATCGGTATTCCTCGCGCACCACGCCTTATAGCGTTTTCGAGCGAAGTGGATGCCGGTTCGCGTGAAGAAAACGCGTCAAAACAATAATCTGGAGCTCGCTTCTGATTCCATCAGAAGCGAAAGTGCTCAAGCCCGGCACAGCCAGCGGAGCGGTTTCAAGAAGCGCAAAGGGACCGTTGTCTGAAGCGGCGCACAACGTAAGAAAGGCCGGCTTGCGCCGGCCCTTCTTTCAACTCAGATCAGCCGATTTCTACTCCGCCGGCGGAAGCGCCAACGGTTCGGCTTCGGGAGCGGACGGCACGATCGCCGCCTGTTTCTCGCGCTCGTCGAGAATCAACCTGTCGCGCTTGACCGCGACTTCACGGATCTTGGCCATCGACGCGCCGGTGCCCGCTGGAATGAGTCGACCGACGATGACGTTTTCCTTCAGGCCCTCCAACGGGTCCACCTTGCCGTTGACCGCGGCCTCGGTGAGCACACGCGTGGTCTCCTGGAACGACGCCGCCGAGAAGAACGAGCGGGTCTGCAGGCTGGCCTTGGTGATGCCGAGAAGAACCGGCGTTCCCGTGGCGATCTTCTTGCCTTCTTCCTGAGCCTTGAGGTTGAGCCGGTCGAACTCGATCTTGTCGATCTGCTCGCCCGAGATCATGTCGGTCTCGCCCTGATCGATAATCTCGACCTTCTGAAGCATTTGACGAACAATCACCTCGATGTGCTTGTCGTTGATGAGCACGCCCTGCAAGCGATAGACTTCCTGGATCTCGTTGACCAGATAGGCGGCGAGTTCTTCGATGCCCTTGATCGCCAGGATGTCGTGCGGCGCGGGATTGCCATCGACGATAAAGTCACCCTTCTCGACGATATCGCCATCCTGCAGATGGATATGCTTGCCCTTCGGAATGAGGTACTCGCGGGTCTCCTCTTCCTGGTCAACCGGCTCTATCGAGATGCGGCGCTTGTTCTTGTAATCGCGACCGAACCGGATGGTGCCGGCGATTTCCGCGATAATTGCCGCGTCCTTCGGCCGGCGTGCCTCGAACAGTTCGGCCACTCGCGGTAGACCACCGGTGATGTCGCGGGTCTTCGCGCTCTCGGTCGAGATACGCGCCAGGATATCGCCAGGCTTCACCTTGGCGCCGACATCGACCGACAGAATAGCGTCGACCGACAGCATGTAGCGGGCGTCGCCGCCACGGGGAAGCTTCAGCACCTTGCCGTCCTTGCCCTTGATCACGATAGCCGGGCGCAGATCCGCTCCGCCGCGCGTACCACGCCAGTCGATCACGATGCGCTTGGCGATACCGGTGGATTCATCGAGCGTCTCGGAGATCGACTGACCTTCGATCAGATCTTCGAATCCGATGGTGCCTTCAAGCTCCGTCAGAACCGGCCGGGTATAGGGATCCCACTCGGCGATACGCTGGCCGCGCTTGACCATGTCGCCCTCGTCGACGTGCATGCGCGCGCCGTACTGAATACGGTGAGTTGCGCGTTCGGTGCCGTCCGCATCGACAACGGCGACCACCATGTTGCGCACCATCGCAACCAGATGACCTTCGCCGTTTCTTGCGATCGCCTTGTTCCTGATCGTGATCTTGCCGTCGAAGTTCGACTCGATCACCGACTGCTCGTTGATCTGCGCGGCGCCGCCGATATGGAACGTGCGCATCGTGAGCTGCGTGCCGGGCTCACCGATCGACTGCGCCGCGATGACGCCGACCGCCTCTCCGTGATTTACGGGCGTGCCGCGGGCCAGATCACGGCCGTAGCACTTGCCGCAGATGCCGTTGATCAGTTCGCAGGTCAAAGCCGAGCGGATCTTGACCTCCTGGATGCCAGCCTTCGAGATCTGATCGACATGGCTTTCTTCCATCAAGGTATTGCGCTCAATCAGCACCTCGTTGCTCGCGGGATTACGGATGTCTTCGCAGGCCGTGCGGCCCAGGATGCGCGATCCCAGCGACGCCACCACCGTGCCGGCATCGACGATGGCGCGCATCTTGATGCCGAGCTTCGTGCCGCAGTCATCCTGGGTGATGATGCAATCCTGCGCGACGTCGACCAGGCGGCGGGTCAGATAGCCCGAGTTCGCCGTCTTCAACGCGGTGTCCGCGAGACCCTTGCGGGCGCCATGGGTCGAGTTGAAGTATTCAAGAACCGACAGCCCCTCCTTGAAGTTGGAGATGATCGGCGTCTCGATGATCTCGCCCGACGGCTTCGCCATCAGGCCGCGCATACCGGCGAGCTGACGCATCTGGGCGGGCGAGCCTCGCGCGCCGGAATGCGCCATCATGTAGATCGAGTTGATCTGGGCCTCGATGCCCTTGGCGTCCTTCTTGGTCGAAGAAATTTCCTTCATCATCTCCTTGGCGATTTCTTCCGTCGCCTTGGACCATGCGTCAACGACCTTGTTGTATTTCTCGCCATGCGTGATCAGGCCGTCGTTGTACTGCTGCTCGAAATCCTTCGCCAGCGCGCGCGTGGTGTCGACGATCTTCCACTTCCCATGGGGGACGACCATGTCGTCCTTGCCGAAGGAGATGCCGGCCTTGAACGCGTTGTAGAAGCCGAGCGCCATGATCCGGTCGCAGAAGATCACGGTCTCCTTCTGACCGCAGTGACGATAGACCTGGTCGATCACGCCGGAGATTTCACGCTTGGTCATCAGCTTGTTGATGGCGTCAAACGATATCTTCTGCGACTTCGGCAGCACCTGGCCGAGCATGACGCGGCCTGCGGTCGTGTCGATCAGACGCTTGATCGGCTCACCATTCTCGTCGGTCTGATCCCAGCGATACTTGATGCTGGTGTGAAGATGGATGACACCCGAATGCAGCGCGTGTTCCAGCTCGGCCATATCGCCGAACACCTTGCCCTCGCCGGGCAAGCCCTCACGCATGATCGAAAGATAATAAAGACCGAGCACGATGTCCTGGCTGGGGACGATGATCGGCTGACCGTTCGCAGGGTGCAGGATGTTGTTGGTCGACATCATCAGCACACGCGCTTCCAATTGCGCCTCAAGCGAAAGCGGAACGTGCACGGCCATCTGGTCGCCGTCGAAGTCGGCGTTAAAGGCGGCGCAAACCAGCGGATGAAGCTGAATCGCCTTGCCCTCGATCAGGGTCGGCTCGAACGCCTGAATACCGAGCCTATGCAGCGTCGGCGCGCGGTTCAGCAGCACCGGATGTTCGCGAATGACCTCATCGAGAATGTCCCAGACCTCGGGACGCTCCTTTTCGACGAGTTTTTTGGCCTGCTTCACCGTCGTGGACAGCCCCTTGGCATCAAGCCGCGAATAGATGAACGGCTTGAACAGCTCCAGCGCCATCTTCTTCGGCAGGCCGCACTGGTGCAGCTTCAGTTCGGGACCGACGACGATGACGGAGCGGCCGGAATAATCGACGCGCTTGCCGAGCAGGTTCTGGCGGAAGCGTCCCTGCTTGCCCTTCAGCATGTCGGCGAGCGACTTCAGCGGGCGCTTGTTCGCGCCGGTGATGACGCGGCCGCGCCGGCCGTTGTCGAACAGCGCATCGACCGCTTCCTGAAGCATTCGCTTTTCGTTGCGGATGATGATGTCGGGCGCGCGCAGCTCCATCAGCCGCTTCAGGCGGTTGTTGCGGTTGATGACGCGGCGGTACAGGTCATTGAGGTCGGACGTGGCGAAGCGGCCGCCATCGAGCGGCACCAGTGGGCGCAGATCCGGCGGGATGACCGGCACCACGGTGAGAATCATCCACTCCGGCTTGTTACCGGAAAAGCGGAAGGCTTCGACGATCTTCAGGCGCTTGGCGAGCTTCTTGTGCTTGATGTCGGACTCGGTCGCCTGCATCTCCGCGCGGAGTTCGGCCTCCAGCCTTTCGAGTTCGAGCCCTTTCAGCAGTTCCCGGATCGCTTCGGCGCCGATCATGGCGGTGAAGCTGTCCTGGCCGTACTCGTCCTGCGCGCGAAGGTACTCCTCTTCCGACAGCAGCTGACGGTCCTTGAGCGCGGTGAGGCCAGGCTCCAGAACGACGTAGTATTCGAAATAGAGAATGCGCTCGAGATCCTTCAGCGTCATGTCGAGCAGAAGGCCGATGCGGGAAGGCAGCGACTTCAGGAACCATATGTGGGCGACGGGCGCGGCCAGCTCGATATGACCCATGCGCTCGCGGCGCACGCGAGACAGCGTCACCTCGACCGAGCACTTCTCGCAGATGATCCCCTTGTACTTCATCCGCTTGTACTTGCCGCACAGGCACTCGTAATCCTTGATCGGCCCGAAGATGCGCGCGCAGAACAGGCCGTCACGCTCCGGCTTGAACGTGCGGTAGTTGATCGTTTCCGGCTTCTTGATCTCGCCGTAGGACCACGACAAAATTTTCTCCGGCGACGCGATCGAAATCCGGATCTGGTCGAAGACCTGGGCCGGAGTCGTCGGATTGAATAAATTCATTACTTCTTGGTTCATGGTCTTCTCCTCGACGGCCGCGTCCCGGATGCTGCGCAGCGCGCCCGCTGCGCTGCCGATCCGGAACCTCAACGGTCCGCGGAATTCATTGCGGTCCCGGTTCCGCGACGCCTCGCTGCGTGATGCGTCGCGCCAGGAAAACAAGCATTCTCAAACTGCTACTCGGCTGCTTCGGATGTCGGCATCATGTCGCCGATCTTGGAGTTATGCAGATCGACATTCAGGCCCAGTGAGCGCATTTCCTTGACCAGCACGTTGAACGATTCCGGAATGCCCGCCTCGAAGGTGTCGTCGCCGCGCACGATCGCCTCATAGACCTTGGTGCGGCCCGCGACGTCGTCCGACTTCACCGTCAGCATTTCCTGGAGCGTGTAAGCCGCACCGTAAGCCTCGAGCGCCCACACCTCCATTTCGCCGAAACGCTGGCCGCCGAACTGCGCCTTGCCGCCCAGCGGCTGCTGGGTGACGAGCGAGTAAGGTCCAATCGAGCGCGCGTGGATCTTGTCATCGACAAGGTGGTGCAGCTTGAGCATGTAGATGTAGCCCACCGTGACCTTGCGATCGAACGGGTCGCCGGTCCGCCCGTCATACACCGTCGACTGGCCTGACTTGTCCATGCCCGCAAGTTCGAGCATCTGCTCGATATCGGCTTCCTTGGCGCCATCGAACACCGGCGTCGCGATCGGAACGCCGCGTCTCAAATTGCGGCCGAGCTCGACAAGCTCATGATCCTCAAGCGACTTGATGGTCTCGTTGTCGCCGTAGACCTTCTTCAGGGTTTCTTTCAGCGGCTTGGTTTCCTGCTTCGCGCTCGCGAGGTAGGCGTCGACGGCCTGCCCGATCCGCCTGCCAAGGCCGGCACATGCCCAGCCGAGGTGGGTTTCGAGAATCTGACCGACGTTCATGCGCGAGGGCACGCCGAGCGGGTTGAGAACGATGTCGGCGTGGGTGCCATCCTCAAGGAACGGCATATCCTCGATCGGAACGATCTTCGAAACCACGCCCTTGTTGCCATGACGGCCAGCCATCTTGTCGCCCGGCTGGATCTTGCGCTTCACGGCGACGAAGACCTTGACCATCTTCATCACGCCCGGCGGCAACTCGTCGCCGCGCTGCAGCTTTTCAACCTTGTCGAGGAAGCGCTGCTCGAGGCCCTTCTTCGACTCGTCGTACTGCTTGCGCATGGCCTCTATCTCGGCCATCAGCTTGTCGTTCGGCGATGCGAACAGCCACCACTGCGACTTCGGGTACTCATCAAGCACCGCCCTGGTGATCTTGGTATCCTTCTTGAAGCCCTTCGGACCGGCAATGCCCTGGCGGTTTTCGAGCAGATCGGCGAGACGGCCGTAGACGTTGCGGTCGAGAATCGCCTGCTCGTCGTCGCGATCCTTGGCGAGACGCTCGATCTCCTCCCGCTCGATCGCCAGCGCACGCTCGTCCTTGTCGACGCCGTGACGGTTAAAGACGCGGACTTCGACGATGGTGCCCTGCACGCCCGGAGGCACGCGCAGACTGGTGTCGCGAACGTCGGAAGCCTTCTCGCCGAAGATCGCGCGCAACAGCTTTTCTTCCGGAGTCATCGGGCTTTCGCCCTTCGGCGTGATCTTGCCGACGAGGATGTCGCCCGCGCGGACCTCGGCGCCGATGTAGACGATGCCGGCTTCGTCGAGGCTCTTCAGCGCCTCTTCCGAAACGTTCGGAATGTCGCGCGTGATTTCCTCAGGGCCCAGCTTGGTGTCACGGGCCATCACTTCGAATTCCTCGATATGGATCGAGGTGAAAACATCTTCCTTGACGATCCGCTCCGAGAGCAGGATCGAGTCTTCGAAGTTGTAGCCGTTCCACGGCATGAACGCGACCAGCACGTTGCGGCCGAGCGCGAGTTCGCCGAGATCGGTGGACGGGCCGTCCGCGATGATGTCGCCCTTCCTGACGATATCGCCGACCTTCACCAGCGGACGCTGGTTGATGCAGGTCGACTGGTTCGAGCGCTGGTACTTCATGAGGCGATAGATATCGACGCCGGACTTGGTCGGATCGAGATCTTCCGTCGCGCGGATGACGACGCGGGTGGCGTCGATCTGGTCGATCACGCCGGAGCGGCGGGCGGCGATCGCCGCGCCCGAGTCGCGCGCGACCACGCCTTCCATGCCGGTGCCGACGAACGGCGCCTCGGCGCGCACCAGCGGCACCGCCTGTCGCTGCATGTTCGAGCCCATCAGCGCGCGGTTGGCGTCGTCATTCTCCAGGAACGGGATCAAAGCCGCCGCGACCGAGACGAGCTGCTTGGGCGACACGTCCATGAAGTCGACCTTGTCCGGCGTCACCGGCAGCACCTCGCCGGCATGACGGCAGACCACGAGATCCTCGGTGAAGCGGCCACGGGCGTCGAGCGGCAGGTTGGCCTGCGCGACGTGATAGCGCCCTTCCTCCATCGCGGAGAGATAGACCACCTCGTCGGTGACGCGGCCGTCCTTCACCTTGCGGTACGGCGTCTCGACGAAACCGTATTTGTTGACGCGCGCGAACGTCGCGAGCGAGTTGATGAGGCCGATGTTCGGGCCTTCCGGCGTCTCGATCGGACAGATGCGGCCGTAGTGGGTCGGATGCACGTCGCGCACCTCGAAGCCTGCGCGTTCGCGCGTCAGGCCGCCCGGCCCAAGCGCCGACAGGCGGCGCTTGTGGGTGATCTCCGAAAGCGGGTTGGTCTGATCCATGAACTGCGAGAGTTGCGACGACCCGAAGAACTCGCGCACCGCGGCAGCCGCGGGCTTCGCGTTAATCAGATCCTGCGGCATCACGGTGTCGATGTCGACGGAGGACATCCGCTCCTTGATGGCCCGCTCCATGCGCAACAGACCGACGCGGTACTGGTTTTCCATCAGTTCGCCGACCGAGCGCACGCGCCGATTGCCGAGGTGGTCGATGTCGTCGATCTCTCCCTTGCCGTCGCGCAGGTCGACCAGCGTCTTGATGACCGCAAGGATGTCCTCCTTGCGGAGCGTGCGATAGGTGTCCGGCGCATCGAGGTCGAGGCGCATGTTCATCTTGACGCGGCCGACAGCGGACAGGTCGTAGCGCTCGGCATCGAAGAACAGCGACTGGAACATGTTTTGCGCCGACTCCAGCGTCGGCGGCTCGCCCGGACGCATCACCCGGTAGATGTCGAACAGCGCGTCCTCGCGCGTCATGTTCTTGTCGGCGGCCAGCGTGTTGCGAATGTAGGGGCCGACATTGACGTGGTCGATGTCGAGCAGCGGCAGCTCCTTGTACCCCTCCTCGTTGAGCGCCTTCAGCGACTTCTCGGTAATCTCCTCGCCGGCTTCGGCATAGATCTCGCCGGTCTTCGGATTGACGAGGTCTTCGGCCAGATACATGCCGACGAGTTCCTCGTCGCTCATGCGCAGCGCCTTCAGCCCCTTCTCCTGAAGCTGGCGCGCGGCGCGAACCGTCAATTTCTTGCCGGCCTCGAGCACGACCTTGCCGGTGTCAGCGTCGATCAGGTCGTTCAGCGTCGAGTAGCCGCGGAAACGGACCGGATCATAGGGCACGCGCCAGCCGTCCGAACCACCGCCGGACTTCGCGCGCTTGTAGATGATCTTCTTGTAGAACGTGCTGAGGATTTCCTCGCCGTCGAGGCCGAGGGCGAACATCAGCGACGTCACCGGAATCTTGCGGCGACGGTCGATGCGCGCGAACACGATGTCCTTGGCGTCGAACTCGATGTCGAGCCACGACCCGCGATACGGAATCACGCGCGCGGCGAACAGCAGCTTGCCTGACGAATGAGTCTTGCCCTTGTCGTGATCGAAGAACACGCCAGGCGAACGATGCATCTGCGAGACGATGACGCGCTCGGTGCCGTTGACGACGAAGGTGCCGTTCATCGTCATGAGCGGAATGTCGCCCATGTAGACGTCCTGCTCCTTGATGTCCTTCACGGACTTCGCGCCGGTCTCCTCGTCGATATCGAATACGATCAGGCGCAGCGTCACCTTCAGCGGAGCGGCATAGGTCATGCCGCGCTGGCGGCATTCGTCGACATCGTATTTCGGAGCCTCGAACTCATAGCGCACGAATTCGAGTTGCGAAGCGCCGGAGAAGTCGTTGATCGGAAACACTGATTTGAAAACCGCCTGCAAACCCTCGTCCAGGCGGCCGCCTTCCGGCTCGTCAACCATCAAAAACTGATCGTAGGAGGCTTTCTGCACCTCGATCAGGTTCGGCATCTCCGCGACTTCACGGATATGTCCAAAGAACTTGCGAACCCGCTTGCGACCGGTGAACGTCTGCTGCACCATCGTGGCCTCTCATGTCGTCGCCCGTGAGGGCGAACCTTCCGAAGCGCGATCGGCATCGCCCCCGGGGATGAATCTCGGAACGCTCTTGAGAGCGGAACGCAAATATCAGGACTTCAATCCTGATCAGGAACGCAGGGCTCGCAGAACGCAAAACGACGCGCGGGGCGCATGGCTACACCCCGCTCGTCAAAATCATAACCAGGCGGACCAAAAAGCCCGAAATTGCTGCTCTCCCAACAGCTTATGGGAGAACGCCGCCGTTCCCGCATCCGCTGCGCTTTTCGTGCTGCCATCCCGATATGAGATGGCAATCGTGGAGATTCGAGGGGTAATACTCCTGAATTCCCACACTTTTCTGTGTACAACCAACTTTCTGTGTACAACCAGTAAAATAACGACCTCAGGCCGCACCCGGCGAGCGCGATGGAATCGCGCCCGCCAGGGATATACCGCTCATATCACCCGCCTCATGTCCGGCTTCGCCTGCCTCGCCTGAGGCTTGAGCCAGTGATTCCACTTGACATGGCAATCTTCGGCTCTCACCCTGGCGCGCTAAGATCGAAGTCTCAATGACTCAGGTAACCTCCCACGGTTACTTGAGTTCAACCTTGCCGCCAGCCTTCTCAAGCTGGGCCTTGATCTTCTCGGCCTCGTCCTTGGCAACGCCTTCCTTGACCGGCTTCGGCGCACCTTCGACCAGATCCTTGGCTTCCTTGAGGCCGAGCCCGGTGATGGCGCGAACTTCCTTGATGACCTCGATCTTCTTGTCGCCCGCGGCTGCGAGCACGACAGTGAACTCGGTCTTCTCTTCGGCGGCCGGAGCGCCACCGCCGGCGCCCGGCGCAGCCGCAACAGCCACGGCGGCGGCGGCCGACACGCCCCACTTCTCCTCGAGCAGCTTCGCCAGTTCGGCAGCCTCGAGCACGGTCAGCGCCGAGAGGTCGTCAACAATCTTCTGCAGATCAGCCATCGATATATTCCTTTAACGTATTCGGTTCGAACCAGATTTGACTTGCGAAGGGCCCTACGCCGCTTCGTCCTTTGAGGCATAGGCCTGGACAACGCGCGCGAGCTTGGCCGCGGGCGCCGTCGAGAGCTGGGCGATCTTGGTCGCCGGCGCGACCAGAAGGCCGACCAGCTTGCCGCGCAGTTCGTCGAGTGACGGCAGCGAGGCGAGAGCCTTCACCCCGTTCACGTCCAGGACGGTTTTGCCCATCGAGCCGCCGAGCACGACGAAGTTCTCGTTCGTCTTGGCGAATTCGACGGCCACCTTCGGCGCCGCCACCGGATCGCTGGAAGTCGCGATCACGGTCGGCCCCTTCAAAAGGGAGCCGATGGCAACGACGTCCGTGCCTTCGAGAGCGATCTTGGCGAGACGGTTCTTCGAGACCTTCACCGAGGCGCCCGCCTGCTTCATCTGCTTGCGCAGGGTCTGCATTTGAGCCACGGTGAGACCGGAATAATGAGCAACGATCGCGACGCCCGTCGTCCTGAAAGTCTCGTTGAGCTGTTCGACCGCTTCTTTTTTTGCCGCTCGTTCCACAGCAAGCTCTTTCCATGTGGTGGCTTTGCCAAGGCTAAGGACGCCCAAGGCAAGGACACCGGGGTTACACCCGTCGACCCGTTCCACCAGATCCCAAGACAACAGTCTCGGGACACACGAGACGTGACGACATTCAGTAGCCTGCCCTCCCGGCTCCCACGGCCTGACAGCCATTTGGCACCGGGGTCGAGGTTCGAACCCAATCCGCTGCTTTCCGCTCACGGCGGCGAAAAGCGAAATCCGGTTTTCACCCGTCTATGCAGGCCATATGATTAAGCCATTGAACAAACACTCGTTTGTCGCCGGCGCCTGCAGTCTCGGACAGGACGGGATCACCAATACCATTCCCGGAAATAATCCCAGGAACGGTCCGAAGACCCCCGTTCGCACCAACCCAGCAAACTGGCTCCCCGCCCTCCCGAACCATGCGAAATGGCCATGGGAAGGTACAAGGTTCTCCTGTCTCGTTGGGTTTTGGAAAACGAACGCGAACGCGCGAACAGAAGCCCACGCGTCCGGAGCGCGGTGTTTAACCAATCTTCGCCGCGTTGCCAAGCCCTAAATCATGCAATTTTCCGGCCAGCTTCGAAGAACGCGCCTCACACCTGACTAACACCGACAAGAATCGACTTCACCGCGCGATCAAAACGTCAAAACGGGCCCGGAAACTCCGAACCCGCTTCGATCGTCTCATTCACCCGATCTCAGCCGAGCACGGTTCCCGGCTCAACCTTGACGCCCGGGCCCATGGTGGAGGACACCGCGATACGCTGGACGTAGGTACCCTTGGCTCCGGCCGGCTTGGCCTTCGCCACCGCGTCCGCCAACGCCTTGACGTTCTCGACCAGTTTCTCCGCGGAGAAAGAGGCCTTGCCGATCCCGGCCTGCACGATACCCGCCTTCTCGACACGGAATTCGACCGATCCGCCTTTGGCGCCCTTCACGGCGCCGGCGACATCCATCGTCACGGTACCGATTTTCGGATTCGGCATCATGCCGCGCGGGCCCAACACCTTGCCGAGGCGGCCGACCAGCGGCATCATGTCCGGCGTGGCGATGCAACGATCGAATGCGATCGTACCGCCCTGCACGGTCTCGACAAGATCTTCCGCGCCCACCACATCCGCGCCGGCGGCCTTGGCTTCCTCGGCCTTGGCGCCACGCGCGAACACACCGACGCGCAGCGTGCGGCCAGTGCCGTTCGGCAGCGTGACGACGCCGCGCACCATCTGGTCGGCGTGACGCGGATCGACGCCGAGATTCATCGCGATCTCGATCGTCTCATCAAACTTCGATGTGGCACGCTCCTTAACCATCCTGATCGCATCCGCGATTGGATAAAGCTTATTTCTGTCAATGCCCTCACGGGATTTCTTCAAACGCTTTCCGGTTGCCATGGTTCGTTACTCCGCCACCTGAAGGCCCATCGAACGGGCGGAGCCTTCAACCATGCTCATGGCTGCCTCGACGGTGTCGCAATTGAGGTCCTTCATCTTCTTCTCGGCGATCTCACGCACCTGCGCCCTGGTCAGCGTGCCAGCGGCATCGCGGCCCGGCGTCTTGGAGCCCGACTGGATCTTCGCCGCCTGCTTGAGGAAGTAGGCCATCGGCGGGGTCTTCATCTCGAAGGTGAAGGAACGATCCGCGTAGATTGTGATCACGACCGGAATCGGCGTGTTCTTTTCTTCCTTCTGGGTCTGGGCGTTAAAGGCCTTGCAGAACTCCATGATGTTGAGACCGCGCTGACCAAGCGCGGGACCGATCGGTGGCGAGGGGTTCGCCGCACCGGCCGGCACCTGCAATTTCAGGTATCCGGTCACTTTCTTTGCCATGCGTCACTCCTGTTTGTGGTCATGGCTCAAGCGGCTGGCGACCGCCCTCACCTCCCACGATGATCGCCTGCTCCCTCTCCCCGTTCTTACGGGGAGAGGGTCGGGGTGAGGGGCGGCCATTAAGCAAGGCCCCCTCACCCGACCGCTACGCGGTCGACATCTCCCCGCAGGCGGGGAGAGGTGAAACCTAAACCTTTTCGACCTGACCGAATTCCAGCTCGACTGGCGTTGCGCGGCCAAAGATCGACACCGCGACCTTCACGCGCGAGCGAGCCTCGTCGACTTCCTCCACGACGCCGGAGAACGACGCGAACGGTCCATCGGCCACGCGGACATTCTCCCCGACCTCGAAGGAAACCGACGCCTTGGGCCGCTCCACGCCTTCCTGCACCTGATGCATGATGCGCATGGCTTCGGCTTCCGATATCGGCATCGGCTTGTTCTCGGCGCCGAGGAAGCCCGTGACTTTCGGGGTATTCTTGATGAGATGGAACGCCTCGTCGGTGAGGTTCATCTTCACCAGCACATAACCCGGGAAAAACTTGCGCTCGGTATCGACCTTGCGGCCGCGCCGGACTTCCGTGACCTTCTCGGTCGGCACCAGCACCTGCTCGAAAAGATCCTCGAGCCCGCGCTGCTTGGCCTGCTCCCGGATCGACTCCGAGACCTTTTTTTCGAAATTCGAATAGGCGTGGACGATATACCAGCGCATGCTCATTGTTCAGTCCGTGCGCGTCATTCGTGCTGTCAGTGAAGACCTAGTACGAACGTGATGAAAACGCGGATAATCTGATCCGTGAAGAAGAAGAAGATCGACGCCAGAGCCACCATCACGAACACCATGATCGTCGTCACCGTGGTTTCGCGGCGGGACGGCCAGGTGACCTTCGCGGTTTCCGTGCGCACTTCCTGCAGGAATTTGAACGGGCTGAAAGCCATCGTTGATGATCCGCGTTCGTTTTGTGCCGGTCTGGTTTCGCAAAAATCCGGGCAGCCTCTCTCGCGCGCCCAACCCTCTATCTGGAGGGTAGCCGCCCAACGGGCTGGACTGTCCGGGAATTCAGGGCCGCGTCGGATATCCGTCAAATCGGGCCGACAGCAGGTGCCGCTATCTACTGCCGGCGACTGAAAAGGTCAAGGGTACGGCTTGGCCGCGTCTGCCACCATGAATGGCGGATCAGGATGAGGAACTTCTACTCGCCGCCTCCCGCGCGTTTTCAGAAGCCGGTTCGATGCATTTTGGGGCTGACGGGGCGTTTTACGTTCGCTATAGAAGCATCCACTAGGAGTGTAGCTCAATTGGTAGAGCACCGGTCTCCAAAACCGGGGGTCGCAGGTTCGAGCCCTGCCACTCCTGCCAACCACTAAATATTTCAATAGGTTGCAAGCGAGGTGCGACCCCTTCGGCTCGGTGCGACCCCTTTCGTACTCCACGCGCAAGGCCGTCGCGATCGTCTGGTGCGCCTTCACCTTCATTCATTCAGTGCAGTGACCACTATGGGCTCGAGAGCGGGACATGGAACGGCGAGACGCCACCCCCGATCGGCCACCCCGAAGGCAACAAGGGTCACAGGTGGGGAAAGCGGAAGCTGGCGAGGGACCGGTAAAGAACTCCACGGAGTTGACCCCACGCCTCACTTCGACAACAGCAACCCCGCGCCTATCATAGCGGTGGCAATCGCCACCCCCGCGTAAAATTCCATCATGGCATGCATCCTTTTTTCGTCGGCAAGGGACTCCGGTTCGATGGATACCGCCCCGAGTAACGGCCCGACGTCACTCCTTCGGCAAGGGGGAGTTAGACACCGGGACCGTCACCGGGAGGCGTCCTGGGATACCTCAGTTTGATAACGCCCCGGCCAGCATCAGGTTGCTCGTAGAAAACCCCGCCTGAGCAGTCACTAAGCGTATGGTGGCACTTCAACGAGTGTGCCGATCAAACGAAGCAATGCCTGCTGTTCTGGGCCTTTTCCACTCCGAAGGAATTCACCAAGCTCAATATGCGACAACCGCCCGCAGGATGGGGAATTAGGCTGGTGGATGATAAAGGCGTGCCCGTTCGTGGGCTCCCGACCCAAGTACCAGGAATCGCCATTCGGGCTTCGATAAAGTTCGCGGCGTTCTGTCATGACCGGCCTCCCGTCTTGAGGCTCAGCTTATCACAGGGGAGCCCGACCGCACCGAAATGACAGTGCGGCAGTTTAGCCAAAGCGGCGCAAGTCTGTCTGTCCGACGTGCGACAGATCGCGCGTCCGTAGGAACGTTTCCCCCGCCAGTCCCTTCTCTCAGTAACCTAGGAGAACTGCATGGCAACCGAAGAAACGATTGATCATCTGATCAGCGATAGAGAGTCTGGTAAAGCTGTTTATGGGGCGGAGAACAAAAGAATTGGTTCAATCGAAAGTGTGATGATTGACAAGACCAGCGGGGAAATAGCCTACGCCGTACTCAGTTTCGGTGGATTCCTCGGTATAGGCAAAGAGCATTACCTGGTGCCCTGGGCGGTGCTGCGATATGACACCGCTCTTGGCGAATACGGTTCCGACATCAGCGGGAGCCGGATGAAAGGTGGCCCCAAGCACGGTACGGAGACCATCTTTGATTGGAACGCCCGATACGCAAAGCTCGATGGCTACCATAACGAGGTAGTGGTACGTCCTGGTTGAGCACTGAAATTCAGAAGCAGACGGGCCAAGGCCCTGTTCTCTTACCAAAAATTACCCGCCGGGCCTTCCCGGCGGGTTTGTTTGTATGCATCAATCACGACGAGAAGGTTCGGTAATTGGCGCGTCTCTTCACTCACCTCAAGCCCGCCGCGCTCCTGGCGGGCTTTTTGCAAGAACAACTTAGGATTGCTATAATCCTACTGCGACACCCCGCCCTGGCAACTGGCGGCAAAGGTGCTGCACCAGGCGGCAGAGCACGGCGGCCCTTTCGTTTTCATGGCCCGGGTAGCGTTCGCCAAGGCTGTATTTGGAGAGGAACCGCCCCAGATCGGCAACCCGGAAGGCAAGAAGGGCCATAGGTGGGGGAAGCGGAAGCTGGCGAGGGATCGGTAGTTAACTCAGGGAACCCCCGAACACGCTTCGAGTTTGCGATTCGATCCCAGCAGCATCGTCAGAGCCAACCGCACACCGGTACATCCAAGGTCGCGCGATGGTTGGTGATGGTAAATGTGCATGAGTAGTCGTATCGCTGTGTGACGATGTGGCTCAACCTGTCAGAAGTTTAATTCTATCGACTCATCGTCGTCGGAGTTCCGCAGTACAGCCGTCACTCATAAATGGTAGAGCGCCATCCAAAACGGAGATTCTACATGTTTGACGCAGGGCTAATTGCGGTTATGCGAGGCGCGCTTGAGCAAGCCACACTGGACGTCCGTCCGGATCCGTCTACACAAGCGTTAATGGCCGAACGGATTCTCCAATCAGCCGCGAGTGGAACCCGCTCGCAGGAAACATTTCGCATCGTTGCGACCGAAGCCGCCGCAGATAGCGAGCGGCTACGAGTTCTTAACCCCCTTCATTCGCGACACATGGACCAGGACCCCGTTGACCTAGAAGAAGGGAAGGAATTTTGGTGACCGCTTTCCTGTGCAGGTCAGCACCGCTGCACGAGCTCGACAGATCGCAGCGGAGGAGTTCGAGGCGGTAGCTATCGGCAATCACGACTACATCTACGAGAGCTATTTCAGCTCACGCTAGGACTACTCCCACACGCGGGAGCTGCCGCTGAAGGCGGAGCGGGGAGCCAGCGAAAGGATGTATTATGAATAAGCGTCAGGACTTGGGTCACATCCGAACACTGATAAAGGCGCGTGGACAGGAAGCATTAGCCCGACAGGGGGATAAAGAGCCGGCCATCGATCCCGTCAAAGCCTTGCAGCACATCCGGACGCTGGCTCGATCGGCGCAGGACAGCGACGACGCGGCCCTGCTGCGGAAGCACATGGAGATGATCCTGGTGCTGGTGGATAAGGCTTTGCCGAGTGGGCCAGAAAACCCCGCCGAGGCGATCTTTGGGGTGTGACCCGACATCCAGAATTGAATGCGAAGCGGTGAGCGACAGCGACACGGGGGATTTGATAAAAAAACCCCCGCCGGCTCAGGCGGAGATCTTCAGCCTGCTCAACAGGCCCGGTAGATTACATCGGGAGCCTTAACGCCTCTTCGTCATAACCGCGACGGTTGCTGTAAGACATCCAGCTTATTAAGCCGACCGCGACCATGAGCATGGAAACACCTCCGAATCCCAAGGGAATCCAGCCGCTCATCGGAATATCGCTGGTCCACGCCGAGATTGCCCAGACCCATACTCCGATCAGGAGAGCCGATGAGGGGTAACTCCTTCCTGGTCAGCGCTCCACGCTGCCGATCGATCGGCACGCTGTACTTCATCTCTGACTTCAGATTGGCTTTCGAGGGGTCGTCTACGTTCTTATTCGGAATCGACATAAATTCTCCTGACACCGTGCGCGCGATGATGCGCTCATCACGATGGCTAAGCACTCAACTGGCATAAGGTTGCTCGAATTGCCGCAAAGAAAACCCCGCCGGAGCGGGGTTCTCGTAGTCTTGCTTAGCTGGCTTTCTTTATGCGCTCCGCTGATGAAGGCAACGTTGTCCCCCTGCGCTCCAACAACGGCGACATCGTCGATCGCATGGCCGCCGATCTCATTCGCTTCGAGGCGACCGGCACCGAGAGCGACGCAATCCGCTCGCTGATGTGCACGCGCCGCTACAGTTACAGCGACATCGCGACATTCGTTGACGACGCACTGGCCGTGGCCCGGCAGGAGATTGTCACCACTGAAATGGCGAGGGCGTCATGAGCAGGATCGCCGACAACATTCTGCTCTGGATCTACATCGGAGTGTTACTCGCCGGCACCATCGTGGACACATGGCAGGTGCCCCGATGAGAAACCGCCCCTCGCCTGCTTTTATCGCGAAAGTGCTCGACGCCCTGCCCGCCGACGGCGCGCCGACCCCACCAGAAGGAGAGCAAAATGCAGTTGGTTGAGGTGCGACCCCTCTGTAGTTTGTAGGGCTTTTGAAGGGCTATTTGAGGCGCGAAAAGGGTCGCACCCATTGTAATCATTGGGATTTCATAGCCATGCCACTCCTGCCAGATAACCAGTTGAACTCCCCGACAGAACGCTAACGCCACTCCGCCTCGATCATTCCAGGATCGAAGCAACGGCGCCTGTTGCGACGGGACGCCCACCCTCGCGGACAGCAAAGTGTGGCTTCTCCACCATTGCAAGCCTGTCCAGAAAGCTGGCCAGGATTGAAGATCCGAATTCCCTGCCCGCCTTGGCCGGGAGCGCCTTATCCTTGTCGAATGCACGACAAGGTTTAGATGCGATCTAAAGTTAGAAGCTTGCGCTGCAGGATATTTGTCTCTGTATATGCCTGCCTATTCGGACAGGAATCGTAGCGTGGCGCCGGCCAGTATTCTCGACAGCGACAACCTCCTGGATCGCGCCATCGAAGCGCACTATGCCGACATCAAGGCGGCGGTGCTGCGTCGCGGCTGCGCGCGCGGCCTCGTCTCGGACGTCGTCCACGACCTCTATATCAAGCTTGCCGAGCAGCCCGACCTTTTGAAGAACAAGCGCTCGCTGTGCGCGTTCCTGTGCCGCTCGGCGATCAATCTCGGCATCGACCGGATGCGCCGCGCCCGGCTGGAGCAGCATCTTTTTTCAGGAACCGAGGCTGAGGCGCTGGCCGTCCCCGCCGAAACGGCGGCTCCCGATTACGGCCTGGATGTCGAAGCCCGCCTTGCGGTCTTGCGCGAGGCCATTACCGAGCTTCCGGCGCGCCAGCGCGCCGTTTTCATCCTGCATCGCCTCCACCGGCTGGAGCCCGACCAGATCGCGCGAAAGCTCAATATTTCGCGAAACATGGTGGACCGCCACCTTCGACGGGCCCTCGCGCATTGCCTCGATCGCCTGCTCGGTATCGAGTAAGAGTCCTTCACAAGGGGATTCACTCGTCTCCCTGATGGGTGAGAAGCGATCAGGAGTCGCGATGACAGCCGACCAATCCGCGCAGGCAAGCCGCAAACGACACGAAGAAGCCGCCGCCTGGGTGCTCAAAAATCGTGACATCAATCAAAGCGCGCACGAAAGTCGCGCGTTTGAGGAATGGCTCGACCGGGGCGAGGAGAACAGAGCGGCTTACGAAGCGGCCCAGCGGCTGATGGGCGAAGCGCGCACGGCCATTTTGAATGATCCAGCGCTGCGGAATTTCAAGGTCAAGCCGCGCCCGCGCGTCGCCAAGACCCTTGCGGTGGCGTTTCTCGGCGCGGCGCTCGCCGGCAGCGCGTTCGTCTATTCCGACGGCCCGATGCGACTTCTGGCCAACGCCATATCGGGCACGGGAGAGATGCCGACAATCGAACTGGCTGACGGCACGACCATCCAGCTCAACGCCTTTTCCGCCATCTCCTACCGATTTACGGCGGAAACGCGCACGGTCACGTTGCTGCGGGGTCAGGCGTTTTTCCAGGTCGCGAAGGACGCGAGCCGCCCGTTCGTTGTCGAGGCGAACGGCGGGCAGACCACCGCGCTCGGCACCGCCTTCGATATCCGGCTGGGTCAGAACTCAACCGAGGTGACGGTGACCGAGCATGCGGTATCGGTCACTCCTCATACGCACGCCGAGCCTGAGGTCCGGGTCAACGAAGGACAGCAGGCCGTCTATGACGCTGACGGCAAGGTGAAGGATGTCCGGCAGGCCGACACTCATGCGGTGCTCGCGTGGCGCCGGGGCCAACTGGTGGTCGACAATGCGCCGGTGGCGGATGTCGTGGCCGAGATCGATCGCCATTTCGCGGGGCGCATCATCATATCGAATTCGGACCTCGCCGCGCGCCGCGTCAGCGGCACGTTCACCGTCACCGATACCGACTCGGCGCTGGCGCTTTTGCGCGAGTCGCTGGGTCTGAGCGTGATCCGGATGGGGCCGCTGATCCTGCTGCGGGGATGAGCATTCATCCACCCATCCCCTCCCACCAGCGTCACACGCGGGCTTGATCCGCGTATCCATCGTTCCAGAATGGATTGCCGGGTCAAGCCCGGCAATGACGGCAGTGATTTGCGGCTACGACCCCCACTCCGTCATGGCCGGGTTTATCCCGGCCATCCACGTCTTGCCTGTTGAGACGCGGTGAAGACGTGGATGCCCGGCACACGGCCGGGCATGACGGGAGAGAAATTTCCTCATCGTCCGGAGTCCCAAAGCCCTTCCTTCATTCGTCACCTCAATGAACGGCTGACAGTGCGTCATCCCGACGCGGCGGCGATCAGCCTGGGGGATGAAGTTCGATGGGGGACAAGCGAATGGGGCGGATGCGTCAATCACAAGTTAAGGGGCGAACCCGATCGCTTTTGTTGGCGACGACGCTGCTCACAACCGGTTTCGCCGTGCCGGCGGCCGCGCAGAATGCGCCGGCATCATTGGCGGCGCGCACGATATCCATCCCTGCCGGCCCGTTGACATCGGCCCTGAACCAGTTGGCCGCGCAGACGGGGATGCAGGTCCTGTTCGACGCCTCGATCGCGCGGGGCAAGACGACGCGCGGCGCGCAAGGCGCGCTGACCGCGAACCAGGCGCTGTCGGTTATCCTCAACGGGACCGGCCTGGTCGCGCGGGCGACCGGCCCGAACGCGATCACCATCGTCGGACCGGGCGCTTCCGCCACGGGCGCGGCTCCGGCCGGCGCGATCGCACTCGACACGATCGATATTCAGGGCGAGACCGCGTGGGGTCCGGTTCAAGGCTATGTCGCGAACCGGAGCCTTACGGGCTCGAAGACTGATACCCCGATCATCGAAATTCCGCAGTCGCTGTCGGTAATTGGAGCCGAGCAAATCCGCGACCAGAAGCTGGTTTCCAAATTTGATGAGGTGTTGCGTTACACGCCGGGCGTCGTTGCCGGGACCTTCGGGACGGATCATCGCGACGACTGGTTCCTGATCCGTGGTTTTGACGCGCAGAATGACTCGCTTTTCCTCGACGGCATGCAGCTTTCCTATTTTGCCTTTGGCGGCTTTAAAATGCAGCCGTTCAACCTTGAGCGTGTTGAGGTGCTGCGGGGCCCGTCGGCCTCTCTATACGGTGGCTCGGGGCCGGGAGGACTCGTCAACGCCGTGAGCAAGCTGCCTCCGGCGGAGCCCCTTCATTATATTGAAGCTGGCGTCAATAATTTCGGTAACGCTTACACGCAGTTCGACTTCGGGGGCCCCGTCGCGACACAGCCTGGCAACGGCAAGATGCTCTATAGAATTGTCGGCCAGGTTCAGGGCGGCGGGACTCAAACGAACTTTGTCAACAACGACAACTATTTCATTGCGCCGTCCGTGACCTGGCTGCCCGATATAGACACGCGACTGACAGTCTTCGCGATGGCGTCCCGCACCCGCACCAGGGCCTCGAATTTCCTGCCCTATGTCGGCACCGCGACCGATGCCCCGTTCGGCCGGATACCGACGAGCCTGTTCACCGGCGATCCCTCGGCTGACCGTTATACGCGTACCCAAGAAATGGTCAGTTACCAGTTCGAAAAGCATCTTACGGACAATGCGACGTTCCGCCAGAATGCGCGCGCCGCCCATGTCGAGGTGAATTACACCGGACTGTACGGGCAGGGCTGGGCCACCACGCCGGCCGCGGCCAACATCACGCGGGGCAACTTCCTCGCCGCCTCGAAAGCCACTCAGCTCAACATGGATAATCAGTTTGAGTACCGCTTTGCCACGGGCCCGTTCCGGCATACCACGCTGATGGGTCTCAACCTCAAGCATTACGCGATCGACGACAGGCAGGGTATCGGACCCGGCACGGATCTGAACGTTCTCAACCCGGTCTATGGCGTTAACGCGCCCTTCGACGGCCCGCTTTATCAGGACGGCTATCTGACCCAAGGTCAACTCGGCATCTACCTGCAAGACCAGATCAAGTGGAACCGTTTCACGCTGATCCTGTCAGGTCGCAACGACTGGGTGGGTCTGGTTTTCAACAACCGGCTTGGGCCCAGCCCAAACCGGAACGATAGTAAATTCACAGGTCGCGCCGGTCTGATCTATAACTTTGACAATGGTCTCGCGCCCTATGCGTCCTACTCGACGAGCTACAATCCGATCGTCGGCCTGAATCCTTTCGGCGGATTGCTGCTGCCCGAAACCGCGGAGCAGACCGAAGTCGGCATGAAGTATCAGCCTGTAGGTCTCAACGCGCGGTTCGGCATCGCTTTATTCGACCTGAAGCGCAAGAACGCCCTGACCACCGACCCCACCAATGTGTTGTTTCAAACCCAGAACGGCGAGGTGACATCGCGCGGAATCGAGTTGGAAGCCTTGGCCAACATCACCCGCGACTTCAAGGTGGTCGCGAGCTATACCAACTACGCGTTATTCGTCAGCAAGGATCTGGATCCCACGCTGATCGGTAAGGTTCCGACCGCGAAGCCGCGCCAGGTCGCGTCGCTATGGATGGATTACACGTTCCGGGACAACTGGCTGGACGGCTTTGGTTTCGGCGGTGGCGTGCGCTATGTCGGCTCATCGTTCGCGGACGCGGCGAACACTTTATCCGTACCGTCGGTGGTTCTCGGCGATCTGGCGGTCCACTATGAATGGGCGAACCAATGGCGCGCGGCGATCAACGTAGTCAATATCGCCGACACCCAGTATGTCGCAAGCTGCGGCTTCGTCACGTCATGCTTCTACGGCGACCGGCGCCGCATCACGGGAAGCCTCTCCTACAAGTGGTGATCGACCACGACCGCCGCCCGTTGTAAGCATTGTTTCTGAGTATCGACCGCGTTTGATCCGCAGTCGGACAGCGGATCGCATCACCCGCAACCGGAGCATGATCCCGGCCCGAAGGGCCGCGCCAGCGCAAAGTGGAAACCGGTTTTCGGAAAAGATCATGCTCAAAAGGCCGGCGCGATGCCGGCCTTTGCCATTCGGCGCGAGGCGATCCTCAATATTGAGGAGCCGGATATTGAGGGGCCGGTGGCCCACCCCAGCCGAAGCGATAGTTCACGCCGGCTTTCACGGTATGCTCGTCGTTGCGGAAGCTCGCTCCGACAACATCCGCCGGCGAACCCGCGCCGAATGTCGTTCTGCCGAAATTGAAATACTGGTACTCCGCCTTGGCGGACCAGTTCGGCGCGAACATGTATTCGAGACCCGCGCCGACGGTGTAACCGCTATTTCGATTTCCGGTGGTTGTGAAAGCCTGCGGCGCGCCGGCCGCGTCGGTCACACCGAGCGCGCCGTCCCTGAACGCATAGCCGCCCTTGGCGTAGAGAAGGGTCGGTCCCCAGCTATAGCCGAGCCGGCCGGTCACCGAACCCAGCCCGCTGTTGCCGCCGGTCACAACGCTGCCGCCCGGAAAGGCCACGTTCTCTCTGTAGTTGGCGAGCCAGCTATGCTGGGCCTCGATGCCGAGCACCCAGTTGTTCGCGAACTGGTAGTCGGCGCCGCCCTGCACACCGCCGAGGAAACGGCCGTCGCTTCCACCCAGATCGCCGCCGAACGCGCCGCCGAGATGGCCACCGATGTAAAAGCCGGTCCAGTTGTAAACAGCCTGCGGCGGCGTATAGGGCACCGGCGCCTTTGTATAGGGCCGCGGCGCAATGTCAGCCGCAAGCGCGGGCGCGGCGAAGGCCGTAGCCACAACGGCCGTGAGCAAAAACTTTTTCATGATGGGTTTCCCCTCTCGTTGGATACCATCATCGTTTCAATCAACCTGGACAAACAACGTGGCGCGAGTTTGGTTGCCGAACGGCAGAGCGGCGGCCTCGGTGCTACCTTACGACGCGCTGCTTCTATGTAGGAACCGCCGCCGGGAAAAACAGGGCGCGCCGCTTTCGGCCGCAAAAGCGCGGGAAAACTCAGCGCGGACAAATTCGGCCGCGAGCGAAAAAGGTTCCAGCCTCTCCGAAACGTGATCAACCGGGCTGGACGCCCCGGCCCTGCCCGGCGCTTATAGCGTTTTCGAGCGAAGTGGAATCCGGTTCGCGCAAAGAAAACGCGTCAAATCAAAACGCTAGAGTCGTTCACCGCTTCCATGAAGCAATGAACGACTCTAGCGCGTCAGCTTCTCAAGCTCCGGGAACGGGGCGTAGACCGCGCCGGCACAGATGTCGTCGGTCTTATCGATCATCCGATCGAGCCGCGCATCGACGTACACGATCGCCCGCTGCGCCACACCCCGATAGCTGCCGTCGATCTCGCGGGCGTTATAGCGCAGGCAGCTCACATAACGCCGCCGGCCCCCGACGGTGCGCTGAGCCGGCTCGGCCATCGCGGCGTCGCGAATGCCGGCGGGGTCGTTCAGGTAGGTTCTGAGAAACGCGAGCACCTGAGTGCGATAATCGGTCGGAAAAGGTTGATCAGCAACGCCGCGATCATCGGTATACACCAGGCCGCCCTGACCACGGCCCTGATCGCCGCTGTCGGTCACGCAGGCCGTGAGTGACGCCGCCAGAATTGCGATCGCCACGAATTTTGCAGATGCCCCCAACACCCGTCCGTCTTTCCGGTTTGTCTTCCTCCGGAAATCACTAAACCGTCCGCAGCCGAAATCAAATTCGCATTTCGTTTATCGGCACGAAAGTTCGGGTTGCGCCGAATCGGGGCTTGCGGCAGCCGGATACCCACTTCGTTCGAAAACGAATAACCATCAATGAATCGGAATCTCGACACACCGCCGCAAAGCGCGGTTAAGTGTCCTCTCATAACTGTGGCGTAACCGGAAGCGACACGCCGCCGGCAACAGCCGCAAAGCCAGCGAATGATCATGACCTCCACCCGATCGTATAACCGCATCGCCTTCGTCGGAGGCGCCAGTCCGGAAGCCCGGCAGGCGCTGACGGAGCTGGTGAAGACCTATGGCAACCGCGATCCCGAGGACGCCGACGTGCTGGTGGCGCTGGGCGGCGACGGGTTGATGCTGCAAACCCTGCATCGGAACATGCGGTCGGGGAAGCCGATCTACGGGATGCATCGCGGCACGGTCGGGTTTCTGATGAACGAGTACAGCCGGCACGATCTCCATGCGCGCCTCGCCGCCGCGACCGACACAGTTATCCATCCGCTGCTGATGCGCGCGACCGACGTTCACGGTACGGTTCACATTCATCACGCCATCAATGAAGTGTCGCTGTTTCGCCAGACTCACCAGGCCGCGCGGCTCCGCATCCTGATTGACGAGCGCGAACGCATGGCCGAACTCATTGCCGACGGCGTGATGGTTGCCACGCCGGCCGGATCGACCGCCTACAACCTGTCGGCGCAGGGACCGATTTTGCCGATCAACGCGGCGCTGCTCGCCCTCACTCCGATCAGTCCGTTCCGTCCACGTCGCTGGCGCGGCGCGCTGCTGCCGGATACCGCCATCGTGACGATCGAGACGCTTGAACACGAAAAGCGTCCAGTGGCCGCCGTCGCCGATCACGATGAAGCTCGCAACGTGCGCCGCGTCGAAGTCTCGTCCGACAAGACGATTGCGATGCGGATGCTGTTCGATCCCGGCCACAGCCTCGAGGAACGAATCCTCAGGGAGCAATTCGGATACTGATCTCTCCCCTCTCCTCATTTTCCGGTGGTCTCGGGGAGACGGAAGCGGCAACCATTCGTTAACGGCAAGGACATATAGTTAACGGCAGGTATACCGGATCCGCGCCATGTACGGCATCGACTTCAACAAGCTGCGGTTTCTCGTCTGCGATGACAACGCGCACATGCGCCGCATCCTGCGTACGCTGCTGCATTCGTTCGGCGCGCGCGAAGTCTACGAGGCCGAGGACGGCGCCACCGCGCTCGAGATGTATACTCATTATGTTCCGGACATCGTCATCGTCGACTGGGCGATGCCGATCTTCGATGGCATCGAGTTGACGCAGATGATCCGCCAGCCCGACTCCAAGGGAAACCCGTTTGCCCCGATCATCATGCTGACCGGACATTCGGAGAAGCGGCGCGTTACGGTCGCGCGCGATGCAGGCATCACCGAATTCCTTGCGAAACCGATTTCAGCCAAGGGTCTCTATCAAAGAATCCTGAACGTCGTGGTCTCGCCGCGCCCTTTCATCAAGACCAAGAATTATTTCGGTCCGGACCGCAGGCGCAATACCAGCAATGCCTATATCGGCCCCGAGCGTCGCGGCGCCAGGGAGCCCGACGTTATCCAGCAGCCGTCGCTGCTGGATAAGGCTCGAGCACCGGGTTAAGAGGCGCGAACATGCTGACGGAAAATTCCCAGGAACTGAACATTCAGGCATTCGCCGACCATCACATCATCACTCCACCCAATCGGCTGCGCAACGCGGTTCGGCTGGTCGATGAGAAGAACTTCGACGACCCGATCGCGCGCGCCGAAAAGGCGCTCGCCGGACTTTCGGACGAATTCTCCAAGTGGATGGAGATCGAGCGTGACCGCCTTGTGATGGCTCACGCGGCCATTCTCAACAACGGATTCACTCCGGCCGCGCGCGATGAGCTGTTCCGAGCCGCGCATGACATCAAGGGCGATGCCGCGACCTTCGGTTATCCATTCGCCGCAGCCGGGGCAGAAAGCCTCTGCCGCATCATCGAACATGCTCCGGCTCTCGACCGGGTGCCCGCCGAACTGATCGCCTATCACATCAACGCGATCCAGGCGATCGTGCGCGAGCATACCACCCCCGGCGCCGAGATCACGGCGATGGAGATCAACCGGAAACTGCGTCTCGTCGCCGATGAATATCTCGCGGCCGTCAATCAGGACCGTCCCGAACACCTTGAAGCCATTCTCGCACCGAGCATCGCGCCGACAGAGTAGCGCGCGCCCGATCGCTTTCTGCAAACGGCCGCGAGTTGTTTTCCCAGCCGAACGCCCGCCGCGGAGACCTTCGCTCGCGCGAACGAGCTACGCCGCCGCAAGCAGATCGCTGAGCAGCGGTTCGCGATATGCTGGCGGAGCATTTTTCAGCCCGCTAAAGTCAGGCTCACGGTAGAGGGAATCGTAGGGCGCCGGCTCATCAAACCTCGGCTCGACGCGCTTCGGTTCACAAGACGAGACGATGTAAGGTCCATCTTCGACAGGCTCGTCTTCGTAAGACAAGGTTTCGTAAGGCAAGACCTCGCAAGACAAGGCTTCGTAAGGTACGGCGTCGGGAGACGTCGCGTCGTCAAGCTCGGCGTCACGCGGCTCGTATTCGGCGAACCTGGTTTTGAGCGCAAGCCGGTCGAGAAATCTCGGTCGGGAGGTCTTCATCCCCTCGCCGAAGCGGTAAACGACCCCGGCATTCTGATCCGACGCGTCTTCTTCAAGCGAGTTGATCTCCACTTCACTTGGAAGCGCTATGGCGGGCACGGGTTCGTAGAACTCCTCGCGAACTTCGAGATCGCGGAGCGCCGTCTCCCCAGCCGGCACATCTTCAATCATCGGCGAACGGGCCGCCTCCGCGACCAGCTCGTCACAAAAAACGCGCGCCTCGTCGCGCGCCGATTCCGTCGCGAAACGCCGCAGCAGAGTCAGCAGAGGCTGTGAGATCTCGGCGGACGCCGCTTCACAAACTGTCAGCACGTGTTCGACCATGCGACGACGCAGCCGCACCGCGCCATCGACCGTTGCCACAAAACCAATCTCTTCATGCGCTTCCAGCGCGGCGCGAAACGCAGGAAACGCGGATTCCGGCAGCCCCGCCCGCGTCAGCAAAGCAGGCAGGCTCGCGCCGCCGCGATCGTGAACAAGCGCGGTGACGCGACTGAAAGGCAGCCCGGACAGATCCGCCAGCGCATGGTGAAACAGGCCGAGAGTCCCCGACAGCAGCGCGCGCAACATCAATCCGGCGGTGAGTTGCCCCGTGGCGCGCAGATGCGCGACCAGACACGTCATCTCGTCCTCTCGCGCACGCGCCACGATATCGACGATCGAGCGATCGCGGGCGTCGCTGACCGTACGGCCGGCGCGCTCGGCGCTGAGCCAGTCTCGCGCGACAACGAACCGCGCCAGCGAGTCCGAAAGCTTTACAGCCAGCAAGAGCCGCGTGACCGCGGGCAGACCGTCGAGCGCGAGCATCGCTTCCCGGATCGCCGGGAGATGACCATGCCGTTCGACGATGCGATCCCATGAAACGCGAGCGAGATCGGCGCCCGGATTCTCGATAAGCTCAAGGGCCGCCGCCGCCGAGCCAACCTCGGCGATGGCTGCACAGACCGGCACCGGCACGCGAACGCGGCGTGCGACGGCGCACTGCACCTCGCAGCTACCGGTCGCGACGATGTCGACGAGATCCGCATCGGTCAGGAGCGGCGAATGTTCGAGAACCGGAATAGCGACCGAAGGCTGATCGACCGACAATGCCCGAACGATCGTTGGCGGCGCGTTCGCGCTGCGCGCAAAGACGTCCGCCATCGCCCGGCGAACCAGCGGAGACGAGTCATCGAGTTGCAGCAGCAGCCCACCCTCGGCGGCGGCGCGTTCATCATCAGAGAGATCGGATATGAGCCACGCGCGTGCCAGCGCTCGCGTCGCCTCGGCGCGCGCGCCCGCGGAAGCGGTCCGTACCCAGCTTAGGAATTGCCGAATGATCATGGTGTTTCCGGCTTACGCACCGACATCGCGAAACGGTGCCGGTCATAGAAAATAAACCATGACGCTTAACAAAGAGTTCACCATAACCATTTGCCTTCGCTGACGCTTCGTTAATGCGGGCGTTCACGCGCATGAGGCGGAACGCGACAGATGGTCATGCGAGGCGTTCACAGCGCGCCGCGCTGCTTCCGTTTCCATCAAGGCCGGAAAGGCTCTATTCGCTATAAGCGCCGCTGCGATCGCTGAACAGATCGAACGGCGGACGCGGATCAGAGGTAGATGGGTTTTGCGCCGTGGTAGATGGCACACCCCACAATTCCTGAACGACCGGAGACACCGGCTGCGCGCGCTCGCCGACTTGAAACAGCGAACGGAACATCGGCTGGCTTGGCGCGACCGAGGATGATGCCGCGACCGGCGCGACGCCGCCGACATCGGGCAGCCGCGACAGATAGGCCGCGCGATCAGACGGCGTCGAGAATTGCGTCCCGGACGCCGCGGCCATGCGAGTCGCCGGCGAATTGGCGGCGACGGCGTAGCGCCGATCCAGATCCGCATAGACTTCCGACACGCTGCGCGCACGGCCGCTATGATCATAGAAGATCGGACGGTTGGCGGCGGCGGCGTTCGGAAACAGGAGCGCGCCGGACGCTTGCGGATTGCTTTCGGCATTCGCGATCAGTTTCGCGGCTCCGCTGACGCCCATGAAGTGCGCCATGTAGAGTTCGCTGTCGGTCGGACGGCGGCCTATCAGGCCGGTCAGCTTGAAACTGTTGGATTTCGTCAGCACGCCGGCCATCGCCGAGGCAATCGCCGGATCGTCGCGCAGCTTGAGAATGGCGGCGCGGGCCGCCGGATCCGCAACGGAGTAGGTACCGGATGGCGATCTGGCGATAGCGTCGGCATAGCCGTTAAAGCCGAGCGCGGGCCCCGCCTCCTTCACCGTGCCGAGCCAGGTCTGCTCGATGAACTGATAGAGGCCCTTGGCGGACGACGTGCCGGCGGCGGCATGAGGATTGAAATTGGATTCCATCTTGGCCGTCGCGAGCAGGTACTCGAAGCTCGCTCCCGTGGCCTCGGCGGCGCGCCTGATGGCGGTGGTTATTCCACCGAAGACTCCGCTCAATCCGGAAACGGCATTGGCGGAATCGACGTTCATCCTGACCTCCGCTCCCGCGAACCCGCCGCTCGTCTTCCGGAGCAACCTCGGCAATTGTGTCGCTTATTCCGACGTCTCCGGACGGCTGCTGCTCGCTAGAGCGGCCGCTGGTCAAATGGAATCAGCGCCGCCGCTCCAGTTAATTGATTGAGCATCGGATTTATCCCGAAACCGGTTCCCACTTTCGGGTCCGATGCTCTAGAGTCGTTCACCGCTTCATGGAATCGGTGAACGACTCTAGCCTTTTGATTTGACGCGTTTTCTTTACGCGAACCGGTGTCCACTTCGCTTGAAACGCTCCAGAAGCGCAAGGTGGAAGATTATGGTTAACGGCGCCTTAACGCAGGTCGCGAGCAAAGCCCGAAAACCCGTCAGGCTTTCGCGCGATAAACCTCGGCCGGATCGAAGAGCCTTTCAGCATCCACAAAGGCAAGACGGATTCCCGCGCCCTCGCCTTTTGCCACCGCCCGGTAGAAGCACGAGCGCCGCCCGGTATGGCAGGCGGCGCCCTGCTGCTCGACCTTGATCCAGACAGCGTCCTGATCGCAGTCCGTCCGCATCTCCAGCACGCGCTGGACCTGACCCGAACTCTCGCCCTTCCGCCATAACGCCTTGCGCGATCGGCTGTAATACCAGGCGTCGCCGGTCTCGACGGTCCGCCGCAGCGCCTCTTCATTCATGTGCGCTACCATCAGCACGTCGCCGGTTTTGGCATCCGTGGCTACGCAGGTCACGAGCCCGGACGCGTCAAAGGAGGGCTGGAACGCCAGCCCTTCCTCGGTCTCAGATGAAGATTTCGATCCAGACACAGGAAATCCCTACGGAATAGGACCTACAGCATTTTCCGGCGAAGTGGATACCGGTCGCCGCAAGAAAATGCGACCAGACAACCACTTCGAGAGCATGGTTCGATTCAACTTGATCGGATCATGCTCTGGAGTCTTTCACCCCTTCATGGAAAAGGTGAAAGACTCTATCTTTCTTTATGCTTGACGTGCTTTCTTCACGCGAACCCGGAATAGCAATGGCTTCGCTCCGAAACGCGGATGGGGACTAACGCGGCTGCCCCCGTACCATGGACAGGAAACGCGCCTGCTCCGCCGGATCGTCTCGGAACACGCCGGTGAACCGGCTGGTGACGGTCATCGCGCCATGCTTGGCGACGCCGCGCACCGACATGCAGGTATGCTCGGCCTCGATCATCACGGCGACGCCGCGCGGCTTGAGCACCTCGTCCACGGCCGCGGCGATCTGCGCGGTCATGTGCTCCTGGGTCTGGAGTCTCCGGGCGAAGATGTCGGTCAGACGCGCCAGCTTGGACAGCCCGACCACCCGCTCCACCGGCGTATAGGCGATATGCGCTTTGCCATAGAACGGCATCATGTGATGCTCGCACTGCGAAGTGAACTGGATGTCGCGCACCAGCACGAAATCATCATAGCCGGCGGTTTCACCGAAGGTCCGATTCAACACTTCGGCCGGACACTGATGATAGCCTTGATAAATCTCGTCATACGATTCGATCACCCGGCGCGGGGTATCGAGCAGCCCCTCCCGGTCGGGATTTTCGCCGATATAGGCCAGCAACGTTCTGACCGCGTCTTCAGCTTCATGCCTCGACGGGCGCTGCCGGTTCGGCTGAACCGCCGCCATAAACTCCGACGGGTCCAGTTGAGCGGGAGAAAAGCCGGCAGGCTTGGCGTTACTGGATTTGATATCAGAAGCCTTGTTGATGTCAGAAGGCTTGCCGCTGCGCAGCGGCTTGATCAAAGCGTCCATCTTCACTCCGTTCGACCGGCCTGACGTTGGACCGGAGGTGTCACCGGGCAGACGGGGCGGCCTTTCTCGCCACCGGACGCCTGAGTCCCTTGATATTTAACATTGCAACGTCCGAATTGAAGTTCAATCCGGGTGCGACGGAAAATCGCCGGATTGCGTTTCCGGTCGATAGATACATATATAGGCTTCGAGGTTCCCGTCGCCAAGAGCGGCGCTCCGCCTCTTTCAGCGATTCAATATCGAAACCTTATGCTGAACGACGTTTACAACACCCGCATCATCGAACTGGCCGGCAATATTCCGCGCCTGGGCCGTCTGCCCGCGCCGGACGCCAGCGCCACCGCCCATTCGAAGCTGTGCGGGTCCACCGTCAAGATCGACATCAAGATGGATGGCTCCGTGGTCACGGACTTCGCGCACGACGTGAAGGCCTGCGCGCTCGGCCAGGCGTCCTCCTCGATCATGGCGCGCCATGTGGTCGGCTCGACCGCCAGCGAACTTCGCGAGTTGCGCGAAATCGTCCGCCGGATGCTGAAGGAAAACGGCTCGCCCCCCAAAGGAAAATGGGCCGAGATCGCGCTGCTCGAACCGGTGCGCGACTATAAGGCGCGCCACGCATCCACCCTGCTTACGTTCGACGCGGTCGTCGACGCCATCGGTCAGATCGAGGCCAAATCGGCCGCGCTGACCACCGCGCAAAGCTGAATCCAGCGTCGCCAAAGCGTTTTCGAGCGAAGTGGATACCGGTTCGCGTGAAGAAAACGCGACAAACAATAATAGAGCCTGCTTCTGATTCCATCAGAAGCGGAAAGGCTCTATTGCCGGGCCGGGACGGTCGTCACCACAGCAGCGCCGGAGGGCTCCGCTTCGGCCGTCTTGGTCGGCTGTCCCGTCATCGTCACAACAGCGGGCGCATTCGTGGCGCCAGGAAAGCGATCCTGTACCGGCTTGGTGACGAGATCGGCGACGGGCGCCTCGGCGACCTCCCCATCCGGCAACACATCCGCGACACGGTCCGTCGTCACCAAGTTGGTGGAACGTAACTCAGATCGCGACAATTCATAGAGCGCCTCCCAGGGAGGAATGTTAAGCGCCAGATACAACAGGTCACCCGACCCGCCCATCTCGAAGGTGTACTTGGCGAGCCGGCCGATGTCGCGCTCCACGGTCGTCAAATCCTCGGCAGTGTAGCTAGCGGCCCTGGCGTTCTCCGCGCGATCTCCCATCCAGATCTGATGAACGCGAACATGCGCACGCTCAGGCACGTAGCGGGTTTTTCCAGACAGCAACACGAACACGCACATGGACTCGCAATAGGCTTCGGGCAGCACGGCCGCGCGATCGCCTGCCGCCGTCGTGACGACGACGCTGGTTCCGACCGTGGTGCGCAGGCCGAGTTCCCGCCAGCGCCGCCCGAGCGCGATGGCGTCGTTGACCGAACCGCCACCGGAGTCCAGCACGACCGTCGCCCCAGCAAGATCGCGCCCGGCGGCGAAGTCGTTAAAGGTTTTAAGGGTCTCGCTCGTGACGAGGCCGACGGCGGTGATCCAGCTCCCGCAGCGCGGCTCACAAGCCACCCAGGAGAATCGCATCGGCTGCTTGCGCGCTTCGACGTTTACCTTTGCGGGACCTACTTTTTCCAATGCGGCCGATGGGCCTGAAAAGGCAAGACCAAAAGCTGCCGCGTACAAAAGCGCCCGTCCACAGAAGCCAGATGATTGCGCGAACCTCAATTCGGTTCCTTCCCGCGACCGATATCCCTAAAGCACCGGGCCCAATCCGTGCAGCCGGACCCTCACGGTCCAGCTCCAACGTGGTGATCTGTCATCAGAACATCATGAAACTAGCCGCGAGACGTGTCAGCGTCCATGACAACCTTTGCCATGATCCGCAAAACTGTGCGATATTTCCACGGCTTGTGGCGCGATTGCAGCTTGGCCTGGTTCCTGAGAGGGAACCTCCCGTCGATTGCGTGCCTTAAGATAGAAGCCCGCACTCCATGAAAACGATTCCATCAGAAGTGAGGTGCTCCAGGTTATGCCCGGCTTGTACGAATGCCGCGTTGCGGCTGCCACGAAATGCGGGGCGGGCGTTGATCTGGATCTATCGTCACACATTGTCGCCGCTGGTGGGGTTCAACTGCCGGCACCTGCCGACATGCTCAGCCTACGGTGACGAAGCCATCGCGCGTTTCGGGCTTTGGGGCGGCGGCTGGATGACACTGGCGCGGATCCTGCGCTGCCGTCCGTGGGGAACGTCCGGCATCGATAATGTTCCCGTGGCGAAACCGTCCGGCGCGACGTGGTACCGGCCCTGGCGTTACGGCCGCTGGCGCGGCGTGAATGCGAAGTAGCAATTTCTGAAGCGTCGCTTCGGATTTCAATCAGAGGTGAAACCCTGGATTGTTGTTTGACGCGCTTCTTCGCGCGAACCGGTTTCCGCCTTGCGCTGGCGCGGCCCTTCGGGTCCGGATCATGCTCCAGAGCCTGTTTCAACTGCGTTGAATTAGGCTCGTCGCCTAGCTTTTTATTTGAGCATGATCTTGTCCGAAAACCGGTTTCCACTTTTCGGGATCATGCTCTAACGCGCGAGAACTTCGATTTCGCCGTCAACGCCGTTGGAGACCTCGAAGCCACGTTCGAAGACCTTGCCTTCGTTCTTGGCGATGACGCGATATTCCCCCTCGGCCAACACGACGCGGGGAAAGGCTCCGATCGACTCCTTGATGACGTCCCCTCCGGGCGTCAGGACTGACCACGCCGTATTGGCCAGCGCCTCCCCGCCCTTGTCACTGACGAGCTTCAGGGTAATGACCGCGGCGCGATGGGAGATCGTCACGTCGGTCAGCTTCCCTGCTTGCACCCGGATATCCGATCGTACGACCGAGTTTGCGTCGCCATAGTTGGAAACGATGTAGTAGGTCCCTTCCGGCAGAAGCATGACGTCGCCCCCGGCGACATTGGGCAGGAGCGGCGCGCGTTCGGTGCCCTCGAACTGGCTGCCTTTATAGATGCTGAAGGAAATCTGGTTGGGCGGGATCATCGATGCGCCGACTCGTCCCTCGATCTTCAATCCCCCCGCCGGCAACACGAACGACTCCCGGTCGGCGTCGGACCTGAGCGTCACGGGCCGCGCGGCGCTGACCAGCCCCAGCGAAACGTGCACGACATAGTCGCCCGGAGGGAGCGCGATGCTCGGCGTCGCCTCATGATCCTCGCGCACCAGCTTGAAGGCGCCGGTCTCGTCAGGTCGGTCGGAATAAACGCGCCAGATCAGCCCGCTATTGATGGCCGGCAGATCCTTGCCGTAGCGCGCGGTCAGTGACAGCACCGCCTGCGCGGGAGATGCGACCCTGGGCGAGGACGTCAGCGGAACGGCGGCGACCGGCGCCTGAGTCAATGGCGCAGGCAGATTTGGCATCGACGCCGGATCGGCGGACGGCGCGAGGCTGATCGCAGCTCCCGGCGGCGGCGCTTCCGGAACGGATTCCGGCGGGACCGGCGGCGGACGTTCGCTGAACAATTGCGCCGAGGATATGTGAGGATACGTCGCGAGGAGCGTGACAACCGACACGAGCAGGGGCCACGAGCGCCGACCTGAACGATATCGATGATTTCCCCCGAAGATCATGGTGCCGGTTCTTCCCGGAAAACACGGCAAATTCAAGCCTCTGAACCCGTTCAGAATTGCATCCTGCTGTGGAAGGCTTAAAAACCGGCTCGCCGGGTTGAAACACCGCTGTCCGGTGATAATTTCCGCCCGGGCGAAGCAGCATCCGGCAAGTCATCCTGACTTCATCCTGTCTTGCGCTCACCCTGTCCGCCGGAAGCGCGGTAACCGATATCGGTAGTCGGAGAATCTCTATCGTGCCGGAGGATATGAAAGGTCGCGACCAGAACGGGTCGAACGGCCGGAAAGTAGGATTGGATAGCGTCAGGCGGCCCGTGATCGGACTGGCCCTCGGCGGCGGAGCCGCGCGCGGCTTCGCTCATATCGGCATTCTCCGTTCCCTGATCGCGCACGGCATCCAGCCCGATGTCGTGGTGGGCACATCGATCGGAGCGGTGGTCGGGGGCGCCTATGCCGCGGGCCGTCTCGATACCATGGAGGAGTGGGCTCGCAGCCTGCAGCCTCGGAGTCTCTTCAGTTACCTGGACATCCGGTTGAACGGCTCCGGACTGATCGGCGGCGCCAAGCTCACGGCCCGGCTCGAAAACGCTCTCGGTGACATCCAGATCGAAGAACTGCCGCTCAAGTTCGCGAGCGTCGCGACGGAAGTGCGCACCGGCCATGAAATCTGGCTTACGCACGGGCGGCTGGTCGATGCCATGCGCGCGTCCTATGCCCTTCCCGGCATTTTTGCACCGATGCTGGTTGGCGATCGCTGGCTGGTCGATGGCGCGCTCGTCAACCCGGTGCCCGTCTCCACGGCCCGCGCGCTGGGCGCCGAGGTCGTGATTGCAGCCAACCTCTCCAATGACGTGTTCGGTCGCAGCACCACGATATTTTCCCACGGCACGCAGAACGGCGTGCAGGAGGAGATCGTCGAGCCACCGCCGAGCAGACTGGGCTTCAGCAGGTTTTTTTCGCTCGAGCGAACGGTCAAGCGCGAATTCTTCGGCGGCGGCAATCGCCCGGGCGTCGTGTCGGTCATGACCGACGCGTTCAACATCATGCAGGATCGAATCACGCGGGCGCGGCTCGCCGGCGACCCGCCGGACCTTTTGATCTCGCCACGGGTCGGACAGATTGGCTGGTTCGACTTCCACCGCGCCGACGATCTGATCGAGCACGGCACACGCGCTGCGGATCGAGCGATCGAAGCCATTGTGGAAGCGATCGAAGTGCTCGCCCCGGCCTCAGCGCCGGACACTATCCGCCCGGCCGATGCTGAAGATGGAACCGAGCCTTAGGACGAATCGACATTCACCGCAGCCAGATCATTGCGGCAGCGAGATGGATGAACCCGGCGAAGTGGGCTGATCGTCTATCGTAGCGCGTTGCGAAGCGGCGGAAGTGCTTGAGATGGCAGAAGCAGCGCTCGATACGATTGCGTTGTCTGTAGGCTGTGGCGTCGTGCGGGATGATCACCTTGCGGGTTCGGTTGGATGGGATGACGGCTGTTGCGCCCATCCCGGCGATGAGCATGCGCAGGGCGTTGCTGTTATAGGCTTTGTCGGCGAGCACGGCTTCGCCGGTCTGGCCACGAAGCAAGGCCGGTGCCTGAGTCACGTCGCCGGCCTATCCGGCCGTGATAACGAACCGGAGCGGGCGCCCGAGCGCATCAGCCAACATGTGGATCTTGGTGGTCAGTCCACCTCGGGAGCGCCCCAGCGCCTGATCCCTGGCCCCCCTTTTCCGCTCGCGGCCTGCTGGTGAGCACGAACGATGGTACTGTCGATCATCAGATACTGGTTATCCCGATCCGCCGTCAGGGCTGCGAACACGCGCTCCCAAACGCCCGCATGACACCAACGGCTGAACCGCCGGTGCACCGTTTTCCATTTGCCGTACCGCTCTGGCAGATCGCACCAATGCGCACCCGAGCGCAGAACCCACAAACAGCCGTTCACGAACAGACGATTATCCGCTGCCGTGCGACCTGCATCGCCTGTCTTGCCGGGCAGCAACGACGAAATTTTCGACCATTGCGCCTCGTTCAATTCGTACCGCTTCGCCGCCATCACACGCTCCGTGCAAGTCACGGAACCCTATGAATCAGCGATTACGCATCTTGGGAATCCTGAATGTCGATTGGCCCTAATAGGAAACGTGTTCAGGCCATGTTGATGTAGTCGCGTAGCGCCTCCTGCTCGGCTTCGTAGTGCTGAAGTCGCAGTTTCACGACGTCCCCGATCGAGACCAGGCCTACCAACTTTCCCTCCTCCACCACCGGCAGATGCCTGAACCTTTCCGCCGTCATGACTTCCATGAGGTGAGCAACCGTATCCGACAGGCGGCAACTGACAACCTTGCGAGTCATGGCGGCGCTGACCGGTTGGTCGAGCGCCGCCGCGCCGTGCTCATCAAGCGCGCGGACAACATCCCGCTCGGACAGAATGCCCTCTATGCGCGCACCGCTCACGACGATAACGGACCCGATCTGCCGCTCAGATAAAATCCTGAGCGCCGCCGAAAGCTTCACGTCGGGTTCGACGCTTGCGACTTGAGGACCCTTGGCGCTGAGAATGGCACGTACTGTCATGGTCGGCCTCCCTTGGAGGGACGTCGCTTCCCTTGCGGGGATCGCGCGGGATCACTTTGCGCGATCCTTGCCGTTTAGCATTCAGGCGAAAGCTAAACGTCCATCTTGTCTAAACGTCCAACCCGTAAAGAGTGAAACGCACCGACAGGGGCATCGTTTCCATCACGAGAACGGATTCAAACTCGCCTGACCGAGTGGATGATGAATGAAATCAGCCTGCATCGCAAGCCGTCGTTAAAAATGATCCGCCCCGGAAGACGCGTCGTCGGGGTCGCGCGCCGGACGAGGCACCGGATCAAACAACGAAAACAATAGAAGGCCCGCCATAAAGCCGCCCATGTGAGCTTGCCACGCAACGCTGCCGGGCTCGGAGCCGATCGCGATCGATCCCATGCCGAAGATGATGTTGATACCAAACCAGACCGCGAGGAACGCGAGCACGCGGGGGTTTTGCAATGCGCGCGTCAACGACAGCGCCGGCACCTGCGCGGCGGCGTCGGCATCGCCGCGCCCGAAGGACAGAAAGCTTCCCTGCGCGAAGGCGAACCGGATCGACGCGGCCATCGCGCCGGACACCGATCCTGACGCACCGATCATCGGCGCGATACTATGCTCGTGGGTTACAAGATGCGCGGCCGCGCCGGCGACGGCGGCTACCGCCATGAAAAGAAAAAACCTGAAGCCGCCGAAACGGCGCGCCAGCGCGCTGCCGAAGGGCAGCAACCACAAAATATTGAAACCGATGTGACTGAGATTGGCGTGCAGCAGCGAATAGGTCACGAAGGTCCAGACCTTGGCGCCGCTTCCTCCTGGAAACGCCGTCGCCAGGAGACTCGGATCGTACCGCTTCGGAATGAAGCCGAACGCCTCGATGATCCAATATTCCAGATCAGGCGGAACAGACGACCACATAACATGAATGGCCGCCAGAAGGCCGATATAGGCGGTCAACGGCCCCGGCAGGGTCAGGATCGGTTCACGCGGAGGTTCCGGCGGACGTTCTGACGATGGATCTGGGGGGGAGTCCAAGGGCGGCGACCTGACGGGCTCAAGGGGACGATAGGCTGAATAAGCTGCATAAGGAGATTGTGCAAACGAGGTTCGATCCGGCTGATGAAACCCATCAAATGGTGGTCCAGACGGTCCCTTCCCGGTCGCAGGTCGCGCGACATTCCCGACAACGCAACCTTTCAAACCATGTCAAAACAGTTGCGACAGGAGAACAGAAAGCGAGTATGTTACTCGCTCTGCCGATTGCGCAACACCCACCATTTCAGCCCTTTGTAGAAAAGCACCATGGCGGTCAGCAAGGCCGCTCCCTTCAGGAACCAGGCCAGCATCTCCTCAAGACTTCGAGCGCTGTGGTCTCGTTCCCTTTCCGCGGGGACCTCTTCCTTTGCCGCTGGGACCTCGTTCGCCTGAGTGTCAGCCGGGACCTCCGCCTTTTCCGCTGAGGTTTCGCTCGCTTGAGTATCCTCCGAAACCTCCGCCTTTTCGGCCGAGACCTCGCTCACCAGAATGGTGGAGCCATCGCGAGCATGGCCAGCCTCGTTCTTGATAAGGAGAGCCAGCCGGAACTGGCTGTTCTCGATGGCCGCGCCGCCACCTCGGAATTCATCAGACCCGGCCGGAATACAGGCCGATTGAAGGCCGACCACAACACCAAAAGCGGCCACCCAAAACCGCGCGACTCTTCCCGCCTGTCTCATTCAGCGTTTGCCTCTGCCATCATCGAGTACGGGATAGTCCGCGAACGGCGCTCTATCCGGTCTCATGCCACTACGATTGCGACCGGCGGTCGCGCGGATCAAGCGGACTAATACCTCAATCCGGCTCTTGCTGTCGATGACGGCGACAGCCGATGCAGCCGGGCCGCGGGCTCCCCTACCCGCCCCCCTTCGCTGGCAAGCAAGGAATCTCGCGAAGCGCGTAAGTTACCGAGGCGTTAATTCACATGGTGAATTTAACGTTAACGGCACAATTAGGGATCGCATGACGCGGAAGCCGCCCTCCCGGCATGGACGCTGCAACACCACTCCTGCACAACAGCAAGAGGCCGAGGGTCGCCTTGAAGCAGGACGGATTTGTCCGGTTCGAGCCCCGGTCGGGACGGTTGCATCATGAAACATCCATCGAACCGGGCATTCTTCGCGTATTGGGATGAGAAGCGGGATGGCGAGCGCGCCCCCGACCGGCGCGTGATCGAACCGAACGCGGTTCGCCAGCTGCTCGGGGACATATTCGTGCTGTCCTACGATCCGGAGCGCGGCTATCCGTTCCGTGTCGCCGGAACCCGCGTGTGCGCCCTGCTTGACCGCGATCTCAAAGGCGATAATTTTTCAGCCCTGTTCGCCGCCGCAAGCCGCGATGAAATCACCGACATTCTCGGCATCGTATCCGAAGAACTGCTGGTCTCGGTCGCAGGTCTGACCGCTACCGAGAGGAACGGATCGCTCGCACATTTCGAACTGCTGCTGTTACCCTTCAACCATCGCGCACATACACCCATCAGCCTCACCGGCCTGCTGGCGCCGATGCAGCATAGCCGGCAGCCGGTAGCCGACTTCACCCTCACCTCGTGGCGCTATCTGAATCATCCGCCGCAACGCTTCGTCCCGCGCGCCCTCAAGAAGCTGGCGATCGCGCGCGGCTTCATGGTCTACGAAGGATTGCGCTAGAGGTTCTTCTCTGTTTATGAATGAAGAAACTGATCCAAAATATTGATATGCCTGCGCAAGCGCTTCAATCGAAGGGTTATTCAGCCAGGCCGAACCCGTTTGCCGGAATTTGACTACATCCGATTGAAATAACGAGAATACTCTCAAAAAGGAGCAATTCGGGGATACTCCGACGGCAGACTTTCCGCGCGGCACGTTTCGCCGGGTGGACAAATCAGCCCGATCCGTAAAAACTCCGCGGTAACCGACCATCCCTAATATTGCCGCGTGTCATACAGCCCCACCATTCTGGTCCTCGATTCCGGCCTCGGCGGCCTCACCGTGCTGCGGGAGATCGTCAACGCCCTTCCCGCCGCGCGATATATCTACGTCGCCGACGACGCCTTCTTTCCCTATGGTCGCCTCAGCGAGGAAGACATCATCGCGCGCGTGGTGCCTCTGGTCGGAGAATTGATCGGGGCCCACGCCCCCGACATCGTGGTGATCGCCTGCAACACGATGTCCGTCTCGGTGCTGGGACCGTTGCGCGCCGCCTATCCGGCGCCGTTCGTGGGCACGGTTCCAGCGATCAAGCCGGCTTGCGCCGCATCGAAAACCAAGCGCGTGTCGGTGCTCGGCACCCGGGCGACCGTGCAGCGCGAATACACTCAGGCGCTGATCCGGAATCACGCGCAAGCCTGCACCGTGACGCTTGTGGGCGCCGCGCGGCTGGCCTCCCTGGCGGAGGACGCCCTGAGCGGCAAGCTGGTCAGCGACGCCGACATCCTGAGCGAGATCACGCCATGTTTCGTTCCGGCTGGCGAGGGCGGCGGCCTGCGCACCGATGCCGTCGTGCTCGCCTGCACCCACTACCCGCTGCTGCTCGACCGGCTGCTCAGGCTCGCGCCATGGCCGGTGTCATGGATCGATCCCGCGCCAGCGATCGCCCGCCGTGTTGTCGATCTGCTGGGGCTGCTGGGGCCGCTCGCGCCGAATACCGCCGGCGATCATGATCGTCCCCCCGAGATGATTTTCACCTCCGGCCGCTCGCGCACGCTGGCGGACGCGCTGGCGCCGTTCTTCGGCGGACGCGTGCCGGCATGAACCAGCGCATCGCCGGCTCAGGATATACGGCCGCGGGACGCGCGATGTCCGCAGCCGGGCTCCCCGTGCTTTGGTTTGACAGGACCATGGTTTATCCTTAAGAAAACGCCTGCACGCGGGCCGGTTTCGGCCCGCGTTGCGTTTCGCGACCCGTGGTCCCGCCTGTGAAGCTTATGGGCCGGACCTGTCGGCGGCAGATTTGTCATGATCCCGAAAAGCGGCCTTCCGGTTTTCGCCATGTCCAGATCTTCCGCACAGGAGGGCGCGTCTCCTCGATCCACAGGCTTAAACTTTGACAAGAGGACGCGATGACTAAGCGCAACGAGGCGAAGTACAAAATCGATCGCCGCATGGGGCAGAACATCTGGGGCCGCCCTAAGAGCCCCGTCAACAAGCGCGAATACGGTCCCGGCCAGCACGGCCAGCGCCGCAAGGGCAAGCTCTCCGATTTCGGCACCCAGCTTCGCGCCAAGCAGAAGCTCAAGGGCTATTACGGCAACATTTCCGAACGGCAGTTCTACGCGATTTACGTCGAAGCGACCCGCATGAAGGGCGATTCGGGTGAGAACCTGATCGGCCTGCTGGAGCGCCGTCTCGACACCGTGGTTTATCGCGCGAAGTTCGTGCCGACCATCTTCGCCGCTCGCCAGTTCATCAACCACGGCCATGTCAAGGTGAACGGTCGCCGCGTCAACATTCCGAGCTACAAGCTAAAGGTCGGCGATACCGTCGAAGTGAAGGACGCATCGAAACAGCTCGCGCTCGTGCTGGAAGCCAACCAGCTCGCCGAACGCGATGTGCCCGATTTCATCGACGCCGACCACAACAAGCAAAGCGCGAAATTCATTCGCATTCCGCAGCTTGCGGACGTTCCTTTCGCGGTGCAGATGGAGCCCCATCTGATCGTCGAATTCTATTCGCGCTGATCCGAGTATCATCCAGGTTCAAGAAAAAGCCCCGGAGCGACCGGGGCTTTTTTGCGACGTGGAGCGTCTGCACTGTAGCGTTCCCGGGGCAAGCATGCCCTGAGGCTGACCAGAGGATGGGATACGATTCGCGTGAAGAAGACGCCCGATTCTAATCTGCTAGAGCATGATGAGTTTAGATTTGGTTGTATCCTGCATTGACGAAGTAGTTGGCGCATTCAGCCGGTGCAACGGTTTCGAGGATCGGAGCGATAGCATTGTAGACGGCCTCGGTGGTCCGCTGCGCGGCTTTGCGTAGCCAGTGTTTGAACTTGGCAAAGAACTGCTCGATCGGGTTCAGATCAGGCGAGTATTTCGGCAGGTAGAAGAGCCGGGCACCGGCGGCACGGATGACGCGACGCACGGCGCTGGCCTTGTGCGAGCCGAGGTTGTCCATAATGACGATGTCGCCGTGCCGCAGGGTCGGGACCAGAACCTTCTCGATGTAGAGAAGGAAGGCTTCGCCGTTGATCGGCCCCTCGATGAACCACGGCGCGGTGATGCGATCGTGGCGCAGAGCGGCCATAAAGGTCATGGTCTGCCAGCGGCCATGCGGCACCTTGGCTCTGATGCGTTGACCGCGCGGCGCCCAGCCCCGCAGCGGCGCCATATTGGTTTTGGTCCAGGTCTCATCGATGAACACCAGCCGAGTGGGATCAATCCGATCTCGATACTTGGTCCATTGCGCTCGCCGACGGGCGACATCGGGACGATCCTGCTCTGCAGCAATCAGCGTCTTTTTTTGTAACTGAGCTTCACAGCGTGAACGAACTCCCACATCGTGCGGTAATCGACCTTAAGGCCACGCTCGGCAAGTTCGGCCACCAGCCCGCGCACGGTAAAGTCCTTTCGGCACCGTTGCAGCAGCCATTCGCGGTGCGGCCCCGCAATCTTCTTTGGCCTATAGCCGCCGATCTGGCTTGGCGCGACGCTGCCGGTCTCGTGGAAGCGTTGTACCCAGTTGATCGCCGTGCTGATGCCCACCCCAAACTGGGCCGCAGCCTGATGCCGCGACAGGCCGCCTTTAACGACAGCACGCACTACCCGCTCACGAAGGTCGTTCGAATAGGCTCGTCCCATCCATGCTGGCCTCCTTCCCAGTCAGCATGTTGAATCAGATGAATTCTGATTTGGGAATCTCAATCGATTCAAAATAAACCCATCCCGCTCTAGAGCATGATCCGATCAAGTTGAATCGGACCATGCTCTAGAAATGGTTGTCTGGTCGCATTTTCTTGCGGCGAACCGGTATCCACTTCGCCGGAAAATGCTCTAAGAGTCTGGTTCAACGGCGTTGAATCAGACTCACGTCCTGTTTTTTTTGATTGAGCATGATCTTATCCGAAAACCGGTTTCCACTTTTCGGGATCATGCTCTAATCGTTGTCAGGCTTGCTCTTGGTGACCTCGCCGCTTTTCGGGTCAACCTGAAGATCGTAACGGACACCCTTGAGATCGGCCTCCAATTCCAAATGGCCGTCGTCCGCCTCGACCTTGCTGAAGTTGGTGTATCCCTGCGCGGTCAACTTCTCGATGACCTGATCCGCAGGCATCCAATCGGTCCCCGGCTGGTCGGCCTTGGCAAGACCGGCAACCGCCACGGTCGCCGCCATCGCCAGGGCAATATATCGTATTCTCATCCACGATCTCCCTGCAACGCAATTGGTCCGCACAAGAACGGCCACACGTTGTCAGGGTTCCTCGCCGCGAATTGAACGCCTCACATCACGCGCATGAAAGAGCGGGCGATGAACGCGCCATCATCGCCGATCAGAGCCTTCACCGCTGAGGATCGCATCGATATCCTGCGCCGAACTGTCCGCGACAATACCCTGTCGCGGGACCGGCGGCGCGCCCGAACCGTGGTCAGGCCGACGCCGGCGTGTTGAAGGCGATGCCCTTGTCGGAGAGCAGCTTCTGAAGCTCGCCGGCTTGGAACATCTCGCGAACGATGTCGCAGCCGCCGATGAATTCACCCTTGACGTACAGTTGCGGAATGGTCGGCCAGCTCGAATAGGTCTTGATGCCATCGCGCATTTCAGGAGATTCAAGAACGTTCAGGCCTTTGTAGCCCACGCCGACGTGGTCGAGAATCTGAACCACCTGCCCCGAAAAACCGCACTGGGGAAACTGCGGCGTGCCCTTCATGAACAGCACGACGTCGTTCGACTTCAGTTCATTCTCGATGGTTTCCTTAATGCTCATCCGTCACATCCTTTTGGCCGCTAGTTTATGGAGCCGCGAGCGGCCCTGTCCCGTTTGGCATGTATATAGCCCGAAACCGTTGTGCAACAAAGTAATTGCCGGGGTTGTCACAGGCGCCGCCGCCAAGGCTTCCTGAAATAGCATGACGCCCCTGCAGGTTGCGGCCCGGCGAAAGGACTATTCCACGGAACCCATTCCCCGGAACAACGTTCCTCTCCAAACTGGAGAGTTCTGTGGCGAATCCTGCATCTGCCGCCGGGGCGGTCCCTCGTGTCTCGCCGTTTGCCGCTTCGAGGGGGCTGGCCGATGACGTTGTAGAAGCATTTCTAGCGGTCCGGAGCGAGACCGAGCGGCGCGCGAAGCCGCTGACGCCGGAAGATCAGATGGTGCAGTCAATGCCGGACGCCAGTCCGGTGAAGTGGCACCGCGCTCACACGACCTGGTTCTGGGAACAGTTTCTACTGGCGCGGCACAGTCCCGGCTATGTCGGGTTCCATCCGGATTACGCCTTCCTGTTCAATTCGTATTACGTGAGCGCCGGCCCGCGTCACGCGCGCGCTGAGAGGGGTCTTCTGACCCGTCCCGGCGCGGAAGAAATCACCGCCTATCGACGGCACGTCGACGCCGCGGTGGTCCGATTCCTCAAGGAAGCGGATGACGACGCGCTGGCCGAGATGATGCCGCTGATCGAAGCCGGCCTCAATCACGAACAGCAGCACCAGGAACTGATGCTGACGGATATCCTGCACGCATTCGCGCAAAATCCGATTGCCCCCGCCTACGACACGTCGTGGCCGTTTTCCGGGCCGCACACAGGCAGCGGATGGATCACGCTGAACCAGGGCATCCACACCATAGGGCATCAGGGCGACAGTTTTCATTTCGACAATGAGAAGCCGGCCCATCGCGTTCTGGTGGGCCCGGTCAAACTCGCCCGCGGTCTCGTCACCAATGCGGACTGGCTCGCCTTCATGGACGACGGCGGTTATCGCGACGCCACGTTATGGTTGATGGACGGCTTCGCTGCGGCGACCAGCGAGGCGTGGGAAGCCCCGGCCTACTGGCGAAGGAAGGACGACGGCTGGCAGGTCATGACGCTGGGCGGCTTGCGGCCGCTCGATCCGAACGCTCCCGTCCGCCATGTCAGCTATTATGAGGCCGATGCCTTCGCGCGCTGGAGCGGCAAGCATCTACCGACCGAGATGGAATGGGAAGTCGCGGCGCGGGCCGGACATCTCGACGACGCCTTCGGCGTGGCCTGGCAATGGACGCGAAGCGCCTACGCGCCCTATCCGGGATATCGCGCAAGTCGCGATACGCTCGGAGAATACAACGGCAAGTTCATGGTCAACCAGTTCGTTCTCCGGGGCTCGTCGCTGGCGACGCCGGCACGGCACAGTCGCGTCAGCTACCGGAACTTCTTTTACCCGCATCAGCGTTGGCAATTCACCGGTCTGCGCCTCGCCGACTACGGCGTCTGATCGCCGTCAACTCACACGCGTCGCGACGCAGGGGGCACTATGATGAATCCGGATGCGGCCACTTTTTCCGGGACGCCACGATCCAACGAAACAGGGTCCAGCGAAAGCACACGAACCTTCGCGCGTGACGCGATCGCAGGATTGACTCACCATCCGAAACAACTCCCGCCAAAGTATTTTTATGACGCGGCAGGCTCCGAGCTGTTCGAACAGATCACCCGGCTTCCCGAATATTATCCGACACGCACCGAACTCGGCATTCTGCGCGACCGGTCGGCTGAAATCGCTTCGATCATTCCCGAACATGCGGCGCTGGTGGAGTTCGGCGCCGGCGCTCCCACCAAGGCGCGGCTATTGCTGGCCGCGTGTGAATTCGCCGCCTATGTTCCGGTGGACATTTCGGGCGACTTTCTCAACGCGCAGGCCCGCGGCTTGCGAAAAGAGTTTCCGCATCTCGAAATCCATCCGGTGACGGCCGACTTTACCGCGCCGTTCCATCTACCCGATCAAGTCGCGGCCATGCCGAAGGTCGGATTCTTCCCCGGATCGACGCTGGGCAATTTCGAACCTCACGAAGCCAACCGCTTCCTGCGTGGGGCGCGCGATATCCTGGGTAAAGGCGCATACATGCTGATCGGTGTCGATCTCGAGAAAAACGAACGGAGGATGTACGAGGCCTACAACGATGCCGCCGGCGTCACCGCGCGCTTCAACCTGAACATGCTGGCTCGCGTCAATCGCGAACTCGGCGGTAACTTCGATCTGGCCGCGTTCGCCCATCGCGCGATCTACAACCGGGAGCGCCACCGGATCGAGATGCATCTCGTCAGCAAAAAACCGCAGACGGCCCGCTTGCACGGCCACAGCTTCGCCTTCCGCGCCGGCGAAAGCATCCACACCGAAAGCAGCTACAAGTACAGCATCGAACGTTTCAACGCCCTGGCGAAGGGGTCGGGCTGGACGCCTGTGGCCGCGTGGACCGACCCCGAGCGGATGTTCTCGGTTCACGCGCTGGTGTGCTGACGACGGCTACTCGGGCACGCCGGTCTGCAAGGCCAAAGCGTGGAGAACGCCGCCCATCTGGCCCTTCAGCGACTGGTAGACAAGCTGATGCTGCTGCACCCGCGATTTGCCGCGGAACGACTCCGAGATCACGGTCGCCGAGTAGTGATTGCCGTCACCCGCGAGATCCTGGATTGTCACCCGGGCGTCCGGAATCGCCTCCTTGATCATCGACTCGATATCCCGCGCTTCCATCGCCATCTCAAAGTGTCTCCCAAATCCGCCGCGTTCCCAATAAGGCACCGGAATCCCCGCAAACGGCCGCCGAGCTTAACGTGGCCGCGCGGTCCAGTCACGCCGTGGTCGGCCTTATATTTGCACGAACCGGTTCAACCGCAAGACGGCCGCGGCAAGACGGCCCGCGCCTGCGTGTTCGCCGCAACCGCGTGCGCCATACGTCGTCTCCCGGCGCATCACGGCTTTCCGGCCATGTAGTCCGGCAGCCAGCTTTCAAAGCCTTGCCGCAAGACCTTGAGGTCGACAGCGCGCTCGCCTGCGATAGCGATCTCATGACCACCCGTGAGCCCGATCTGAATGCAGGGCACGTTCACCGCCTTGAGCTTGGTAAAAACGCTCAACAGATCCCGCTCGTGAACGGTCACGATATAGCGCGCCTGATCCTCGCCGAACCACCACGCATACGGCACGATCGCCGCCGGAGCGGCATCGAGTGCCGCGCCGATGCCATCAGCCATCGCCATTTCCGCCAGCGCGACGAGAAGCCCGCCGTCAGACACGTCATGAACGGCCGTCGCGGTGCCGGCGTGGATCATGCCGCGCACCACATCGCCGTTGCGCTTCTCCGCGGCGAGATCGACCGGCGGCGGCGCTCCCTCCTCGCGCCGGCAAATGTCGCGCAGGTAAACCGACTGGCCGAGCCATCCCTGGGTGTCGCCGATCAGCAGGATCGGATGCCCCTCTGCCTTGAAGGCAAGCGAGGCCGATTTCGTGAAGTCATCGAGCAGCCCGACGCCGCCGATGGTGGGCGTCGGCAGAATGCCGCGGCCGTTAGTCTCGTTATAAAGGGAGACGTTGCCGGACACGACCGGGAAATCCAGCGCGGTGCAGGCCGCCGCGATGCCTTTCAGGCAGCCGACGAACTGGCCCATGTTCTCAGGCCGTTCCGGATTGCCGAAGTTCAGGTTGTCGGTGATCGCCAGCGGACGTCCGCCGACTGCCGTGATGTTGCGCCAGGCTTCGGCCACCGCCTGCTTGCCGCCCTCAAACGGATCGGCCTCGCAATAGCGCGGCGTCACATCAACCGTCAGCGCGAGACCCTTCGGCCCGTCCTCGACGCGCACCACCGCCGCATCGCCGCCGGGACGCTGCACCGTGTTGCCGCCGATGACATGGTCGTACTGCTCCCATACCCAGCGCTTGGAGCACAGTTCGGGCATCGCGAGCAGCTTCTCCAGCGCGTCGGCTGTCGTCAGGGACGGCGCGACGTCGCGCGCCTGAATGACGGGCAATTGCGGCGACGGCACATGCGGCCGGTCATACAAGGGCGCTTCCGATTCAAGCTCCTTGATCGGCAGGTCGGCCATCACATCGCCGCCGTGCCGAACCACGAAGCGCCTGCCCGGCGTGGTGGAGCCGACAATCGCGAAATCGAGCCCCCACTTCCTGAAGATCGCCTCCGCTTCCTTTTCCTTCTCGGGCTTGAGCACCATGAGCATCCGCTCCTGGCTCTCCGAAAGCATCATCTCGTAGGCGCTCATGCCGGTTTCGCGCGTCGGCACGCTGTCGAGATCGAGATCGACGCCGAGATCGCCCTTGGCGCCCATTTCCACCGCCGAGCACGTCAGCCCCGCCGCGCCCATGTCCTGGATGGCGACGACGCATCCCTTCGCCATGATTTCGAGACAGGCTTCCAGCAGCAGCTTTTCAGCGAAGGGATCGCCGACCTGAACGGTCGGACGCTTCTCCTCGCTGTCGTCGTCGAACTCGGCCGACGCCATGGTCGCGCCGTGGATGCCGTCGCGGCCGGTCTTGGAGCCGAGATAGACGATCGGCATGTTCACGCCCGACGCCGCCGCATAGAAAATCCTGTCGGCATCGGCGAGACCGACCGCCATGGCGTTGACGAGGATGTTGCCGTCATAGCGGGTGTGAAAGCGCACCTGCCCGCCCACGGTCGGCACCCCGAACGAATTGCCGTAGCCGCCGACGCCAGCCACCACGCCGGAGACGAGGTGTCGCGTTTTCGGATGCGACGGATCACCGAAGCTCAGCGCGTTAAGGCAGGCGATCGGGCGCGCGCCCATGGTGAAGACATCGCGCAGGATGCCGCCGACGCCGGTGGTCGCGCCCTGATAAGGCTCGATGTAGCTCGGATGGTTGTGGCTCTCCATCTTGAACACCACCGCCTGCCCGTCGCCGATGTCGATGACGCCGGCATTCTCGCCGGGGCCCTGGATCACCCAAGGCGCCTTCGTCGGCAGCCCGCGCAGATGGATACGCGAGGACTTGTACGAGCAATGCTCGTTCCACATCGCCGAGAAGATACCGAGTTCGGTGAATGTCGGCGTCCGGCCGAGCAGCTTCAGGATGCGCTCATACTCGTCCGGCTTGAGGCCGTGCGAGGCGACGAGTTCAGGCGTGATTGGAGGTTCGTTGCGGACAATCACTACAAGCAGGCTCCAGAGCCACTGTCTAACCCTATTATTTTTCTCGCCGTCTGAATAATAACATCTCTATCTTGGCTCAGCATATGGCCGGATCGATTTACGCCGGGCGCAAAAAGAAAGCCGTCGCTTGCATTCCGTTGAAGTCCCCAGCGTTTCGCGGCGCGAAGACAGATAACGACTCGCTCGCGAGCGCGGGCCATCGGAAAAAGATACTGGTGGGCCCAACCAAGGGCTGTTTGATATGATGGCAAAGTACGAGCCATCTTCGCATCAACAAACGAAGATGAGTGATATGGGCAAAGTTCCAGAACGGCCACACGACTTCGCAAATACTCCGGATCCGCGCAAATTCTTTTTGTTCGCGATACCCACCAGCTTTTTTCAGTCAACCCGCGCTGATCTCTCAGCCACTCATTTCCTTGGCGCTGCCTGAAATAAAACTGCTGCTCCGATGGATCGCTGCCGGCTTTCTTGTCTTTATCTGAGAGGCCCGGATTTGTATAAAGCAAAACAATCGGCGCGGTTCGGAGTGGTCCGTAAAAAGGCGTCGGCAAATAATCTAGATCAAACTTATTCGGAGCATTGAATAAGATTTCCCTATCTGCTGGATGAACCTTTTCCGACGGCCCGACTTCTTTCCAAAACTTAAAAATGTCTACTTCATCTATTTGCTTCACGCCGCCCGCTCCAGATGCGCGACGAGGCCCGCGAACAGGCCGCGCCCGTCGGTGCAGCCCATGATATCTTCGACGTGATTTTCCGGATGCGGCATCATGCCGAGTACGTTGCCGCGTTCATTGACGATGCCGGCGATCGACTGCGCCGCACCGTTGATATTATGCGTGTCGCCGACCTCGCCTGACGCCGAGCAATAACGATAGAGCACACGCCCCTCGCCTTCGAGGCGGCGAATGGTGTCCTCGTCGGCGGCATAGTTGCCCTCGCCATGGGCGACGGGCACGCGGATCACCTGCCCCGCATTGTAGCCGCGCGTGAACGGCGTATCCGAGCGTTCGACCCGCAGATGCACGTCATGACAGATGAACTTCAGCCGCGCGTTGCGCATGAGGATTCCGGGCAGCAACCCGGACTCGCAGAGAATCTGAAATCCGTTGCAGACGCCGAGCACAAGACCGCCGTCCGACGCGAAGGCGCGCACCGCGTCCATGACCGGCGCGCGCGCGGCGATGGCGCCGCAGCGTAAGTAGTCGCCGTAGGAAAAGCCGCCCGGCGCCACGACAAGATCGGTGCCTTCGGGCAGCGAAGTCTCCGCGTGCCACACCATCGCGGGCTCGCGCCCGGACACCAGCCGCAACGCGCGCGCCATGTCGCGCTCGCGATTGATGCCGGGAAAAACGAGAACTGCGGACTTCATGTCGTGCGTCGCCTAGCCCAGAACCTCGACGCGATAGTTCTCGATCACGGTATTGGCCAACAGCTTGTCGGCGGCCGCCTTGAGCGCGGCTTCCGCCTTCGTCTTGTCGCCGTCAAGCTCGATATCGAACACCTTGCCCTGCCGCACGCTGGCTATGCCATCGACGCCGAGCGATTTCAGCGCTCCCTCGATGGCCTTGCCCTGCGGATCGAGAACGCCGGCTTTCAACGTAACAGTGACGCGTGCCTTCATCTTGAAACGTAACCTGCCTGTGCTGCCCGTCACCCTCTCCCGCAAGGGAGAGGGACGATTATCCCTTCACCAGCACCGGGCCGGCGCCGATCGGCCGCTCGTTCTCCATGAGGATGCCGAGCCGCTTGGCAACTTCGGTGTAGGCTTCCAGAAGCCCGCCGAGATCGCGACGGAAAACATCCTTGTCGAGCTTCTCGTTCGACTTGATGTCCCACAGCCGGCACGAGTCCGGCGATATTTCATCGGCGACGACGATTCGCATCATCTCATTCTCGAACAGCCGGCCGCATTCCATCTTGAAATCGACAAGCCGGATGCCGATGCCGAGAAACAGCCCGGTCAGGAAGTCGTTGACGCGGATCGCCAGCGCCATGATGTCGTCGATTTCCTGCGGCGTCGCCCAGCCGAACGCCGTGACGTGCTCTTCCGACACCATGGGGTCGTTGAGCTGGTCGTTCTTGTAGTAGAATTCGATGATGGAGCGCGGAAGCTGGGTGCCCTCCTCGATGCCGAGTCGCTGCGACAGCGACCCCGCCGCGACGTTGCGGACCACGACTTCCAGCGGCACGATCTCGACCTCGCGGATCAACTGCTCGCGCATGTTGAGACGACGGATGAAATGCGTCGGCACCCCGATGTCGTTGAGGTGCTGGAACAGGTACTCCGAAATCCTGTTGTTGAGGACACCCTTGCCCTCGATCACCTGATGCTTCTTGGCATTGAACGCGGTCGCGTCGTCCTTGAAGTGTTGAATCAGGGTGCCCGGCTCCGGTCCTTCGTAAAGCACCTTGGCCTTGCCTTCGTATATGCGACGCCGACGGCTCATTGGGATGTACCGTGTGTTGTTGAAATCCATGAAGTTGGTGTGCTCCGAGCGCTTGATGTGACCGTGGCGGAGCTGCCGCGAAGGCCAGGAGTTCCGGACCCATCCCGGTCAAGAACAGGAAACAGAACAAGAACCCAGCCTGTCCGCAGGGTAGCCGATTGAGTCTCCAAGTACAATCAATGCCGACCGTCCCGCGCGAAGTTTTACCCGCCTCACCCTGCGACCTTGCGCCCGTTGTTCCCGGATCGGCCCTTCCTTATTTAGGAATGTGATCTAGGATATTAAACCGGCCGCGCCAGCGGACGGATTAAAAGCTTCGGCAACAATGGAACCGGACCCAAGCCATGAGCACATCATTCGACAAGCGTGAAGAAGGTTTTGAGAAGAAGTTCGCGCTCGACGAGGAGCAGAAATTCAAGGCTGAGGCCCGCCGCAACAAGCTGCTGGGATTATGGGTCGCGGAGAAGCTCGGAATTACCGGCGACGCCGCCAATGCCTATGCCAAGGAGGTCATCGCCGCCGACTTCGAACAGCCGGGTGACGACGACGTTTTTCAGAAAGTGATGGGCGACCTCACCGCCAAGGGCATCGCGCTCACCGAGCAGCAGGTCCGCGCGCAGATGAACCTATTCTTGGCGGAGGCTATCGCCCAGGTAAAGGCGGGGACGTAAGGCTTCTCTCCGCGTTATTTTCGCGGCCGCGACCACCCGCGCCCGGCTTTGCGCCGGGCGGGGATGATAAGGTCGGAATTCAGGAGCGCGACGCGGGTCGCTCAAGGCGATCTGCCGCGCCATCGCCCCTGCTCTCCACGATAACCAAGCCGGGTCGAGCCGTTAGAACATGATCCGATAAGATCATGTTCGAACAAAAAGATAAGCGAGGGCTCTGATCCAACGCAGTTGAATCAGGCCTCTTCGAGGTGACGCTCCCGATGCTGCTCGCTGGCGGCGGTATACTTGAACGGAAGGAACTTGCCGCACATGCCGATCTTGACGCGATCGCCCTTCGGGCTGGCGACGCGCGCAAGCTCGAGGTCGAAGTCGATCGCCGACATGATGCCATCGCCAAACTCTTCCTCGATCAGCACTTTCAGCGCCGGTCCGTTGATCATTACCAGTTCGTACAGGCGATAGATCAAGGGATCGGTCGGCGGCATGGGAACGCCCGCGCCGCGCACAGGCACCTCGTTGAGCATCGCGATTTCCGTCTTGGAAAGGCCGAACAGCTTTCCGGCAACCGCCGCCTGCGACTTGGTCAGCTTCATGTGGCCGAGCAATGCGCTGACGATCAGGATATCGGAACAACCGCCGATCTCGCCGGCGATGTATGACCAGCTCCATTCCTTCTCGCGCTTGATGTCGAGAATCTTTTCGGTGAGGTCGGATCGCTTCATCGTTGTCTCCCGTCTGAAAAGCTAGCCTTGGACCACCCATCCATTGCAATGCCCGTGCCATGGCGGATTCGGCTGGAATACGGGGTTTGAAGGCCAGAAGTGACGCGGAAAGCCGTGCCGACGGCGGGCGATTGACCAGAATTTACGCAACGCCTGCCGCATCAGCGGGCACCCGTCATGAAGCGCCCAGTTCAACGGGGCGACCGTTTCACCCCCTCCTCCCTTGCCGTCGCCGGATAATAGGATTATATTCCACCACATGACCCCGCCGCACATTCCTCCCACCCTCGCCCGCCTCCGCGTCAAACCGGACGAAACCCGCCGATGGTTCGACCGTTGCAGGTCCGCCCGCCATTCAGGCAACCGACCGACCAAAGGGCACACGGCGGCCGCATCCGGATTCCAGCGTCCGTGCCGTACGGCACCTTGTGGAGACGACCACGCTAACCTTTGCGCAGATACAGGCCCGAACCGGAGTCAACCATTCGACGATAACGCTTTGGAAGCGCAATCATGGCTGGACGCGCCCGGCGTTCGCTGCGCGCCATTCCTATGACGTGCCGCTCTGGCGGGCCGGCCCACGGCAAAAGACGGCCGCGTTGACAGGACGGCTGGTTGCGATCGCCGAGCGTATGGTGCGCGACCTGGAGGAGAAGCCGGACACCGACATCGACAAGCTGATGCAGGCGATGGAGGCCTTAAAGATGGCGCGGCTGGAGGCCAGGACCCGAAATCGTCACTGGCCTGTCATCGGCCCCTCGCGCACCGGCCGGGAGGTTCTCAACGAGCAGGAGGCGATCCGCGCCGCGCTCAAGGAGATGCGCCGCGGCGGCGTCGACATCGACTGTGCCCCGCAGGAGGCGCTGGATTTGGTGATCGATGCGAATATGCCGGTGGAGAAGGATCATCCGGCGCTGAGGGAGAGGGGAGCGAGGAGGAGAGGTAGGCAGGCCGCCGCAACCACAGCGATGCCTACAGAATTATCTGAGATTAAACTACGGGAATAATTGACAAAAACAAAAATGTTCTCTATTTGTACCATAGTCACCGGATCCTGGGAGTGGGGACAAATAGCGCTCCATCACTGGGCCACATCATCCCAATCCAAGCCACCATTTCCGCAACCAAGGCGCGGAAACGAAATCTCCGAAATTCCTAGTGCTTTGTAGTTCTCTACAAACTTCCTAAGCCCAGACTCAATCCATTCCAACTTTGAGGGATTACGCCAGTGAATCTTCGTTGGAAAGTTTAGCGTAAGGTGCTCGTTACCGCGCCATAACCACAGCTTACCGGGTGTAAGCAGCTTCTTATCGCAAATGCGTTTATACGCGTCGAACATATCCGGCTGACGCTTCTTGAATTCAAGCGCAATGCCTTTTCCCATAACGCCAACACAGTTGACTGTATTGACCAATGTTTGTGCCGTGGATTTGTCCGTCGTCAGATGAATTGAGACTGTTCCGGGGTCACGGGAACGGAGGTTCTGGCTCATCTGGGTTTGAGGTTAGGCGGCCTGCAGGTGATGCTGCAAGCGTCTTTGGTGGATGGTCTGGCGTTTGATCCTTTCGCGTTCGGTGAGGATGGTCTGCCCGCGGCCGAAGTAGACGTCAGCGGGCGTGAGATTATCGATGCTCTCGTGATAGCGGCCGTGATTGTAGTGCTCGACGAAGGCCGCGACCTGCCGTTCAAGGTCGCCGGGCAGATAGTAGTTTTCCAGCAGGATGCGGTTCTTCAGGGTCTGATGCCAGCGCTCGATCTTGCCCTGCGTCTGGGGATGATACGGCGCGCCGCGAACGTGTTTCATGCCCTTGCCGTCGAGCCAGGTAGCGAGTTCGGCCGAGATGTATGAGGCGCCGTTGTCGCTCAACAGCCTCGGCCGATGCGCGACCGTGATCTGGTCGAGCCCCGATGCCGCCAGAGCCAGATCGAGCGTGGCGGTGACGTCATCCGCCCGCATCGTGGCGCAGAGCTTCCAGGCGACGATGAAGCGGGAGAAGTCGTCGAGCACGGTCGAGAGATAATACCAGCCCCAACCCGTGATCTTCAGGTAGGTGAAGTCGGTTTGCCAGAGCTGGTTGGGCGCTGTCGTCTTGTCCTTGAACTCAGACGCCGCCTTGATGACGATATAGGCTGGGCTGGTGATGAGATCATGAGCCTTCAGCAGCCGATATACCGACGCCTCCGAGACAAAGTAGCGCTTCTCGTCGGTGAAGCGCACCGCCAGCTCGCGCGGGCTCAGCTCCGTTTCGCGCAGCGCCAGCTCGACGATCTCGGCCCGGATTGGGTCAGGAATCCGGTTCCAGACACGATCCGGCCGCGAGCGATGATCGGCCAGAGCCTCGATCCCACCGGTGAGATAGCGATCGTACCAGCGATAGAACGTGGCGCGCGGGATGCCGAGCTTGTCCAGGGTTCGCCGTGCCGGCAGATGCGAGGCCTCGACCAGGCGAATGATCTCGGCCTTTTCGGATGCAGGATACCTCATGTGTCGTCCTCCCCATCCGCGAGCATGCTTTTTTTCAGCAGGCGGTTTTCCAGGGTGAGATCGGCCACGGCCTCCTTCAGGGCCTGCGCCTCACGGCGCAGCTCTTTCACCTCGTCCGACGTCGCGGCGCGGGCCGTGTCACCAGCGAGACGGCGCTTGCCGGCGTCGAGGAACTCCTTCGACCAGCCGTAATACATCGACGAGGCGATCCCCTCGCGCCGACACAGCTCGGCGATGCTCTCCTCGCCGCGCACGCCTTCCAGCACGATGCGGATCTTCTCTTCAGCCGAGAACTGCCGGCGCGTTGCCCGGCGGATGTCCTTCACGACCTGCTCTGCCGGTGCTTTCTCCGGCCCGGATTTCTATCTCATCTGCGCTCCAAATTGGCTGCGATGATCCAGAAATCCTCCCTTCCCGAAAACCCCTAAACTGTCTCAAGAGCCCTGACGGCGGACAAGTTGACTGTATTGACCAATGTTTGTGCCGTGGATTCAAGAAGACTTGTGCGCCGATAGGTAAGCATCATTCTTCCGCAAATGTCGGACGACGGCCAGTTATCTGGCTGGACCCAAATTCGATCGCGAACGAAATTACTCAGCACAGCGAATCCCAGATTGTAAATAGATCGCTAGATTGAGGTCGATAATTGTTAACGAATTAATGCAACGCGGCAGAACCATTTTAGTGCCTCTGACCATCCAAAGTAGCGGAGATAAATCAATTATCGAACACCGCTGTGCGGAAGTGCTAACGGCATCACCATTTCCATTAGGTACGGCGTTGCAATGGATATCTTGCCGAACGATCGCCGAGCGTGAGACATTGTGCGATATGCTGGGCGATCAAGCGAGGTCATGGGCGCACAAGATTATTGTGTCCAACGATCTATTAGTCTTCGAGCGGAAGTACGTCTTTGTCGAACACGTCGCGATAGCTAACGATGGACTCGTGTTCGAACTAAATCCCCGAGTGGACCAGAAGCCAATTGCCATCAAAATTATAGCCAGTGACTCGACCGGGAAAGAGGTTGTGAATTTCACCAACAATGAAATGGCGGCTCAGCCGCCTGCCCCCGTAAAGCGATGGCGAGTTGCAGCAGTTCTACCACACGGCACATACCGCGTTCGCATAGAACTTGAAGGCCACCTAGCCTTTTGCGCAAACGTCAGACATGGCGACGAACTAGGTCACGAACCCATAAACGGGATTCCGTTTGGACGGGATGCGTGATTCAATCTCCAGAGGTGGGAGGATTGAATGGCACGTTTTGATCTGACGGATTTTGAATGGTCTGTGATCCAGCCGCTGTTGCCGAACAAGTCGCGCGGCGTTGCACGGGTGGATGATCGGCGGGTGCTGAACGGGATTTTCTGGCGGCTGCGCACCGGTGCGCCGTGGGCGGACATTCCAGCGCGCTACGGCCCGCATACCACTTGCGTGAACCGCTTCAACCGGTGGCGCAAGGCAGGCGTGTGGGATCGCATTCTGTCGGCTGTTTCAAAGGCTTACGATGGCGACATCCAAATGATCGATTCGTCGTCGATCCGCGTGCATCAACATGCGGCCAACGGTCAAAAAAACAGACGCGATCCCGTTGCATGGGTCGCTCGCGCGGCGGGCTGACCACCAAAATCCACGCGCTGGTGGATGCCTGCGGCCTGCCGATCGTCCTCAAGATCACCGAAGGCCAGGCCCATGACGGGCGTAGCGCGCAGGACATGATCGACACCGTCGAACGCGGCGACGTGCTGCTGGCCGACCGGGCCTACGACTCCAACGCCCTGCGTCAAACGCTGGCCGCGCGCGGCGCGAGAGCCAATGTGAAGCCGATGTCAAATCGCGTTGCGGCCTTGCAATTCAACAGACGGCTCTATCGCAAGCGCAATCTGGTCGAACGCTTCTTCAACAAAATCAAGCACTATCGCGCCGTCGCCACCAGATATGACAAACGTGACGACAACTTCCTCACCTCCATCAAGCTCGCCTCAATCCGCATCTAGTTGCGATTTAATGAGTCGATGACCTAGTTGTTTGATCCCGGCATTTGATGGTGCATTATTTTCCGGAGAATGGAAGGATGCGCTATGGGACAGGTTCTTCACGGGAGCGCCACGACGACAGAGGCAATCCGTCGAGCAATACAAAATAGTGAAGAGAGCCTGAGAGCGCTGTCGAAACGCTACGGGATCAACCAGAAGACCGTCGCAAAATGGAAGAAGCGGACCTCGGTGGCCGACCTTCCGACGGGACCGAAAGATCCGCGCTCGACGGTGCTCTCATCCGAGGAGGAGGCGATCATCGTCGCCTTCCGCAAGCATACCCTGTTGCCGCTCGATGATTGCCTCTACGCGCTTCAGCCAACGATCCCGCACCTGTCGCGGTCTTCATTGCATCGCTGCCTGCACCGTCACGGCATCAGCCGGCTCCCGGAGGTCGAAGGCGACAAGCCGATCAGGAAGACGTTCAGGAGCTACCCGATCGGCTACTTCCACATCGACATCGCCGAGGTGCAGACGGCTGAGGGCAAGCTGCGCCTGTTCGTGGCCATCGACCGCACTTCGAAGTTCGCCTACGCCGAGCTCCACCAAGAGGCGGGCAAGATGGTCGCGGCTCAGTTCCTGCGCAACCTCATCGTGGCAGTTCCCTATGCCATCCACACGGTGCTGACGGACAACGGCATCCAGTTCACCAACCACGCCCGTCACAAATATGCGTTCCACCACATCTTCGATCGCGTCTGCGACGAGAACGGCATCGAGCACAGGCTCACCAGGATCAACCATCCCTGGACCAACGGACAGGTGGAACGGATGAACCGCACCATCAAGGACGCCACCGTCAAGCGCTTCCACTACGACAATCATGACCAACTGCGCCGGCACCTTCAGGACTTCATCAAGGCATACAACTTCGGTCGAAGGCTGAAGACGCTCAAAGGCCTCACACCCTACGAGTTCATCTGCAAACGATGGACTTCAGAGCCCGATCGATTCATCATCGATCCAATCCATCAAATGCCGGGACTGAACACCTAGTTTGAACACATTGGTGAATTGAAAATTCTCAACTTTACTCTGCTCAATGAAAGTTTGGCGATAATTTTACGGTTTCGGGTCTTTTCCAGATTCCATCCTCCCCGCCAACCCATCAAGCACGTGCGCCAGATCAGCCTCCACCGCCGCAGCCTCCATCTCGATCACGCGATAGCCGCGTTCGGCGAGCCATGCCGATCGCGCGGCGCGGTCGCGTGCGATGGTGTCGCTCTCGTCCGCGTTGACAAGTTCGATTGCAACGCGCTGCACGAACGACACGAAGTCCGGGATGTGCCGCCCGACCGGTGTCTGCCGCTTGAACTGTCCGGCGAAGCGGCGGTCGCGGGTCAGCGCCTGCCACAGGATGCGCTCGGCATCGGTGGGATTTCGCCTCAGCAGCCGCGCCAGTCCGCGCACCGTGCTGCTGCTGTCGGCGGAAGCTCCTCCCGGCCCCTGCTCGGCCAAAAGCGCCCGCAGCCGAGTCGCCTGCGCGCCGTCGAGCACGCCGCCCTTGGCCGGCCCCTTGCGCCCCTCCGCGATCGCCATGACGACCCCATGAAGCGTGTGCATGTCCTGCTTGGTCGGCTCCATGCGGGTGAAGATATTGCGCAGGTTGACCAGCATGGTGTCGCGCTTTTCCGGCGGACGGAGGAATTCCACCTTGTCGAGTTCGGCGACGAGATTGTCGAAGAACGCCTGCATCTGGTGCTGGGAGGCCCGCTCCGAGCGCTCCGGCATCGCGAACGGCAATTCGCCCCGCGTCACCAGCTTGAACCATTCGTAACCAATCAGCAGCACCGCCTGCGCCAGGTTGAGCGAGGCGAAGCCCGGATTGACCGGATAGGTGATGATGCGATCCGCCATCGCCACCTCCTCGTTCAAAAGGCCGGCGCGTTCGCGGCCGAACAGGATGCCGACGTGGCCGCCTGCTGCGATCTGCGCGGTCGCCTCGACCGCCGCAGCTTCCGGCGCTACCACGGGCTTGGCCTGATCGTGGGCGCGCGCGGTGGTCGCGAACAGCAGCGTGCAGTCGGCGACCGCCTCGGCCACGGTATCGAACAGTTCAACTCGGGAGAGGATGTGGTCGGCGCCCGCCGCCGCGCGCTGCGCCGCGATATTGGGCCAGCCGTCGCGCGGGTTAACGATGCGCAGCCGCGTCAGGGCGAAATTGCCCATGGCGCGCGCCGCCATGCCGATATTCTCGCCAAGCTGCGGCTCGACCAGAATTACGGTGGGACCGACGACGTCGATGCCGGTTTTCGTCCTGTCGGTGCCGGACATCCTGCCTCGTTCTTTCAGTTCAGGCTGAGATTCTGGTTCAATGGCGGCCTGCCGCTTCTTCGATCGCGCCTTTCACAGCTTTTCTCAAGTCAAATAATGAGCTTATGAAGCCATCCTGAATTTCCGGCGGAAGATGAGGTTCTGCCTCTCAAGGTGCAGGGAGAAGGCTTGCCGGCAAACCGCCAGATGTCTGGAAAATCGCCACCGTCTTGCGGCCCGCTCGGCTTTCGCCTGCGCCGCCGCGATGTTATAGCCCGACCTATCTCCTTCCGAAGCGCAGCTATTTTCCGAAAAGGCCCGATCTCCCATGGCAAAAATCAAGGTGACCAATCCCGTCGTCGAACTCGATGGCGACGAGATGACCCGGATCATCTGGCAGTACATCAAGGACAAGCTGATTCATCCGTTCCTGGATATCGATCTGATGTATTTCGACCTGGGTATGGAGTCCCGCGACGAGACCGACGACCGAATCACGGTCGAGGCGGCCAACGCCATCAGGAAGGTGGGCGTGGGCGTGAAGTGCGCCACCATCACCCCCGACGAGGCGCGGGTGAAGGAATTCGGCCTCAAGCACATGTGGAAGTCGCCCAACGGCACCATCCGCAATATCCTCGGCGGGGTGATCTTCCGCGAGCCGATCATCTGCAAGAACGTGCCTCGCCTCGTCCCCGGCTGGACTAAGCCGATCATCATCGGCCGCCACGCCTATGGCGATCAGTACCGGGCCACCGACATCAGGTTTCCCGGCAAGGGAACGCTGAGCATGAAGTTCGTCGGCGAGGACGGCGCGGTGATCGAGCGCGAGGTGTTCAAGACGCCCGGCCCCGGAGTCGCGATGGGGATGTTTAATATCGACGATTCCATCATCGATTTCGCGCGCGCCTCATTCAATTACGGCCTGCAGCGCGGCTTCCCCGTCTACCTCTCGACCAAGAACACCATCCTCAAGGTGTATGACGGCCGCTTCAAGGATATCTTCCAGGATATCTACGACCGGGAGTTCAGGAAGGACTTCGAGGCCAAGGGCCTGACCTACGAGCATCGTCTGATCGACGATATGGTGGCCTCGGCGCTGAAATGGTCCGGCGGCTACGTCTGGGCCTGCAAGAATTACGACGGCGACGTGCAGTCGGACACGGTGGCGCAAGGCTACGGCTCGCTCGGCCTGATGACCTCGGTTCTGCTGACGCCGGACGGCCAGACGGTCGAGGCGGAAGCCGCCCATGGCACCGTGACGCGGCACTATCGCGAGCATCAGAAGGGCAAGGAGACCTCGACGAACTCGATCGCCTCGATTTTCGCATGGACGCGCGGCCTGTCGCATCGCGCCAAGCTCGACGACAACGAGGCGCTGGCGAAATTCGCCACCACGCTGGAGACGGTCTGCGTCGACACCGTCGAGGCCGGCTTCATGACAAAGGACCTCGCGCTTCTGGTCGGCCCCGACCAGCGCTGGCTCTCCACCACCGGTTTCCTCGACAAGGTGGCCGACAACCTGACCAGGACGATGGGCTGAAGCAGCCATCCATCCGCTCCCGTCATGGCCGGGCAGGTTTTGACCGAGACAGACATTTGCTGACTGTGGAGATTTGAAATCTACATCCGCGACCATTTCCGATGTAGCCGACAACCTGCCACGTCGCGCGAACACCTAATGATCGGCGCTAATCAGCCACTGGCCGAGAGTCTGCTCGCCGCCGCTGGTAATATAATAGGCTTGATCGGTTCCGAAATGAACCATCCGCTCTGACCCAAGCGCCTTCAAGGCTGTGGATACGGACGGCTGGCTACATTTCGCTGCATTACCTGAGCGGTGCGATTCATACCCTTCGGCTTGGCATGGGCGAGCAGCAGTAGCATCTCGAACTTTGCCGGAACTGTCCTACCTACGAAGATCTCTCCGTTAATCGACTCCACCATCGGGATGGTCCCACGAGTAAGGGCGAGCATCGCGTCTGCTACGGCCTTCTCGTTCGACTTGTGATATAAACGAAGGAGTTTTGCCGTTATCCATCCGGCTGCGGCAACAGTCAGAGCGACATCGATTGCAGTAGGGGTCTGTCTCTTTCACGTGCACCGCGTTGCGCTTGCTGCGCAGGTCATAGATCATTCCGTAGGCGGCTCGGGGAATGAGAATGCGCAGAGGATCAGGCAGCGTTCGACGCTTGGCGACAAGCTGCTCGTAGGCTTCGACTAGCTCAGTTTCTAGTTGTTTGATCCCGGCATTTGATGGTGCATTATTTTCCGGAGAATGGAAGGATGCGCTATGGGACAGGTTCTTCACGGGAGCGCCACGACGACAGAGGCAATCCGTCGAGCAATACAAAATAGTGAAGAGAGCCTGAGAGCGCTGTCGAAACGCTACGGGATCAACCAGAAGACCGTCGCAAAATGGAAGAAGCGGACCTCGGTGGCCGACCTTCCGACGGGACCGAAAGATCCGCGCTCGACGGTGCTCTCATCCGAGGAGGAGGCGATCATCGTCGCCTTCCGCAAGCATACCCTGTTGCCGCTCGATGATTGCCTCTACGCGCTTCAGCCAACGATCCCGCACCTGTCGCGGTCTTCATTGCATCGCTGCCTGCACCGTCACGGCATCAGCCGGCTCCCGGAGGTCGAAGGCGACAAGCCGATCAGGAAGACGTTCAGGAGCTACCCGATCGGCTACTTCCACATCGACATCGCCGAGGTGCAGACGGCTGAGGGCAAGCTGCGCCTGTTCGTGGCCATCGACCGCACTTCGAAGTTCGCCTACGCCGAGCTCCACCAAGAGGCGGGCAAGATGGTCGCGGCTCAGTTCCTGCGCAACCTCATCGTGGCAGTTCCCTATGCCATCCACACGGTGCTGACGGACAACGGCATCCAGTTCACCAACCACGCCCGTCACAAATATGCGTTCCACCACATCTTCGATCGCGTCTGCGACGAGAACGGCATCGAGCACAGGCTCACCAGGATCAACCATCCCTGGACCAACGGACAGGTGGAACGGATGAACCGCACCATCAAGGACGCCACCGTCAAGCGCTTCCACTACGACAATCATGACCAACTGCGCCGGCACCTTCAGGACTTCATCAAGGCATACAACTTCGGCCGAAGGCTGAAGACGCTCAAAGCGCCTCACACCCTACGAGTTCATCTGCAAACGATGGACTTCAGAGCCCGATCGATTCATCATCGATCCAATCCATCAAATGCCGGGACTGAACACCTAGGTCATCGACTCATTAAATCGCAACCAGATGCGGATTGAGGCGAGCTTGATGGAGGTGAGGAAGTTGTCGTCACGTTTGTCATATCTGGTGACGACGGCGCGATAGTGCTTGATTTTGTTGAAGAAGCGTTCGACCAGATTGCGCTTGCGATAGAGCCGTCTGTTGAATTGCAAGGCCGCAACGCGATTTGGCATCGGCTTCACATTGGCTCTCGCGCCGCGCGCGGCCAGCGTTTGACGCAGGGCGTTGGAGTCGTAGGCCCGGTCGGCCAGCAGCACGTCGCCGCGTTCGACGGTGTCGATCATGTCCTGCGCGCTACGCCCGTCATGGGCCTGGCCTTCGGTGATCTTGAGGACGATCGGCAGGCCGCAGGCATCCACCAGCGCGTGGATTTTGGTGGTCAGCCCGCCGCGCGAGCGACCCATGCAACGGGATCGCGTCTGTTTTTTTGACCGTTGGCCGCATGTTGATGCACGCGGATCGACGACGAATCGATCATTTGGATGTCGCCATCGTAAGCCTTTGAAACAGCCGACAGAATGCGATCCCACACGCCTGCCTTGCGCCACCGGTTGAAGCGGTTCACGCAAGTGGTATGCGGGCCGTAGCGCGCTGGAATGTCCGCCCACGGCGCACCGGTGCGCAGCCGCCAGAAAATCCCGTTCAGCACCCGCCGATCATCCACCCGTGCAACGCCGCGCGACTTGTTCGGCAACAGCGGCTGGATCACAGACCATTCAAAATCCGTCAGATCAAAACGTGCCATTCAATCCTCCCACCTCTGGAGATTGAATCACGCATCCCGTCCAAACGGAATCCCGTTTATGGGTTCGTGACCTAGAGTCTTTTTGGGTTGATCTGACTCGTTTGAGGATTCACGGAGGGGTTTTTCTGGGCCAGGGTTTGGCTGTCTTGATTCGGAGGCAGCGATGACACGGGCCTATTCGTCTGATTTGCGCGAGCGGGTGATTGGTGCGGTTGCGGGCGGGCTTTCGGCAACCTCGGCGGCCAAGGTTTTTTCGGTGAGTGCCAGCAGCGCGATCAAATGGGTCCGTCAGTGGCGGCTTGACGGACGAACGGCGCCGAGCGGCCTTCGCGGTCATCGTCGCGCGGTTCTTGAGCCGCATGCCGCGTGGCTGCTCGACCTGATTGGGGCACAGTCGGATATCACGCTTGAAGAAGTCCGGGTCCTGCTGCGCGAGCGCGGCATTACGGTCAGCGTGGCAACGGTGTGGAGCTTCTACGACCGGCGCGGCATCAGCTTCAAAAAAAAGCGTTTACGCGACCGAGCAGGATCGGCCCGACGTGGCGATGGCCCGCGAGGTCTGGAAAGCGCAACAAGGGCTGCTTGATCCAGCCCGCCTCGTCTTCATCGATGAGACCGGCACCTCGACCAACATGGCGCGATTGCGTGGCCGCTGCCGCCGTGGCCAACGCCTGGTCGGCAAGATTCCACACGGTCACTGGAAGATCACCACCTTCGTCGCGGCACTGCGCCACGACGCTATCACCGCTCCCTTTGTCATCAACGAGCCGATGAATGGCGAGATCTTTCGCGTCTACCTGCAACGATGCCTGGTCCCGACCCTGAAGCCAGGCGACATCGTGGTGATGGACAATCTGCCCGCCCACAAGAACGACGATGTTCGACAAATCATCGAGGCCGCTGGCGCGCAGTTGCGCTATCTGCCGCCGTACTCGCCCGACCTCAACCCGATCGAGATGGCGTTCGCAAAGCTCAAGGCCCATCTGCGAAAGGCCGCCGAGCGATCGATCCCCGCACTCTGGAACAGGATCGGTTCTATCCTCGATCTCTTCTCTCCAGACCAATGCATCAACTTCTTCAATCACGCCGGTTATGCGTAATCTCAATCCAAAATGGCTCTAGGTCAAGCACGATGGTCCGGTTCAGGACCCACTAGGCCGGATCGACATTCACGGCAGCCAGATCAGGGCTGCGGCCAGGTGAACGAAGCCCGTGAAGTGAACGGTGCGCCTGTCGTAGCGTGTGGCGAAACGGCGGAAGTGCTTGAGACGGTTGAAGCAGCGCTCGATCCGGTTGCGGTGCTTGTAGAGACCGGCGTCATGCGGGATGATGATTTTGCGTGTCCTGTTTGAGGGGATCACCGCTTCGGCGCCCATGCCGGCGATGAGTGCACGCAAGGCGTTGCTGTCATAAGCTTGTCGGCCAGCACGGCGTCCCCGGCCTGGGCTTCGAGCAGCGCGGGGGCTTGTGTGATGTCTCCGACCTGCCCGGCGGTGACGATGAAACGCAAGGGTCGGCCCAGCGCATCGGCGAGCATGTGGACCTTGGTGGTCAGTCCACCTCGGGAACGCCCCAGCGCCTGATCCTTGGCCCCCCTTTTCCGGTAGCCGCCTGCTGATGGGCTCGAACGATGGTTGAGTCGAGCATCAGATACTGGTTGTCGCGATCGGCTGTCAGGGTGGAGAACACCCGTTCCCACACACCAGCATGGCACCACCTGCTGAACCGCCGATGCACCGTCTTCCAGCGACCATAGCGCTCCGGCAGGTCACACCAGTGCGCGCCGGATCGCAGCACCCACAGGCAGCCGTTCACAAACAACCGATTATCCGATCCCGTCCGTCCCGGATCAGAGGCCTTGCCTGGCAGCAACGGTGCAATCTTCGCCCACTGATGATCGCTCAGCTCATACCGCTTGATCCCCATCGTGCAGCTCCGTGTCAGAATCACGGAACCCTATGAATCAGCGATCAGACCGCCTGGGAATCCTGAATGTCGATCCGGCCTAGTGCAGCAGGCTTGGTATCGACAGGGCGAATTTCATCGACCACATACTGCCACCCGGCAATAGCAACGAGGATTACCAGAACTTTGGCGTCATTGCTGAGCGCCAGGCCAGCGGGCGTTAGCACAACATCATAGGTACCTGGATCATAGCGGATGTAGTCACGAACGATTTCTTCAATCGCCGCTTCTGGCCCGTCTTTCGGAAGCCCCGCAGGACGCTCCCGACATTCATCCCGGCATCGCCGAAACCTACCGGCGCAGGATCGAACGTCTGACCGCCGCGCTCAATCATCCTGACGACGCGGCGGAAGCGGCCGACGCGATCCGCGAGATCATCGACCGCATCGTCATCACGCCCGGCCCGATGCGCCGCGACTTCTCTGTCACCTTGCAAGGTGAACTTAGCACAATCCTCGACTGGATAGAACGCACCGGAAAACCCGGCTATAAGCCCAATCCCGACGCAAGGTCAACCCGTTTGTCAGTCTCGGTCAAAGCTCGGGCTTGTCCCGGCCATCCACGTCTTGTTTGCGGATACGCTGCGAAGACGTGGATGCCCGCAACAAGCGCGGGCACGACGGTGAAGATCATCTGTGCGCGCAATCCGATTTAACCTGAACGGATCGCGCTCTACGCGCCCATCGCCGCGGCGATGGCGTCGAGCGCCGCGCCCGCCTTGGCGCCATCGGGACCGCCGGCCTGCGCCATATCCGGCTTGCCACCGCCGCCCTTGCCGCCAAGCACCTCGGACGCCTTGCGGACGAGATCGACCGCCGAGAAGCGGGTCACCAGATCAGGCGTCACGCCGACGACGACGCTGGCCTTGCCGTCGCCGCTGGTCGCGACCAGCGCGACGACGCCCGAGCCGAGCTGCTTCTTGCCTTGATCCGCGAGGCTCTTGAGATCCTTGATCTCGATGCCTTCGACCGAACGCGCCATCAGCTTGATGCCGCCGACATCGCGCACACCCGTCGTCGCGCCGGAGGATGCGCTCGCGGCCCCTCCCATGGCGAGCTTCTTGCGCGCCTCGGACAGTTCGCGTTCGAGCTTCTTGCGCTCCTCCATCAGCGATGCGATCCGCGCCGGCATGTCGTCGAGCGAGGTGCGTAATTCACCGGCCGCGGTCTTCGCGAGCTGGATAGCGTGGTTGGCGTGATGGCGAGCCTGATGCCCGGTTAGCGCCTCGATCCGGCGTACGCCTGACGCCACCGCGCTTTCGCCGACCACCGAGATCAGGCCGATATCGCCGGTGCGCTTCACATGGGTGCCGCCGCAGAGTTCGACCGACCAGCCGAGCGCATTGCTCGCCGCGCCGTGCCGGTCCGTGCCGCCCATGGACACCACCCGCACCTCGTCGCCGTATTTTTCGCCGAACAACGCCCGCGCGCCCGCCTCGCGCGCGTCGTCCACCGCCATCAGCCGTGTCGTCACCTCGCCGTTCTCCAGCACGACATCGTTAGCGATGTCCTCGATGCAGCGCAGTTCGTCCGCGCTGATCGGCTTGTTGTGAGCGAAGTCGAAACGCAGCCGCTCGGGCGCGACCAGCGAGCCGCGCTGCGCGATGTGATCACCGAGCACCTGCCGCAGCGCCTCGTGCAACAGATGGGTCGCCGAATGGTTGGCGCGGATCGCAGAGCGGCGATCGTGATCGACCTCCAGCGCCAGCGCCATGCCGGGTGCGAGAACGCCCTGCTCGACGGTGCCGAGATGCACGAACAGATCGCCCGCTTTCTTCTGTGTGTCGGTGACACGAAAGCGCACGCCATCGGCGATGAGAAAGCCGGTGTCACCGACCTGCCCACCGGATTCCCCATAGAACGGTGTCTGGTTCAGAACGATGGCCCCGCTCTCGCCGGCCTTGAGGGTGTCGGCTTCCTCGCCATCCTTCACGAGCGCGGCGACGACGCCTTCGGCGGCCTCGGTCTCATAGCCGAGAAACTCGGTCGCACCGAGTTTCTCGCGCAACGGAAACCAGATCGACTCGGCCGCGGCCTCGCCGGAGCCCGACCATGACGCCCGCGCCTTGGCCTTCTGCTGTTCCATCGCATCGGTGAACGACGCCAGATCCACGCCGATGCCGCGCGCGCGCAGCGCGTCCTGGGTGAGATCGAGCGGAAAGCCATAAGTGTCGTACAGCGTGAACGCGGTCTCGCCGTCGAACATGTCGCCCTGCTTCAGCGACGCGCTCTTCTCATCCAGAATGGACAGTCCGCGCTCCAGCGTCTTGCGAAAGCGAGTCTCCTCCAACCGTAGCGTTTCCTCGATCAAAGGCCGCGCGCGCTGCAATTCGGGAAAGGCCTCGCCCATCTCGCGCACCAGCACGCCCACCAGCCGCCACATCAGCGGCTCCCTCGCGCCGAGCAGTTGGGCATGGCGCATCGCGCGTCGCATGATCCGGCGCAGCACATAGCCCCGGCCTTCGTTCGACGGCAGCACCCCGTCGGCGATCAGGAATGAGGATGCGCGCAAGTGGTCGGCGATCACGCGCAGCGACGCCTTCATCGGACCTTGCGGGTCCGCGCCCGTCAGATCGGCCGCCGCGCGGATCAGCGCCACGAACAGGTCGATGTCGTAGTTGTCGTGCTTGCCCTGAAGCACGGCGGCCACGCGCTCGAGCCCGGCGCCGGTGTCGATCGACGGCTTCGGCAGGTTCGGGCGGCTGCCGTCCGGCAGCTTCTCGTATTGCATGAACACGAGATTCCAGATTTCGACGAAGCGATCGCCATCCTGCTCCGGCGATCCCGGAGGCCCGCCGGGAATCCTGTCGCCGTGATCGTAAAATATCTCCGAGCACGGGCCGCACGGACCGGTGTCACCCATCTGCCAGAAATTGTCCGAGCCAGCTATGCGGATAATGCGGGATTCAGGCAGGCCCGCGATCTTCTTCCAGAGGTCGAACGCCCCGTCGTCGTCGATATAGACCGTCGCTGTAAGGCGGTCCTTCGGCAGGCCGAACTCCTGGGTGACCAGCTTCCATGCCAGTTCGATCGCGCGGTCCTTGAAGTAGTCGCCGAACGAGAAGTTGCCGAGCATCTCGAAGAAGGTGTGATGCCGCGCGGTGTATCCGACGTTGTCGAGATCATTGTGCTTGCCGCCGGCGCGCACGCATTTCTGCGAAGTGGTGGCGCGCTGATAGGGTCGCTTCTCGACGCCCGTGAAGACGTTCTTGAACTGCACCATGCCCGCATTGGTGAACATCAGCGTCGGATCGTTGCGCGGAACCAGCGGTGACGAAGGCACGATCTGGTGGCCGTTGGCCGCGAAATAGTTCAGAAACGCCGACCTGATGTCGTTAACGCCGCTCATTGTGTTCCATCGCGTCAATAAGGGCTCGCGGCCCCGAAAGCTGTCAGAGTTCGCCCAGCGACCGCCTTTTAGACGGGGGTGGCCGGGCTGTCCAGAAAGTGGGCAGGAGGATCAGGGGCTTGGCGGCCCTCCAAATATCATCCGTTGAAAGATGCTGCGGTGCGTTGACAGCCTTGTTGAAACCGTATTTTCCTCATATCTGCTAGTTTAGTCGCGCCGGGAGAGATCGGCCGCTTTCCGGATGAGGAAGCAGGCTGGCGCCGAAGGAGCAACCGCCCCGGAAACTCTCAGGCAAACGGACCGCGCGACTGGTTACATCTGGAAAGAGACCCTTGCGGACCGGCGGTCCGTACAGGGTCCGCCGACGGGATAATACTCTCAGGCACAGCGACAGATGGGGTCTCTCAACGGGTTTGCAGGGAATCGTCCCTTTAACCGCGAGGCCCCCTTGATGGTGACCCACGTTTCAGACGCCCCTACCCTGCAAAAAACACCTCTGCACGCCCTGCTCCTTGAGCGGGGCGGCAAGATGGTGGCGTTCGCCGGCTATGACATGCCGGTGCAGTACGCGTCCGGCGTGCTGAAGGAACATCTCCACACCCGCGCCAAAGCCGGCCTGTTCGATGTCTCGCACATGGGCCAGATCGCGCTGCGGCCGAAGTCCGGCGACGTCAGGGACGCCGCGCTCGCGCTGGAGCGGCTGGTCCCGCAGGACATCGTGGCGGTCGCGCCCGGACGGCAGCGCTACGCCCAGTTCACCAATCCGGCCGGCGGCCTGCTCGACGACCTGATGGTGGCCAATTTCGGCGACCACCTGTTTCTGGTCGTCAACGGCGCCTGCAAAGCCGCCGACGAAGCGCATTTGCGCGAGCACCTTTCCGATGCCTGCGCCATCGAGGTTCTGACGGATCGCGCGCTGATCGCGCTGCAGGGTCCGAAGGCGGCGTCCGTACTCGCTAAGAAATGTCCCGAGGTGCCGGCGATGAAATTCATGGAGGCCGGTCCTCGCCAGGTCGGCGGCGTCGCCTGCTTCGTCTCGCGTTCGGGCTACACCGGCGAGGACGGTTACGAAATTTCGATTCCCGCGGCCCGGGCCGAGGATGTGGTGTCGGCATTGCTCGACGATCCCGACGTCGCGCCGGTCGGACTTGGCGCTCGCGACAGCCTGCGGCTCGAGGCCGGCCTCTGTCTTTACGGCCACGACATCGGCGCGACGACAACGCCGGTCGAGGCCGCTCTGGAATGGTCGGTGCAGAAAAGCCGGCGCAGCGGCGGCGTGCGCGCGGGCGGTTTTCCCGGCGCCAATGTCATTCTGCCCCAGTTCGAGCAGGGCGCGGCCCGCCGCCGCGTCGGGTTGAGGCCGGAAGGCCGCGCGCCCGTGCGCGAGGGCGCGCCGCTGTTCGCCGATGCAGCCTCCGCCGATTCGATTGGCGCGGTGACATCGGGCGGCTTCGGGCCGAGCCTGAACGCGCCGATCGCGATGGGCTATCTGCCGGTCTCACATGCCGCCACGGGCGGTCTTGTCTATGCAGAAGTACGCGGACAGCGGCTGCCGCTACGGATATGCGCGATGCCTTTCGTTCCACACAATTACAAGCGTTGAGGATTTGTCATGACCGTTTTGTATACCACCGACCATGAGTGGCTCCGCATTGAGGGCGATACGGCAACGATCGGCATTACCGGCTACGCGCAGTCTCAGCTCGGCGACGTCGTCTTCGTCGAGCTTCCGAAAGTCGGAAGCCAGCTCACGAAGGCCCAGGCAGCCGCGGTGGTCGAGTCGGTCAAGGCGGCTTCCGACGTCTATGCGCCGATTACGGGCGAGGTTCTGGAGGTCAATGAGGCACTCGGCGCGGAGCCCGCGCTGGTGAATTCCGACGCCGAGGGCAAGGCCTGGATTTTCAAGCTCAGGATCGCCGACAGGAGCGAGCTCGAAGGTTTAATGGACGAGGCAGCCTACAAGGCTCACACGGCTTAAGCATTTTCGTGTCCGGCACGAAGCCCGGCATAGCGCATTCATAACTTTGATCCAGGCATCCAGGGAGCCATTCAATGATCGCCCGTGAAGAGCCCGCCACGACCTTCGCGCGCCGCCATATCGGTCCATCGTCACGCGATATCGCCGCAATGCTGGAAACCGTGGGCGCGAAGAGTCTCGAGGCGCTGATGAACGAGGCGCTGCCTCCGTCGATCCGGCAGAAGACGCCGCTCGATCTCGGCGAAGGGTTTAGCGAAACCGAAGTGCTGACGCATATGCAGGCCCTCGCGGCGCAGAACCAACCGCTCACGTCGCTGATCGGGCAAGGCTATTCCGGCACGATCCTGCCCGCGGTGATCCAGCGCAACATTCTGGAAAATCCGGCGTGGTACACGGCCTATACGCCCTATCAGCCGGAAATCAGCCAGGGCCGGCTGGAAGCGCTGTTCAATTTCCAGACCATGATCTGCGACCTCACCGGCCTCGACGTCGCCAATGCGTCGCTGCTGGACGAGGCAACCGCGGCGGCAGAGGCGATGGCGCTCGCGGAGCGCGCATCATCGGTGAAAACAAAAGCGTTCTTCGTCGATCATGAGGTGCATCCGCAGACCCTGGCCGTGCTGCGCACCCGCGCCGAGCCGCTGGGCTGGACGCTCGTCACCGGCGATCCGTTGCACGATCTCGACAAGGCGGACGTATTCGGCGCGGTGCTGCAATATCCCGGCACATCCGGCGTCGTACGCGATCTGCGCCCGGCCATCGCCGCGATCAAGGCGAAAGGCGGCCTGGCGGTGGTCGCGGCAGACCTGCTGGCGCTCACGCTGCTGACCTCTCCCGGCGTGCTCGGCGCCGACATCGCCATCGGCTCCGCGCAGCGCTTCGGCGTGCCGATGGGCTATGGCGGTCCGCACGCCGCCTACATGGCGGTCTGCAACGCGCTGAAACGGCTGCTGCCCGGCCGCCTCGTCGGGCTGTCGGTGGATTCGCGCGGGACGCCGGCCTATCGCCTTGCCTTGCAGACTCGCGAGCAACACATTCGCCGCGAAAAAGCCACCTCCAACATCTGCACCGCGCAGGTGCTGCTGGCGGTGATCTCCTCGATGTACGCGGTCTATCATGGTCCGGAAGGACTGGCGCAGATCGCGCGTACCGTGCACCGGCACACCGCGACGTTGGCGGCGGGATTGACGAGACTCGGTTTCGCGCCGCTCAACAGTACCGCTTTCGATACGCTGACCGTGAACGCGGGCGAGCGGCAAAGCGAGATCGTTAAACGCGCGAGCAGCCAGGGCATCAACCTCCGGATCAACGCGGACGGCACGCTCGGCATCGCGCTGGACGAACTCACCATCGAGGAGACTGTCGAAGCGCTATGGCGCGCGTTTGGCGCAACATGGTCTTATGCCGACGTCGAAGCGCACGCTCCCGACTTGCTGCCTGCCGATCTCAAGCGCAAGACAGCCTATCTGACCCATCCGGTCTTTCATGAGCACCGCTCCGAAACGGAGTTGCTGCGCTACATGCGAAAGCTCAGCGACCGCGACCTCGCGCTCGACCGCGCAATGATCCCGCTCGGCTCCTGCACGATGAAACTCAATGCCACGACGGAGATGATTCCGCTGACCTGGGCGGCGTTCGCGAACCTGCATCCGTTCGCGCCGCCCGAGCAGGCTGAAGGCTATTTCACGCTATTCGAGAACTTCGAAGAATGGCTGCTCGACATCACCGGCTACGATGCGATTTCGCTGCAGCCGAACTCCGGCGCACAGGGTGAATATGCCGGGCTTCTGGCGATCCGCGGTTATCACGCGGCGCGCGGCGAGAGCCATCGCACGGTGTGCCTGATCCCCTCCTCCGCGCACGGCACCAATCCGGCCTCCGCCAACATGGCCGGAATGGACGTCGTGGTCGTGGCTTGTGACGCCCGCGGCGACGTCGATGTGGACGATTTGAGAACCAAGTCGACGCAGCACGCCGATCGTCTCGCCGCCATCATGATCACCTATCCGTCAACGCACGGCGTGTTCGAAGAGCGCATCCGCGAAATTTGTGACATCGTGCATGGCCATGGCGGACAGGTCTATCTCGACGGCGCCAACATGAATGCGCAGGTCGGTCTGTCGCGGCCCGGCGACTACGGCGCCGACGTCAGCCATCTCAATCTGCACAAGACCTTCTGCATCCCTCACGGCGGCGGCGGACCTGGCATGGGTCCGATCGGCGTGAAGGCGCATCTCGCGCCTTTCCTGCCCGGGCACCCCGCTATCGATGACGCGACACCGTCCGCCGTTGGACCGGTCTCAGCGGCGCCTTTCGGCTCGGCCTCGATCCTGACCATCTCCTACATCTACATCCTGATGATGGGTAGCGAGGGCCTTAAGCGAGCGACCGAAGTCGCGATCCTCAACGCCAACTATATCGCGCAGCGACTCGATCCGCACTTCCCGGTGCTGTACCGCAATGTGAAAGGCCGGGTCGCGCATGAATGCATCATCGATCCCCGCGCGCTGAAGGCCAAAACCGGCGTCACCGTGGACGACATCGCCAAACGGCTGATCGACTACGGCTTCCATGCCCCGACCATGAGCTTTCCGGTGCCCGGCACGCTGATGATTGAACCGACCGAATCCGAATCAAAGGCGGAGCTGGACCGTTTCTGCGACGCCATGATCGCGATCCGGCAGGAGATCGCCGAGATCGAGGCCGGACGCTGGAAAGTCGAGGCATCGCCACTGCGCCATGCGCCACATACCGCGCACGACATCGCTGACGACGCATGGTCGCGACCCTACAGCCGAGCCCAGGGCTGCTTTCCGTCGGGAAGCTCGCGGTCGGATAAATACTGGTGTCCGGTCGGACGGGTCGACAACGCCTACGGCGACCGCAATCTCGTCTGCTCCTGTCCGCCCGTGGAAGATTACGCGCAGGCCGCGGAGTAGAAGATGACGGCTGTATCCAGCGCCTCTCCGCTTCTGACGGAGTTGGAAGCGCGACTCTTTGGGACCTAGGCCGGATCGACATTCAGGATTCCCAGGCGGTCTGATCGCTGATTCATAGGGTTCCGTGATTCTGACACGGAGCTGCACGATGGGGATCAAGCGGTATGAGCTGAGCGATCATCAGTGGGCGAAGATTGCACCGTTGCTGCCAGGCAAGGCCTCTGATCCGGGACGGACGGGATCGGATAATCGGTTGTTTGTGAACGGCTGCCTGTGGGTGCTGCGATCCGGCGCGCACTGGTGTGACCTGCCGGAGCGCTATGGTCGCTGGAAGACGGTGCATCGGCGGTTCAGCAGGTGGTGCCATGCCGGTGTGTGGGAACGGGTGTTCTCCACCCTGACAGCCGATCGCGACAACCAGTATCTGATGCTCGACTCAACCATCGTTCGAGCCCATCAGCAGGCGGCTACCGGAAAAGGGGGGCCAAGGATCAGGCGCTGGGGCGTTCCCGAGGTGGACTGACCACCAAGGTCCACATGCTCGCCGATGCGCTGGGCCGACCCTTGCGTTTCATCGTCACCGCCGGGCAGGTCGGAGACATCACACAAGCCCCCGCGCTGCTCGAAGCCCAGGCCGGGGACGCCGTGCTGGCCGACAAGGCTTATGACAGCAACGCCTTGCGTGCACTCATCGCCGGCATGGGCGCCGAAGCGGTGATCCCCTCAAACAGGACACGCAAAATCATCATCCCGCATGACGCCGGTCTCTACAAACACCGCAACCGGATCGAGCGCTGCTTCAACCGTCTCAAGCACTTCCGCCGTTTCGCCACACGCTACGACAGGCGCACCGTTCACTTCACGGGCTTCGTTCACCTGGCCGCAGCCCTGATCTGGCTGCCGTGAATGTCGATCCGGCCTAGCGCGGGATGAGGAAAAGTGTGTAGCGGTTTTCCCGCCCGCATCCCGCTCTAAAATGTTGGAATTGATCACGTTCATGGTTTTGGATCGATTCGATCCAAAACCATCGTGATCTGGTACTGAACGGGCGGCCTGGTTTTGAGGCGTTTTATTCGCGCGAACAGATCATCCATCCTCGGGTCAAGCCCGAGGACATGCTTCGCTCGGAAACGAGAAACTCCGAACTCCCTTCCCTCTCTCGCCATGAGAGAAGGAAGTGAGATGAATGATCGCAAGCCGGACGCTGGGGATGTCGGCAACTCAACATCCACAGCGCCCGTCTCTTCCAACAGGCGCGACACAGACTTCCACGAAGGATTCCCGTCTTCGCGGATCGCACCCACCGGAGTCGCGCGCCCTGGTCCTGAAAATTCACCTCGCCAAGGTGTTCTCGACCGAAGAGTATTCTCAGGCTTTCCCCGGACGCGTCGAGGTTCGGAGGAAAACGCGGCGACTAAGATCAGGGAGCGTGCGCCTATGCTTCCATGGAAGCTCTGGAAGCTAGAGCATTTTCGCTTCTGATTGTATCAGAAGCGAAGCTCTGGATTATTGTTTTGACGCGTTGTCTTCACGCGAACAGATCATCCATCCTCGGGCCAAGCCCGAGGACATGCTTCGCTCGAAAACGCTATAAGCGACTCAATCCTCCGCCGTCTCGTCATCGTCGGTCTCCCGCTCAGGGCTTCCGGCCAGAATCTGCTCGGCGATCAGTCCTGAATTCTGCCGGATAGCCATCTCGACCTTGGCGGTGATGTCAGGATTGGCCCGTAAGAACGCTTTTGCATTTTCGCGGCCCTGCCCCATGCGTTGACTGTCATAAGAGAACCAGGCGCCGGATTTTTCAACGATACCGGCCTTGACGCCGAGATCGAGGATTTCTCCCATCTTGGAGATGCCCTCGCCGTACATGATGTCGAACTCGACCTGCTTGAAAGGCGGCGCCAGCTTGTTCTTCACGACCTTGACGCGAGTCTGATTGCCGACGACCTCGTCGCGCTCCTTGATCGCCCCGATGCGGCGGATATCGAGGCGCACGGAGGCATAGAACTTCAGCGCGTTGCCGCCGGTTGTCGTCTCCGGCGAGCCGTACATCACCCCGATCTTCATACGTATCTGGTTGATGAAGATCACCATGGTATTGGACTTGTTGATCGAGGCAGTGAGTTTGCGCAGCGCCTGACTCATCAGCCGCGCCTGTAGTCCGGGCAGCGCGTCGCCCATCTCACCCTCGAGCTCGGCGCGCGGCACCAGTGCGGCGACCGAGTCGATGATCAGCACATCCACAGCACCCGAGCGCACCAGCGTATCGGCGATTTCCAGCGCCTGCTCGCCGTGATCGGGCTGCGATATCAGGAGGTCGTCGACATTCACACCGAGCTTGCGGGCATAGACCGGATCGAGCGCGTGCTCGGCGTCGATGAACGCGCAGATGCCGCCCTTTTTCTGCGCCTCGGCCACCGCGTGCAGCGCCAGCGTGGTCTTGCCCGAGGACTCCGGACCGTAGACCTCCACGATGCGTCCCTTTGGCAAACCGCCGACGCCGAGCGCGATGTCGAGGCCGAGCGAGCCCGAGGAAATAACCTCCACATCCATGGACTTGTCGTTCTTGCCCAGCTTCATCACCGAGCCCTTGCCGAACTGGCGTTCGATCTGTGACAGCGCGGCGGACAGCGCCTTGGACTTATCCATGGAGGATCCTTCGACGATACGCAGGGCAGCTTGGGACATTAGGCCGGGCTCCTTATGAACGGGATTCGCGAACGGGACAACGAATGGCGCAGTGTTGATCCGATGCAAATATGTACCCCATTTGTTCCAAGTTCGCAATATGTTCTTTCGCTGCGTCGGGCAGATATATACCCTTAGGACATGTAATATGAATCGTGTTATTCGTCCGTCTGCCACAACTAGCCCTAGACGGGCGTGGGAGACGTTTGGATGCGCAAGAGCCAATTCCCTTTTAGGGAATATCTGCCCGTACCAGGGCTTATTTTATTGTTTGGGGCGGCTTGGTTTTGCAGCCAACAATGGCTTCAATTCCGGCCGTGGTGGGTAGACGTGCCGTGGATCGCCATCCTAGCGACGATTGCCGCATTCGGACTCGGCACATTTTATGCTGACCTCTACAACGATAACTCACAGCTTCGGAGGTGGTGGGCAGATCGGCGGCGAGTATTCAATGTCGTGTTCCATCCGGCCAGCGATGTAAAAGACGGATACGAGGTCCAAACCCCATATTTTTCTGTTAGATTTATTGGCCCTGTGACCGGTCACTCCCTGGAACTAGTCCTGTACGAACACCTTCAATGGTCGTTTAATAAGCCAGCGCAGTTGCTGCTGCGAGTTGACGCGGTGAAGTTTTCAGAAGGTGAGCATGTGCGCGTACCCATCGCAACGATTGCGCAAGCGGCCCATGGCCCCCATTTTTGGGGGGATGGCACCGCAAACAAATCGCCTATACCCGGTACGGGAAATCTGGTCGAAGTGAGGGCGGTTAAGAAGGGTCGAGTGAAGCAGCGCTATTCGGTATTCATCGCGTATCGCGAGAATGAGGCCGCGACAGGAAACATTTATTCCTTTTTGCAAGAGGACCGCCATGTCTTCAGACAGTAAGGTGAGAAAGCGCTTCGATCAGCTTTTGCAGGCTATGGTCACTCAACCCGTACCTTCGGGAACGCCTGCAAAAGAAGCTCGAACATCAGGCCGGGTTGCTTCCGCAAGTTATGGCGATACTCGAACTCGCGAAGGTAAAGCTGCAAGTGCTTTTTCGAAACCCAAACATAGGTCCCGTTGATCCCACGCTTCACCTGAGACCAGAACGACTCGATTGAGTTAGTGTGTACGTCACCGCGAACGTACTCCTTCGCAGAGTGATCAACCGCTTCGTGATCGTAGCCATACTTCTCCTTGAGAAGCTTGAAGTTTGACGCCTCGTCCGTGTGGACGCGCGAACCTTCTTTCACAAACCGAACGATGTGCGGCAAGATATGCGCCTTTGTACGAGCATGGACGACGCGCGTAACGACATCGCCACCACGCTCGATCATCCCCATGACAATTGCTTTGTCGTCTTTGCCAGCCTTGTCCTTGCCGCCGATGAACGTTTCGTCCGCCTCAACGGTCTTACCGGGCCCGCCCATTGGATAGTCGCCATCGACGTAGCCCATATAGAGCCGGATAAGATGGCACATGCGCCAAGCGGTCTTGTAGGTCACGCCTAGCTGACGCTGCACTTCTTTCGCGGCCACGCCGTTCCGCGTCTCGCAGAACAGAAACATGACATAGAACCAATCCCGCAGGCTGGTGCGTGTCTTTTCGAACGGCGTTCCGGCAGTCGGATACACCTGATAGCCGCAATGCTCGCACTCAAAGGAGCGGCGGTTTTTGACCCGGTAATAGGTCGCCTGCTTCTGACACTTGAAGCAGGTCAGACGTTCGCCAAACCGGGTGCGCATCAAATGCGTCAGGCAAGCCTCTTCATCAGGGAACCGCTTCTGAAATTCGCGAATTTTCGACGGCTTTTGAGCCATTGCACTCTCCCTCCTAGGAGAATGCCCATTCTATATCACGGTATGTTCTACATGTCCATAGGGTATATATCCGGGCTGGCCTAAGCCCTAACTCGGCAAGCCTTCGTTCACGTTCTTTGCGCTCTCGTTCTTGGTGGTTCATTCTGGTCTCCATCCGTTGATGTGTGAGACCCGAACCTTGTCGGGGGCAGTGCAGGCTCTATGAGCCCCTTCGCGGGCGAGCCGCACGCCCAAAGTAAAACAGGCCACTATCAAAATCAAACTAGGCCACTGAGGGTCGAAACAGGCCAGTACCCTGCGTCGAGTGCTGGCCTGTTTTATCCCCGGGTGGTGCGGCGGCCGCGCTGTACGTCGCGCACTACAATCTGTGCCGTGTTCATGAAGCCCTACACACGACGCCAGCAAAGGCCATTGGCGTTGCAGATCGGGCTTGGAGTATTGGCCAACTTGTGGACGCGGCGCTCGCCGTGGCGCCAGCACTGCCGACGGAGACGCCTCCGGATCGTCGGCGGAAGTTCACAGTAATTCAGGGTGGGAAGTTGTGAAAGTTGCATTCCGTCAGCTTGACTCGCAATGCGAGAGTGCGGAAACCTTACAGATGGTGAGCGGTCGATTCGCCCACCCATGGAAATACCGGGGTCTGATACACCCCGGTTTCCGTGATTCGCAACGAGGTCTAAGGGGACTGTTGCAGAGACAGTTATTCACAACGGCACCGTATTGGTGCTGTAACTTCTGTCAAGAGTCCCCTTGGCCTTTTTTAAAAAGGTCAATGATTTGAAGACTCCGACTTATGCACTAACTTTCGACGACGCTGTGGATATCTGGATTCGTCATTGGGGTGGCGAATTCCAACATCGAATCGCAGCGCATTTCGACGTGAACCCCGGCCGCGTCAACGAAGTGCTTAAGGGCACTCGCCACATCGGCAGCCGTGATGTTGCCGAGGCGAGGAAGTTGGCCGCTTAGCCAAGACCGACGGCGGCGCGGAGACGCGCGAGTGTGCGAGACGTCCGAGCAGATGCTACGGGGACGGTTGCGTAGATTTCCCCTTTGTATTTAGCCCAGCTAATCGCCTTCAAGCGCTCAAGCGCCTCATTTGGACTCGCGGCCTTGATCTCGACACCCCACTCCGCTCCGTCGAATTTGTATTCAAACAAGTACCGTTGAAATTCATCGACATTGGAGAGCGACATGTTTTTTCACCTCGACAAAGATATAGCAGGACAGTGGCGCTGGACGCTATATGCGACTAACCATAGGAAGATCGCAGACTCTGGTGAAGGCTATTGGAATAAGTCCGACTGCCTGCACGGCATTGATCTTGTGAAGGGCACGAACTACGCAACACCCGTTCGCAAAGGGTGAATCCTCACCCTTTAATAACCAGTAATAGCCCGGCCATCGTGCCGGGCTTTTTTGCGCGAGGTGGCCTGTTTCAATCGACGGTGGCCCATTTCGGCCAGTACCGTGCCGTCCGCACGTCGCGCAGTACGATTTCTGCCGTTCATGCACGAACGCCCTGCGCGCGACGCTGCGAAGGCCATCGCACGATGCAAGCTTCGGCTCCGAAGTTTGAATCCCCGGCGACAAAATACATAAGACAGTGCGAGCCAGCAACGGTGTTGCCGGAAATCATCAGCACGACAGCGAGTCCGCCGCGCGGTCAGAATCCTTTTGACTGTGCAATACGATTTGCATTTGCTGACAGCCGCTGGGTAGCAGGATGAGTAAGATGCTGGAAACAATCACCGCCTTCTTTGGATTCATGAGCGCCGGCATTTTCCTGGCTCACGCGATTGACGGCTACTGGTCGCGGCCTTGACCGGACCGCGATGCCCTCACCTGACAGGCTTGTCTATTCGACCGCACTCTGCTCGCTGGTGCTCTGCTCGGCCCGCTATGTCTCCGCCAGATCAAAATCCTGACGTAACCGCGCAGCCATATCCCGAACGCGCTCGCGCCACAGGCCCGGATCGGCGATCGGCCCGGCCTCCGGCTTGATCGTCAGCATCGCGTTCCATGGGTTGCCGCCATAGACGGTCACCACGAACCCATGGGCCGGCGCGCCGTCGAGTGTTTGCAGCGCCTTCAGAATGATGCCCGCCAGTTCGTCCGCGGTTTTGCGGCGATCGTAACTCTCCGGCTGGTCCGGCGACGGCGCGCCAGTTTCTTCAGCCGACCCTTCTGCCTCGGGTTGCGGCGAGATTTCAGCGCCGGGCGATTCCGGTGAACCGTGCTGATGGTCGTCGGGCAGTTCGGGCTCAGGCGGGCGCGCGTGAGGGCGAGTCCCCAGAACGTTCTGGATCAGGGCCATCAATCCCTTGTCCAACCCGCCGCTGCTGTTACCCACGTCGGTTGCTCCGGTGTCCGTTGCTCCGGTCGATCGAGCCGCAGCTTCCGGGCAATGTCTACTGCCCTTTGTCTACCGCTTTTGGCCAGCCGTGGATATCTTGCAGGTGTCTCAGCCGATCGCCACCCCAATCAGCACCGCGACAAGCACGCCGAAGCCGCCCAGTGCAATATTGAGGAAATTCCGGGCCAAACCAGGTTCGGTAGTCAGCATGATCTTTCTCCCGGCACACAAAACAGGTTTGGCTAGAATGCGCGTCGAATCTTAATCAAAACTTTCCAGTTGGTGTCCCGCTCGCCGAATCACTGGCCGCTCCTGACGGCGCGCCGGGCATAGGCCGCGCTGAAAAGCGATCGGCAACACACGGACGATCAGGGAGGCTCTCACCTGAACTTGAAGCGGTCGACCATTGGCCGGCTGAACCGGAGACAAACTTCGCCGGCATGCCCTGGCGAAGATCCCGTTTGAACCTTTCCCGCGGTACGCTGACCCAAAAAGGGCTGGGGGATTGCATTACCCAGTCTATGCACAACGTCACCGGGCGATCATATTCCGCTCAGGTGACGTTGTTGTTTGGAGCGCTGGTCACGCCTGAAGGCAACAAGCTCCGAACGACGGAAAAGCGGATAACCGGCTAAGGCCGATAGATGGCCCCTTGGCGTCAACAATCGACGTCAACGTCGTGTCATTGGCGGGGGAAAACGCGCGGCGTCAGGGCTGTCTGCTTTTGGAACTGGTCTTGGACTGGCTCGCGTTTCGAACGCCTCCCCAGGGATCGTCGACCACCGCCGCATCGGGAATCTTTCGCAGCGACTCCTTGTAAGCTTTTTCAAGGGCCTTCTGTCTCTCAATCTGCTCCGGCGTTTTTCCAGGCCCGTCAGCCATCATGTTGAATTGCGGCGCCTGGGCGAAAGCCGGACCCGACACCACGGCCGCCATGAGCATGGATGCGCATAGAATTTTCATCAGAACTCCTCCCCACAATGGACAGCATAAACGCGCGATCCTCTTGGTTTCAAGCGGCTCGCCGCTCGAAAGCGCCCTGAGGTTCCGAGACGCCGCCCGGCACCCATGGCTCGAGCGCATCATCACCGTTTGCTGTGAGGACGAGGAAGGGAAGCGGGACCAGCGCCCGGCCCCGATCGGAGATGTCCGGATATGTGCTCAGTATCGGCCCGTCGAGCCGCCCATTCCTCCCCCCCGCCCGGAACCGCCGTACCCGCCGCCACGCCCGAATCCTCCACCAAACCCGCCGATGCCGATGGAGGGTATCGGCAAGGGCATCGGCACGACGCTGGGTGGCGGAGGCGGCGGCGGCACATCATCAGCATAATAAGCGGGCCGACGCTGGCCCCGGCGCGGGGGCGTATCTTCGTTCCGCGAACGATCCTGCTTTGCCTGCTTCTTCCTGGGCGTTTCGGCTTTCTTCTTCTGCGGCTCCCGCGGCGGCGTGCTGCAGGGACAGGTCGGGCCGGCCGCGGCCGCGGCAACCGCCACACCCGGATTATCGGGCCGGTTGCGCAGACGCTCCTCCAGCTTGCGCGCCGTCGGCGTCAGGTCGCTATCGGAATATTCGGCAAGGAAGGCCCGGTATCCGGCCGCCGTATTGGTGAGGACCGCCCTGTTCCAGGCCTGCATCCGGCGCTGGCGATCGAGCCACTGCCGCGCCTCCAGATCGAACGGCGAGTCCGCATACAGCCCGACGAACGCTTCATAGGCCTGACCGCTGCCGTCGCTGACGATCAGTTCGTGCGCCTGCTCGGCGGTCTTGCCTTTCAATTCACGGCGCCACTCCGCGACCGTACGCTTGACTGTGGAACCGGCAGGCGGCGTCGCGCCTGTTTCGGCCGATCCGGGGAAAAAATGGAAACTATCCGTCAGCGAGGAACTTTCCCACGGAGTCTGGCGGCCATTCGTGGCCTTGTTGACCTCCAGCCGGACACGCTTGAACGCTTCCTCGATCGAAAGTCCCGGCTGCCGGCCGGCGGTCAACAGCGCCGCCGTATAAGGGCTGTCCGTGCCCGCACCGTCCTCCGCCTCGGCTCCCGGCGAGGTGGAGAAAGACAGGAACGTGCCGGGAGCGGCCACCTTGGCATCGACGATGGCGAGGCCGTGCCCGACCGTCTTGTTGATGGCGGGGAACGGGTTATTGCGGCACGCATCCAGCAGAACGATGCGCATCCGGCTCGGAACCGACGTCAGCGTGTTCATGATGTCGTTGAGGCGAATCGCCTGGAGCGGAATATCGGCCTCGCGCTTCGGATCGAGATCGACCGGAACCAGGAAGTTCTCGCCGTCGACCTGCAAGCCGTGGCCGGCATAGAAAACCAGCGCGATGGTGTCAGGCCCCTTCTCCGCGATCCTTGCCGCGAACTCACCCACCTTCTCCCGCATTTCGGTCTGCGACAGGTCGGAGGCCGTCAGCACATCGAAACCGGCGTCGCCAAGCATCTGCGTCATGGCTTTGGCGTCATTGCCGGGATTTGGCAGGGGCGTCACCGCGCGATAGGCCGACTGGCCGATCACCAGCGCCAGTCGGTTCTCGGCGGCGGCCGGATGCGCGGTCAGCACGATCGCGGCGACCACCCCGAGAACGATCGAGCGAATCATCGAAAATGTCATGGGAGGCTCCGCGTAACGTCCTTGTTCGACGGTTGTCGGCCTGCGCGGCGCGACGGTTCATCATCCGTGCAAATTTCACATGCAGGGCCCGCGCCGTAATATCGCCGGTCGGACCGAACCATATCTTTTCTACTGCTCAGGCGGGTCCGGATCATACTGGCATATGCCGGTGGCGGCCGTAAAATGATCATATCGCCCGACAGCAGGTCTGAACCTGCCGCAAACCGCTCGTCAGGTTGGTAATGCGCCGCAAGTCCCCCCCGACGATATTGAACCTGTTGCCCGCTGCCGGCGGCATACAGAGTGAACGTAGAATTAATCCCGAGACAAAAATCGGAGGTCGGAACCAACGTTATCTTCGAATATTTCGACTATCGTCTGTCGCCAACAAGGAAGGGCAGCGGCATGCGCGGCCTCGCCTCGCCGTCTATCGCATGGGAAACTGGGGACATGGTCGATATTGCCAATACGGCTCCGGCTCGTCGTTCGCTGATGAATGAGTTCGTAGCCTCGCCGCCGCGCACGCTACACCGAGCGGCCGCCCTTGCATCGCTCGATCCCGACCAGTGGCGATCGCTCGCCGACCGTGCCGTCGAGCCGAACGGCTACTATCTCGCTGATTGGGAGCTGGCGCTGGACGCCACGGCGCGCGGCCGGACCCATGCGTCGGCGCTGACGGCGCGTTCCGATTTTTCATCCGGCGAAACTGGCGCGGAAACTCTCATCGGCCTGATCCCGGCTATCTCCGCCTGGAGGGCCTACCGGATTCCGCTTCCCCTTCTGGTCAGCGCCGACCCTTACGGCACGCTTTGCACGCCGCTGCTCGACCGCGACCGCACGGATCAGGCCGCGGCCACGCTGCTGCGCGAGGCGCGCGCCCTCGGCCAACGCGCGCTGATCCTCCGCAACGTCACGCTCGACGGCGCCGCCGTGAAAGCCTTTACGGCGGCCCTCGAACCCGACGGCCTCCAGCCGCACAGGCTGCATGGACACGCGCGCGCCTGCCTCGACGCCACTCGCGACCCGGAAGAACTGCTGCGCGAGGCGCTGGGCGCCAAGAAGCTCAAGGAATTGCGACGCCAGCGCAATCGTCTTGCCGAGCATGGCGAGGTGTCGTTCCAGGTCGCACGCGCGGCCGCCGAGGTCGCGACGGCGCTTGAAACCTTCCTCGCGCTGGAGGCCAGCGGCTGGAAGGCGCAGCGGGGGACCGCATTGATCCAGCATGACGGCGATGCAGCTTTCATCCGCCGCGCCGCGCCGGCGCTCGCCGAGCGAGGCCAGTGTGAAATCGTGACCCTGCGCGCCGGTCCGACGCCCGTGGCGGCGGCGATCGTGCTGCGCCACCAAGATCGCGCGTTTTATTTCAAGCTCGGCGTTGATGAGCGTTTCGCGAAGTTTTCACCCGGCGTACAGTTGACGCTTGATCTCACGCGCCATCTCTGCGCCGACCCCGCGATCACAATGGCGGATTCCACCGCGGATCCGGGTCATCCGATGATCGATCCGATCTGGCGCGGACGGCTTGTGATCGGCGACGTGCTGATCCCGCTTCGCCGCCGTGATCCCGTCGTTTCGCTCGCAAGAGCGGCGATCACGCTGCGCAAGCTGGTGCGCGAACCCATGCGCCGCGCCGTCCATATCCTCCGCGAACGTCAGGAGAAGAAAGCATGAACGCCTCCGAACCCGGGTCGGTCATTACCGCGGCCAATGACGCACTTCGACGCGACTTTCCGCTCAAGCCGTTCGCGATCCGACACGGGCTTGCCGGGCATCCCTTGTTGACGCTGCCGCGCATCGCGCAACTGGCGGCCGAGTTGCCGCGCGATCTGATCGAGTACAATTCCGGCAAGGTCGCAATCAGCCAGGACCCCGATGCGATCCCGACGGTCGATCTCGATCCGGTGGAGGTGGTGAAGCGGATCGAAACGGCGGGCGCGTGGATGGTGCTGAAACGCGTGGAGAACGCTCCGGAGTATCGCCGCCTGATCGAGGACGCACTGCTGTCGGTCGCGCGCGCGCGCGGCTTCGAGAGCTTGCGCGACGCCGGGTTTGAACAGATCGAGGGCTTTCTGTTCGTCTCATCACCGAACTCGACGACGCCGTTCCATCTCGACAGCGAGGACAATTTCTTCGTCCAGATCCACGGCGAAAAGTTCTTCACGATCTACGACAACAGGGACCGCCGACTCGTAGCGGAAGACGAGATCGAGCGTTCGATGACGAAACATCGCAACCTGAAATTTGACGAGAGTTTCGCGCCGCGGGGCACCGAATTCCACATGTTCGGCGGCGACGGATGCTTCGTGCCTTACCAGTGGCCACACTGGGTTCGTACCGCCGGATCGCACTCGATCTCGATGGCCATTACCTGGAAGACGCGCGAGGTCCGCCGCGCCAACGACCTTCACTTCTTTAACTCGATGCTGCGCGGTCTCGGCTGGCCGCAGAAACCGCCGGGCGCGCAGCCCGCATTCGATGCGGTGAAACTCGCGTTCTATCGAACGGGAACGACGGCTGTCCGGCCGCTGCGAGCCTCGATGACGATGCGACGAATCCTGCGCCGCATCGCGCTCGGCAAGCGGGCGAATTATTATCTGAAGGATGCGTAGAGCACTTTCCAGTGAAACGGATGACCTCTTCGCCGCAAGAACCGCGAGCGGAAAATTAAGTTCTGAAGCACGCTTCGATGCAAGCTGATCGGATCATGCTCCAAGTCACATCCTGAAAGCGGAGCCGGTTTGCGGGCGAGATCACGCACCTGACCTCCCTGTCATAGCGCCGGCTGTTCATGATAGGGTTCGTCTGTCGCACCCCGCACGAGGCTGTCGATTGCCGGGCATTTCACTTTACACGCTGTCGGTCTGGGTGCTGCCGCTGGTGATCGCGATCACCTTTCACGAAGCGGCGCATGGATTCGTCGCCTACCGGCTCGGCGACAATACCGCCTGGAATCTCGGCCGCGTCAGCTTCAACCCGCTCAGGCACATCGATGCCTTCGGCACGGTGATATTGCCGGGCATTTTGCTGCTGTCGCACGCCCCGTTCCTGTTCGGCTACGCAAAGCCGGTTCCGGTGAACTTCCGAAACCTGAACCATCCCCGCATCGACATGGTCTGGGTGGCGCTTGCCGGTCCCGCCACCAACATTCTGCTGGCCCTCCTCGCGGCGTCGGCATTTCACGGGCTTGGCTTTATTCCCGGCAACAGCGCGCAATGGGTGGCCGACAACCTGAAGAACGCGTTGATCATCAACGTCATCCTTGCGGTGTTCAACATGCTGCCGATCCCGCCGCTGGACGGCGGACGGGTTGCCGTCGGCCTGTTGCCGAGCGTGCTGGCGGCCCCGCTTTCCCGTCTGGAACCGTATGGGCTGCTGATCCTGATCGGGGGTCTCCTGCTGCTTCCGATGCTTGGCCGCCAGCTCGATCTCAACCTTGACGTGATCTCCACCATCGTGAAAACAGTTACCGGTTATGTGATACAGTTTCTTTTGCTGGTCACCGGCAATATATAATTAATGAGCGTTGCAAGAGGCGTAGTCAGTTGATCAAAGCTCAGGACAAGATGATTGCAAGACGTGCCGACACCAAGGCACGCGCCGACTTCGCCACCTGGAAGATGATGGTGAAACTGAATGGCGCTTCGTCACTTCCCACTGAGGCCCTGACGTTCCTGGCGAGCTACAAGAGCCTTGCCGAAACGATGGCGGAGACGGAGGCCAGCGAAGCGACCATCGAACTGATTTACAAGAGTTATTACGTGGACATGGGCGGCACCGGAACGGCGCCCGATGTCAAGTCGATGCCGAAGGAGCCGATCGTCGATACCAGCAATGTGATGGCCTTCAAACGGCCCGCTCCGCAACCAGCGCCTTCGGTCAATTCCGCGCCAGGCGCACGACCGCGCCTGCCGGTTGCGCTGATCTTCATCTGTCTGGTGCTGATTTACGTCGGTATCCGGTACTTTCTCCTGCAATGATAGCGGGCGTGCATCGCTATCCCGCCGGCCGTGAAAACGACGCTACGCTTGCTTCCCTCACCCTTTACCTTTGACCCTGAAGACGACGGGGAGCGTGAAGCTGAGGCCCTCGTCGGCGATGAGGGGGGGCGGTGGCGGGACGGGGTCTGAGCGGCGCAGCATGGCGAGCGCGGCCTGGTCGAAGATCGGATCGCCCGATCCGTTCACGATCGTGGCCGACACGACATGGCCCATGCGGTCGAGCTCGAAGTTGACGAGGATCTCGGCGTTCTTCTGGCTCCGGTCGGGCGGATAGCGCTTGTGCTTGTCGAGATGCGCCACCAGCTCCTTCTGCCAGGTGGCGCGGATGCGGCGCGCGCTGGCGCCGGTGCCCTGCTGCGGCGCCACCGACCGCTCCGATTCCTGCGCCTGTTCGACGCTCGGCATCGCGGTCGCCTCGGCCGCCGCCGATTCCTGCGAGGCCTGCGTCTGCTTCGCCGCCTTCTCGGTGGCGTCATCGAACGGCTTCCGCGACTCGTTCTCGGTGACGATGCGGTCCGGATCAGCGCTCTCCGTCGGCGTATCCTTCGGCAGATCGGTTTCCTCCTCGACCGCCTTCTGCTCGGCCAGCGCGGGCGAGGCCATCGACGCGTCGGTGTCCGGTCCGGGCGGAAGGTCGGTCACCTCGCGATGCGGCGAGGACAGGTCGAGCCCGATCTCGATCGCCGGCGCGCCGAGATCCTCGGCCGCCTCATCCGTGTCCAGGTGAGCCAGCGCCAGCGCCACGCAGCCGAGATGGATCGCAAGCGCGGCGGCGGCGGCGGAAAGCCAGAGCCGGCCGGACGGTGGCTGTTCGACAATCTCAGGCATCTCAACGCCCCGCCGTGTTCGCCGCCGGAACCGACCGGGCGTCGGGAACGCCCTCCAGCGCCACCAGCTTGATCTTCGCGTAGCCGCCGGTACGCAGGATCTCCAGCACGTCCATCAGGTCGCCATAGGGCACCGCGCGATCGGCGCGCAGAAAGATGAAGCTCTCCTTCGTCATGTTCGGCGTGGTCTCCAGCGTCCGCACCAGGTCGACCCGCTTGACCAGCGTCTCGCCGATCGCCACCGCGAGATCGGCCTTGATGCTGACATAGGTCGGCTTGTCCGGCTTCTTCTGCGGCGTCGCGCTCGATGTCGGCAGGTTGACCGGAAGATCGACGGTCGACAGCGGCGCGGCCACCATGAAGATGATCAGAAGAACCAGGATCACGTCGATGAACGGCGTGACGTTGATCTCGTGGGCTTCGCCGTACTCCTCGTCGTCGTCGAAGCCGCCTTCCGCGATCGATGCGCCCATCGGCCTACTCCGCCGCGCGCGAGGTGAGGGAACCGTGGGTGCGGTCCAGATCGCGCGACAGCAGCCGGCCGGCCGCTCCCGAGGCGCGCCCGACCAGTTCGGTGTAGCCCCGCGTCACGCGCGCGAAGTAGTTGTAGATGATGACCGCCGGAATGGCGGCGACAAGGCCGAGCGCGGTCGCGAGCAGCGCCTCGGCGATGCCGGGCGCCACCACCGCGAGGTTGGTGGTCTGCGACTTCGAAATCCCGATGAAGCTGTTCATGATGCCCCACACGGTGCCGAACAGGCCGACGAACGGCGACGTCGCGCCGATGGTGGCGAGCAGCCCCATGCCGAGCCGGATGCGGCGCGATTCCGCGCGGACGATCTCGGCGAAGCTCGACGCCGCGCGCTCCTTGATGCCGGCGTCGCTGGAAATGCCGGCCGAAAGCCGCGCCTCGTGCATCGCCGAGGCCAGCAGCGAGGCCAGCACGCCCTCCCGCGCGCCGAGCGCCATCTGCGCTTCCGCCAGCGAGCGCGCGTCGCCGATCTTGTTCAGCGCCGCCCGCAGCGCGCGCCGCGCCAGCGACAGCTCCGCCAGCTTCGCGATGCAGATCGTCCACGTCACCAGCGACGCAAACGCAAGACCGATCATCACCAGCTGAACGACAATATCCGCCGACATGAACATCGACCACGGAGATAACTCGTGAGGCGAAGCGGTGTCGGGATTCAGCAGGTTGACGCCGGCGGTGCCGGCTGGAGACGGAGTGGCGGCGGTAGCAGGTTCCGACGCATTGGAGATCGGCGGCGCTTGAACCGGCGGTGCCGGCGCGGAAACGGCCGGCGTCTGCGCGGATGGCGCGGTCGGATGCGCAACGCTTTGTTGCGAGCCGTTCTGTTGCGCGATCGCGGATGAAACAAGCGACCCCATGATCAACGCGGCGGCGAGTGAAATCGTCCTCAGTGACGTTCTAAACATCAACGCGTTCACCCCGGCCTAATGAAAACAAGATCGTAATGCTGGTTAACCATTCCAGGATCATCAGCCGGTCTCATGATGTCAGCCGAAGCATCCGATGGAGAGTCCTAATTGAAAAAGCAGCCTGCTTGAACGGGTGCCCCTAACATGCCCCGCAGCCGGAAATAAAGATGGAACCCGGCCCCCCCGCATCACGAGATTCCCCGCGAGGCAGCATGCGCCCTTCCGTTCGCTATCGTGAAGTTCGGGAACACTCCAGATACGCCTCTCCCGGCCCGCAAAGCCTGAGACCCCGTTCGATCAACATTTCTTATCTTATTAAACGTCTCATCCCGTGGAATCCCTCAAGCTGTCCGATCTCCGGCGCGCATCGACAGCCGGCACAGGACTCGCGCATCCGTAACGACGCCTTCAAAGACCCTCGGCAGGACAAGCGACCGCCCTCCTAAAGCTTTCCGATTGTTCAGGACTTCAAGGGATGGTGTGTTTACAGAGGATATGCGCGCATATACCACGGCCCCGCGCCCTTTTTCGAAGTTTTGAAGTCTTTGTCCAGGCACGAGCCCTCATGCCCCGATCGCGAGTCCCCGGTTGGACACTCCTTGGCGCGGCGATCGCCGTCGTGGCCAGCTACGCGCTGTGGCACGGCGGGGGAAAGCACAACGGGCCGTCCCGCGACGCAGCACAGGCTCCGCCGGTTCCGGTCAAGATCGCCACCGTACGCAAAGGTGACTTTCCGATCTACCTGACCGGACTTGGAACCGTGCAGGGATTCAATACCGTCGTGGTCCGCACGCGTGTCGATGGCCAGATCGAGCGGATCGCCTTCAAGGAGGGGCAGTTGGTCGAGAAAGGCGACCTGCTCGCCCATATCGATCGGCGACCGTATCAGGCCGCGCTCGACCAGGCCAAGGCCAAGAAAGCGCAGGATGAAGCCAATCTGGCCAACGCCGAACTCGACCTGCAACGCTATACCAAGCTCGGCGAATTCGCGACGCGGAAGCAAACCGACACCCAGCGATCGATGGTGAAGCAGTTGACCGCGCAGATCGCCGCGGACGAGGCCGCGATTGTCAATGCACAGACCCAACTGGACTATACCAGCATCCGCGCGCCGATCGCGGGCGTCACCGGTTTTCGTCTTGTCGACCGCGGCAACATCGTCAATGCCTCAACCCAGACCGGCATCGTCACCATCGCGCAAATCGAGCCGATCGCCGTGATCTTCACCGCGCCGGAAAACCAGCTGCCGCAAATCAAGGACGCCATCACGGCCGGTTCGCCGAAGACGATCGCGTATTCCCCCGACGGCAAGCGGATGCTTTCCGAGGGAACGCTGATGCTGATCAACAATCAGGTCGACACCGCGAGCGGGACCATCCGCCTCAAGGCGGTTTTCGAGAACAAGGATCACGTCCTGTGGCCGGGCCAATCGGTTTCGACCCGTCTGCTGGTATCAACCGCGAAGGATGCCGTCGTGGTTCCCGATGACGCGATCAAGCATGGAACCGACGGTCTCTATGCCTACGTCGTCAACAAGGACAACAAGGCTGAGTTTCGCAGGATCACGGTCGGCAAGTCGATCGACGGCGAAACCATCATCGAGAAAGGGATCGCTCCGGGAGAACGCGTCATTGTCGCCGGACAGTACCGTGTTCAACCGGGATCGGTCGTGACCGAGACCATCGCGAGCTCCGGGTCATCGGACGACTAGACGTTCGCTTTCCTGTCTCAGCGGGTTCGTCAAACGAACTTTTGAACCCGAACCACACGAGATTCATAGAGTGCTAGCGTTCTTTTCGAATCCGAAGTTCGCGAGAGAAAGTCCTGCAAATGAACCGTAATCCGGATTCGGGATCCTAGGATGAACGACAGCCTATCCGCGCCGTTTATTCGCTATCCCATCGGAACATCGCTGCTGATGGCGGGTATCCTGTTCATCGGCCTGGTGGCGTTCCCGCTGCTTCCGGTGGCGCCGCTGCCCCAGGTCGATTTCCCCACCATCCAGGTCCAGGCGAACCTGCCGGGCGCGAGCCCTGAAACCATGGCGTCGTCGGTGGCGCAGCCGCTCGAGCGGCAAATGGCCCAGATACCCGGCGTCGCGCAGATGACGTCAACCAGTTCGATCGGGTCGACCTCGATCACGGTGCAGTTCGACCTCAACCGAAACATCGACGGGGCCGCCAACGACATCCAGCGCGCCATCAACGCCGCCGGCGGCCAGCTACCGAAAAACCTCCCGAGCCCGCCGACCTACCGCAAGGTCAATCCCGCCGACTCTCCCATCATGCTGCTCTCGGCGACGTCGGATACCCTGCCCCTGACGACGGTGAGCGACAACACCGACACTCAGCTCGCGCAGCAGATCAGCCAGATTTCAGGCGTCGGCCAGGTTATTATCGGCGGCCAGCAGAAACCCTCCATTCGGATCCAGATCGATCCGGCCAAGCTCGTGGCCAAGGGTCTGTCGCTCGAGGATGTCCGCAACCAGATATCCGTGACCACGGTGAACAGTCCGAAAGGCAGCATCGACGGCGGCACGCGCAGCTACACCATCTACGCCAACGATCAACTGACCCTGTCGAAGGACTGGGGCGACGTCATCATCGCCTACCGTAACGGCGCCCCGCTTCGAATCCGCGACATCGGACAGGCGGTGACGGGCCCGGAGGACAACAAGCAGGCCGCGTGGGCCAACGGGAAACGCGGCGTATTCCTGATCATTTTCAAGCAACCCGGCGCCAATGTCATCGACACCGTCGACCGGATCAAAGCGGAGTTGCCCAGACTGATCGCGGCGATCCCGCCGGCGATCAAGATCGACCTCATCAGCGACCGCACCACCACCATCCGCGCGGCGGTGGAGGACGTGCAGTTCACGCTGCTGATCACCGTCGTGCTCGTCGTCCTGGTGATCTTCCTGTTCCTGCGCAATTTCTGGGCGACGATCATCCCGAGCGTGACGGTGCCGCTCGCCCTGCTCGGGGCCTGCGCGCTGATGTGGCCGTTCGACTATTCGCTCAACAACCTGTCGCTGATGGCGCTTACGATCTCGGTCGGCTTTGTCGTCGATGACGCCATCGTCGTGCTGGAGAACATCAGCCGCCACGTCGAAAAGGGGGAAGAGCCGATGGCGGCGGCGCTGAAAGGCGCGCGCGAAATCGGATTCACGATCCTGTCGATCAGCATTTCGCTGGTCGCCGTGCTGATTCCGCTGCTGCTGATGGGCGGCATCATCGGACGCCTGTTCCGGGAGTTCGCGGTCACGCTGGCGATGGCGATCCTCGTGTCGCTCGTCGTATCGCTGACGCTGACGCCGATGATGGCGTCGCGCTTCCTGCGCCGGCATGACAGCGTTCGGCACGGCCGCCTCTACCGGCTCAGCGAGCGCGGTTTCGACGCCATGCTCGACGCCTACCGCCGCGGCCTTGATCTCGTGCTGCGCTGGCGGCGGACCACGCTTCTGGTGTTCTTCATGACGCTGGGTTTGTCGGTCTACCTGTTCGTCATTATCCCGAAGGGGTTTTTTCCGCAGCAGGACAACGGCATGATTCTCGGCACCTCCGAGGCCGCGCAGGACATCTCCTTTGCTGAAATGAAGAAGAAGCAGGAGGAGCTCGGCCGCATCGTTCTGGCTGATCCCGCCGTGCACAGCATCGCCATGTTCATCGGCGGCGGCGGCAGCGCCCTCAACAACGGCCGCATGTATGTCACGCTGAAGCCGCTCGCGGAGCGCGACGCGTCCGCACAGCAGGTGATCGCGCGGCTGCGGCCAAAGCTCGACCAGGTGGAAGGCGCGCGGCAGTTTCTTCAGGCGTCGCAAGACGTCCGGCTCGGCGGACGCGCCACCCGCACCCAGTTCGAGTACACGCTTCAGGATGCCGATCTCGACGAGTTGAATACCTGGGCGCCGAAGGTGCTGAAGAAGATGCAGGCGCTGCCCGAACTCCGGGACGTTGCCACCGACCAGCAGACCGGCGGCACCACGCTGACGCTGACGATCGACCGCGACGCGGCGTCCCGTTACGGCATCTCGCCTCAGCTGATCTCCGACACGCTCTATGATTCCTTCGGTCAGCGGCAGGTCGCGCAGTACTTCACGCAACTCAACACCTACCGCGTCATCCTTGAGATTCTACCCGAACTGCAGGGCAGGCTCGACACGCTGGACAGAATCTACCTCAAGTCACCGCTCACCGGCGAGCAGGTTCCGCTTTCGGTTTTCGCCAGCTGGACGACAGTGCCGGTGCAGCCGCTGTCGATCAGTCATCAGGGCCAGTTCCCGGCCATCACCATCAGCTTCAATCTCGCGGAGAATGCATCGCTCGGCGACGCCACGGCCGCCGTTCATAACGCCATGCGCGAACTCGGCGCGCCGGGGACCCTCAACGGCAGCTTTCAGGGAACGGCGCAGGCGTTTCAGCAATCGCTCGGCACGGTGCCGCTTCTGATCCTCGCCGCGCTCGTCGTTGTCTACCTGATCCTCGGCATTCTCTACGAGAGCTACATCCACCCGATCACGATCCTGTCGACGCTGCCGTCGGCCGGCGTCGGGGCGCTGGCGACCCTGATGCTGTTCGGTTACGACTTCAGCCTGATCGCGCTGATCGGCATCATCCTGCTGATCGGCATCGTCAAGAAGAACGGCATCATGATGGTCGACTTCGCGATCGCGGCCGAGCGCGAGGAGCATCTCCCACCGGAAGAATCCATCCGCAAAGCCGCCCTGCTCCGCTTCCGGCCCATCATGATGACGACCATGGCGGCGATGCTTGGCGGCGTGCCGCTGATGCTGGGCACCGGAGCCGGATCGGAGATTCGTCAGCCGCTCGGCTATGCGATGGTCGGCGGGCTTCTGGTCAGCCAGGCCTTGACGCTTTTCACCACGCCGGTCGTCTACCTCTACCTCGACCAGTTATCCAACTGGCTGTCCGGTTCGGGCCGCCCCGGTGACCGCAACCTTTCGAGCCACGCCTTGATCAAGGAAGCGGCTGAATAGCGCCGGCTCCAGCGGCAACCATGCACGGAAAATGGCGTCTTTGCGCCATGGCAAAACATACATTGGAACTAGATGTATTCTCGGCCTGTCGAAATCAACAAGGGAGATCGACGTGCCAACTGAAACAATCTTAGTGACCGCTTTCGTTGCTGGCGTCATCGCCATATTCTCGCTGGCTATAGCCTATGGGCAGCGTCAAACGGCAGCTTACCACCGTGAGCACCCGCAAAAGTAAGTTCGCCCGGATGCATCGCACATGATGCCAACACAGTAGAGATAGGACGGCGACCACAGCGTTTTCGAGCGAAGCATGTGATCTGGCTTTGACCCGAGGATGGATACTCGGTCGCGTGAAGAAAACGCGACATATCAAACTCATGGAGCGCCCGCTTCTGATCCAGCCAGAAGCGAAAGTCCTCCAGGGTTTTCTATCGGCCGCCGTCCGAATTCAGATCAAAGTCAGCGGATTGCGAAAGTTGCCGCGAGGCGTCAGCGATCCGGACAGACAACTCCCCCGCCTCATTCAAATAAGCCATTTGTTCAACGGCTTATTGCAATCCCGAAAACTGAAAACTCAAGCGGACCACCAGCTTCTCGCGGCCGCGGAATGCTATCCTGAATTGCTCAGGAGGCAGCCGCACAGCCCTGTGTGGGCGCCAAGCTACCGATTCTGCTATGAATTATCGAGATGGCTGCCGTTTCTGAATACGTATCGAACCATGTGCATCGCGCCGGAGCCCGGTTTCAAGCGCATGCTTGAGGATATCTGCGAACTTCGGCTTGCCGCCTGACGGCTTTTCGATCACCGTTTAGTGGATGGTTGACGATTTTGCCGAATCGGATGTATAGTGACAGCTAAACAGGAAACGGAGATAGGAGCCATGACCAGCGGGAGGGAGAAGTTCGGGGCGTTCATCCGCCGCGAGCGCGAGGCGCGGGAGATCGGCCTGCGCGAGATGGCCAAGAAGATCGGGGTGAGCCCGACCTATATGTCGAAGGTCGAGCGCGACGAGTTCACGCCGCCGACCGAGGACAAGGTTCGGGCGATCGCGCAAATTCTCGAATGCGATCCGGACGAATTGCTGGCGATGGCGGGGCGCGTGCCTTCCGACCTTGCTGACATCATCAAGCGGCAGCCCGTCGAAATGTCGGCGCTGCTGCGAACTGCCAACGGCCTGAGCGCCGACGACCTGGCCCGGCTCTCTCGGGAGGCAGGAAAGGCCAAGGGCAACTGAAGCCACCGGGGCATGGCCCCGCTGATGCAGATGAAGGATGACCGATGAGCCGTTTTGTTCCCTATCTTGCCGAAGAGGCTATCGAGCGCGACGCTGCTTCCCTGATCGGAGAGTATGAGCGTGCACGGGGCGTAATGATCGAGCCGCCAGTCCCCGTCGAGGACATCGTGGAAAAGTACCTCAAGCTGCGGATCGAGTTTGACGACATGCACGCTCGTCACAATATCCCGCGACCTCCGAACGGCCAGCCCGACATTCTTGGCGCGATCTATGGTGACGGCAGCATCTTCATCGACGAAAGCCTCGACCCCGAGGAAAATCCGACGCGGGAGGGCCGCTATCGCTTCACCCTGGCCCATGAGGGCGGCGGGCACTGGCGGTTGCATCAACACCTCATCGTGCAGAATACAGCGCAGGCGTCCTTCCTCGATGCCGCGAGCGAACCCAAGTTCATCTGCCGGTCGAGCGAGGCAAAGGAGCGGGTGGAATGGCAGGCCGATTTCTACGCCTCCTGCCTGCTGATGCCGCGCAAGATGGTCTTTGCCATGTGGGACGACTTGTTTCCTGACCGGAAACAGCGCGTACTCCAGCCGGAAAAGCCAATCGCGCACGCCTTCGTCGAGGTTCCGCGCATTCATGCTTCTGTCGGCGACTTCGACATCTCCGAAACGGAGGACGAGGCGCTGGAACGGTTCTGCAAGCCTCTGGCCGAGCGCTTCGTCGTATCCCCCATCGCCATGCGTATCCGGCTGGAGAAGCTCGGCTTGCTTCATCGTGTGGTGCCGCTCCAGCAGCTTCTGTCCGGCAGGTGAACCGCCCCTTTTTTTGAGGAGAATGTAAAGTGTCAAGTGGACAGGCGAAATGCGACGCATCGGTGCAGGACAACGGGTTCGAGACCCGAGACTTCTATCTCGCCTGCTTTTTGCGCTGCACCGGTTACGAACTTCTCGATCTGCGTGCCGAGGGAAGGCGCAAGGTCTTCGTTTTTCGCGACCGGCCGTCACGGCGCGATGACGTGCTGTCGTTCTACGGCGACGGGGCGATGGTGCCGCCTCTCGCGTTCTCCACCACCGTCAAGGACATGAAGGCGCTGTTGCACAATGCTTGAAAGAACTCCCTTTCCCGACACCGGCCCTCAATTGCGCCAGGCGCTCGATCAGATTGACCAGATCGTTCTGGACGGTCTGCGCCATGGCCACTTCCGATGCACGATTTCCAGCGGGATCGGCAAGAACAACCGCCGCGACCTCGTAATCGAGGCCGGGAAATCCCACAAGTTCACGATTCCCATGGACGAACTGCCGCGCTGACGCGCACGCAAACTGGCGATCCCTGCGATTGGGACGCCGAACATGCAAATGACGATACGATCCAGCGTCATCGGTGCGAGTCCGAGGCCGGAGATCAGGGGCACGGAGCGGCGAGAAGCCGACTGTGAGATCTTCGGTGAATGCAGCGAACGACAATCTCAATGACGAACTGATCGGACAGACTCGCAAGGTCTGGCAGCCGCGCCTCGGGCGCGACCTGAGCCGCGACGAGGCGAAGCAGGTCGCCGCCAGCGTAACCGGCTTCTTTGCCATCCTGGCCGAGTGGTCGCGGGCCAATATGCCCAAACCCGCCAATGATGACAGTGACGTGGCCACCTGTGACGACGAGGGGGCGCACGATGACTGCTGAGATTATCGCCAGGGCGCTCGGTGGTCGCAAGGTCGGTCAATGCTGGACGGCGCGCTGCCCGGCCCATGACGACCGCGTGCCCAGCCTCTCCATCCGTGATGACGGTGGCAAGGTGCTGGTGCGCTGTCATGCCGGGTGCGAACAACGCGACGTAATCGCAATCTTGAAGGAACGGGGGCTGTGGGACGGCAGGCAGCCTTCGACCGTCCGGAAATCACACCGTCGCATGGTGCTGCCGCAGCGTCCCGATCCGCACCAGGCGGAACGGAGTGCATACGCGCTTTCGATCTGGCAGTCCGCGCTTCCCGCCGATGGCACGCCGGTCGAAGTCTATCTCGCTTCGCGCGGTCTGACCTGCTCGCTCCCGCCATCATTGCGTTTTCATGTGGGCCTGAAGCATCCATCGGGCGGCATCTTTCCCTGCATGGTCGCGCTGGTGACGCGGGGCGCCGACGCTATGCCAATGGCCATCCACCGCACGTTCCTCGCTCGCGAAGGCCGTGGCAAGGCACAGGTCGAACCCACGAAGATGATGCTCGGCCCGTGTCAGGGGGGCGCCGTTCGCCTCGGCGATCCCGGCGAAATCCTGATGATCGGCGAAGGCATCGAGACCTGCCTCGCGGCCATGCAGGCGACCGGACATCCGGTCTGGGCGGCGTTGTCCACCTCCGGGCTGCGGGCACTCGACCTGCCAGGCAGCGTGCGCGACGTGATCGTTCTGGCCGATGGCGACGATCCCGGCGAAGCCGCAGCACGCGCCTGCGCCTCGCGGTGGATGCGGCAGGGGCGGCGGGCGCGCATCGCTCGGCCTCCCCGTGGTCTGGATTTCAACGATGTATTGCTCGGCCGCGTGTCCGACATCGAGGGGGGCAGGCAATGAGAAGCGAGATTGACGGGGAAGACCTGAATCCTATCGTCGATGCCATCGACGCGGCTGAAGAAATCAGCGATCCGCTTGACGGTCTGGTCGAGAAATCCGCCGAAGACCCCGGCGCGGCATTCGCGCCCGAGGTTCTTGAACGGCTGGTCGCCCTCAAGGCGGAGGATCGCGCGGCTTTCGAAGCCTTGCGCGCGAAACTCAAGAAAGCCGGATGCCGGGTGACGGCGCTGGACGAGGCCATGGCCGAAGAAACCGGCGATGGCGGGCGCGGCCCGACGCAGGCTGACATACTGATCGACCTCGCAGGCGGGGCGGAGCTGTTCCATTCGGCGGATGGCACGGCTTTCGCCGACATCATGATCAACGATCATCGTGAAACCTGGCCGGTGCGCACGAAAGGCTTCCGGCGCTGGCTGGCCCGGCAATTCTTCGAGCAGACCGGCGGCGCGCCAAGTTCGGAGGCGTTGCAATCGGCGCTCAACGTTATCGAGGCAAAGGCGCACTTCGACGGGCCGGAACGTGTTGTATTCATCCGCGTAGGCGGCCAGGATGAGCGGCTTTACCTCGATCTTGGAGACGAGGCTTGGCGCGCCGTCGAGATCGACGCTACCGGCTGGCGCGTGGTCAATGATCCGCCGGTGCGTTTCCGCCGCGCGGCCGGCATGCAGCCCCTGGCCGTCCCGATGCTCGGTGGATCGGTCGAAACGTTACGTGCCTTTCTGAACGTCCAGTCCGATCAGGATTTTGTCTTGGTGGTCGCCTGGGCGCTCGCGGTGTTGCGCAACAAGGGGCCCTATCCGGCGCTTGTGCTGTCGGGTGAGCAGGGTTCGGCGAAATCCACCTTCTCGGCAATCCTGCGGGCGCTGCTCGATCCCAACACCGCACCGCTGCGCGCCCTGCCGCGCGAAGACCGCGACCTGTTCATCGCCGCGAGCAACGGCCATGTGCTCGCCTTCGACAACGTGTCTGGCCTGCCCGCATGGATTTCCGATACGCTCTGCCGGCTGGCCACCGGGGGCGGTTTTGCGGTGCGCCAGCTTTACACCGACCAGGATGAGGTGCTGTTTGACGCCGCGCGCCCGGTGATCCTCAACGGCATCGAGGACATCGTGACCCGGCCCGACCTTGCCGACCGTGCGGTGTTCCTGACGCTGGAGCCGATCCCCGAGAAGCGCCGCCGCCCGGAGCAGGAATTATGGGCGGCGTTCGAGGCTGAACGTCCCCGCCTCCTCGGCGTCCTGCTCGATGCGGTGGTGGAGGGTCTGAAAAGGCTTCCCGACACTCACCTGCCCAAGCTGCCGCGCATGGCAGATTTCGCGCTGTGGGCTTCGGCCTGCGAAACCGCGCTCTGGCCCTCGGGCACATTCTGGTCGGCCTATTGCGGCAACCGTGATGAGGCGGTGGACGGCGTGATCGACGCTGATCCGGTTGCTGCTGCGGTGCGCGCCGTGATGACTGAGCGGACGGAGTGGACGGGAACCGCCTCGGACCTTCTAGGCGCCCTTGCCGAGATGGCGGGCGAGCGCGTCGCCAAATCCAAGACCTGGCCGGACAGTCCACGCGCGCTTTCGGGACGGTTGCGCCGCGCCGCCACCTTCCTGCGCAAGATCGGCATCGACATCGGTTTCGAGCGCGAAGGGCGGGCGCGGACGCGAACCATCCGCATCACCACGGCCGGCAAACCCGCCTCGCCGGAAATCCGAGGGGCGCAACCGTCCGCATCGTCCGCATCGTCCGCCGATCGGCCGAAGGACAGTTCCGGCAATGGCTTCGCCTCGCCGGGTTTGCGGACGGTCGGCGAGTTCGCGGACGGTTCAGCGGGCGAGCCTGGCGCTACCGTCCGCGCCAACATGTTGAAATCGAACGCTGAGGCCGATGCGGACGGTGCGGACGCAAGCCGCCCGCCTCAATCCGCACCGGAAAATACGGGCTGGAGGGTGCGGCTATGAGCGCTGTCCAAGCCCTCAAGGCCGCGCGCGATGCCGGCGTTCGGATCGGCGTCGATGGCGATGCCCTCATGCTCGACGCCGCCGCCGCGCCGCCGCCCGCCGTGCTCGAACTTCTGGCGCTTCACAAGGCGGGCGTGGTCGCGCTGCAGCGCACGGGTAGCGACGGCTGGTCGGGCGAGGACTGGCGAGCCTTGTTCGACGAGCGGGCGGGCATTGCCGAGTTCGACAGCGGCTTGCCACGCGATCAAGCCGAGGCCCGCGCCTTCGCCTGTTGCATCGCCGAATGGCTCAACCGCAATGCGGTGCGCTCGCCACCCGGCCGCTGCCTCGGCTGCGGTGGACGCGACTACGCGCACGACGCCCTGCTGCCGTTCGGCACGGACCAGACCGGTCATGCCTGGCTGCATTCGCGCTGCTGGGACGCCTGGCGCGCTGGCCGGAAGGCGGAAGCGATCGCCGCCCTTTCAGCCTTTGGAATCTCGATGAGGACATCGCCATGAGCACCAGAAAACCCGCCACCCACGCGCCGAAAACCGTACTCGCCGACGATCCCGACGATCGCAAGGGCCGGCTGAAGACCATCGGCGGATCGCAGTCCGACCACTGGAACAACACGCTGGCCAATCAGGCGGTGCAGGCACTGTGGGTAAAGAACTCGGATGACCAGGAGCGGGACCGCCAGCTGAGTGCCACCGTCGCCGGGTTGACCGGCATCGGCCCGAAGGATGAGCTGGAAGGCATGATGGCGGTACAGTTGGTCGCCGCCCACAACGCCGCGATGGAATGCTACCGTCGCGCCATGATCGGCGAGCAGACATTCGAGGGCCGGCGCGAGAACCTCAACCAGGCGAACAAGCTGTCCCGCACATGGGCGACGTTGCTCGACGCATTGAACAAGCATCGCGGCAAGGGCCAGCAGAAGGTGACCGTCGAGCATGTCCATGTTCACGCGGGTGGCCAGGCCGTTGTCGGAACTATCGAGCGACCGGGGGGTGGGGATCGAACAGAAACGGAGGAACAACCCCATGCAAAGCAGATTGCCGGCCAGATTGCCCATGCACCTGAGCCCACGTTGCCATGCCCGGACGCGGGCCGGGACGCCGTGCCAGTCGCCCGCGATGGCGAACGGACGCTGCCGGATGCACGGCGGCAAGGCGCCAGGCGCGGCCAGAGGCAATAGCAATGCCCTCAAGCATGGCCGCTACACCGCCGACGCCATCGCCGAGCGGCGGGAGCTGGCTGCACTCCTCCAATCCATTCGAGGCATCATCGAGGAGGTGGATGGATAGCGCGTCGGCTCACGCGCGCCCCTCCCGGTTCCTCCTGGCGGATTCCATATGCGGGGAAGCCGGGCGCATCGTTGGCGCAGCGTGGCAGCGGAGATTGCCTAAACTCAACACATGCCCGATGAAATTCACGGGTCCTTCCTGGCGAAAATCCTATGCTGGCGGGCGAAGCGCGGCACGCCGCCAGCGACTGGATTCCTTTTTGGGAATCCACCGGAATCCGGAATCCATTGTGTTTTGGGCCATATTGGCCAATATGAGCGGCGGGAATAACGGGGAGTCGCATGCAGACCCTGAGCGCGAAAGACGCGAAGTACGGCTTCGGGCGATTGATCGACCTGGCTCGCGCCGATCCTGTTGCTGTCGCCAAGCATGGGCGCCCCGTCGTCGTCGTCATGGCGATCGAGGAGTATCAGCGCTTGAAAGCGCTGGATGCGTGCGAGAAGCCGCCGGCGAAAGAGGAGCAGGGATGAGCGGGAACGAGGCAGGGGGCAGCTGAACGCATGGACAAGAGGAGCCTTACCGAACGCGATATCTGCACGAAGTTCATCCTGCCCGCCGTCAAGCGCGCCGGCTGGGACGAGATGGCGCAGGTTCGGGAGGAGGTCTATTTCACCAAGGGCCGCATCATTGTGCGTGGCAAGCTGGTGACGCGCGGCAAGGCGAAGAAGGCCGACTTCGTTCTTTACTACAAGCCGAATATCCCCATCGCGCTGATCGAGGCCAAGGACAACAATCATTCGGTCGGCCACGGCATTCAGCAGGGCCTCGATTACGCGATGACGCTGGACATCCCCTTCGTGTTTTCTTCGAACGGCGACGGCTTCGTGTTCCATGACCGCACCGGGCAAAGCGTTCCGGTCGAGACGAATCTCGGGCTCGACGCCTTCCCGTCGCCGACCGATCTATGGGCACGCTATCGCGCCTGGAAGGGCCTCGACGCGGAAGCCGAGGAGATCGTGCTTCAGGATTATTTCGACGACGGCAGCGGCAAGACACCGCGCTATTATCAGGTGAACGCCGTCAACGCGGCGATCGAGGCCATCGCCAAGGGCCGCGACCGCGTGCTGCTGGTGATGGCGACCGGCACCGGCAAGACCTATACCGCGTTCCAGATCATCTGGCGCCTGTGGAAGGCCGGCCGCAAGAAGCGCATCCTGTTCCTTGCCGATCGCAACGTGTTGATCGACCAGACGATGGTGAACGACTTTCGCCCCTTCGGCGCGGCGATGGCAAAGCTGTCCACCAATGCCAGGACCATCGAGCGACAGGACGGCACCGCCGTCGATCTGCCACTGGCGCTCGACACCAGGCGGCGCATCGACACCGCTTTCGAGATCTATCTCGGCCTCTACCAGGCGATTACCGGCCCGGAGGAACGGCAGAAGCTCTACAAGGAATTTTCGCCCGGTTTCTTTGACCTGGTCGTGATCGACGAATGCCATCGTGGCAGCGCGGCCGAGGATTCGGCATGGCGGGAAATCCTCGACCACTTTTCCGGCGCGACGCAGATCGGCCTCACCGCCACGCCGAAGGAAACCGAATATGTCTCCAACACGGAATATTTCGGCGAACCGGTTTTCACCTATTCCCTGAAACAGGGCATCAGCGACGGCTTTCTCGCGCCCTACAAGGTCATCAAGGTTCACATCGACCGCGATGTGGAAGGCTATCGCCCCGAACTCGGCCAGCTCGATCGCGACGGCAACGAGGTCGAGGACCGCATCTACAACACGAAGGATTTCGACCGCAACATCGTGCTCGACGACCGCACGGTGCTGACCGCGAAGAAAATCACCGAGTTCCTGAAGGAAAGCGGCGACCGCTTCCAGAAGACCATCGTGTTCTGCGTCGATGAGGAACACGCGGCGCGCATGCGCCAGGCGCTCATCAACGAGAACGCCGATCTGGTCGCGGAAAACCAGCGTTACGTCATGCGCATCACCGGCAGCGACAAGGAAGGCCAGGACCAGCTCGGCAACTTCATCGACCCCGAATCGAAATATCCCGTGCTGGTGACCACCTCGCGGCTGCTCTCGACCGGCGTCGATGCGCAGACCTGCCGGCTGATCGTGCTCGACCGCGCGGTCGGCTCCATGACCGAGTTCAAGCAAATCGTCGGGCGCGGCACCCGCGTTCACGAGGACACGAAGAAATTCTTCTTCACGCTGATCGACTTTCGCGGCGCCACCAGCCATTTCGCCGACCCAGATTTCGACGGCGATCCGGCGCAGATTTATGAACCCGGCAGCGGCGATCCGATCACGCCGCCCGACGACGCGCCGCAGGGCGACGACACGATCCCGCCGAAACCCGGCGACGACGAAACGGTGGTCGATCAGCCGGGCCTGCCGCTGCCAGCGGGTGGCCCGATCCGCAAGATTTATGTTGATGGCGTCGGCGCCCGCATCCTGGCGGAGCGGGTGGAATATCTCGACGAGAACGGCAAACTCGTCACCGAATCCCTGCGCGATTTCACCAGAACGGCGCTGAAGAAGCGTTTCGCCAGCCTCGATGATTTCCTCAAGCGCTGGAAATCCGCCGAACGCAAGCATGCCCTCATCGAGGAACTGGAGGCCGAGGGCCTAGCGCTCGATGCCGTCGCCGGTGAACTCGGCAAGAACCTCGATCCCTTCGATCTGATCTGCCACGTCGCCTTTGATCGGAAGCCGCTCACCCGCCGTGAGCGGGCCGAAAACGTCAAGAAGCGTGACGTGTTCACCAAATACGGGCCGCAGGCCCGCGCCGTGCTCGATGCGCTGCTGGAAAAGTATCGCGACGAGGGCGTGCTCAACCTCGACGACGCCAACGTGCTGAAGGTAACGCCCTTCACCGCGATGGGCAGCGTCGTGCAACTCATCAAGGCGTTCGGCGGCAAGGAGGGCTTCGAGAAGGCCGTCCACGAAATGCAGGACGCGCTCTACCAGGAGACCGCCTGAGCCATGATCGTCCGCACCACCGTCAAATCCATTCAGGACATCATGCGCCAGGACGTGGGCGTCGATGGCGATGCGCAGCGCATCAGCCAGCTCACATGGTTGTTCTTCCTCAAGATCATCGACGATCAGGACCAGGAACTCGAACTGACGAAGGACGGCTACCACTCGCCGATCCCCAAGAAACTCCAGTGGCGCACCTGGGCGGCGGACCCGGAGGGCATTACCGGGCAGGCGCTGCTCGATTTCGTCAACGACGAGCTGTTCCCGGCGCTGAAGGGTTTGCAGGTCTCCGACAGGCCCGGCGACCGCCGCCGCGTGGTGCGCGACGTGTTCGAGGACGCCTACAATTACATGAAATCGGGCCAGCTGCTGCGGCAGGTGGTCAACAAGATCACCCAGGTCGATTTCAACAATCTCGACGAGCGGCGGCATTTTGGCGAGTTCTACGAGCAATTGCTCAACGATCTGCAATCGGCCGGCAATGCCGGCGAGTACTACACGCCGCGCGCCGTCACCGCCTTCATGGTGCAGATGATCGACCCGCATCCGGGCGAAATCCTGTTCGATCCGGCCTGCGGCACGGGCGGGTTCCTGTCCTGCGCGATCAATCACATGGAAGCGAACTACGTCCGCACACCGAAGCAGCGCGAAAAGATGCAGGGCGGATTGCGCGCGGTGGAGAAGAAGCAACTGCCGCACATGCTCTGCGTCACCAACATGCTGTTGCACGGCATCGAGGACCCGAGCTTCGTCAAGCACGACAACACGCTGGCCCGGCCGCTGATTTCGTGGAGCAAGGACGAGCGCGTCGATATCGTCGTCACCAATCCGCCTTTCGGCGGCAAGGAGGAGGACGGTATCGAGAACAATTTCCCGACCTTCCGCACCAAGGAGACGGCCGATCTGTTCCTGGCGCTGATCGTGCGCCTGCTGAAACCCGATGGCCGCGCCGCCGTGGTGCTGCCCGACGGCACGCTGTTCGGCGAGGGCGTCAAGACGCGGCTCAAGGAACACCTGATGGAGGAGTGCAACCTCCACACCATCGTCCGCCTGCCCAATTCGGTGTTCAAGCCCTATGCCTCGATCGGCACCAACCTCTTGTTCTTCGAGAAGGGCGCGCCGACCAAGGACATCTGGTTCTACGAACACCGCGTGCCGGAGGGCCAGAAAGCCTATTCGATGACCAGGCCGATCCGGCTGGAGCATTTCCACGGCTGTATCGACTGGTGGGGCGGCAAGGCGCGCAAGGGCCGGAAGGAGACGCCGCAGGCCTGGAAGGTGAGCGCCGAGGAGATCAAGGCACGCGGCTACAATCTCGACATCAAGAACCCGCACGCGGTGGCGGATGACCACGGCGACCCGGAAACGCTGCTGGCAGACCTCGCCCGCGCCGAGGCCGAGACGGCTACCTACCGCGACCAGTTGAAGGCGATCCTCGCCGAGGCGCTGCTGCGATGAATGATGGCCCGATGAACGCGGAACGCCTGCTTAGTGCTTACGAGAAAATTGCCGACGCGCCCGACGCGATCGCCCGCCTGCGCCGCTTCGTGCTCGATCTGGCCGTGCGCGGCAAGCTGGTGCCGCAGGATGCGAACGACGAACCGGCATCGGAATTGCTGAAGCGGATCGCGAAGGAAAAGGCGCGGCTGGTGAAGGCGGGCGAGATCAGGAAGCCGAAAGCGATCCCCGCTCTTCCTGAACCACCGTTCCCAATTCCGTCGAATTGGCGTTGGTCGCAGCTTGCCGAGATCGGCGTGTTAAGCCCGCGCAACGAAGCGCCCGACACACTCGAAGCGTCCTTCGTGCCAATGCCGCTCATTGCCGCCGAATATGGCGTCGCTAACCAGCATGAAATCCGGCCTTGGGGCGAGATCAAGAAGGGCTACACGCATTTTGCCGAGGGCGATGTTGGCCTCGCCAAGATCACGCCGTGCTTCGAGAACGGCAAATCGACCGTGTTCCGAAACCTGACTGGCGGGATCGGCACCGGCACGACCGAGTTGCATATCGTCCGCCCGTTGTTCGTCGATCAGGATTACATCCTGCTGTTTCTCAAGAGCCCGCATTTCATCGAAACCGGCATCCCGAGAATGACCGGTACGGCCGGCCAGAAGCGCGTGCCGACCGAATATTTCGCGCATTCGCCCTTTCCCCTCCCGCCGCTCGCCGAACAGCACCGCATCGTCGCCAAGGTCGATGCGTTGATGGGCCTGTGCGACCGGCTGAAAACAGCGAGGGAACAGCGGGAAACGGTGCGCGACCGGCTGGCGGCGGCGAGCCTCGCCCGTCTCAACGCGCCCGATCCCGAACCCGGAGCGGACCCAGCAAAAGTGGGAACCGGTTTTGCGTCCGGGTCCGCGACCAACGAAAAGTTCCAGGCCGACGCCCGCTTCGCCCTCGACGCGCTGCCGGCGCTAACCACGCGCCCCGACCAGATCAAGGCGCTGCGCCAGACCATCCTCAACCTCGCCGTGCGCGGCAAGCTGGTGCCGCAAGACCCGAACGACGAACCGGCTTCGGAACTGCTCAAGCGGATTGCGAGAGCAAAAGCCGAGCGCAAGAAGAAAACCGGCGATGCAAGGATCAAGATTGAACCCGATCCGACGCCCGATGAACTCAACATGCCGATTCCGGTGGAATGGGCCGTCCAATCGTTCGAGAACCTATTTCTTTTTATCGACTATCGCGGAAACACGCCGCCCAAGACGGATGAAGGCATCCCTCTCATCACCGCAAAAAACATTCGCATGGGATACCTGAATCGCGAGCCGCGCGAGTTCATCTCAAAAGCGACCTTTAAGACCTGGATGACGCGTGGCTTTCCCGAGATCGGCGACTTGTTTTTCACGACCGAAGCGCCACTCGCCAACGTGTGCCTTAACGATATCGAGGAACCTTTCGCTCTCGCGCAACGCGCGATCTGTTTTCAGCCATATGCGAAGATCGACACCAAGTTCCTGATGTTCGCGTTGATGAGCGACGTAATGCAATCGCTGATCGACAAGCACGCAACCGGCATGACAGCCAAGGGCATCAAGGCGGCCAAATTGAAGCCGCTTCCAATCCCGATCCCACCCCTTGCCGAACAACACCGCATCGTCGCTAAGGTCGATGAGTTGATGGCGCTCTGCGACCGGCTGGAGGCGAGCCTCACCGCCACTGCCGCCACAAGCCGCCGCCTGCTCGACGCCCTCCTGGCTGAAGCGCTGGCGCCGGCCGAGGATCGCGAAATGGAGGCGGCGGAATAAGATGGCGATCAACCTCGTCATCGCCGTCACGGATGGCGACTGGTTCGACATGCTGCGCCAGCAACCGAACCTTGCCGAGGTGAATTTCTGGGCTCCTTCCGCCGCCAATTTCCGCGCCCTGCAACCGGGCGAGATGTTTCTGTTTAAGCTGCACGCCCCGCGCAATGTTATCGTCGGTGGCGGCATCTTCGCTTATGCCAATGCGCTACCGTGCTCCCTTGCCTGGGAAGCCTTCCGCGAGGCGAACGGCGCACGATCCTTGCCCGAAATGCGCGCCCGCATCGCGCGCTATCGCCGCGCCGATCCAGCCGATCGCAGCGACTTCGAGATCGGTTGCCGCATTCTCACGCAACCGTTCTTCTTCGAGGAAGCCGACTGGATTCCCGTTCCGGCAAGCTGGGCTCCGAACATCGTTTCGTTCAAGACCTACAACACGGGCGACCTGGAAGGGCTGGCACTGTGGGAAACCGTGACCGAGCGCATGAACCGCCCGCGCTTTCCCGGCATGGCCGAAGCGCAGACCCGTTTCGGAGAACCGCACCTTATCCGCCCGCGCCTCGGCCAGGGCGCATTCCGCGTTCTCGTGACCGACAACTACAACCGCCGCTGCGCCATCACGCAGGAGCGGACGCTGCCCGCGCTCGAAGCGGCGCATATCCGGCCCTATGGCGACGGCGGCGATCACGAAGCCCGGAACGGCCTCTTGCTTCGCCGCGATATCCATAGCCTGTTCGATGCGGGCTATGTGACGGTCACGCCCGAACTGCGCTTTGAGGTGAGCCGCCGCATCAAGGAGGAGTTCAACAACGGGCGGCACTACTACGAGCATCACGGCAAGCCGATCTTCGCGCCAGCCGACAATCTGCGCCGCCCCGATCCAGAGGCGCTGCGCTGGCACAACGAACACGTGTTCAGGGGATAGCTGCCGCCAATGCCTGCCTTCGCCAGCCATATCGGCATCGACTATTCGGGCGCGGAAACGCCGACCGCGAGCCTTAAGGGCCTGCGCGTCTATCTGGCCGAGGGCGATAGATCGCCGGTGGAAGTGCCGCCACCGCCAAGCCCGCGCAAATACTGGACCCGAAGGGGTATCGCGGAATGGCTGGTCGCGCGGCTTGGCGAGGACGTGCCGACGCTGGTCGGCATCGACCACGGGTTTTCCTTCCCCTTGCGCTATTTCGAGGCTCAAGGGCTGTTGCCCGACTGGCCGACCTTCCTGGATGATTTCCAGCGGCACTGGCCGACCGATGAGGATCACACCTATGTCGATTTCGTGCGCGATGGCGCCGCTGGCAACGGAGCGGCGCGCATGGGCAGTGCCCGCTGGCGGCGGCTGACCGAGGAACGGGCGGGCGGTGCGAAATCGGTGTTTCACTTCGACGTGCAGGGATCGGTGGCGAAATCCACCCATGCCGGCATTCCCTGGCTGCGCTTCATCCGCCAGCGGCTCGGCGCCCGCGTTCACTTCTGGCCGTTCGATGGCTGGGACATTCCGGCCGGGCGCTCGGCCATCGCCGAGGTTTATCCCGCGCTGTGGTCGCGCGGCTTCGCGCCCGAGGGCCGAACCGGCGACCAGCACGACGCCTTCAGTATTTCCGCCTGGCTTTCCAGCGCCGATCGCGACGGCAGGCTTGCGGCATTCCTCAATCCCGATCTGTCGCCACCCGAACGCACGCTGGCGCAGGTGGAAGGCTGGATATTGGGCGTTCCCGGCTTGATTCGTTCGGCCAAAGGGCGCGATGGGTCCTCCAGATCCGAAGCTTGCGACCCAAGCGTGTTTAGGTTACACTAAACGACATGAGAAAGATTGCTAAACCTGCACCGGCCGCCGATTCCTCCCGCAAACAGGCGGTGATCTATGCCCGCGTCTCCTCGAAGGAGCAGGAGAAGGAGGGCTATTCGATCCCGGCCCAGTTGAAGCTGCTAAAGGACTACGCCGCAGCCGAGGGGTTCATGGTCGCGCAGGATTATGTGGATGTTGAGACCGCCAAGCAGACCGGCCGCGCCGCCTTCGGCAAGATGGTCGCCTGGCTGCGGGCGCATCCGGACGTGCGGGCAATCATCGTGGAGAAGACGGATCGGCTTTACCGCAATCTCAAGGACTGGGTGACGATCGACGAACTCGATATCGAGATCCATTTCCCGAAAGAAGGCGTGGTGCTGTCGCGCGAGTCGCGATCTTCGGAAAAGTTCATGCACGGCATCAAGGTGCTGATGGCGAAGAACTACATTGACAACCTGTCCGAGGAGGCGCGCAAGGGCCAGCAGGAGAAGGCGGAGCAAGGTATCTGGCCGACCAAGACGCCGCTCGGCTATCGGAACGTCACCGGCGCGGACGGGCGCAAGGTCATCGCCGTTGATCCGCAAGTCGCGCCGATCGTCGCGAAGCTGTTCGAGTGGTATGCGACGGGCGAGTTCGCCTTGAAAGAGGTGGCCAAGAAAGCCCGCGCCGCCGGTCTGGTCTACAAGAAGAGCGGCGCGCCGGTACCCACCAGCACCGTGCATTCGATTTTGCGCAATCGTCTCTATACTGGCTGGTTCGAGTGGAACGGCAAGCTCTATCAGGGTAAGCATGAGCCGCTGGTTTCGGTCGAGGCATGGGAACGGGTGCAGGGCGTGATGGATGGCCGGAATGCCAGCAAGCACCGGCGCATGACCCACGATTTTGCCTTCTCCGGGCTGATTGCCTGCGGGCGCTGCGGTTGCTCGGTGGTCGGCGAGATCAAGAAGCAGAAGTACATCTATTACCACTGCACCGGCTACGCCGATAAATGCCGGGACAAGCCGGCTTCCTGCCGCCGCAAGTATGTGCGCGAAGAAGTTCTCGAACAACAGTTCACGGCCATGCTCGGCCGACTTCGGTTCGACGACGAGGTTCTGGCGTGGGTACGCGAGGCGCTGCATGCAAGCCATGCGGACGAACGCCGCGAGCACGAGGAGGCGATCAAGCGGCTACAGGCTGAGCACAAGCGGCTCGGCGAGCGCATCAGCGCCATGTACATCGACAAGCTCGACGGCAAGATCGGTGGCGACTTCTATGATCGCTTCGCCGGTCAGTGGCGCGAGGAACAGCAGCGCTTGCAGCGCGACATCGGCCGGCATGAGCAAGCCGAGCAATCCTACATGGACGAGGGCGTGCGGATTCTCGAACTCGCCCGCAATGCGCAGGCGCTGTTCGAACGCCAGCCCGCCCGCGAAAAGCGCCGCTTGCTCAACTTCGTACTTTCGAACTGCTCTTGGGAGGATGGCGAGGTGGTCGCCACCTTCCGCCAACCCTTTGATCTGTTGGCAGAAACGACGGCCATCGCTGCCCGCTCAAGTGCTGGCAACGGCGACAATTCCTCAAAAAGTGAGATTTGGCTGGGGAACTAGGATTCGAACCTAGACAAACAGAGTCAGAGTCTGTTGTGCTACCGTTACACCATTCCCCAATTGATGAAAGACACCAAGGCGTTATTTGATATGGCGTTATTTGATATCGCCGAGATCGTGGCTTCGCAACGAAGATGCACGCCGTTCTATCCGCTCGTTCCCTTACTTGGCAAGCGCGCGAATGGTTACGAACTCATTCTTCCCAATCAGACTCGGAAAATCCTGCATCCCGCCGCATGGATTCGATTCCGATGTTGCTTCATTGCATCAGCACACCGCAAAACAGCCCGCGTCCGAATTGTATCTGGCCTTTTGTGTCGCCCTTGTGGTTTGGCTGGGCCATAAAAATGAACGAAAGATTAAAGTGTTCAGGGAAACCTGACGTGAACGGCAGGGGACGAAGAAGAGGTTATGGCAGGCGATAAAATCCGGCCTTTACCGGCGACGCGTTGCATAAATCAGGGCTTTCGCGGGGAATCGCAAGCCCTGGCGCGCTGGCGCAGGATCATGAAGAGCAGCACTGCCTTGGCCAGACTGATGCCGGCGGGAGCCCTCGCGGTGGCGGCTGGCGTGGTTTCGCTGCCGTTCATTAACGAAGCAACGGCGCAGACCGCTACATGGATCGGCGGCACGTCCAGCGACTACTACACAGCCTCCAACTGGAATCCCGCCGCCGTCCCCAACGCGCTCGACGTAACAATCATCTTCGGTTCTACGGCCAACCCGGTGGTATCAGTCGGAGGCAGCAACGCCGGCGCATTGCTGTTCGATGCCGGAGCTCCGTCCTACAACATTACCGTCGGTCCCGCGGCCACCGGATTCGGCTTGCATGAGGCTGGAATCATTAACAACTCCGGCTTGGTCCAGACCATAAACGTATCAAACGCCGGCATTATAATGAATAACAGCGCCTCTATGGACGCGAATGTCGTCTTGAACCTGACCGGCACCGGTCAGATAGACTTTAATGACGCCTCGAGCGGTGGTCTGGCCGCCTTCAACCTGAACGGCAACAACGGCATCCTGATCGGTGGTGACAACCATACCGTGTCGATGGGATCCTTGAGCGGAACAGGCTGGCGGGTTCAGTTCAGTGGACACAATCAATCGCTAACCATCGGCGGCAACAATCAGTCGACGAGTTACTCAGGCCAGCTTTGGCAGGCAGCCTCCGACTCCAATGCATCGTTGATCAAGGTCGGCACTGGCACGCTGACACTATCCGGCACCACCAACTATACCGGAGGCACGACGATATCCGGCGGCACGCTGTCGGTATCGAGCAACGGCCATCTCGGCGCGTCCTCGGGCGCGCTGACCCTCAACGGCGGCGCGCTGCGAATCACCGGAAATGCTTTCAGCTCAACGGCGCGCAACATCACCCTTGGCATGAACGGCGGCAGTTTCGATATCGCCAGCGCCAGCAATATCTTCACGACAACGCAAAACATCGGCGGTCCGGGCGACCTGACCAAGATCGGCGCGGGAACGCTGGCCCTCGCGGGCAATAATACATATGCGGGCGCAACCACGATCAGCGCCGGTACGCTGCTCGTCAACGGCTCGATCGCTTCCTCGTCTCTGACCACGGTGGAGGCTGGCGGCACGCTCGGCGGCAGCGGCACGGTCGGCAATACATCTGTCAACGCCGGCGGCATTTTGTCGGCAGGCAACAGCCCCGGCACGCTGACGGTCGCCGGCGACCTGACGCTCAATGCCGGTTCAACCTCGGTGTTCGAATTCGGCGCGCCAGGCGTGGTGGGCGGCGTTTCCAACGACCTGGTGATCGTCACCGGCAACCTCTCACTCGGAGGCACCTTGCTGACGCCGGGCGCGGTGTCGGGCTACTACCGGCTATTCGATTTCGGCGGGTCGGTGAGTGGATCGTTCTCGACGGTCCCGGCCGGGGCGACGGTGAGCCTGGACATTCCGCAACAGGTCAACCTGTTGGTCAACCAGGGCGGCCAGCGAGTGCAGTTCTGGGACGGCGTCGATCAGATGGGCAACGGCACGGTGGACGGCGGCACCGGCACCTGGAACGCCGCGAACACCAACTGGACCGGCGCTCCGGGACAGGCCGGCATCAACGACCGCTGGCGCGGCGAGGTCGGCGTGTTTTCCGGCGCCGCCGGCACGGTGACAGCCTCGGGCGGATTGTCATTCGAGGGATTGCAGTTCAAGACCGATGGCTATCACCTCACGGGTGGCGGCTTGGTGATGACGGGCGATTCACACGGAAACGCGGCGGCGAGTTTCGTCAACGTCGATGGCGGCGTCACCGCGGCGATCTCCGCACCGCTGACCGGAGCCGGCATCGGGCTCGACAAGCTCGGCGGCGGCACGCTGATCCTGGCGGGCAACCACGCTTACACCGGCGCAACGACGGTCAGGAGCGGCACGCTTCTCGTCAACGGCTCGATTGCATCCTCGGTGCTGACGACGGTCGAGGCCGGCGGCACGCTCGGGGGCAACGGTACGGTAGGCCACACGCTGATCGACGGCGGCGCGCTGGCTCCCGGCAACAATGGGATCGGGACGCTGACCGTGCAGGGCAACCTCGCCCTGACGGCGGCATCGCGCTACATGATTGACGTCTCCCCGGCGAGCAGCGATTTCACCCGTGTCACCGGCACGGCGACCCTGGGCGGCGCGACGGTTCAGGCGCAGTTCGCTCCCGGCAGCTATATCGAGAGGCGCTATACCATTCTCACCGCCGATGGCGGCGTCAACGGCGCCTTCAGCGGTCCGGTCGCCACCAATCTGCCGACGAACTTCAGAACGGCGCTGTCCTATGACGGCAACAATGCGTGGCTCGATCTGGCGCTGTCGTTCCGGCAGGATGGCCTCAGCATCAATCAGCAGAACGTCGCCAATACGCTGGCTGATTTCTTCAACAACAATGGCAGCGGCGGCATTCCGCTCGTGTTCGGCGCGCTGGATGCGCGTGGCCTGTCGCAAGCTTCGGGAGAAATCGCAACCGCCGCCGCGCAGGGGGCGTTCGATGCGCAGAACCAGTTTCTCAATATAATGACGGACCCGTTCGTGGCGGGCGCGCAGACCCCGCTCCCACACGCATCGCCGGCGCTGAGTTATGCGGCCGATGCCCCCGTCGCCGTGGGGACGCGCGCGACGCTTTCGCATCGCTTGAGCCGCCCCCTGCCTCGGGCTTCGAGCAGCGCTGGCGCGTCTTCGGCGCGGCCTATGGCGGCTCGATGCACATTTCCGGCAACAGCGTGGTGGGCAGCCATGACGCGAGAAGCCAGGTCTATGGCGGCACGGGCGGAGCGACCTATGCGCTGTCGCCATCCACCAACGTCGGCTTCGCGCTGAACGGCGGCGGCACCGCGTTCGGTCTCGCCGATGGATTGGGCTCCGGCCGCAGCGACCTGTTCCAGGCCGGCGCGTTCGCGCAGCAGGCCATCGCAAGCAGCGGCTATCTCAACACCGCCCTCTCCTACGGCTGGCACGATGTGACCACCAATCGCACCGCGCCGATCACGGGCGAGCGATTGCGCGCCAACTACAGGGCGGGCGTGCTCGCGGGGCGGATCGAGGCGGGCTGGCGCATCGATACCCCACTCGCCGGGGTCATCCCCTACGCGGCCGCTCAAGCCGTCAGCTACCGGATGCCATCCTACTTTGAGCAGGGCGACGGCAGCCCGGCGAGTTTCGCACTCGGCTATACGGCCCGCAACATCCTCGCAACGCGTAGCGAATTCGGCCTGCGGTTCGATCGGTCCACGGCGGTGAACGAGGCGCTGTTGACGTTCCGCGGCCGCGCGGCATGGGCGCACTATTTCGACACCGCCCGCAACGTCGCGGCGACATTCCAGTCGCTGCCCGGCACCGGCTTCGTCGTCAACGGCGCAAGGATCGCCTCCGACGCCGCGCTCGTCACCGCCGGCGCCGAACTGGCCTGGAGCAACGGCCTCTCGCTCGCATCATCATTCGAGGGCGAGTTTTCGAGCAACGTCTCGAGCTTCATCGGCAGGGGAACGCTTAGATACGCCTGGTGACTCTCTGTGTTCATGTTCCGGCGAAGTAGATACAGGTTCGCGTGAAGAAAACGTGTCTGCTGCCCTGTGGCCGCCGGGTTTGCACGCATAGTTCACAAGCGGTTAACGCCGCCATCACAACAGACCCATGTCTGCGTGCTGATTCCAGCACGAGCCCATAGCGTTCTCGTGCGAAGCGAATACCGGTTCGCATGAAGAAAACGCGTTCAATCAAGGCCATAGAGCCGCGCTCCTTCTTTCAGAAGCGACAGGGTCCAGGATCAGCGGCCGCATCCACGCATCGCGCAAGGCGGGCCTGTTACCATGCCTCCGCTACGAGGCCGGCTTAACCGTTTCTTGCCACAACCATGCAAACATTGGCGCCGCAGCAGCGCACTCGACACAAGAAATGTGGTCAGACCAATGCTTCATTCCATCTCCCAAAACTCCTTTGGACGTGTCATTTCCGTACGCGGGTCGCAGGCGCGCGTGGGTATTCTGAGGACCGGCCGCATGTCGATGGCGGCGGCGCGCGCAACCGTGGGCCGGTTCGTCAGCCTGCGCAGCATGACATCCACCATCGTCGCGATGATCACGGAGGTCTCCTGCGAGCACCTGCCATCCTCGGACGAATTCATGGCAAGCGCCTCGGTCGACCTGCTCGGCGAAATCCTTGACAGCTCCGGCCCCCGTCCTCGTTTCCAGCGCGGCGTCACCAACTATCCGGCGATCGATGACCTTGCTGACCTGGTCACCAATCAGGAACTGCGGACCATTTATGCGCCCAACGGAGCGGATCAGATCGACGTCGGCACACTGCAGCAGGATCCCTCCGTCACGGCCTTTATCGATATCGAGGAAATGCTCAGCAAGCACTTCGCCGTGCTCGGTTCGACGGGCGTCGGCAAGTCGAGCGGCGTTTCGCTGCTCATCAACGAAATCCTGCAATCGCGTCCTGATCTGCGTATTTTCCTGCTCGACGTGCACAATGAGTACGGCCGCTGTTTCGGCGATCGCGCCCTGGTGCTGAACCCGCGAAATCTGAAACTGCCGTTCTGGCTGTTCAACTTCGAGGAGATCGTCGACGTTCTGTTCGGCGGCCGTCCCGGCGTGCCGGAGGAACTCGATATTCTTGCGGAGGTGATCCCGATCGCGAAGGGAATCTATACGCAGTATCAGCACGCCGACCGAGTCAGTCTCAAACGCACGGACCCCAAGAGCGTCGGCTTCACGTCCGATACGCCGGTGCCCTACCGGCTGGTCGACATGATCTCGCTGATCGACGAGCGCATGGGCAGGCTTGAAAACCGCTCGTCGCGCATCGTCTACCACAAGCTGATCTCGCGCATCGAAACCGTGCGCAACGATCCCCGCTACGCCTTCATGTTCGACAACGCCAACGTCGGCGGCGATACCATGGCCGAGGTTGTCAGCCTGTTGTTCCGACTGCCCGCCAATGGCAGGCCGATGACCATCATGCAGCTTGCCGGCTTTCCCGCCGAAGTCGTCGATTCCGTGGTGTCGGTCCTCTGCCGCATGGCGTTCGACTTCGGTCTGTGGAGCGACGGCGTCTCGCCGCTGCTGTTCGTTTGCGAGGAAGCGCACCGCTATGCGTCCGCCGACCGAAACATCGGCTTCGGCCCGACACGCAAGGCGATCTCCCGCATCGCCAAAGAAGGCCGCAAGTACGGCGTTTATCTCGGCCTCGTCACGCAGCGCCCGGCCGAACTCGACGCCACCATCATTTCCCAGTGCAATACGCTGTTCACGATGCGCCTTGCCAACGACCGCGACCAGTCGCTGCTGCGTTCGGCGGTCTCGGATGCGGCCGCCAACCTGCTCTCCTTCGTGCCGTCGCTCGGAACCCGAGAGGTGCTGGCCTTCGGCGAAGGCGTCGCGCTTCCCACCCGGTTGCGCTTCAAGGAAGTTCCGGCGCACCAGTTGCCGCGCAGCGAGGCCAAGATCTCCACGGTGCCTTCCTCCAGCCACGGACAGGACATGGTGTTCGTCGATGCCGTACTGGAGCGCTGGCGTGGCGCAACCTCACATCGCGACGCGCCCCACACTCAGGCGCCCATGGAAAGACCGACGCTAAGCGTGCTGGACGCTCAGATGCTTCAGCCGTCTCTTGGTCTCGATCCCGACCGTTTCACGCTACTGAAAAGACCGTTGCGGTAGTTCTGCTCCTGATCGAAACAGAGGCGAAGCTCCGGGACGAACGCGGCATTGGGTTGAGGATCCGGCACGACGTGATAGAGTATAGACAGGGCTTGGGACCAAGCGCCGATGAGAAAACAACGGCCGAAGGAAACAGAGGAAGAGCACGTTGTGCTCCAATTCCGGCCGCGTGAGCGTGCGGAACCGCCGAAGCAACCCTCCTCGGAAAATGCCGCGGACAACCCCTCGCCGGACAGCGCCGCCGATCCCCCGCCTCCTCCACCCCCTCGGGAGGAACCCGACGACTTCCGCCATCGAATGCTGACAAACGCGGCAGCGATAGCCTTCACGATCGCATTGATCGCCGTCGGGCTGTGGCTGGCCAGGAACATCATCGATCTGCGTCAGATTCAGGACTGCGCGCTGATGGGCCTCCGAGGTTGTGCACACATCTCAACACCCCCACCCTAGACACGGCAACAAGAGGAAACATACTGATTCGGCTAGGGAATATGGCTTCACCGGATGCCCGCCGCCATTGAACTCCGGACAGCGCTCCGATATATGGGCTGGGCGTACCGGGAGCGGACCTTGCGGGGACGCCGCCAGCGTCGTACGCCTATGCGGCACCTACTCTTCAATGTATCAAAGGCTTAGTGATGTCTTCCACATTCGATCGGGTCGCCACCATTATTGCGGAAACCTGCGACATCCCGCGCGATACGATTACGCCCGAAAGCCATGCCATTGATGATTTGGGAATCGACAGCCTGGATTTCCTCGATATTGCTTTTGCGATCGATAAGGCCTTCGGAATCAAGCTTCCGCTGGAGAAGTGGACGCAGGAGGTCAACGACGGCAAGGCCACCACCGAACAATACTTCGTCCTGAAAAACCTCAGCGCGCGCATCGACGAGTTGGTCGCCGCCAAGGACGCGTAATCACGCGGCCATGCATCTCGAATATTTCCATTTGATCGACCGCATCGTTGACCTCAAAACGGAACAGCGATCAATCACCGTCGAAGCGCAGGTCCCCCAGGAAAGCACGATCTTCGAGGGACATTTTCCGGGACATCCTCTGATGCCCGGCGTGCTTCTGATTGAGTCGATGGCGCAAGCCTCCGGCTGGCTATTGATCGCCCTGACCAGGTTCGAGCGGATGCCCTTTCTGGCAGCCGTCAAGGAAGCCAAGATGAGGACTTTCGTTAAACCCGGCGAATTGCTGACGATCGAAGCCGCGGTCGTTCACGAAGGCTCCGGCTTCACCATCACCGAGGCGAAAGTCAGCGTCGGCGGAAAAACAAAATGCAATGCGACGCTGACGTTCCGTCAGGTGCCTTTTCCCAACGACGACCTGCGCGGCCACATGGAGACCATGGCCAGGCGCATCGGGTTTCCACAACAGATGTTTGCTCATGGCTGAGACAGCACCGCCCTCAGCGCCGATCGAAACCTGGATCACCGGGATCGGACTGGCCACCTCGCTCGGCGAAGGCCTGGATGCTCATTGGGAGGCGTTCAGTCATCGGCGCGTCAACGCCGACGAGAAGAGCTTCGCACCCTATGTCGTCCACCCGCTGGCTCCGATCAACTTCGACGCCCAGATTCCAAAAAGGGGCGACCAGCGCCAGATGGAAGCCTGGCAGCGCATCGGAACATACGCGGCGGGACTGGCGCTCGATTCCGCCGGGGTCAAAGGCAACACGGATATCCTGTCGCGGATGGACATGATTGTCGCCGCGGGCGGCGGCGAGCGCGACCTCGTCGTCGACGCCGGAGTTCTGAACGCGGAGACAAAGGGCAACGCCGCGCCCGGCCATCTCAACGAACGGCTGATGAGCGACCTGCGGCCAACACTGTTCCTGGCGCAGTTGTCCAACCTGCTCGCCGGCAACATCGCCATCGTTCACGGCGTGACGGGTTCTTCGCGCACATTCATGGGCGAAGAGGCTTCGGGCGTCGACGCGGTGCGCATCGCGCTCGCGCGAATCGCCGCCGGTCAAAGCGACATCGCCCTGGTCGGCGCCGCCCACAACGGCGAACGCAAGGATTTGCTGCTGCTGTACGAATTCGGGGATTTCAACCTGAAAGAGAAGTACGCGCCGGTCTGGGCACGCGAGCACAATAGCGGCTTTGCGCTCGGATCCGGCGGCGCGTTTCTGGTGATTGAGTCTCGTGCCCACGCGGAGGCCCGCGGCGCGAAGCCGTTCGCGCGCCTCACCAACGTCGTGGCGGATCATGCGCGGCGCAAGCATTCCGGCGACGTCACATCGACGCTGGAATCATTGTGGTCCAGGCTCGGCAACAGCACGGAAGGAACCGCGATCGTCACGGGCGCCACCGGCGCCGAGCCAGCCACCTCGGAAGAACGCGCGTTCCTTCGCGCTCATCCGGACATCCCGGTCCGCGCGACGGGAACGATGTTCGGTCACACCATGGAGGCGCAGTTTCCGCTTGGTTTGGCGGTTGCCGCGCTATCGTTGTCGCGAGGCGCGCTGTTCGCATCCGCCGATACATCGGAACAGGCGATCGATATGACGAGGCCTCCAGCACGGATTGTCGTGATCGGGACCGGACACTGGCGCGGCGAAGGCATGGCGCTGGTCGAAGCGATCAACTGAACCGGACCTATGGACTCGACGGGGGCACCATGACCGCAATACGCGACAAATCCGGCAGGCCCGTCGTCGTGGTGACCGGGATGGGCGTCGTGACCTCGCTCGGCGCCGGCAAGACGGATAACTGGGCCAGGCTTTGCGCGGGCGAATCCGGCATCAGGACGATCACGCGTTTTCCGACCGAAGGTCTGAGAACCACGGTGGCCGGCACCGTCGATTTCATCCCGGTCGAGCCATTCTCCTCGACCGATCTTTCGGAGCGGCTGGCCGACATCGCGACCGAGGAAGCCGTCGCGCAGGCGGGGATCGGGCGCGCCGGTGATTTTCCGGGCCCCTTGTTTCTCGCGGTCGCCCCGGTCGAGCTTGAATGGCCGCAGCGGCAGGAACTCGGCCGCGACCTCGGCCCCGATGTCGACATCGACTACGACCAGATGCTGCGCGTCAGCGGCGGCGGCAGATACAAGCAATATCATCGCCGTTTCCTGTTCGGCTCGGTCGCGGACCATCTCGCCGAGACCTTCGGCACCAAGGGTTCCCCCGTCTCGCTCTCGACGGCGTGCGCATCGGGGACAACCGCAATCCAGCTCGGCGTCGAGGCGATCCGCCGCGGCGAGGCCGATGCGGCGCTGTGCGTCGCGACTGACGGCTCGGTGAATCCCGAAGCGCTGATCCGGTTCTCGCTGCTGTCGGCGCTTTCTACCCAGAACGACCCTCCCCACGCCGCGGCGCGACCTTTCTCCAAGAATCGCGACGGCTTCGTGATGGCCGAAGGCGCGGGTGCGCTGGTGCTCGAAAGCTATGAGGCGGCGGCCGCGCGAGGCGCGAAAATCCTCGGCATCGTGGCGGGGTGCGGTGAGCTTGCCGACTCCTTCCACCGTACGCGTTCAAGCCCGGACGGCAAACCGATCATCGGCTGCGTCCGCAACGCGCTGGCAGACGCGGGCGTGACCACCGAGCAGATCGACTACATCAACGCGCACGGCACCGGCACTCCGGAAAACGACAGGATGGAGTATCTCGGCATCTCTAGCGTGTTCGGCGAGCGCGCCAGGCAGATCCCGGTCTCGTCCAACAAATCGATGGTCGGACATACCCTCTCGGCGGCTGGAGCGGTCGAAGCGGTGTTCTCGCTACTGACGCTCGAGCATCAGCGCATTCCGCCGACCATCAATTATGATGTCCCGGATCCGGCGATCCCGTTCGATGTCGTGCCCAACACGGCCCGCGATGCGCGCGTGACCACGGTGATGTCGAACTCGTTCGGTTTCGGCGGCCAGAACGCGTCGCTGATCCTGACGCGCGAACCGCTATAGCGGCCGGTGCAGCAGATGCGCGCACCGTGCGCCGCCCCCCTCCCGGCCCTTGCGGGATACAAGCCTGCCTTCGGCGGGACCGTCGTCCCCTGATGCGCCGCCTCCTGCTACGAACCAGAGCCGGGCTGCGCGATGCGGTCAAACCCGTCGGCGCAGCCGCCGTCGGCGCATTGACGATCGCCCTGTTGCGCGCGACGCGCTGTTTTGACCCGATAAAGACCGCGGATCTGTTCGGCCGCATCACGCGAAAGATCGGACCGTTGCTGCGTGAACAGAAGATCGGTCGCGCGAACCTCACGGCCGCGTTTCCCGAAAAGCCGCCGGACGAAATCGAGAAAATTCTGGCCGGGGTATGGGACAATCTGGGGCGCATCGGCGCGGAGTTCGCCCATCTCGATCACGTCTGGAACCACGATCCGGATCGCCCCGAAGACGGTCGCATCGAAATCGGGGAACGCACGCGCGAGCTGTTTCACAAGCTGCGGCTGGATGGCAAGCCGGCGCTGATTTTCGCAAGCCATATCGGCAACTGGGAGCTGCCCGCGGTCGCCGCCGTCGCGCACGGGCTCGATGCGGCGATTCTGTATCGCCGGCCGAACATCGCATCGGCCGACCGCGCGATCAAACAGTTGCGCTCCGTCAATATGGGCACACTGATCCCCGCGGGCCGCGATGCACCGCTCCGATTGGCTCAGGCGCTGCAAAACGGCCAGCATGTCGCGATGCTGGTGGACCAGTATTTCACCAACGGCGTCGACGTCACATTCTTCGGACGCAAGACCAAGGCTAATCCGACGCTGGCGCGTCTTTTGCGGCAGATCGAATGTCCGATCCACGGCGTGCGGATCATCCGCCTGCCGGACCATCGCTTCCGTGCCGAGCTTTCGGAAGAAATCACGCCGGCGCGGGATGCAAACGGCGGGATCGACGTGCAGGGAACGATGCAGATCATCACCTCGGTGATCGAAGGCTGGATCCGCGAATATCCCGATCAATGGCTGTGGCTGCACCGCCGCTGGCGTTAAGGCGTTTTCGAGCGAAGCGGGATTCGGTTCGCGTGAAGAAAGTTCTCCGTCCTGTCACCGTCCCGTCTTTATGCGCGTCCAGAGCCGGTTGATCGAACGTTGCGTCGCGAGATCGCGCGCAGTTATGATGAACAGCCGCTTCATCACGGCTTCATCCGGATAGATCGTCTTGTCATTGAAGGCTTGCGGATCGATCAGCTTCTGGCTGGCCAGATTGCCGCTGGCATAGGACAGGAAGTCCGAATTCTTCGCCGCAACGTCCGGCCGATAGAGATAATTGATCAACTCGTAAGCCTCGTCGACATGCCTGGCATCCAGGAGAACGGCCAGATTGTCGAAGAACATCTGGGCGCCCTCTTTCGGAATCGCATAACCGATCTCGACACCGTTATGGCTCTCCGCCGCGCGGCTTTGGGCCTGCTTGATATCGCCGGACCAGCCGACGACAAGGCAGATCTCTCCAGTGGCTAGGCTGTTAAGATATTCCGAGGAATGAAACTTGCGGACATACGGCCTGATCTTGCCGACAAGAGCCGCTGCCTGTTCGAGATCGCTCTTTTCTGTCGAGTTCGGATCGAGGCCGAGAAAGTTGAGCGCGGCAGGCAGGATATCATCCGCGGAATCAAGCATCTGGACGCCGCAGTCCTTGAACTTCGCGAGCTTGTCCGGATCGAAGATGACATCCCAACTATCAATCCTGCTGTCGGGTCCGAGAATGCGCCGCACTGCTTTGACATTGTAGCCGATGCCGGTCGTGCCCCACATGTAATTCACGGCGTACTGATTGCCGGGATCATAGGTTGCGAGCCTCTCCGTCACCATGGGCCATGCGTTGGCCAGATTCGGCAGCTTCGACTTGTCGAGTTTCCGAAAGATGTTCGCGCCGATCTGACGCTGCAAAAAATACGCCGTCGGCACCACGATATCGTAACCGGACTTGCCGGCAAGGAGCCGCGTTTCGAGCGTCTCGTTGGCGTCGAAGGTGTCGTAGACCACCTTGATTCCAGTTTCCTCGGTGAAGGCCTCGAGCACGCCCGGCGCGATGTAGTTCGACCAGTTGAAAAAGTTGACGACGCGCTCGGCGGCGTCGGCGCGCGGCGACAAGACCGCGCCCGAACCAAGCATCAATGCAACGGGCGCCCAGAACCACACGCATTGGTTCGGAATCATCGGCCTCACCTCCGCACGGCGTCGGATAGCCGCTCCAGCGCAGCGTCGAGCGTGGCATCCTTCTTCGCGAAACAGAAACGTACGACCGAGGTAACCGCGTCCTTTTCGTAGAACGCTGAAACCGGGATCGCCGCGACCTTATGGTCCACGACGATGCGCCTGCAGAACACATGATCGGTTTCATTGAGTCCGAGCGGCGCGAGATCGACGGTCAGGAAATAGGTTCCTTGCGACGGCAGCACCGGAAACCCGATGTCTTCGAGGCCGCGGGTCAGGCGGTCGCGGCGGCGCGCCAGATCGCGGCGCATCTCGAAAAAATAATCGTCCGGCTTCGCAAGGCCCCCGGCGACCGCGGCCTGAAGATTGGGAGGTGTGGTGAAGGTGAGAAACTGATGCACCTTGGCGATGACCCGCAAAAGCGGCGGCGCGGCGCAGACAAAGCCGACCTTCCAGCCCGTCAGGGAGAATATCTTTCCGGCCGATCCGATCTTGATGGTGCGGTCGCGCATGCCGGGAACGGTGATCAGCGGAATATGCTCGCGGCCGTCGAAAACCACATGCTCCCAGACCTCGTCGCAGATCGCGACCGCATCGAACTCCTGGCAAAACCGCGCCAGCAATTCCAGTTCATTGCGCGCATAGACCACCGCAGCCGGATTCAGCGGATTGTTGAAAAGTACGACCCTGGTCCTGGGGGTGAAGGCGTCGCGCAGCGCGTCTTCCGTCAACCGCCAGTGCGGCGGCTCCAGCCGAACCAGACGCGGAACGCCGCCGGCCTGCCGTATGATCGGAAGGTAGGAGTCGTAGAACGGCTGGAAGACGACGACCTCGTCGCCCGGTTCTACCGTCGCGAGAATGGCGCTGGTCAGCGCTTCCGTCCCGCCGGAGGTAACCATCACCTCACTCGCCGGATCGGCCGCAAGACCGTGCCAGTGGCGGTAGTGAGCGGCGACCGCCTGCCGCAACTCCGGAATGCCCATCATCGATGGGTACTGATTGTAACCGTTGATAACGGCGTCCGCCGCCGCGCGCCGGATATCCTCCGGGCCCGGATCGTCGGGAAAACCCTGCCCGAGGTTGATGGCGTCGTGGTCGCGCGCGAGCTGCGACATGGTCTCGAAGATGGTCACCGGCAGGTCAGCGAAGACCTTGTTCATCGAGAGCGTCAACTCTCAGCCGCCGGATCGTGTCGGCAACCCTGCCGCCTTCCATCCCAGAATTCCGCCGTCGAGATGCTTGTCGTAAGGAAGGCCGGCGGCCTGCGCCGCCAGCGACGCGCTCACCGAGCGCTTGCCCGAGCGGCACGCAAACACCACCTGCTTGCCTTGCGGATCGGGAATCGCCGAGAGGTCGAACGTCGACAGGGCGACAACCACCGCGTCCGGAAAGGCCTCCGCCGCAATTTCGTTCGGCTCGCGGACGTCAACCAGCAGATAGCGTCCGTCGGTGATGCCTTTCGAGACATCCTCCGGCGTCAAATCGTGAACGACAAAATTCAGATTCGCCAACGTGACCTCCTCGCGCTTTTGCCTTCGGACGCTCGCACCCGGCGCGATGCCCGTATCGCCGCTTCTTCGGCCGCGCAAGGTCACCCCTTGCGAGGATAAAATCAAGCGCCGTCACGGCTCTATGACGGCTTGTCTAGAGCATGTTCGCTTCTGATTGAATCAGAAGCGGTGCTCTATGATTTTGTTTTGACGCGTTTTCTTCACGCGAACCGGTACCCACTTCGCTCGAAAACGCTCTAGATGATGACCTGCGTCCCGACCTCGACAACGCGCCCGGTCGGAATCTGAAAATAGTCGATCGCATCGTTGGCCGACCGGCTCAGCGCAATGAACAGCTTGTCCTGCCACGCAGGCATTCCCGACTGCGCGGACGCCTTCAGCGACCGGCGGGAAACAAAAAACGAAGTCGACATAATATCGAACTGCCAGCCAAGCTTGCGCGCGATGGCCAGCGCCTTCGGAACGTTGGGCGATTCCATGAATCCGAAGCGGAGGCTGACGGTCGAAAATTTTTCGCTGATGTTTTCCATGCGCACGCGCTCGGCGGGACCGACCCGAGGCGTTTGCGCGGTTTCGATCGTCAGGATGACGTTGTGTTCGTGAAGAACCTTGTTGTGCTTCAGATTGTGCAGAAGCGCCGTGGGCACGAAATTGGGGTCGCTGGTCAAGAACACCGCCGTGCCCTTGACGATATGCGGCGGCCGCTTCTCAAGGCTCTGAATGAGATCCAGAAGCGGCACCTCGGTGCGCCTGGTCTTCTTGATGAGGATCGCCACGCCGCGACGCCATGTCCATATCAGCACCACCATCGCGATGCCGAACAGAAGCGGCACCCAGGCCCCATCAAACAGCTTAAGCAGATTGGCGCTGAAAAACATCATGTCCACAACGACGAGCGGGACGACCAGTGCCGCCGCAGCCGCCGGGTGCCAGTTCCACAGCTTCCAGACAACGACAAAGCCCATGATGCCGTCAGCGACCATCGTGGTGGAGACGGCGATCCCGTAGGCGGAAGCGAGCCCGCTGGAGGTGCGGAACAACAGCACCAGCAGCAGCACGCCGATCAGCAACAGCAGATTGACGCGCGGCAGATAGATCTGACCGGCATGGGTCTCGGATGTGTAGCGCACCTCGAAACGCGGCAGCAGACCCAGTTGCACGCCCTGACGGATCAGCGAATAGGCCCCCGTGATGACCGCCTGGCTGGCGATCACGGTGGCGGCGGTCGCCAGAATGACCAGCGGCAGAATCAGCGGCGCGGGCGCCAGACGGTAGAAGGTGTTCTCGATGGCTTCGGGGTGGGCAAGGATCAGCGCCCCCTGCCCGAAGTAGTTCAGCAGCAGCGATGGCAACACAAGACAGAACCAGGCTACCTGAATCGGCTTGCGGCCAAAGTGGCCGAGATCGGCGTACAGCGCCTCACCGCCCGTGACCGACAGAAACACCAGGCCCATGATGACGAGGCCGAGCAGCCCGTGATTGAGCAGAAAGTGAATGGCGTACCAGGGATTCACCGCCAGCAGCACATGCGGATCCTCGTGGATGTGCAGAACGCCAAGGACCGCGATCGTCAGAAACCAAAGCGCCATCACCGGAGCAAACGCCGAAGCGACCCGAGCGGTGCCCCGGCTCTGCACCGCAAACAGCATGACCAGGATCACCAGCGTCAGTGGAACGACATAATCCTGGAGCCTCGGTGCCGCGAGTTTCAATCCTTCGACGGCCGACAACACCGAGATCGCCGGCGTAATCATGGAATCGCCGATGAACATCGAGGCGCCGACCACGCCGAGCGCCAGCAGGAGCAGGCTTCGCCGCCCCAGCGCCCGCTGCCCGAGCGCCATCAGCGACAGCGTTCCACCCTCGCCGTTGTTGTCGGCCCGTAGCAGCAGGAGAACGTATTTCGCCGTCACGACGATAAAGAGCGACCAAAGAATCAGCGACAGCACGCCGAGCACGATCGCGGGCGTCACCGCCCCCTCTTGAGCGGCGTGATCGACCGCCTCGCGGAACGCATACAAGGGCGAGGTTCCGATATCGCCGAAGACCACGCCGACGCTTCCGAGCGTCAACGCCCAAAAGCCGCTCGTCTTTGCCGAAGATTCGTCTTTGCCTTCGGCAGTGGGATCGCTGACGGCCATGGTGTCGTGCCAACGCTCGGATGATGATTTTGATCCGGGGCTATCGCGCACAAGCTACCCGCCCGTCAATCATCGAATACTATTGACAGCCAGCCCCCGACCTGCCCGGCCGGCCCTCCGGTTCCGGTATAATAATACGATTGACGGTTAAGGCTTCAAGTTCGGCGGCAGCGGAGGCGCCTCACGCATCAAGGTGATGGTCACGCGCCGGTTCGCCGCCAGTGACGGATCGTCGGGAAACAAAGGCATGCTGTCCGACTTGCCCGAGACCGCGAAGATATGACCAGCGGGCACCCCCTCCCGCTCAAGGATCTGGCGAACGACGTTGGCGCGGTCCGCCGACAGGTCGAAGCCGTCATAGTCGCTGCGCATCGCAATGAAGTTCGAAGCGGTATGGCCGGTGACCGAGATTCGAAACGGCGTCGCCTTGAGCGGAGCCGCGAGCCGCCTGATCAACATCCGCGTCCGCTCATAGGGTTCTTTTGAGCCCTCCGCGAACATGGAGCGGCCATCCTGGTCGACGATTTCCAGGTTGAGGCCTTCCTTTGTTTCCTCGAACATGATGTGCTTGGAAAGCTCTGTCAGTTCCGGCATGTCCTGCAACGCCTGCCGCAGCGACGCGGACGCAAGCGCGAACTCGCGATCCGTCTTGAGGCGAGCGCCCGCGATCTTGAAACGCTCCTGTTCGTTAGGGGTCGGCGTGGTTGAGGTTTCATCCGGCGGAACATGCGCGGCGTTTTTCAGCTTGGGCCGCGTCGGCAGGCCATCCGATTCAATGATACCGGAATATCGCACCTCGGTCTGGGAGCCGAAGGCATCGCGCATCGAGCCCGCAACGATCTTGAGCTTCTGATTATCCATCGTGGAGAACGCGACGAGCATCACAAAGAAGCTCATCATCAGGCCCATCAGATCCGCGAACGTGACGAACCAGCCGTGACCTCCGCCGTGCGCGTCGCCTCGCTTCTTCTTGGCCATCGCAGGTTTCCCGAATCGACGTCAGGTCACGCCGGAACCGGCTCGCCTTCTTCGTGGCGGTGTTTTTCCGGCAGATAGGCCAGCAGCATTTCCCGCACCAGCGCCGGGCTCTTCGAATCCCGGATCATCAGGATGCCGTCGATGATCAGGGTGCGATTGGTCTCCTCGTCCAGCAGCTTGCCGTGGAGCTTGTCCGCGATCGGCAGGCAGAACAGGTTGGCGACGAGCGCGCCATAAAGCGTCGCGAGCAGCGCCGTCGCCATGAACGGTCCGAGCTTGGAAGGATCGGTCATGTTGGCGAACATCTGCACCATGCCGATCAGGGTGCCGATCATGCCGAAGGCCGGCGCGCAGTCGCCGATCGCGCGGTAGATCTTGCTACCCTCGTCGAGATGCATGAGAAAGTTGTCGCGATCGCGCTCGAGATTATCGCGGATGAATTCGAGATCGTAACCGTCCGCGACGAAACGGACTCCCTTGGCGAGAAACGGCTCGGTGGTTTCGACCTTTTCCAGGCCGACCGGTCCCTGCTTGCGGGAGATCTCGGCGATGCGCGCCAGTTCATCGACAAGGTCGCGCGCCGACAGCCGGCTCATCGTGAAGGCGTATTTGGCGCCAAGCGGCAGGCCATGCAAAATCGCGCCGAGCGGGAAGCGGATCATGGTCGCGGCGATCGAGCCGCCGAAAATGATGATCATGGCATGTTCGCTGACGAACATGTGCAGATCGCCACCCATAAAGACCATCATGGCAATTACGATCATGCCGAAAGCAAGCCCGGCACCGGTCATGATATCCATGATGAACTCCACGCATACTCGACCGGCCATCCTGGACGGCGGCGCGACCGTTCTGAGTCACGCATCGTCACCCTAGCTTTCGCGCCATTAAGGACCGGTTACCGGAACGGGAACGGTTGCCGATGAGCTGGAACATTCCGCTTCTGGCGGATCAGAAGCGAGCCCTATAGCCTTGATTTCATGCGCTTTCTTTAGGCGAACCGGCATCCGTTTCCTGTGGCAAGCCCGAGAAACATGCCTTGCTCGAAACGCTACGGGCTGCTTTCCGCAAGGATCTCAATGCGGACGGGAGGGCCGGTTGTCCTGCTTGCGCTGCCGGATCGGAATGGTCGGCGGCGCAGGCTTGGTCGCTGCCGAGGCCGGCGGGGCGGCTTCCGCCGATGCCGCCGCGTCCGGAAACGTCTCCTGCACGGCGGCCTTGAGTTCCTGATCATGATAGGATTTCCAGCCGACCGGAAGGCTCAACAGGAAAATGATCGAACCGAAGGACAGAACCACCCAGGGGTAGCTGATCAGGAGCGCGATGACGAAGACCACCGACACGAAGACCGGCAGCACGAGTTCCGGCTGAACGCGCATCCCAACTGTCTTGCCGGAGAAGACCGGCAGCCGGGAAACCATGAGGATGGCGATCAACAGCGTATAGAACGCCGTCAGTACCGCTGGGGGCTGCGGTATGCCCAGAAACGAAAGATAGATCGGCAACAGCACCGCGATCGCACCCGCCGGCGCGGGAACGCCGGTGAAGAAATTCGCGGCGAAGGCCGGCTTGTTCTCGTCATTCATGGTCGCATTGAAGCGGGCGAGGCGCAGGCCGCCGCTGATCGCGAATATCATCGCCGCGATCCAGCCCACATTGCTGAGGTCGTGCAACTGCCAGAAATAAAGGATGAGGCCGGGCGCAACGCCGAAATTGACGAAGTCCGCGAGGCTGTCGAGCTCGGCGCCGAACTTCGATTGCCCTTTGATCATCCGGGCGACCCGCCCGTCGAGCCCGTCGAGCACGGCCGCGAATACGATGGCCCCCACCGCAAGCTCCATCCGCCCCTCGGTGGAGAGACGGATCGCCGTCAATCCCGCGCAGATCGCAAGCAGCGTGATAAAATTCGGCACCAGCATCCGCACCGGAATCGGACGAAACCGGCGGCGGCGCAACTCGGGCGTTTTGGGATCGTATGGCGTCTGCGCGTCTCCTGTATGGGAAGGCTTGCCGGGGCCACCATCGTCTCGGCGTCCCCGACGAACCGAAGCGTTTAACTACTACGAAAAGTCCGCCCGTCTGTCTGCTGAAAATCAGCCAGCACCGTCTCGCCGGCGATCGTGGTCTGTCCCTCGGACACTAGCACCTGCGTTCCCTCCGGAAGGAAGACGTCGAGCCGCGAGCCGAACCGGATCAGCCCGAAGCGTTCGCCAGTCTCGACCGTCTGCCCGTCATGGACGAAGGTCACGATACGGCGCGCGATCAGTCCGGCGATCTGAATCACGCCAACCAGGCCATTGTTTGGCGTCGATATGACGAGCGCGTTACGCTCGTTGTCCTCGCTCGCCTTGTCGAGTTCGGCATTGATGAACTTGCCGGGGCGATAGACGATCCGTTCGATCCGCCCCGCAACCGGGCTGCGATTGACGTGGCAATTGAACACACTCATGAAAATCGAAATACGCACCATCGGCAGCTCGCCAAGCTCGAGTTCGGCGGGCGGCACAACCGGTGCGATCATCGAGATCCGTCCGTCTGCCGGCGCGACGACAAGCCCCTCCCGGATTGGCGTCACACGGGCGGGATTGCGGAAGAACAGCGCGCACCAGATTGTCAGCAGCGTTCCGATCCAGCCCAGCGGGCTCCAGATCCAGAACAGGATGATGGTGGCCAATGCGAAGCCACCGACGAAGGGATACCCCTTCGGATGAATCGGCGAAATCTGCGCTCGCACGGATCTTGCGCCGGAGCGAACGGATTTCGCGATGGAGAGGAGAGTCTGTCGATCTATGGGCATGAGCACCTGATGATATGCGAATGAGCCTGAGGTGAAGGTGACTTATGAAAACACGACACGACCCTCGATCAGCACCGTATGGATTCAATGCCTGATTCGGGAGGGTCACCTTGGACCTATTCTACCCTGCCGCGCCGGTTGGCGCCACCAGCGGATCGTCCACAGGCGGAGGGGCGCGATTCGGCGCGCCCTCTTCATCGCCGATCAGCGCAAGCTTCTCTCGCGCCTCCTCGGCCTCTCGTTGCCTGTTCCACATGCTCGCGTAAAGACCCCCCGCCGCCAGAAGCTCGGCGTGAGTCCCGCGTTCGGCGATACGTCCCTGGTCGAGCACGATGATTTCGTCGGCGCCGACAATGGTCGAGAGCCGGTGCGCGATCACCAGCGACGTCCGGTTGCGCGAGACCCGTTCGAGAGCCTCCTGGATTTCATGCTCGGTGTGGCTGTCGAGCGCCGACGTCGCCTCATCCAGTACGAGGATAGGGGGCGCCTTCAGCACGGTGCGCGCGATCGCCACGCGCTGCTTCTCGCCGCCGGACAGTTTCAATCCGCGCTCGCCGACCTCCGTCTCATACCCTTTAGGCGACATCCTGATGAAGCCGTCGATCTGCGCCGTCCGCGCGGCCGCCTCGACCTCCTCGTCGGTGGCGTCCCAGCGGCCATAACGGATGTTGTAGCGGATGGTATCGTTGAACAGCACGGTATCCTGCGGCACCATTCCGATCGCCGCGCGCAACGACTCCTGAGTCACATCGCGGATATCCTGGCCGTCGATCAGGATGCGGCCGCTGGAGACGTCATAAAGGCGGAACAGCAGCCGGGACAGCGTCGATTTTCCGGCTCCCGAAGGGCCGACGATGGCCACCGTCTTTCCCGCCGGCACATCGAAAGTCAGGCCCTTGAGGATCGGGCGATCCGGATCGTAGGCGAACAGCACATCCTCAAACTTCACCGCCCCGCTCTCGACGCGCAGCGGCTGCGCGCCGGGGCGATCCTGGACCTCCGCGCGGCGGGTCAGCACGGAGAACATCTTCTCGATATCGATGATCGCCTGCTTGATCTCGCGGTAGACCATGCCCATGAGATTGAGCGGCTGGTAGAGCTGGATCATCATGGCGTTGACCATGACGAAATCGCCGACGGTGTGGGTCCCGTTTCGGACCCCGATCGCGCACATGATCATGACCGTCGTCAGGCCGGCGGTGTAGATCACGGCCTGCCCCGCATTCAGCACCGCCAGCGATGTGTAGGTCTGCACGCTTGCGGTCTCGAAGCGCTCCATCGAGCGGTCATAGCGATCCGCTTCACGCGTCTCGGCGCTGAAATACTTGACCGTCTCATAGTTCAAAAGCGAATCGATCGCCTTGGTGTTGGCGTCGGAATCGGAGTCGTTCATCCGGCGGCGGATCTCGATACGCCACTGCGTCGCTTTGTAGGTGAAGGCCATGTAGACCATGACGGTCAGCAGCGTCACCAGAACATAGCGCCAGTCGAACTGCCAAAGCAGCACGGCGGTGAGCAATCCGACCTCGACCGCCGTCGGAATGAGCTGAAGGATGACCAGCCGCACCATCTCTTCGATGCCGTTGCGGCCCCGCTCGAGCACGCGCGTCAATCCGCCGGTCTTGCGTTCGAGATGAAAACGCAGCGACAGCTCGTGCATGTGGACGAACGTCCGGTAAGCCAGCCTGCGCACCGCGTGCATCGCGACCTTGGCGAAAGTGCCGTCGCGCCATTGCGTCAGCAGCGCCATCAGCACGCGGGCGGAGCCGTAGGCCAGCGTCATCGCGAGCGGCGACACGATCAGCCACATCGCCCAGTTGTCGGGCTGCACGGGCGCGCTTCCCGTGCCGCCCAGCGCATCGACCGCCCATTTGAACGTGAAGGGAACGACCAGAGTTGCGACTTTTGCCGCAAGCAACAGCACCAGCGACCATGCCACGCGCATTTTCAGGTCGGCGCGGTCACCGGGCCACATGTAGGGCCACAGATGCAAGAGCGCCCTGCCGAGGGTCGCGTTCCGGGTGGGGTCATCTGATGGCTTTGCCGGCGCGGTCGCCTGAGGGAAAGCCGCGTCAGCCATCGAGCGCGCCCGAACCGAGAAGCGGCGTCGGCGGCCGCGTATGTCGTCTGATAAAGGTCATGGATCGGCTCTATATAGAGCGTTTAAGTGCCGCGTACACCCTCAAGCCGACGATTCCTTTGCAATGACGGCGCGGGCCGCCGAAAGGGAAATTAACCCTGTCGTAACGGCCGAGTCTTGACGCTGTGATTTTACGGTGCCACATCGATTCTCATGAACACCATCAGAACGGTCTGCGTCTATTGCGGCTCGGGCCCCGGTACAAATCCCCAATTCGTCGAAGCCGCCGTTGATTTCGGGAAAGCTCTTGCCCGGAACAACGTCGGGCTGGTCTATGGCGGCGGCTCGGTCGGTCTGATGGGCGCCATCGCGACCTCGACCCTCGATCACGGCGGCACCGTCACCGGCATCATTCCGGATTTCCTGACCGCGCGCGAACATGCGCTGTCGCGCGTTCAGGAGATGATCGTCACCCGCGACATGCACGAGCGCAAGCGCCTGATGTTCGAACGTTCGGACGCGTTCGTCGCCCTGCCGGGCGGGGTCGGCACGCTGGAGGAACTGGTCGAGCAACTCACCTGGCAGCAACTCGGGCGGCACAGCAAGCCGATCATGCTGGCGAACATCGACGGCTTCTGGGAGCCGCTGCTCGCCCTGCTTGCTCACATGCGGAGCACAGCTTTCATCCGGCCAACGCTCGCGGTGAACGTCCTGCAGGCCAACCGGGTGGAGGATATCCTGCCTAAACTTCGCGCGGCGGCGACCGGCGTGCCGGACTCGTCCAAACAGATGCCGGCCGACGTCGCCGACCGGCTGTGATCATGACGGCTCCGGGACCGCCCCTTCGGCCGGCGCGCCGGACTTCACCAGCTTGTAGAATACCGAATCCATCAGGGCCTGGAACGACGCATCGATGATATTGGGCGACACGCCGATCGTGGTCCAGCGCTCGCCCTCCTCGTCCTCGCTCTCGAGCAGCACCCGCGTCACCGCGCCGGTGCCTCCGTTGAGGATGCGCACGCGGTAGTCGATCAGCTTCAGCCCGTCGATGTATTTCTGGTACTTGCCGAGATCCTTGCGCAAGGCGAGATCGAGCGCATTGACCGGACCGTTGCCTTCGGCGGCGGAAATCAGCGGCTGGCCGTCGACCCTGACCTTCACCACCGCCATCGCGACCGTGACGCGCCGGCCGTGGGAATTGTAGCGTTGTTCGACATTGACGTCATACTGCTCGACGTCGAAATACTCGGGCACGCGGCCGAGCGTGCGCCGCGCCAGCAGATCGAATGACGCGTTCGCGGATTCGTAGGCGTAACCCGCTGCCTCGCGCTCCTTCATCTCGCGCACCAGCCGGCCGAGCTTCGGATCGTTCCTGTCGAACGCGATGTTGGCGCGTTCGAGTTCGGCAAGCACATTTGAGCGGCCGGCCTGATCCGACACCAGCACCTTGCGGCGGTTGCCGACCGATTCCGGCGCGACATGCTCGTAGGTCGCGGGATCCTTGAGGATCGCGGAGGCATGGATGCCGGTCTTGGTGACGAACGCGCTTTCGCCGACATAGGGCGCGTGCCGGTTCGGCGCACGGTTGAGCATGTTGTCGAGCGTGCGCGATACCTGCGTCAGAGCCGCAAGCCGATCCCCGGTCACACCGATCTCGAAGATGTCGGAAAATTCCTTCTTCAGTTTCAGCGTCGGGATCAGCGAGCAGAGATTGGCATTGCCGCAGCGTTCGCCGAGACCGTTCAGGGTGCCCTGGATTTGCCGTACACCCGCGCGCACCGCGGCTAAAGAATTAGCGACCGCCTGCTCGGTGTCGTTATGGGCATGGATGCCCAGATGATCGCCGGGAATGTGCTTCGCGGCCTCGCGAACCGTCGCCTCGATCTCATTCGGCATGGCGCCGCCGTTAGTGTCGCACAACACCACCCACCGCGCGCCGGAGTCGTAAGCCGCCTTTGCACAGGCCAGCGCGAATGCGGGGTCTTCCCTGTAGCCGTCGAAAAAATGCTCGCAGTCCACCATGACCTCGCGGCCGACTGCGGTGGCCGCCTTCACGCTGTCGCGGATCGACGCCAGGTTTTCGTCTTTCGTGGTTTCGAGCGCGACCCTGACCTGATAGGCGGACGATTTCGCGACAAAGCAGATCGCATCCGCATCGGCCTCGATCAGCGCGGCCAGTCCGGGATCATTGGAAGCCGATCGTCCGGGACGCCGCGTCATGCCGAAGGCGGTGAAGCGCGCATGGCGAAACGCGGGCTTGTGCGAGAAGAACCCGGTATCGGTCGGGTTGGCGCCGGGATAGCCGCCCTCGACATAGTCGATGCCGAGATCGTCCAGCATCTTCGCGATCGCCTGCTTGTCCTGCAAGGTGAAATCGACGCCGTTGGTCTGCGCGCCGTCACGCAGCGTGGTGTCGAACAGATAGAGGCGTTCGCGGCTCATGCCGGGCTGCCCGCGGCCAGCGTCTTCTTCATCGTGGTATTGGCCAGCCACTCATCTCCGATCGTCACCGAATTGCGTTGCACCGCGACGTAGCCGCGCCTGGCGAAAAATCCTTCCGCCGTATCGCTGGCTTCCACGGTCAGCGAAGTTGCGCCACGCGCGCCGGCAAGTTTCTCGATCGCATCGCACAGCGCCGTCGCAACCCCGTGCTCCACCGCGCCCGGATGCACATAAAGCATGTCGACGTGATCGGTCCCTTTGAGCGAGGCAAAGCCGACCGGCGAACGCTGAAGCGTCGCCACCAGCGTCAGCTGGCGCGAAAGCCGCGCGCCGAACTTGTCCTCGTCGTCAGCGGCGCTCGCCCATGCGATCTGCTGCGCCTCGCTGTAGTCATCGCCGGTGAGTTCCTCGATGCTGGCGACAAAGATCGCGGCCAGCACGGGAACATCAGTAGGCAGCATCGGCCGCAGCGCCGGTTTGGGAAGCGACTGTCCCATCGCGTCAAAACATCTCCTTTTTTCCCTCTCCCCTTGCGGGAGAGGGTGGCGGCGAGCGCAAGCGAGACGCCGGATGAGGGGTCGCCGCTCCCTCGGAAATTACAGTCAGCACGCCTTCCAGATTCGACAGCACGTCATTGTTCCAGAACCGGAGCGTGCGAAAGCCATTGTCAGCAAACCAGCGGTCGCGATCAGCATCACGTAGCGATTCCGCGTGCTGACCGCCATCCACCTCGACGACGAGCCGCCGATCGAAGCAGAGAAAATCCGCGATGTAAGGTCCGACCGAGACTTGCCGCCGAAATTTGAGTCCTTGAAAGCGCCGGTCCTTGAGCCCGAACCAGAGCTTCCGCTCAGCATCGGTCATCCACGCGCGCAGGCTCCGCGCGGTTGCTTTTCGACACGCCCCCTCACCCGCCTCGCGCCGATGGCGCTCGGCACCCTCTCCCGCAAGGGGAGAGGGCAAAACCCGCGGCTCGGTCATCGCGCCACGTCCTCCGTCCCTCTCCTTGACAAGGATTTGAACCTCCCGCGCCACGTCATCGCGGGAACTCCTTCTTTCCCTCTCCCCTTGCGGGAGAGGGTGGCGGCGAGCGCCAGCGAGACGCCGGGTGAGGGATCGTTGACTTTGTCATCGCGCGATCTCCCATGTCGTCACCGGCTTGCCGTCGGCGTCCTTACCGTCCTTCAGCACAACGCCCATGGCGGCGAGTTCGTCCCGGATGCGGTCGGATTCCTTGAAATCTTTTCGCATTCTAGCCTCAAGACGAGCGACCACTAACTCATCGACATTCGAACTTGCGTACTGTTCTTGTGAACGCAACCAACGGGCGTATGACAACACGTCGATACCAATAGATAATAGCGCATGGTCGAAGGCGTCATCGTAGCTCAGCTCTCCAATTCTCGAAAGCATCAGCGGAGTGTTAAGATCATCAACGAGCGCCTCCAATATTTCTGGTGGAAGGTTCAATTGAACCGATCGCTCTTTCGTCGGCATCCCGCGACGGGCATACTCAAACTGTTTTATTCGCCCGCAGACGCGACGGAGAATAGTTTCACTCTCTTCCAAAGCTTTGATCGTCCAATCGATCGGTTGGCGATAATGGGTGCGCAACATATTCAGCCGCAACACCTCACCCGGCCACTTCCGCCCGCCAAATTTCTCCGTCGTCAGCAGTTCATTGATCGTCACGAAGTTGCCGAGTGACTTCGACATCTTCTCGCCTTCGACCTGCAGGAAGCCGTTGTGCATCCAGTAATTCGCCATCGCGTGCGTGCCGTGGGCGCAGCGCGACTGCGCGATCTCGTTCTCATGATGCGGGAAGATCAGGTCGAGGCCACCGCCGTGGATGTCGAATACATCGCCAAGATAGGCCGTGCTCATCGCCGAACATTCGATGTGCCAGCCCGGCCGCCCCCTGCCCCACGGACTGTCCCAGCCCGGTTCGTTCTCGGATGACAGCTTCCACAGCACGAAGTCAGCCGGATTTCTTTTATGCGCATCCACCGCGACCCGCGCGCCGGCCTTTTGCTCATCCAGCCTGCGGCCGGACAGCGCGCCGTAGTCCGGCATCGACCGCACGTCGAACAGCACCTCGCCGCCCGCCTCATAAGCATGGCCGCGCGCGATAAGCTGCTTGATAAACGTCACCATGTCAGTCTTGCCGTCGGTGCGCGGCAGCACGAACTCGGTGGCGCGCGGCTGGTGCGTCGGCGGCAGGCAGCCGAGCGCGGCGACATCGGCCTGAAACTGCGCGGCGGTCTTTTCGGTGACCTTGCGGATCGCCTCGTTCAGCGGCAGATCAGGAAAATCGCGCGCCGCGCGGTCGTTGATCTTATCATCGACGTCGGTGATGTTGCGGGCGTAGGTGACATGATCATCGCCGTAGAGATGCCGCAGCAGCCGGAACAGCACGTCGAACACGATGACCGGCCGCGCATTGCCGATATGGGCAAAGTCATAGACCGTCGGACCGCAGACATACATCCGCACGTTCGATGGATCGATCGGCGTGAAGGCACGCTTCCGCCTCGTCAGGGTGTCGTAAAGACGCAGGTCCATGGAATCCGTTCCGAGGTCGCTGCCGCTGGACAGCGGGATGCAAATCCGTTCCGCTCGCTGGCAGGACGCCCGGTGATCTCATCGTGAGATAGAGACGGCCTCAGCCAGCGAATCGCTAGGCCGTAATCTCGCGGCAAATGCCACAAATGGCGAGGAGACCGTTCATTCCGGTTACCATGGAGCAGCCGGAATATAGCGTCAAGTCCGCGCCCCATAAACGCCTTATTTTGCCGTGAAATCGCCGGCATTCGTCGTGGCAGCTCCGCCGCGATCCTCTCCTCTTTTTCCGGCACATCTCTTTTCCGGCACATCAATGCATATTTTTCCCGCGGTTCGGGTTTTTCCCGGCATTCTGGCAGGCACGGCTCTGTTCGCGGCCGCCGCGTGGGCGGACAGCCGCGTTTTCATCGTCGCCAATCAGGCCGACGGGTACGGCATCGACCAATGCCTTGCCCAGGGCGAAAGCTGCGGCGCTCACGCCGCGCATTCCTACTGCCGGTCCCGCGATTTTGCACAGGCCGTCGCTTACAAACGCGTCCGGCCTGACGAGATGACGGACTCGATCCCGGGCTCCATAAGCTCATGTCGGCACAGCGGCTGCAACGAATACGTCGCGATAACCTGTCAGCGCTGAATCCTTAGCAACGGAAACCGAAGTTGCAGTAAGGCCGCCACACTCGCGCCTTCGAAACGACGTGACGATGCCGCGAGAAGCGGATATGACACGGCCACGCTGACGACGGCCATTCGCATAACGCAATCGGCCCGCACCATCAGCGCCTCGCGACGCAATCACGCCTTCCCTGGATTGCGTCTAAAACCACTGCGATGGACGCATCTCTGTTCGGAAGACGATTGTGTTCGGAAGACGATCCCTCTTCGTAAAGTCAATTTGCCGAATCGCTCAGGGATCGCTTTGATGTCGGATCATGCCTGACTTGTTGTTTGCCCGCACGATGCGAATTTTGGCTTGCGCCGTCGGCATTGCGGGCGCGGCCGCCGATGCTCGAGCGCAGGGTGGCCCGCCAGGAACCAATCCGATTTGCCCCCGGCTCGAGGCGCAACTCGCAAGCATCGACCGCGGTGGCGGTGATCCGGCGCGCGCCGGACAGATCCGGCGCTACGAGGAAGCCGCGGGCCGGCAACAGGCCGAACTCGAACGGGTCATCGCGCACGCAAACCGCATGGGCTGCGATAGCTCAGGTTTCTTCCAGCTGTTCAACGCGCAATCGGCGCAATGCGGACCGATCACCCACCAGATCCAGCGCATGCGGACCAACCTTGAGCAGATCACCACCAGCCTGGAGCGGCTTAGAGCCGGCAGCGCCGGCCCCGATCGCGACAGTCAACGCCGCTCCGTGCTGATCGCGCTGGCACAGAACAACTGCGGCCCGCAATATGCCGCGGCGGCTCGAAATCAGGGCTCCTTCTTCGACGACCTGTTCGGCAACCATTCCGAAAATCCGACGATCCTGCCGCCGGTCGATTCCGGCGCGCAATCCGGAACCTATCGGACCGTCTGTGTGCGTTCATGCGACGGCTTTTATTTTCCGATCTCGTTCGCGACCGTTCCGAGCCGGTTTCCCGACGACGAGCGGACCTGCAAGAACCTTTGCCCCGCGACAGAGGCCGCGCTCTACGCGTATCGCAATCCCGGCGAGGATATGAATCAGGCGGTCTCGACCAACGGACAACCTTATTCCTCGTTGCCAAACGCATTTCGGTACCGTCAGGAGTTCAACCCGTCCTGCTCTTGCAGGGCGGCGGGCCAGACATGGGCGGAGGCGTTGAAGGGACTCGACGACAAGGCTACTGCCGCCCAGCAGGGTGACATCATCGTCACGGAAGACGGCGCCAGGAAGATGTCACAGCCGACCCGCGACAGAGATTCGCAAAAGAAGGATTCGGCGGCGACAACCGACGCGCGCCGGAGTCCCCCCGCAGATGCCACCCCGACCGCCTCGACGCCGTCGAACAAACCGATCCGTTCGGTGGGACCCACGTTCATACCCGCGCAGTAGGGCGAGCAGCAGTTTTCCGGTTGTGTTTACATCAGAAGCGGAAGGCCTCCGATTCGCCGGTCATTCCTCGCATCATTCCTGAAAGGCTTCGGCGGAACTCCGGCTGCCGCGGGAGACGAGGGTCTCATCCGGCGCCGGCAATGATTCGCCGGAATCGCGAAACCGGTTGGTGATCGGATAGCGACGGTCGCGGCCGAAATTCCGGCGCGTGACCTTGACGCCCGGCGCCGCCTGCCGGCGCTTGTACTCGGCGGCATTCAGCAGGCGATCGACGCGCACGACCACGTCGTGGTCGAACCCTTCCGCGACGATCGCCGCGAGCGGTTCCTCCCGCTCGACCAACCGCTCGAGAATCGCGTCGAGCAGATCGTAGGGCGGCAGCGAATCCTGATCCAGCTGGCCTTCGCGCAACTCGGCCGTCGGCGGCCGCGAGATGGCGCCGGGCGGGATCACCTCGCCCGATGGACCAAGCGCGCCGTCCGGTTTCCACGCGTTGCGCAGGCTAGCCATCCGGAGCACCTCGGTCTTGTAGATATCCTTGATCGGATTGAAGCCGCCGTTCATGTCGCCGTACAGCGTGGCGTACCCCACCGACATTTCCGATTTGTTGCCGGTGGTCACCACCATCGCACCGAGCTTGTTGGACATCGCCATCAGAAGCGTGCCGCGAGCGCGGGATTGCAGGTTCTCCTCGGTAATATCGCGAGGCGCGCCCGCGAACACGCCGGAGAGAATCTCCTCGAAGCCATTCACCGCCTGCGCGATCGGCAGCACGTCGTAGCGAATGCCGAGCGCCGTCGCGAGCCTTGCCGCATCGTCGAGCGAGACCTGCGCCGTAAAACGGAACGGCAGCATGACGCCGCGAACCTGCTCGGCCCCGAGAGCGTCGACGGCGATGGCCGCGCACAAGGCCGAGTCGATTCCGCCGGACACGCCGAGCAGAACGCCGGGAAACCCGTTCTTCCGGACATAGTCGCGCAACCCCAGCACGCAGGCGGCATAGTCGGCCTTGTCGCCGTCGATCTGCGGCGCGACCGGTCCGGCGCAGCGCCACCCCTCGGCAGACCTGGTCCATTGCAGCGTGAAGACGCTTTCCTCGAAAAAGGGAAGCTGCGCCGCCAGCGAGCGATCGGCGTTCAGCACGAAAGAAGCGCCGTCGAACACCAGTTCATCCTGGCCGCCGACCTGATTGAGATAGACCAGCGGCAGATCGCTCTCGGTCACGCGCGCGACCGAGATCGACAGCCTGATATCGCTCTTGCCCTTTGCGTAGGGCGACCCATTGGGAACGACGAGAATTTCCGCGCCGGTTTCAGCGAGGCATTCGACGACGTTCTCGTACTCGGCGGATTCCTCAACCCAGGTATCTTCACAGATCGGCACGCCGATCCGCACGCCCCGAATCTTCAACGGGCCTCCGACCGGTCCCCGCGCGAACACGCGCTTTTCGTCGAACACGCCGTAGTTCGGCAGATTGACTTTGAAACGAAGCGCCGCGACCCGCCCCTCGTCCAGCAACGCATAGGCATTGTAGAGCTTGCCGTCATCGACCCATGGAGTGCCGATCAGCATGGCCGGGCCGCCGTCACTGGTCTCTCGCGCGAGAGCTTCGATCGCCTCGCGGCAGGCAGCCTGAAATGCCGGCCTCAGAACCAGATCCTCGGGCGGATAGCCGGCGATGAACAGTTCGGGAAGAGCCACCAGCGCGGCGCCGTCGGCCTTCGCCTGAGCGCGCGCGGCGCGGGCCTTGGCCGCATTGCCGACGATGTCTCCGACCGTCGGGTTTAGTTGGCCGAGCGTGATCTTGAAGGTTGTTTCGGTCATGGATGCTTGTTACCCGCCGGCCTCGCCTTGCTGCAATATGGCGGAGTTATAGCGGGTTCGAGCGGCATGGACAGCGGCGGATCAAGAAAACATGCCCGTCATGGCCGGGTTTGTCCCGGCCATGACGATTCAAACCCGCTATAGCCACTGATTAAGGGCACCAACAACAAAACCACCTTAGAAACCCGATTACCTCAGAAGCCGGAGACCGCCGGGATCGGTTTGACCTTGCCTTCGCGATCGTGACTCAGCAATTCGGCGATCAGGAACGCCATGTCGATCGACTGCTCGGCGTTCAGGCGCGGATCGCAGACAGTGTGATAGCGACCGTTGAGGTCCTCGTCCTTGATCGCACGCGCGCCGCCGATGCACTCGGTGACGTTCTGCCCGGTCATCTCCAGATGAATGCCACCGGCGTGCGTGCCTTCGGCGGCATGAATGCTGAAGAACGACTTGACCTCCGACAGGATGCGATCGAACGGGCGGGTCTTGTAACCACTCGTCGACGTGATGGTGTTGCCGTGCATCGGATCGCACGACCACACGACAACGCGGCCCTCGCGCTTCACCGTGCGGATCAGTTGCGGCAGATAATCGGCCACCTTGTCCGAGCCGAAGCGGCCGATGAGCGTCAGGCGTCCCGGCTCATTGTCGGGATTCAGCGCATCGATCAGCTTCAGGAGTTCATCAGGCTTGAGCGACGGCCCGCACTTCAGGCCGATCGGATTCTTGATGCCGCGGAGATATTCAACGTGGCCATGATCAAGCTGTCGGGTGCGATCGCCGACCCAGATGAAATGGCCAGAAGTTGCGTACCAGTCACCGGTCGTCGAATCGACCCGCGTCAAGGCCTGCTCGTAACCGAGCAGCAGCGCCTCGTGACTGGTGTAGATGTCGGTCGACCGCAGTTCCGGGTGGCTTTCAAGATTCAGCCCGCAAGCGCGCATGAAATTGAGAGCATCCGAGATACGATCGGCGAGTTCCTTGTAGCGGCGCGACTGCTGAGAGTCCTTCAGGAAGCCGAGCATCCACTGATGCACGCTGCCGAGATTGGCGAACCCGCCGGTCGCGAAGGCGCGCAGCAGGTTCAGCGTCGCCGCCGACTGCCGGTAGGCCATGATCTGGCGATGCGGATCCGGGACTCGCGACTGCTCGGTGAAGGCGATGTCGTTGACGATATCGCCGCGATAGCTCGGCAATTCGACACCGCCGACGTTCTCCATCGGAGACGAGCGCGGCTTGGCGAACTGGCCGGCAATGCGGCCAACCTTCACAACCGGCAATGCGCCGGCATAAGTCAGCACCACCGCCATTTGCAGCAGCACACGGAAGAAATCGCGAATGTTGTTGGCGCCATGCTCGGCGAAGCTCTCGGCGCAGTCGCCGCCCTGCAGCAGAAACGCCTCACCGTTGGCGACTCGGGCGAGCGCCTTTTTAAGGTTGCGCGCCTCACCCGCAAACACCAGCGGCGGAAACGTCGCAAGCTGCGCCTCGACGTCGCCCAACGCCTTAGGATCCGGATAGACCGGAACCTGCTGCACGGGCTTGGTGCGCCAGCTATCGGGTGTCCACCGCTCGGACATGAGATTTACTCCTGAGGAAAACCGCCACTTGTTTAACGAGCGCCGGTTCACGCTATATACACAGGCAACCCCCGTCGCGCCAGTTGACAGAAGGTTTTGCGGATCAAGATATTGAAATACGAGGCAAATTCTGCTTCGGCTTTTTTCCGGACGCATCAAGGGTACTGGCGTCGTCCAGATTCGCCAATTTTGGGGTCGTTTAGAGCGGCCGCCGGTCAAATGGAATCAGTGCCGCCGCTCCAGTTAATTGATTGAGCATCGGATTTATCCCGAAACCGGTTCCCACTTTCGGGTCCGATGCTCTAGAACCCTGATTTATTCCGGAGATCACCCGCCGAAACCGGCCACCCTCTATTTCAGGGCCGTTTCACTCGGCCGCCCCACGCGCATGGTGAGCGGTTCGCGTCCGCATCGTCACAAGTTCTTCAGCCGCGGTCGGATGCAGCGCCATGGTCGCATCGAAATCGGCCTTGGTGGCCTTCATCCTGATCGCGATGCCGACTACCTGCGTCATCTCGGCCGCGCCGTCGCCGACGATATGGCAACCGAGCACGCGATCCGTCGTGGCGTCCACCACCAGCTTCATCAGCATACGGGTATCGCGGCCCGATAACGTCGCCTTCAACGGGCGGAACGTCGCCTTGTAGATATCGACGGCGTACTCAGCCCTCGCCTGCGCTTCTGTCAGGCCGACCGTTCCGACTTCAGGCTGCGAAAACACGGCGGTCGGAATGTCCGCATGATCCACGCGCGTCGGCTTGTTTCCGAACACCGAGTCCGCGAACGCATGCCCCTCTCGGATCGCGACCGGCGTCAGGTTGAAGCGATGCGTGACATCGCCGACCGCATAGATATGCGGCACGTTCGTCCGCGAAAAGCCGTCGACGGCTATGCCGCCGTTCTCCGGGTTGATGGCGACGCCCGCCTTCTCAAGTCCCAGATTGGCAACGTTCGGATGCCGGCCGATCGCAAACAGCACCTGATCGGAAGCAACGCTCGACCCGTTCGATAGATGAGACGTGAAATCATCGCCGTGCCGATCGACCCTCTCGACAGTGCAGTCCGTCAGGATCGTGATGCCGCTCTTCTCCATTTCCGCGCGAACATGGGCGCGGACGTCATCATCGAAGCCGCGCAGGATGTTGTCCCCGCGATAGATCAGGGTCACATCACTTCCGAACCCGGCAAAGATGCAGGCGAATTCGAGCGCGATGTATCCGCCGCCCTGAATCGCAATTCGCTTCGGCAACTCATCAAGATGAAATGCCTCATTGGAAGAGATCACGTGCTCGATGCCGGGAATGGCAGGTCCTTGATTGGGCCGGCCGCCCGTCGCGATCAGCACATGCTTCGAACGGATGGTCTCGCCGGTCGTGAGCCGGAGCGTGTGCGCATCCTCGAATACCGCCCGCGACTTGACGGTTTGAACGCCGGCCTTCTCGAGGGTAGCTGTATAGGCCGCCTCGAGGCGGGCGATCTCCCTGTCCTTGTTGGCGATCAGCGCCGGCCAGTCGAACGTCGCGGACGGAATCGACCAGCCAAAACCGGCGGCATCTTCGATGTCGTGGCGGATATGAGAGCCGTAGACTAACAGCTTCTTCGGCACGCACCCCCGGATCACGCAGGTACCGCCCATCCGGTATTCTTCGGCGACCATGACACGCGCGCCGTATCCGGCGGCGATGCGCGCTGCGCGCACACCGCCGGAACCGCCGCCTATGACGAACAGGTCGACATCGAAATCAGCCATGCCCCAACTCGATCGAGATCAGATTTCCTTGCCGCGCTTGCGCATCTCCGCGCGAAACTCGCCATTGACGACGCTCGCGAACTGCTGCGCCCACTGGTTCATATATCCCATGCTCGCCTCGATCGCCTTGGGCTCCTGCGCAATCAGCTTTTTGCCGAGCGGCGACTTGTAGAACGTGACGAGGTCCTTCAACTCCTGCTCCGTGAAATGGCCGGCATAGATCTTCGCCATGCCGTCACCGATCTCCTTTTCACGGCCGGCCAGCGACTTGGCCACGACCAGCGCAACCTCATTGAGATCCTTCTGATAGTTCAGGTTGGATTGAAGCAGCGTGTTCTTGGTCCGCTCGACGATGCCCGGAACGGCGTTTGCGTACATCCCGGCCGCATTCTTCAATGTCAGAAGCTCCTTGGCGGAAGCAATGGCGGCGGGAGACGGCTGGCCGGCTTGCTGGGCCTGCGCAACGGCTGGAAGCGCCAGCGCCACGGCAAGACACGCCGCAGGAAGAAATCTTGCAGGCAGAAATCTCGAAAGTCCCCTCATCTCAATTCTCCTCATTGCGGCGCTACCGCCGCTCGACAATACGAATGCCCTCTGCGCCCGCCAGCATCGCCACGCGTGCGAGGCCGATGAATAGGCCGTGCTCGACGACGCCAGGTATCGGATTCAACAGTCCGGCCAGATAGCTTGCATCAGGTATCTGCCCAAGATGGGCATCGAAAATCCAGTGGCCGCCATCGGTGACAAAAGCATGGCCATCCGGTCGCTTTCTGACGGCCAGTTCACCTGAAACGCCGGCTTTTGCAAATACCTCCGTAATCGCCCGTCGCGTCGCGGCCAGCCCGAACGGAATGACTTCGATGGGCAGGGGAAAGCGGCCGAGCCCCGCCACCCATTTTGTCTCGTCAGCGATCACGATCATGCGGTCCGACGCGGCAGCCACGATTTTCTCGCGCAGAAGCGCCCCGCCACCGCCCTTGGTCAGATTGAGATCAGGATCGATTTCGTCTGCGCCATCCACCGTCAGATCGAGCCTGTCGAGATCGTCCAGGGTGGTCAGGGGAACGCCGCACCGCTCCGCGTCGGCCCGCGTGGCTTCCGATGTCGGCACCCCGACAACCTTCAACCCGTCGCGTACGCGCTCGCCCAAAAGCTCGACAAAGTGCTTGGCGGTGGATCCCGTTCCGAGACCCAGCCTCATGCCGTCCTCGACATATTCAAGGGCACGCGCCGCAGCCTGTCTTTTCAATGCATCCATCGTCATGAGGACCTCGATTTGCGACCCCGCTCCGGCTGGCGAGGCATTTCCTGATGTGGCTCAGACGTTCGCTTTGCAGCCGATGCGGGTTCGGTCAAGCGAACTCCCCGCTCCGCACCCAGTTTTTTGGATTTCCTGCGGTTTCAAGCCAGGCATGTCCTTGGGATGTTTCGGGTTGGAATACGCGTTTGGCATGAAGAAAACGCGAAGCGGAAAGGCCCAGGCGCTAGAATCAGGCGCAAGAAACACGGCTCTCGAGCGTTCCGAGCCTCTCCATGAGGGCGCACGACCATATCCGCACTTCACCCTTGCATGTCCGGCGGGAGGCGGATACCGATCCAGCATCATGATATCCTCCCCTCCCCCCATGGTCGTGTTCGACCTCGACGGGACGCTGGTCGATACCGCGCCCGATCTCGCCGCCGCACTCAACTTCGTTCTGGATCGCGAAGGCCTGCGCAAGGTGTCGTTGCCGACAGCCCGCTCGATGATCGGTGCGGGGGTTCGCCGCATGATCGAACGCGGCCTGGAGCATGAGGATCGCTCCGCGACGCCCGATGAGGTCACGCGGATGATGGGCGACTTCGTGGACTACTATACGGCCCATATCGCCGACGAATCCCGGCCGTTTGAAGGACTTATCGAGGCGCTCGACGAGCTGTCGGCGCGGGGATTCCGTTTCGCGGTCTGCACCAACAAGCTGGAAGCGCTTGCCAAGCTGCTGCTCGACCAGCTGGGATTGAGTCCGCGGTTTTCCGCAATCTGCGGAGGTGACACCTTCGGCGTGGCCAAGCCGGATCCCGCGATCCTGCGGCAAACCATCGCCCGCGCGGGCGGAAACCCGCGGGCCGCCATCATGGTCGGCGATGCGGGTCCCGACATCGGAGTGGCGCGCCGGGCCGGTATTCCCGTTATCGGGGTCACGTTCGGCTATACAGAAGTCCCGGTCGCAGAACTCAAACCCGATCGCGTGATAAGCCACATGAGGGAGCTGCCGGAGGCTATCGCCGCACTGCAAGCCGCCACGCTGAACGCAGCCGGCTGATTCATGGCCCGGATCAGGCGGGCCGCGAAATGCAAAGGAATGCCAGGAGCGGAACTTCTCCCGCCCCTGCGAAGCGACGGGTGCGGCGGTTCGCCACGCATCGACGATCGCGCGCCCATTCTTGGCTTTGCTCGCGTGTTAATCTTCATGGATTTCTTGCGCACCGCAGCAGAACCGGCACATTGTGCCCCGGCCAGAACGCGCTTACATTAGAAAAGAAACAAATACCTCTTACGCCGTTGCAACAAGGCTAGTTAAATGACCGGTTGTTCTGCCCCCGCCGAGACTTCGGGCTCCCGGAAAATGGTCGACCCGTTCGGCCGAAACATCAGCTATTTGCGCGTGTCCGTCACGGATCGCTGCGACCTTCGCTGCTTTTATTGCATGTCCGAGGACATGACTTTCTTGCCGAAGGCGGATCTGCTCACGCTGGAGGAGCTTGATCGTCTGTGCTCGGCATTCATCGCCAAGGGCGTGCGCAAGCTGCGGCTGACAGGCGGCGAGCCGCTGGTCCGCCGCAACGTGATGTCGCTGATCCGTTCCTTGTCTCGCCATCTCCAGTCGGGAGCGCTGAAAGAGCTGACGCTCACGACAAACGGATCGCAACTGGTTCGCTTCGCCAATGAGCTTAAGGACTGCGGCGTAAAACGGATCAACGTGTCGCTCGATACGCTCGACCCCGCCAGGTTTCGCGAGATCACGCGCTGGGGCGACATCCAGAAGGTCATGGCAGGCATTGACGCCGCGCAGGCCGCGGGTCTCGCCGTCAAGATCAATGCGGTCGCGCTCAAAAACCTGAACGAGGATGAAATTCCATCCCTGATGGAATGGGCGCACAGTCGAGACATGGCGCTGACGCTCATCGAGGTCATGCCGATGGGCGATATCGGCGCATCCCGCGCCGATCAATATCTGCCGCTCTCCATGCTGCGCGCGCGGCTCGAAGGTCAATACACCCTCACCGACCTCGATGACAGTACGGGCGGTCCCGCCCGCTACGTTAGGGTCAGCGAGACCGGCGGCAAGCTGGGTTTCATCACGCCGATGACCCATAATTTCTGCGAATCCTGCAACCGCGTCCGCATCACCTGCACGGGCACCCTGCATACCTGCCTCGGACACGAAGACGCTTCCGATCTGCGCCGGCCGCTCCGCGCATCGCCCACCGACGAGTTGCTATATGAGACGATCGATCGCGCCATCGGCCTCAAGCCGAAGGGCCACGATTTTATCATCGACCGTCACAACCGCCCGAGCGTAAGCCGCCACATGAGCGTAACCGGCGGATAACGAATTCTGACATTGCCCGTTCTGCCGCAGCTGAGGCGAATGCCGGCGCAACCGGCCGATGAAATCGGCAATTCATCATGCGAGGGATTGGCTCGGTCCCGGATCTCCCATGCCTGCAATAGCGGCCTCGAGGCTTCCATTGAGGGCCTGCTTTCCTGGAGCCTTTCGGCTTCCCGCCGAATCAAAAGCAGGACTTATGATCCGGACCGGGCGTCGTGGTCAGGCGAACCGGACCATCATCCGTCCTCAGGTCAAACCCGTGCTTCGCTCGACAACGCCATAATAGCCCGGCGATCCGCCATACCCCAAAACATCAAGGCCCGGTTGACGGCGGCGACGTAGCATTGGAATGGTGCGACGATCTTCATGTAGCCAGCGTCTGACGGGTCGCTGTATTTCACACTCTGGGACAAGCGGCCAGACATGCTTCGCTTGAAAACGCTCTAGGGCTCTGAGTCGGCTTCAGCAGTCGCGATCGGCTGTCGCCAGGAGGAATTGATGCGTCTGTTACTGGCCCTCAGCACAGCCATCGACCGGCTCAACGAAAAGGTCGGGTACGTATGCAACATCCTTGTGCTGCTTGCCGTGCTGGTGAGCGCCGGCAATGCAATGATCCGATATGCGTTCGGCTACAGTTCGAACAGCTGGCTCGAACTGCAATGGTACATGTTCGCCATCCTCGTGATGTTCGGCGCATCCTACACCTTCAAACGCAATGAACACGTTCGGGTCGAGATTTTCTATCTGATCCTGTCCGATCGCGGCAGGCTCTGGCTGGATCTCATCGGGACCCTCTTCTTTCTCATTCCTGCCTGCCTGTTGCTCAGCTACCTGTCCTGGCCTTTCTTCATGCAGTCTTATGCAATCGGCGAAGTATCCGGAAATGCCGGCGGTCTCGTTCGCTGGCCGATCAAGCTCGTCGTCCCGCTCGGATTCGTCATGCTCGCGATTCAGGGGATCTCGGAAGTGATCAAGCGGATAGCGGCGCTACAGGGCCTTGTCACGATCCAGGCAACCTACGAGAGACCGACTCAATGATTACGCTGGAAATGATGCCGCCAATGATGTTCGGCGGCCTGGTTCTGGCGATGTTGATCGGTTTTCCCGTCGCCTTCACGCTGGCCGCGGTGGGGCTCTCGTTCGGATTCCTTGCGATCCATCTTGGCTTCTTCGACCTTAATTTCCTTCAGGCCATACCGGGGCGCGTGTTCGGAGGCGTGCTATCGAACGAGCTGCTGCTCGCGATTCCTTTTTTCACGTTCATGGGATCGGTACTCGAGCGCTGCGGCCTCGCGGAAGACATGCTCGACTCGATGGGCCAACTGTTTGGACCCATCCGCGGCGGTCTCGGATATTCGGTCATCCTTGTCGGATTCATCCTCGGCGCCATCACCGGCACGGTCGCCGCGCAGGTGATCGCCATGGCGCTGATCTCGATGCCCGTGATGATGCGCTACGGCTACAACATTCGCTACGTCACGGGCGTGCTGGCGGCATCCGGCACCATCACTCAACTCGTTCCGCCCTCCCTGGTGCTGATCGTCCTGGCCGATCAACTCGGGAAATCGGTCGGCGACATGTATCTCGGCGCCTGGGGACCGTCGCTGTTCCAGATCATGCTGTTCGCCGGATACACTTTCCTGCTCGGTATCTTCAAGCCCGATCACGTCCCCCCGGTGCCAAAGGAATTTCGCACGCTCACCGGCTGGCCGCTTTGGCGCAAGTGCCTGATGGGCATCATTCCCTCCGCCGTCCTGATCTTCGTCGTGCTAGGCACCATGATGCTGGGGCTTGCGACACCCACGGAAGCAGGCGCGATGGGCGCCGTCGGCGCGATCGTGCTGGCGACCATTCACCACAAGGATTTCAGCAGTACCGGCCGAAAACTCCTGATCATCGGCGCCATCACCGGCGGCATCGGAACGCTCGTCGGAATTTTCGTGGCTGAGGGATTGGTCTTCAAGATCGCATTCGCCGTTACCTATCTCGCGGTGGTGTGGATTTGTCTGGAGGCCGTCCGCATCCCCGGACTTCGCGACCTCATCCGGCAGGGCTATCAATCGACAATGCGCCTCACCACCATGGTGACCTTCATTCTGATCGGTTCGACCTGCTTCTCGGTGGTGTTTCTCGGAGTCTCCGGCGGTGAATGGCTGGAGCATCTGCTGACATCGCTGCCGGGCGGCGTATGGGGTTTTCTCATCTTCATCAACGCGTTCATCTTCTTCCTGGCGTTCTTCCTCGATTTCTTCGAGATTGCCTTCATCATTCTACCGATGCTCGCTCCGGTGGCCCAGAAAGTTCTCGCTCCCGTCGTCGGCGCAGACGCAGCGCTGATCTGGTTCGGCGTCATGATCTGCGTCAACATGCAGACCTCGTTCCTCCACCCTCCATTCGGTTTTGCGCTGTTCTACCTGCGCGGCGTCGCCCCGCGAGAGGTCAAGAGTTCAGACATTTACTGGGGCGCGGTGCCATGGATTGGATTGCAGATCATCATGGTCATTCTCGTGATCGCGTTCCCCGCGACAGTGACAGGTCTGCTTGGCAAATCGACAACCGTCGACCTCGACAATATCAAGATCGAGGTTCCGATGATCGATGTCGCGCCACTCGATTTCGGTCCGGTACCGACCAATCGGCAATAGTTACGTCATCAAAAATACAGCTTCGAGTGAAGCATATCCTCGAGCTTGCCTCTGAGATCGAGGATCGGTTGGCGTGAAGAAACGCGTCAAGGCAATGATCCTGATCCAGGCTTCTGATGCGCTCGGAAGCGAAAAACACTCGCCCAGGTTCAGTTCCGCTCGCTCATTTGGTTCCTCGCGATCCCGCATGTCGGGGCGGGAGCGCATGACGTTCTTGCGAAACTGAAACGCAAATGACGCGGGACGTCAGAATGCAATCAGCCCCGCGTCCGTGATCGAATCATGAAGGTGTCGTAGGTATATTCCGCCACCTGCCACCACAAATATTCGTCCGACCGATAGGCCTGCATCGCATCGATCACTTTCTTGAAGTCCGCATTATTTGCCGAAATCTCGCCCCACAACTCGTTCGTGGCTTTCAGGCAAGCGTCGAGAACGTCGTGACTGAACGGCCTGAGTTGCGTGCCACCTGCGACGAGCCGCTTGAGGGCGGTCGGATTCTGCATGTCATAGCGAGCCGTCATCCAGGTGTTGGCCGTGTTCGCCGCGTTCACCAGTATCGCCTGATAGGTCTTTGGCAACGTGTTCCACTTCTCGAGATTGCAGAACGCATGGAGCGTCGGCCCGCCCTCCCAAAAACCTGGATAATAATAATACTTGGCGACCTTCTGGAGACCCAGCTTCTCATCGTCGTATGGACCGACCCATTCGGCCGCGTCGATCGTACCTTTCTCAAGCGAAGGATAAACGTCGCCCCCGGCAAGCTGCTGCGGTATCACGCCGACCTTCTGCAAGACCTGACCGGCAATGCCGCCGATCCGCATCTTCAGGCCCGACAGATCGGCCACGGTCTTGATCTCCTTGCGGAACCAACCGCCCATCTGTGTGCCGGTGTTGCCGCAGGGAAGCCCGACAACGCCGAATTTCTTGAAGAACTCGTCTGCAAGCTCATTGCCGCCGCCCTGAAACAGCCAGGAATTCTGCTGACGCGCATTGAGCCCGAACGGAACTGACGCGAAGATCGCGAAGGTGGGATCCTTTCCGACATAATAGTACGAAGCGGTGTGACTCATCTCGACCGTATTGTTGGCCGTCGCATCGAGCGCCTGCAACGCGGGAACGACCTCTCCTGCCGCGAACAGCTGGATCTGGAATTTGTTGTCGGTCATTTCCGCGACCTGCTTTGCAAAGACCGCGGCCGTGCCGTAGATCGTGTCGAGCGATTTGGGAAAGCTTGACGTCATGCGCCATTTGATCTCGGGCGCCGATTGAGCGATCGCCGGCGAGGCCACGGCCGAGACGGCGGCCCCGGCTGCCGATCCTTTCAAAAAATCACGACGTTTCATGACCCACCCCTTATGACGATCCTTATTGAGCTTCCAGCGAAGGCTATGGCGGAGCGAGCTTGACCTTCGCTGCTTGTCTTGCAAGCGAACCCACGAGTGAAGGTCAAACCCCAGACTGGAAACTTCTACTAAAGGCTGTTTCCACTGTGTTGAATCAGACTCGTCGCTTATCTTGCTGTTTGAGCATGATCTTCTCCGAAAACCGGTATCCACCTTTCGGGATCATGCTGTAGTGATACCTGATTCTAAGATTCGCAAGTCTCGTGCCGTGACGCAATGCAAATCACGGAATGAGATCATCGAACCTTAGGCGTCGCGTCCTGAAGCCGATTGCGAATGCTTGCGGCCATCGCGCGATAGATCGCGGCATGCGGCCCGTCAGGTTCGCTCTCGACCACAGGATCACCGGAATCGGAGGTCTCGCGGATCGACATGTGAAGCGGGACTTCGCCCAGAAACGGAACTCCCAGCCTCTCCGCCTCGTGTCGCGCGCCCCCATGGCCAAAGATGTCGCTTCGCCCCCCACAATGCGGACACTGAAAGAAACTCATATTTTCGATAATGCCGAAAACCGGCACGTTGACTTTTCTGAACATGGCCAGTCCGCGCCTTGCGTCGATCAACGACAGATCCTGCGGCGTCGAAACGATGACGGCTCCTTTGAGCGGCACATTCTGGGCCAGCGTCAGTTGAGCATCACCGGTCCCCGGCGGCATGTCCACGACCAGAACGTCGAGATCGCCCCAGACCACATCTCGCAGCATCTGCCGGATCGCGGAGGTCACCATCGGACCGCGCCAGATCACCGCACTTTCTTCTTCGATGAGAAAGCCCACCGACATGATGGCAAGGCCAAACCGCTCGATCGGCACTATCTTCTTGTCGTCCGTCAATCGCGGCTTTTCGCGAATACCGGTCAGTCGCGGAATCGAGGGTCCATAGATATCCGCATCGAGCAGACCGACACGCAAACCGGAATCCCGCAGCCCCAGCGCCAGATTGAGCGCGGTGGTCGACTTGCCGACACCGCCCTTGCCTGACGCAACGGCGACAACGGCGGCAACTCCGGGAATATCGGCCTGCCGCGCCATCGGCGAACCGGAGGCCGGATGTTGTGGCGATCGGCGTGTCGACACGTGCGGAATCCCTTGCTCGGACCCTGGCGGCAAACCTGCCGTGGCGCGGTCAGGCTTGCGCTCGGCCGTTAGAGCGACCATCACAGCCGACACTCCCGGAATCGCGCGCACGGCCGCCTGGGCGTTGACGCGAACCTCTTCCCAGGACTTGCTCTCTTCCGCCTCGACGCTGATAGAGAAGAATACCTTGTCGCCGTTGATGGCGATTTCCGACAGTACCCCGGCGGCGGTAAGCGCCACACCGCTGGGAGAAAGCACACCGGCCAGCCGGTCGAGAACTTGCTGCGGTGTTACGTTCAAGGCGCTTCTCCGGATATCCGCACTTTATCCAACAACAGGTTGGACATGACAGACCCCGCAACCGGTCCGCTGTCCGTAGAAAATCCAGGTGACGGACCTTGGGCAACGGGCGGGGATGCAAAGTCGTAGCAATCCAGTCGGGACTTGGAAGTCAACCCCCCTCGGCGGCAGCGTCATAGTTGAGTTCGATCAAGACGCCGTTCGGATCGCTGACGAAAATCTGCCAGATGTGACCGCCGGGGACCTCGCGAGCCTTGAACGCAAATCCCTTGGCCTCAAGCCGCTGTTTCATGCCCCTGTAATCACGGCTTGCAAAGGCGATGTGATGAACGACACCGGAATCCGGCTTTTGCGGCTCGGATGTCGGAGCGATGTCGACGAGGTGAACCACCGGCTTTCCCTCGCTATAGAGCCACGCGCCCGGAAATGCGAAATCAGGCCGATCCCCCTTCGTCAGGCCGAGAACCTCCTCGTAAAACCGGACCGTCTCGGCAAGTTTGCGGGTCCGGATATTGAAATGATCGAGCATCCCAACGCTCATGTCGCGCGCTCCCTTGTCACGCCCCAGAAGTTCGTCCACCCAACTCTAGATCCTCTTCGCTTCCGATGGAATCAAGGGCCGGGCTCTCAGATCTTGATCTGAAGCGTTTTCTTCACGCAAACCAGGTATCCACTTCGCGCGGAAACGCTATAGTCATCATGACGCGCTCATCCACTTCTAAATCAGCGATTCCTCAGGATTTCGGACAAGGCT